>JBFMGO010000044.1:0-40507 GCA_040752695.1 bacterium
CTGGGCAAGCGACAAGGCATGTTTAATAAGGAACAAGATATTAAGATGCATAATTTATTCCATGGCTGGCAATGGTGTCGGCTGCATACAGGAGGGGAAAAAATCTGGAGAGGGCCTCAACATCTTACCCTCTGATGCGGGGAAGATGTTGAGGCCACCAGGAGAGGTGTCATTCAATTCCATTCAATTCAAACATCTCAAGCAGGGCTTCTGCACATCGGCCCGTATCTTTTGTTCGTGAACAAATCTTTGGACTGTATTTCGAATAGCGTAGGGGTTCATCCCCAGCATTTCGCATATACAGCGGAAACTGAATGGATAGCTGTAATTATCGATGGATATCCAGTAGACTGCCGCATCTTTTCCCTCATCAGTAATAATGTCTTGCAGTGCCTGATCCAGGATTGCTTCAGCCAGGGCTTTGATGCCCGATGGTATGGAATTTTGATGAAACTCGAACAGGTATTCTTCTTCAAGCTGAATAGGTTCTGTTACATCGCTCATAGTCATATTTTTTACTCCCATCCCCCCAAAAAATGAAATTGTTTTATCCATTACGAAGTTTTACGGAAAACAATTTTTTTGCCGGTCTTCAAATCCAGCTTTTTTTGAATATGCCCCCTCCACCATTCCTCGAGCATTTGCTGATCAGCCTCATAGGTGGAATTGCTGTTGCTTCCCCTGGTGATAGGGGCACCCAGGGTAATATACTCTATGACCTTTCTCCATCCGGTACCGAAAAATCCGGCAATTGCCTGTTTGCCTATCAATGGCCGACCCATAGTACCATCTTCCTCCCTTCTTGTTTTCAAAGTCATACGTACTGAACTCTTTCACTTTCTTCAAAAGATACGTGCCCGCACTCTCTGAACCACGGCCGGATCATCCAGGCTTTCAATCACTTTTTGTCTGATGATCTGTCCATCGACGATTATATCGATGGTAATCTGTCCGGACTCTTTGAGGTCAAGCAGCATGGGGCCAAGAGCCCTGCCCACTTCCTGGCCGATATCCTGGGCCAGATTCCCGGATGCATTTCCTTCGCCCGCAAGCTGTGCCCCTCCTCCACCTTCCGCCCCTGGGATGGGGGTGTAGCCCCGGGCGTCCTGCACCCAGGGCATGATTTCGACGCCGGTCCGCACGCCTGCAATTTCAGCACCATAGTCAGTACTTACTCCCTGCAGCCAGGGCAGATAGTGTGAGGTCATGAAATTAGCATAGGTGGAAAATGCCGCAGGATCAGCAAGGGCGTTTGCGTAGAGTTCATCCTTCAGGCCCTCAAGCCCGGCCATACTCTCGGCCGGGGCCAGTGAGCCGGTATCAAGGCTCAGCAGGAAGTTATTGACCGGACCGAGAATTGCCTCGGTATTCTGCCCAACTGCCGTTGTGTTGAGACCAAGGGCCTGGTTAAGCTCCTGAAAGGTTGTATTCAAGGTCTCCCAGATCGGCTCAAAACCATTCAAGGTGCTCGTCAATTCACCAGCCATCTGAGTCAGATAGCCTTGCACCTGATCGAGGGGCAAGTCCCCGCTCAGGTACTTTTGCAGCACATCACTTATGGCAGGTCTTTCTTCAGTTCCGTAGAATGGCTGAAAGACAATGGGCAAAAGCTCCTGCTCAGCGAATCCTTTAATCAGGGATTGCTGCACGCTGCTCAGGATACTTTGCTTGAAATTCTGCTCAAAGGTTTGAAATTCTCCGGTCTTGAGAGAAGCGGCAAATGCCTGCCCCATACCGGCAGTGACCAGGTCAAAAATTCCGTTGACCTGCTGGTCAAGATCGTTGAAAAATTCATTCCAGGGTTTTTGACTGTCTTCCGATCCCAGGGCGATTTCTCCCCGCGTAAACCAGCCCGGAATTACGGTTTTGGCAAACTGCTCCAGTTGACTGAAGGTTGCATCGTTCATATCCCTATCGGGGTAGATGGACGTGAACAGATCGAATATCGAACTGGACCGTATTCCAGGTCTGCCGACGGGGGAGAAGATGGCCTGGCTAGCCATCCAGTTTTCGAACTCCTGCATGGCCTGTCCGGCTGGCATGGAAGTGAACTGATTGAATTTCCAGTCCATATATTTTTGAAAACTTTCACGGTCCTGGCCAAAAGCAAACATGCCAAGATTCTGGCCCATGGTATCCATAAAAACTTTTTTCATTTCTTCCTGAAAGGCCGGGCCGAATACCTCAGAGAGCTGGCCATAAGAGCCAAAAGCAACTTTGATCAATCCTTGTGCTGTCTTTTGGTTCAGGATATCCTCAATCGATCTTCCCACACCGCCCAGGCTGAACTCAAAAGAAGGGATATCCTCTCCTCCCGCTACCAGTGCCAGTTTTCGTACAAAATCCAACTGGCTCTGCCAGACTTCCTCGGCAGCGGCCACGATTCTCTGGTCACGGCCCATATTCTGCCAGGTTTCGGCTACACGCTCGATCTGCCCGTCTATGGTCTGCCAGAGCAGATGAAAGGAGGGAATTTCAGGCTCGCACTCGCTCACCTTATGCGTAAGTACATCGATAAGACTGTCAGCCATGACCCCAAGATGCCCGGCGATCATGCCAGATTCGATACTTGAGATCAACCCGTTTTCAAACACCGTCTCGGCAGCGCTGCCAGAGCCGCCCACATCGGTCCAGCCGGCCTGGCCAAACCCTTTGAGCTGGCTGTCCAGCAATATCGGTAAAATGCCGGAAGTGACGGAAGCATCCAGGAAAGATCCAGATCCCGCCAGCGACCGCTGAAGGGAAATAGTCTGTTGAAGGGATTTTCCTGCCTCGTCCTGGGCCGAAGAGAGCCTCTGCCACCTGGTGATCTGGCGCTCGATCTCCAGCGAGCTGAGGGCCGCAGCCAGATCCGCTGCGGCCCCTTTCTGAAGGAAGAGATTCTCGCCTACATCGGCGAGAGCATTTCGGAGTCTGTTTAGTTTTTCGGCAGTCTCCTCAGTGTGTTTTCCCGTATATTCAATGGCCTGGCCAAGGTCTCTGACCTCTCTGGCTGAAAGCTTATCTCCAAATAAAAAGTCTAGGACTAACTCACGATTTGCGTCATTCGACATCATGGTCTTGTCTGTTCTCCTTCAGGAACCTTTCCACTCTCTTGATCTTATAGATAATATCCAGTTGCTCTTGCGCTTCGATATCCATAAGATCCATAATTCTGACCAAAAATCCGTAGTCCAGGTTCCCGCTCAAATCCCCCCTGGCCTCAAAGCACAGATCATGGACCTCCAGACACGTTTCATTGACCAGAAGAAGCCGTGGCTGTCTCCTGCCCGGATAGCTTGCCTCGCACTCATCACAGGGCGGAATCCGGTTTTGGCTGTTCAATTTCTTCCGGCACTTCGCACAGTACTTCGGGTTCTCCCCTTTGTCTTTTATGCGCCAGCGCCAGAAGCCGATAAGTTTTTTACCTCTTCCTCCCGAACCTCCGCAGCCCTGGCCTGAGCGTCGAGACAGGCAGCAGCGACCAGGTTGGTGAGAACGGGAAATTGCTCGACCAATATTTTTTTATTTTCCTCACTGAACGGAATGCTTTGACCATGGCCATCCTTAAGCTCCCAATCGAGGCAGCAGTTCATGAAAATCATCGGCAAAGCGATATCCTGATCAAAACTTCTGGTCGAGGTTTCGGCTTCCCTTCGTACCTTGCGAAGCTCGGTTCTGGTCAAGGGTTTGATCTTGACCCGAAAGTGTAGCCCCTCAAATTCCGACTTTTCAAAAACCCGGTGGCTGCCGTCGATCCAAACTCCATCTTTTTGATGTAAATCAAGAAAAAGGTCCATAAATCCTCCTTGCAAGAACCTGTTGTTTCACTCATAACTCGGCTGGCTGTTGACCAGCACTACCCGAAAATCACTGGCTTCCTGGGCATCATGATAATAACCGATGAAGCCAAGGTCCAGATAGGCTCCTCCAGGGCCGTTAATCGCCGGTGATTCCTGGCTGTACTCAATTTCGTCAGCCAGAAATTCTATGGAATGAGCACCGGCAGTGCAGATCACCGAGAGCGAGCTTTTGGTATGGTTTCTTCCCTTGGAGATAATGGTATCGGCATCGAACATACCCTTGATTTTACCCTCAAGAGAGGGAGTACCCTCGCCCGCTATTGTTCCTTCCCCACTGCCAGCCAGACCAAAACCCATGACTGTATTGTTCTGAAAGTTGAAACTGATTTCCTCAAGGGTTTCGATCGGAGTTCCGCCTTCACTGACGGCAGCATCGCAGTTATGGAATACAGTAACCGGCCTGCTGATATCGGTGGCAGGAGTCTCCTGGTACGAGCTTGAGCTGTACACTTCTCTGGCACCGATAATCGGCACGGTGTAGCGCAGCTCGCCACGGCCGCCAAAACTGACGCTGAACCCGGTCGCCTTGCAGCCCGAATAGAGATAGTATTTGTTCTCATCCGGCCAGCCCTTTTCGATAAGAAACGAAGGTGTATCAGAACCTATCGTGAAGGTGTGCGTATAAGGATCACTGGAGCCGGTCGTAGTCGGCGGCCCGAAAACCATTTTGAGAATGTAACCGATTGCTGTCAAGTCGATCGGCCCGGTCAAATTACCGGTAACCGACTTGTTTGCGTAGAATGGTCTTCCAGCATGACGGCCAGATCCCAGAATAGTTGAGACTTGAGGCTTCTGGTCCACTTTCAGGTCGCAGGTGCTAAATGGCAGCCTGACAGCAACCGGTGAGAGCGGCAGCGTTTTAAACGCTGTTTCAAAATCCAACAGCAATTGGCTCTTGGCATTGCTTACCCAACCCATATCTATTCCTCCTCCTTCCTCTCCCCATGCTACCAGTTCTTGTGTCTGGTATAGGCAAAGGTTATGGTTTTTTTCTGAATCATCTCTTGTTTATCGTCCTTGAGTGACTGGCTGGGATCTTCGGCTATCGGAAAGACATTCTGCACGCCGGGAAGTTTCTGATCTATCAGACTGGCTACAATATCACCTGACATAGCCAGAACGCCGTGAGTGCCCATGATCGATTCTTCAGGCCTGAGAATCCGCTGAAAAACGGTTATCCTTACCTCAGCACACTGGAGGTAATTCCTGGCCAGCATCTGCTCATTCCTGATTGAACCATCTTTGATGGCAATGGCTGGAAACATGGCGGCAGCCGGAATCTGAGTATCATCACTGGTGATGTAAATATCAATATCGCGTATGTAGCTCAGGTTTGCATCAGCCTGAAGATGTGTTTTGATTGCTTTCAAAAGCTCTTTCATGATTACCTGTCCTTTTGGTTCCAGCCTTCTAATAACGGTCCAGCGTCCCGGAAGACGAATCCGAGATACGGCCCATCGTGAAAATCCGGTCAATTTCGCTGCCAGATGCCCTGGGTCCCGGATCATCGTTCGTATCCGGTGCATCAGCTCCCAGATAAGCAATCCCATTGGCTACATTTTCCAGGAACCTGACCACGGACTGGTACCGGTCCCGTCTGTCATCAGGTGCTCCCTTACGCCGGGCATAGAGATTGTAGATTGCTATATCTACACTGATCTTGCGGACCATTATCGGCACGAGGGCAAAGGGCAGATTCGCGTAACGGGCTGCACAGTAGCTGTCAATCTCTGCATCGGCATCGGCAATGGCCCGCTCAACCACTGACATGATTATGGTATTCAACTCTATGACCGCAGCTCCGGTGCAGTGAGCCGCGGGCGTGGTCTTATTTACCCCTCGTAGGCAGTAAATCAACTGATTGCCGATTTTCCCGGTATAATCAATCTGCTCCAGATCAATTTCGATTCTGCCGGATTCAGGAAAGCCCGAAGCATCAGTGAGGATAATCGTTGTCGCTGCGGCGCTGATGTCCCCATTCAGGATGCTGGAAGAAAGTACGCTCCTGTCATCGGTCAATTGGATGAGGTCATCCTCTTTGATTTGCTCTCTTAAATCTGCGAGTGTGCAGTAAGCCATACGTTCTTTCCTTTCGACCAGTGTGGTCAGTGATTCAATGATCAGGGGAAGGGGAGATTTCTCTTAAGCTTAAAATCTCCCCTTAAGCCCCCTTTTTTGCCCGCTCTTTAACTGGCGATAGTGTTGTACCATAGATATCCGAGGTCCGGGCCGGTCTGGGTAATGCAGACGTTCTCCTTCACTTCGTACACATCCTGATTCTCGGCAGGCTCATTCCAGGTTCTGGTGCTTCGGGGAAGTCCATTCGGATAGGGTACTCTGACCTGATAGCCTGAGCTCGGGGTCTTCAACCCCGGTACCGGCGGGCGGTAGAAGAGAAAAGCCGAGCCATTGCCAGGGACCTTTTCCCAGATTCTGGCAGCCGTAAACTCGGTGCCTTCCAGTCTCTCTCTGGCCGAGGAGTAGATCGCTCCGCCGATCAGGACCTCGTCCAGATCGAAGAGCGCTGCGATCAGCTCAGCCGAGATAATGCCGCGCTGGGTATATTTGATTCTCTCAAGAACCGTGGCTTCCATTTTAAGCTCCTTCAGGGTGTTCGAAGAGAGCAAAAGCACATTCGGCCGAAAGCCGGTATTGCTTTCAACCCGGTCAATGGCGGTTTCAACGTCACAGATGAAGGTATTGCCCGCTCCGGCAGCCCAGAGACCTCCAGCGTCCTCGCCGCCAGGCAGGTCTGACCACGTGCTGTTGAATACGATCTCGGACACCCGGCGTTCCTTTTTCAGATCGATCTTCATAGTACAAAATTCAATGGCATCCTGCTCCGGCTGTAAAGGGGGAGTGTTTGGCAGTGCAGCTAATTGCCGGTCCTCTTCGGTGACCTCTTTGGCAAAGGCAAACTCCGTGGCGCTGATAGCCACGGTATCTACTTTATAGCCGCCCCTGGCCGCCTTCGTTCCGGGTGCTCTTATGGCAGCCTCATCGCGAAACCAGTCGCTCTTGAGATATCGGCCGATTTTAGCTTCAGGCGAAGGGCTGTCAAGGATCGGGAAGACCCGGTCCGCAATATAGGCCCGGTTTCGATAAGCAAGAGAAACATTGGCCAGAGGCCCTGAAACCAATAAACCCCGTACGTTTGGTTGTCCCATGGTTATTATCCTTCCTCTCTTCTTGTGTAGGCAGCGGGCCGCAAGGTATAATAAGGTGCCTGCTCCACTGGTTGTTCACTACTATTGGTTACCTAAATAATGAATGGTTTACCCACAATGAATTGATTCTCTCTGGTTATTACTCTGTTCATTACTCTGGTTAATGCTTTTTAAGCACTCTCTTTAATAGACCATTGTTCCAAGACTGTAGATGGTCGCGTTCGATGCGTCGTTCATAACGCACAGAAATCGCCGGCAGTTGTTCTGAGCAATGGTCATGGTGCCGGACAGGGTTACGCCGCTGCCGGCAGTTACGGTGATCGTCTCGGCTGCATCGGCGGTGTTGCGGATGATAAACTCAAAGCTCAAACCAGCTATGGTACTGCCGCATCCGGCGTCCATGAGAGCGGCTGCGATCTGTGCTCCTGTCGGAGTCAGGTCAGACCGGCTGCTGCCATTGGGATCGCGCAGGATGAGACCGCCGAGGAGCTGACTCGCGGTATACGTAGCAACATCAGCCGTGTTAATGGATGAAACGCTCGTCCTGCCAATGAAAAGATCTACGCCACGGGGGAAAGGCCCGATAAGCTCCACGGAGCATATATCACCTTCGGCTCCGGCAGCTTCGAGTACGCGGCCACGCGCATATTTCCAGTTGGCGTCTGCATTCTGGCCCTTACCCGCATCACTGGCACTTACGTATTCGGGCTTGACGAATGTGCCGAGGCCAAGGCTGGCATTGGCCACCAGTTTGCTCTTGCCAAGCAGCATGACGCTGCCAGCCTGGCCGCTGGCTGGTGCATCCTGCAGGATGCCAAGGGCCACTTCATTGCTCGAATCCGGTAGTCTGATCTTGCCTGAAGCTGGATCCAGGACCACAAAGTGATACTGGTAATTCGAGAGGTCTTCTGCCGCCTCAAATGAGAGGCGGAGAACCGAACTTTCTGTGCTCATCTTGCTTTCTCCTTATTCTTACCTGATAAAATACGGGTTAAGATGCCTGTTAAGATTTTTTAGCAGAGGGAATTTCTCTGGAATTACGAGTCCTTACATTATCTGGCCAGGTGGATTTCCTGCTCATAATCCCTGACCAGATCAGGGTTTTCCCTTTGAACTTCGCTAAAAGCGCTCATATAATCGAGCCTTGGGTTATCTTTCATCTTCCTGGTAATCAGGTCGTTCAACTGCTGGCCTGCGCTGCCTGAGGCAGCGACATTTTTGCTCCTGGTGGCAAACTCGCCGAAATTGATCGTTTTGGGCAGCTCGGTGAGAAAATCACGAAACCACTGATATTGGGTTCCCTTTTTACCCTCTGCAAAATTAAGGGTTTCTTCGGCTCCTAACCCTTCCATAAATTGAGCAAGTCCCAATTTCTCCCAGGCAGGCAAGATCTGACCGGAGTGAATACCACTGGTGATAAATTCTCCAATTTCCTTCTTTCTGGCCGATTCTCCATCCTTCCTTCGCTGTTCGGCAAAGTCAGCGGCTGCCTCCCTGCGGCCCTGCTCTTTGGCATCCTCTATTTTCCTGTCAGCCTCACTGGCGACCTGGTTCAGCCGCTCGGTAAGCTCCATTATGCGCTTTTGCAGCTTCTCCTCGAATTCAGCGGTAAATCTCTCCTTTTGCTGTTCGAGAAGAGACTGGAGATGTTCCTCTGTGTGTGACATGTTCTGGCTCTCCTTTCCTTCGGTATGGTTAATGGTTAATGCCGTTTTGGCTTGTGTGTTATCAACTGCATCTTCCTTGTTTCCTGCGGCGTTCTGATTTCCCTGGTTCAGGGCGGCATCCCGGCTTCCGGCGGCCTTCTGGTTTCCGGTAGTCTCCTGGCTTCCTGTGGTCTCCCGCTCCCCAGTTGCCACCACCGGGTCCTCGGCAGCAGACAGATTTGCTGAAAATTGATCACAGATCTTTAATCCCAGGGCATCAGCGAAAAGCATACACCGCTCACCCTCTTCGAATTTGAGATCAGTCAAACCCTTAACAGCCGGTGGCATTCCGCCCAGGAATCCCACATGGCGCAGGCGGCCATCCGGATAAAAACTGGCCGAGCGCTTCTTGTATAATCCCTGCCTGACAGCCTGAGCAAACTCCGGCACTACATCCTTGAATTTAGCCATGAGCACATTGATTTTGCTTCCATCCTTGAGCTTTTGGGTGACTTTCCTGAGTGCGCTCACCCAGCCAAAGGCCGGGGAATTATCCTGGGGATGGCCAACCGTCAGCGGCGGTTCGTGATATTCAGGGTCAAACTGTTCAATGGCCTTATCAATCATTTCATCTCCATCGTGTGCAAGACCGCGGCTGTCAATTTGTTTGCCGCCGGCAAAGATTGGCACCCAATCATCAAATCCTGAAAGATCCTTATTTACCATCTCTTATCCTCCTTTCACGATACTGTGTAATTCCGGACTCCCGGCACCCATCACCTCTTCACCCTCAAGGGGCTCTGGCAGGCCATAGGCTTCATAAAAGTATGATTTGGCGATCGGCAGCCCAATCTCAGCCACTAATGTCTTATCTATCTGGCTGCGGGTGCCAAGATCGGGCTTTTTGCCTGAATGGGTCACCAGGCGGGGGTAGCTGGTCACTCCCGGAAAATTGAAATCGACAATCCAGGGTATGAGCACTTTGTTCAGATACGCGTCAAGCAGGTCCGCATCCGCCTCGATAATATCCTGCCTGACCTCGTCATGAATCTGCGAGGCTGCATACGATCCCCTGCTGCCGACATCGGTAGTCAGGGTCTGGCCAAGTACTGTCTTCGATATTTGCCGGTCGAAGTACTCACAGGCCGTGACATACGAACCATCTCCCTGCCTGGAGGCTTCCATCAATTCTATGCTCATGGTATCCGGTATAACGATGCCGGTTTCGGTTCTTATGGCGTCGATAGCTTCGAGCAGTTTAATCCGCTGCTCCTTGGCCTGGGTCGGATACTTGCCGATGGGTGTAGGCATGCTGAATTTTTCCATAAAGATGACCCAGAACTTGATGCCGTGCTTCTTGAACCAGACAGGCCACCAGAGTTTCTGGCCCAGGCCGTTACCATACGGGTTATCGCTGTCGCCATACTGGAAGATAAGGAATTTACGGTCCGGAATCGGCTCTCCGTTGACGATAGAGGCGGGGGTCAGCAATCGCGGCTCCCTGTCCAGCGTAAAACAGAACCGTCTTGGATGCTTGCTCATGAACCGGTCGATGACAACAGCCCCGTTTTTTATCTTCCAGATAATTTCAGCTCCGTAGTAGCCGTAGAGAATCGCCTGTAAAATTTCAAGGCGCAGTTGGTCGAAGTTACAATCCATGAGCACGGATTCGACAAACTGAGCAGTCTTAACATCCCGCACATCCCGCCTCTGCCTTCCGACTCTGGGGTGATTCACGGCTTGAGGCACCACACTCCACTCCTTGCCGACCACAGCCAGATAGCGGGTCTGCAGCACGGAAAAGGCATGTGCATCGCGGCTGATCTCATCGTAGAGTCTGATCCCCTTGCCCCTGGCCTCGGTAAACAACACAGGATCAGGATTTTCGAGACGGTTGAGCCATCCACCGAAAATATCCAGGTCTTTGCCAGTGGTGGCAATTTCCTTCTCAATAGGTTTTGATTTCCTTATCACATTTGATTCAGTCATGGGTAACTCCTCATGCAACACATGCAACGCATGCAACATATCCAACACATGCAACTCAGTAACTGTTCACTGCGCTGACATAATCACACCTTCTTCCGGTGCTCTCAAAATCGAAATAGGTGGTTCGGGTACGAAAGTATCTAAGCGCCATGCTCAGCATGTCCGCTTGGTCCATAGTCGCCCCAAGCGGAAAATTGCCGATTTCCAGCAGAAAGTCGGAAAGCCAGGGTGCTGACTCGGGCAGCCAGACGTTACCAGCCTCAATGGCCGGAGTCTCGACTGCCAGTCTGGTGATTTTGTCCGACTCAGGCTCGAAGGGCAAAAGAGGAATCGTCGTCTCCATGGGCAGGTCCTGAAGCAGTGAAGAACCGGTTGACTTGTCCTCGATCAGGACCACCTGCGGACTGTACTTCTCGGCCAGGGATTTGACCATGCGCTTTCCCTGTGGATAGGTCAGCCAATCCCGCATGACGTCAATGAGATAATAGCCGGTTTTAGTTCTGACCCAGGTTCCACAGACCCAGGGACAGTTGAGCAATTCATCCGCCTTCTGGGCAGTGTCCCAGCATTGAATCACCTCAATCCACTGATCCTTGGAAGGGATCACCCGAAAGGTCCGAAACCAGTCGATCCGAACCAGACCACCGCTGGATGGGACCGGGCACTGCTGCAATTGCCCGGCTGTACCAAAGGTTCCAAGCACCCTCTTTTGTTCATCAAGCCATTTGCGGTCAAAGCGGGCAGGCCACAGCAATTCACCCTCATTCTCCCGCGGGTCCTGCACGCCAAGGCTGGTTATGCACTTTCTTCCAGGTTCATACTCCATGGGAAAGCACAGGTGTTCCCAGCCCTCATCCTTGAGAACATGGCCGGTCAGGTCATCTTCGTGAAGCCGCTGCATAATGATGACAATAGCGGACTTCTTGGGATCATTGAGCCTGGTAAAGAGCTCCTGGTCGAAAATATCGAGTGTATTCCGGCGCTCCACGTCCGAGAACATGGCCTGTTTGGCATTATGGGGATCATCGATGATCAGGATGTCCCCACCCTCGCCAGTCACGCCGGAGGTCATGCCGAAGGCCATCCGGCAGCCGGTGCGGTTATTCTCATACCTGGTCTTCTGGTTCTGGTCCGGGGTGAAACGGAAACGTCCACCCCACCCGGTCTGAAACCACTGGCTGGAGATAATTCGCCTTGACTTCAGACAATCGCGGGTGGCCAGCGCGTCCTTGTGCGATCCGGTCAAAAAGCGCCTGGTCGGATTTTGCAGCCAAACCCAAACGGGCCACATGACCGACACGATAGTCGATTTTGAGGTCCGGTAGGGCACATTGATCACCAGACGCTGAATATCACCCCTGGTCACAGCCTCGAGGTGTTCACAGATCGAGTCGATATGCCAGTTGCCAACAAAAGAACGGCCAGGCTCAACCACATGCCAGGCAGCCTCAATAAAGGCTCGGAGAGATTTCTCTGCCTTATCATACGTGGCCTCGTCATACATCGCCTGCCCTGAGGCGCAAAGCCAGGGCTCCTGATCCAAGACACCGCAGGATCCCTGTTCAACTGCCTTTTTACCCTTTGTCTTCTTTACCTCCTTTTTTACTTTCTTTTCCTCTTTCTGTTTAACTGCCCTTTTTACCTCTTGTTCTACCTCCTTTTCCGTTTCCCTCTTCTTCATAATCATCATCCTCCGTGTTGCTTTTGGGTGGCATAGGTAAAAGACTGCTCATCCTCCCGTTTCTTTTTGTGCACAGCACATCTTTTTACCGATAAGCCCGTAAAACAAAAAAGCCCGGTCAAAACCATTTCTGGTTTCAACCGGGCTTTCAGTTACGCTTTTGCAAGGAGCGTCTTTCAGTAACCGATTATTATGAATCTAATCTAATATAATTATATTTATATATTGAAAGTTCAATTTTAAATTAACATCATTTAACTTATTTTTATTAGCTACTTCTTTAATATATCAAATATCACTCGATGTTTCAAGTATTATTTTTCACTATTTTCATTGATGTTACATTATTTCCATCCCCGAATCTTGTGTCGTCATCATTTATTATATCTCCATTATCTGTTATATCCCCTTAATAACCACCCACATTTATCTTGACCTTCTTTCAGATTAGCCTTATCATAAACGGGTATGAAAACAAATGATTACTCTCCGTCAGAGCTCAAGAGCCTGGTTATTCAGGGTGCCCGTGAGCATAACCTTAAAAATATCGACCTTGAGATCCCCAAGAAAAAGCTGGTGGTTTTCACCGGGGTAAGTGGTTCCGGCAAGTCTTCCCTGGCCTTCGATACCATCTACGCCGAGGGGCAGCGGCGCTACGTGGAGTCTTTGTCCAGTTATGCCCGCCAGTTTTTAGGCCAGATGGAAAAGCCGCATTACGATTACATCCGGGGGCTTTCTCCTACCATTGCCATTGAGCAAAAGGCGGCCAGCAAAAATCCCCGATCAACCGTAGGCACCCTGACTGAAATCTATGATTACCTGCGGGTGCTCTTCGCCCGGCTTGGCACTCAGTACTGCTACCGTTGCGGAAGGTCAATCGGTGCCCAGTCCCCGGAGCAAATTGTGGCCGAGGTTTTGCGCCTTCCTCCGAAGACCAGAATTCTGCTGCTGGCCCCTTTAGTGCGGCAGCGGAAAGGGGAATTTCGCGATCTTCTGGCTGATGTCCAGCACAGCGGCTTTGTCCGGGTCCGGTTGGACAAAGAGGTAATTGAGCTTTCGGAAATTCCAGCCCTGGATAAAAAGAAAAAGCATACCATTGAGGTTGTTGTTGACAGGCTGATCATTTCGGATCAGATCAAGGAGCGGCTGACCGATTCGGTCGAGACTGCCCTGCGGGTAGGCAAGGGGCAGATCGTGGTCTCCTGCCTTGATGGCGGGGGGGCGGGGCTTCAAGCGAGGACAGGGACATCGGACAGCTCTACGGCGGTGTCAGAGCAGTCGCAGCCAGCCAGTCCCGGCTCCTTTCATGACCTTCCTTTCAGTGAGCACCTGGCCTGTGATGTATGCGGCATCAGCTACCCTGAGCTCTCGCCGCAGATTTTTTCTTTTAACAGCCCTCTCGGGATGTGTCAGGAGTGCAACGGCCTGGGTACGCGGGCCGAAATAGACGCCAGTCTGATTGTGCCCGACCCTGCCAAATCCATCAATGGCGGGGCGCTGGAGGCCATCGGCTTTTCCATGAAAAACCAAAAGGGCTGGTCTTATCAGATTTTTTCGGCCATTGCCAGAGAACTTGGCATTGATCTTGACATACCCTTTAACCAGCTCAGTGAGGAGCATCAAAGGATCGTGCTCTATGGGGCGGGAGAGCGGGAATTCGTGGTCAATTATACCGGCAAGAAATTCGACCTCGACTATACCACCAGACACGAAGGTGTTATTCCGACCCTTTTGCGCCGCATGAAGCAAACCAGCTCCGAGAGCCAGAAGAGCCGCTACGAGCAGTACATGAGTGATGCCCTCTGCTCTGCCTGCCAGGGAACAAGGCTCCGCCCTGAGGCTTGTAGCGTGAAGGTTGGAGGCAAGACCCTGCCCGAACTCACTTCAATGAGCATCGAGCACCTTGACAGATTCTTTAAAACCCTCAAGGTCGAGGGGGAAAGCCGCGCTCTGATCGCAGCCGAACTGGTCAAGGAACTGCAATCCCGCATACGCTTTTTGCTGAATGTGGGCCTTGGGTACCTGTCCCTTCACAGGGCAGGGCCATCGCTTTCCGGCGGCGAGTCCCAGCGCCTGCGCCTGGCCAGTCAGATGGGCACAGAGCTTACCGGTGTGCTCTATGTGCTTGATGAGCCCAGCATCGGACTTCACCAGCGGGATAACCGCAAACTTCTCGATGCATTGTTGCATCTTCGGGACATCGGCAATTCCCTGATCGTGGTCGAACATGACCGCGAGACCATGGAGGCGGCAGACCATATTGTCGATTTTGGCCCCGGTGCCGGTGTGCACGGAGGTGAGGTCATCTTTTCTGGCTCTCCGGAAAAGATGAAGCAGGACCCCCGTTCCGTAACCGGCCAGTATCTGTCCGGCAGGAAAGAAATCCCGATCCCCAAAATCCGCAGGTCCGCAAATGAGTGGATCACCATCCGGAGTGCCAGCGAAAACAACCTCAAAGGTATCGATGTTCCGATTCCCCTTGGAGTTCTGTGCTTCGTGACCGGTGTCTCCGGCGCAGGGAAAAGCAGTCTTATCCGCCAGATTCTCTATCCTTTTGCCGCCAATCACTTGCATGCTGCCCGGCTTCCGGTGGGCAGACATCAGGGAATCGAGGGGCTGGATCGCCTGGACAAGATCATCAATATCGATCAAAGACCCATTGGCCGTACTCCCCGCTCCAATCCTGCCACGTATGTCAAGGTCTTCGATCTGATCAGGGAGGTATTTTCCTGGCAGACCGAGGCCAAGATCGCAGGGTACGATAAGGGACGGTTCAGTTTCAATGTGAAGGGCGGACGGTGCGAGGCCTGCTCCGGTGATGGAATGGTCAAGGTTGAGATGCACTTTCTGCCTGATGTCTATGTGCCGTGCGAGGTCTGCCACGGTACCCGCTTCAATGAGGCAACCTTACGCATTACCTATAAGGGTAAGAACATTGCCCAGCTTCTCGATTCGACCGTGGAAGAGGCCATGTCGCTCTTTTCCAATCACCCGAAAATCCTCCGCATTCTGCAAACACTGGCCGATGTAGGACTGGAATATATCAAACTGGGTCAGTCATCAACCACCCTTTCCGGAGGGGAGGCCCAGAGGATAAAGCTCTCCCGTGAGCTGGCCCGGCTTGATACCGGCAGAACCCTCTACCTGCTGGATGAGCCTACTACTGGGTTACATTTCGAGGATATCCGCAAGCTCCTCATAGTCCTCAACCGCCTGGTGGATGCTGGCAACAGCGTTCTGGTTATCGAGCATAACCTTGATACCATCAAGACCGCGGATTACATTATTGACCTCGGCCCTGATGGAGGAGATAAGGGCGGAAGACTGGTGGCAGCCGGAACTCCGGAGGAGGTCTGCCGCGTTCTTGAATCTCCTACCGGCCAGGTGCTGAGGCCACTGCTCGGAGGTTAACAAAGAGGGAATTTCATCGCGTACCAATAACGGAACATGAATGTTCTGGATTCTGAGAGGATGGGCTCTAAGGCGTGCATTTCCATAGGCAGGCGGGGTTTTTCAAACCCCGCCCGAAAAAGACATAATGCTCACTAAAGAGCAATACGTATAGCATGTTGCTTATGCAGCAGGATTAATGGGTGTGCGATTTTTCAAAGACCCTGCCGCTGATAATCGAAGAAATCGTACCCTTTTTGAAAACAATATCATACCAAAAGGCCAGATAGGTATGAACGCAGATAAACAGAACAAATCCCCAGGTCAGGACATGGTGGATGAAACGAACTCCGGCCAAGCCGTTCATCGTGCCTTCCACTGGATAGAGGACTGCCGAGATGAAGCCGCCCAGTCCAGCCTTGTGGAGCGCTCCGTAAAGGATCAGACCGGTTATGACCACCCCCAAAACCATAATCAAGAGAAAACCATAGGCCGCAGATTGCAGGGTTCCATAAAGTCCTGTATGCTCCGGCAATTCGATATCGATGAGGGTGTAAAACTTGATCTGCTTATAAAGATTTTTAAAGTCAAGCCAGGCGAAAAAATCCTTCCAGTCCGCATGAAAGCGTGAAAAAAAAGCCAGATAGGCGCGCCAGGCAAGAATCGCTGTCAGGATAAAGCCAAAGAGAAGGTGAACGAAACGCACATCAGCCATGGAAAACTTTTGCCATGTTTCCCCTGCTGCTACGGTAAAGGGCTTGCCGATATACAATCCACTGACAATTAAAATTACGATACAGACGGCCATAGCCCAATGGTTAATGCACATGGCAACAGACCACTGCTTTCTCGCTATCAGGGATCCTGCCATATTTTTATGCAAGTCTACTTCTTCGAAATCATGTCGATGTAACTGTTCTTTCATTCTCAACGGTGCTGACATACCTAACCTTCCTTTCTCCGCTGGGCCTTAAAACTCCTCTCCACCTAACCTCAAGAACCTCTCACCATAGAAACGAATACCTTTTTTCACTTAATCTTATGGTTTTTTTGACCTTATGACTTCGCGAATCAGTTTTATAGACAAGGATATGTTCCTTCTCTTAATATAGTACCCATATTGCTTCCTTCAAGTCAAGCTAGGACTAGCTTAAGGCTATGAAAATAAAGATAAAATACAATTTTAAAATGATCTGAAAACACGGAGGCTTACCGTGAAAGCAGCGATCTGAAAGGTGAAAAGGCGGGGGGGAAGAATCAGTTTGATGCCTATGGTGGAAAAATAAAAGCATCCCCTCCCTCGATTCACGGCAGGAGAGGGGAGGGGATGCAGAATAATAAGAGCTCAAGAACAAATACTATTGCGCACAATAAGCACTTAAAAGGAGCGCGTAAAATCAATTAATGCTCGCCTGATCTTTTCAGCATTCGTCCATGGATGATCGAAGAAATAATACTCTTTTTCAACACGACATCAGTCCAAAGCGCCATATAGACATGGATACACATGAATAAAACAAAGACCCAGGTCAGAACATGATGGATGAACCGGACCCCGGCCAGGCCGCTCATAGTGCCTTCCAGGGGGTAGAGAGTTGCCGAGATAACACTTCCCAGTCCTGCCTGGTGGAGAGCGCCGTAAAGAATCAAACCGGTTATAACGACCAGGAAAGTCATGATCAGTAATACACCGTAGGCACCCGATTGCACGGTTCCATACAGTCCGGAATGTTCCGGCGGCGGTTCATCGGAAAGAAGCATATAAAACTTGACCTGCTTGACAAGGCTCTTAAAGTCGAGCCAGGCGAAGAAATCCTTCCAGTCCGCAGAAGATCGCGAAAAGAAGGCCAGATAGGCACGCCAGGCAAGAAGCGATGTCAGGATAAAGCCAAAGAGAAGATGAATAAAGCGGACCTTTGCTATGGAAAATTTCTGCCAGGTTTCTCCTGCACCCAGTATGGTCAGGGGCCTTGCGATATACAGCCCGCTGATAACCAAAATGACGATACTGGCGGCCATGGTCCAGTGGTTGATACGTAAGGCTAAAGACCACTGTTTTTTCATTATCAGGGGTTCTGACATACCTGATCTTCCTTTCTTCACTGGATCTTAAAACGTTTGATTTCATTCTTTCGCGGATCGATAATATGGACCGCACAGGCCAGACAGGGATCGAAAGAGTGAATGGTGCGGATAATCTCAAGGGGCTGATCGATATTAGCCAGCCTGGTTCCTATAAGAGCCTCTTCGTACGGACCTCTTTGTCCCTGTTCGTCTCTGGGTGAGGCGTTCCAGGTTGAAGGCACGATGGCCTGGTAATTGGCAATGGCCTTGTTTTCTATTCGCACCCAATGTCCAAGAGCGCCTCTAGGGGCTTCGCTCATTCCCCTGCCTTGCGCTGATTTCGGGATATCGCAGCGGGTCCAGGTTCTCTGGTCGCCACCTTTGATATTGCCTACCAGTTCGTAAACCCACCCGGCAACCTGGTCTGCTACCAGTTTGGCCTCAAGGCACCGGGCAGCAGTACGGCCAAGGGTTGAAAAAAGGGCTTGGGCCGGAATATCGGCAGCGCTGAGAACCCCGTTGACTAACTCCCTGATTTTGGTATTCCCTCTGGCATATCCTACCAGCATGCGGGCCAAAGGACCCACCTCCATGGGTTTGCCATTGTAGCGGGGAGCCTTGACCCAGCTATATTTCTCGTTTCCCTTCAGGTTTCCCTGCTCATCAAAGCCGGTATAGTGCGGCTTGGTCTCCCCTTCAGAAGGATGTCTCGAACTGTTTCCCTCATACCAGGAGTGGGTGACCTCTTCCTTGATCTTTTCCTCATCGATATCGTGAGCCTGGCTTAAATTTCCGCCCCACACCACACCGCGGGGGAAAAGTGTCTCCTGCCAATGATCGTCAAGGGGAAAGCCCCCGTAGCTCAGGTAGTTTTTCACTCCGGCACCTATATTTGCGGCTCCTTCGCCCTTATAGAATTGGGCTGCCAGCAAAACGTCAGGGAAATAGGCGGTTTCGATGAAATTTTTCACCTCTTTCAGCCGGTAGAGGTATTCGCCGAGGCGGTGGGCATCCAGGGCATCCATTACGCTGGTCACTCCACCTACTACCAGACTTTGGGGATGGGGGTTTTTGCCGCCGAATATGGCCATCATCTGTGCTGCCACCCGCTGGACGCTCAGGGCATCCAGATAGTGGGAGGCAATGACCAGGTTGGCTTCGGGCGAGAGCTTATAGGACTCGTTTCCCCAGTAGGCATGAGCAAAGGGGCCTAAGCGGCCGCTCTGGACAAAGGCGGTCAAGCGTTTTTGCACTTCCGCATAGTGACTGGCCGAGCAGTTGTAAGGATTTTCGCAAATACTGCGGGCCAGATCCACCGCCCCACTCGGATTGGCAGACAGGGCACTGACCAGATCCACCCAATCCAGGCCGTGAAGGTGATAAAAATGGACTATTTTATCGTGGAGGTATTGAGCACCCTTAATAAGGTTTCGAATCAGGCGGGCATTTTTCGGAGGGACCACGCCGATAGCATTCTCCACTGCCAGAGTGGCTGCCTCGTAATGAGAATAGGTGCAGACACCGCAGAATCTCTGGGTGATCAAGCCCGCATCTCTGGGGTCTCTTCCTTTTAAAATCAGCTCGAATCCCCTCCACAGGGTAGCGGAACTCCAGGCATCGACAATGCGGTTATCTGCATCCACTTCCACCTCGATTCGAAGATGCCCCTCTATTCTCGTGATCGGATCAACGATAATTCGCCTGGACATTATTTATCCCCTCCTTTCTCTTTCCCGACACCCCTGATGGTGCTTCCTACGGCGTGTACACCGATTCCGGCTAGGGTGAGTGCAGCCAGACCGATACCGATTTTGTCAACCGTCGCTTCCACTCCGGCCAGGGGAAGCGGAGCCTGGTCAGCGATTGGTTTTTCCAAAGGAGCCATGGTGTCCCAAAAGCCCGGCTCGGTACAGCCCATACATCCATGCCCTGCCATTACCGGCCAGGAAACGCCCTGATTAAACCGGACCTTGCTGCAATTGGCATAGGTATACGGCCCCTTGCACCCCACCTTGTAAAGACACCATCCCCTTTTGGCGAACTCATCTCCCCATTCTTCCACAAATTCTCCCGCATCATAGTGAGGCCGACGTTCACAAAAATCATGGATCCTTTTCCCATATGCCCACAGCGGACGTCCCAGCTTGTCAAGGGCAGGAACGGCCCCGAAAAGGATATAATGAAGCAGCGTGCCGACAAAATTGGTTGCATTGGGTGGACATCCCGCAATATTGACAGCGGGTATCTTCAGAGCATCCCTGATTCCGCGAGCCTGCGTCGGATTCGGTTTGGCTGCCGGAATATTGCCGAAAGAAGAGCATGAGCCGATATTTATGACCATGGCGGCTCTTGAGGTTACCTCTTTGGCTAATTCGTATCCAGTCTTGCCCTTGGCACCGATAGTGAGATATTTTCCATCCATTCCCATGGGAATGGCACCCTCGATTACACAGACAAACTGTCCGGGGAATTTTTCCAGTGCTTCTTCCAGGCACTCCTCTGCCTGATAACCCGATGCCACCAGCAGGGTTTCGTGATATTCCAGGGAGATCGTGTCCAGGATGATATCATCGATGTTCGGGTAGGAGCTTCTGAGCAGGGACTCGGTACAGCCAGTGCATTCGGACAGATTGAGCCATACCACGGGAATCCGGTTGGCCATCTGGGCAGCTTTAGCCACGCGGGAAGTGAAAACTGGCGGCAGCATCAAGGCAGTGCTCATGATCGAGCACCATTTCAGGAAGCTGCGCCTGCTTATTCCGGCACAGCTCAAGGTTTCATTCAACCTTTCCGCAGGCGGTGGAAGTTCCTGATGCATTCTCTCAAGGTGGAGATCACATCTTTTCATCAGGGCATCGTAATAGACCCTCGATTGCCCTTCTTTGCCAGAGAAAATACCGTCTAGTGCCATAAAAGCCCTCCTTCCCTAACCAACTACACACTTATTTAGTTGAGCTTTGGGATTATCTAATGAGGTTATACTACACGTGCATGAGGATTCCGCCCAGGCTCTCGATCTCCTCCTTTACCAGATGTTCCACCTTGTGAAGAGCATCGTGAAGAGGCGGGCTTAGCTCCATTCCCATTTCCGTAATATCTGCCGGGATTACAGCAATGATCGTTGTCTGCGGTGCTTCTCCCATTAACTGTGCTTTAACGAGTACATCTAAAAATTCTACCTCGTGGGCATTGGTCGCATAATCCAAACTGGTTGGAATTGCTTCCGGGCTAAAACGATAGATAGATCCAGGCTTATCGTCGGCTTTCACCGTGTCGACAACCAACAGGCGTTCTGTCTGACAGATACTGTCCATCAGAGCATAGCCGAGTGTTCCACCGTCAATAATCACCATATCTTCAGGCAAACGATACCTCTCCTGAAAGTAATGGATGAAATGTACACCGAAGCCTTCATCTTTCAGCAGCAGGTTTCCCAAACCTAAGAGGGTAAGCTTATATGTTTTCTTCATTATTTTAAGGGAGCAGTTAAACAAAACATTCATTGGGGCTAAAGGAACTTCAAGTATATCTAAATTCTACCTGCATTGTCTTTTTCCGTCAAGGAAAGCGCACCCCAAAATGAGGGGAAAAGAGCAAAAATTTTAAGCAGGATAATGGCCCCGTGCTTTTGCGCACCAGGGGGTATTCATATTATGATTTTACCAAAGGAGATATAGAAAGGAGATATAGAATTGATCTTTTTTTAAATAGCGAATCGATGAAAAAGATATTGCCCTAATGTATGGAAATCTAATATATAGAAAATCTAGTTAGTTAGTTACAGTAACTTTTAACTGGATTTTATGAGCGAGGACAGGCTTAAAAGACTGCCTGCCCTAGCTCATCTTCGCTACCCTCTATAAAATTAAAAAATGAAATATAAAAATTAACAGAATGAACTCATCCCCAGCCCTAATAACGCCACAGAGGTAATACAGGATTTGCCAGCCAGGGAGAAGGAAGTATTGGCCCAAAAGAAAATGTCGAACGGAAAGGCTGAAGCCCTCCAAAACCTGATATTACTGCCGGTGCTGTGGCAGTAGTTGTCGGAAGAGTAGTAGCTGGAGTAGTTATCGGCACAACCGTGGGTGTTGTGACTACCGGAGTTACAGGCACTACTGTCGGTGTGGGCGGCACATAGCCGCTCGGATAAATAAAAACTGTAAGCGGTGCTACGAGAGCAGATAATTTGATGCCGGGAATCCCCGTGCCGGGCTTGATCGACACCCTTAAATTGGTCGATGAGGGAGGAATAAAAACAGTTGTCGCTCCATTGATAAATGCATGAGCTGTTCGCAGCGGGGTTACGGGCGATAAGCTTCCCGTATATGGTGCCGAAGGCAGCAGCCCATTATTTGTACCCCATTGGTTGAGAAGTGGGGATAGAAAATCATAAGAATATCTGGGAAACGTCGGAACAGTCAAAAAAGGTGAAAGCCACAATGGATTTTGAGCATCGGCAGCCGGCAGAGAAGAAATTCCAGCTATACCAAAGATGATCAAGGCTACAATACATAAGAAGACCCGCTTCATTCTCTTTTTCTGGTTAAAGCACCGTACCATAGGATTACCTCTTTCCTCGTTCGGATGAACTGACAATGAATTCTTCAGAGAGAACCCACTTCAATGAGCCGCAATCACAATGAACCGCAATCACAATGAACCACAACCACAACGAGCCACAACCACAATGAGCCGCAATCACAATGAACCACAACCACAATGAGCCGCAATCACAATGAACCACAACCATAACGAGCCGCAATCCCTATGAGCCATTACTTGCCCGAACCTCAGAAAAATAGGTAACTTTGATTCTGATTATCACTCCCTTTCTTATTTTTCTCTTGTAAGCCCCTGTTAAGTGAGGATAAAGAGGGTTAAGTGTTGCCACTACCTTTCATTAAAGGTACGCAAGTCTGGTGCCAATATCATCTTTCCATGGATAATATCAGATAATCAATAAATTACTAGACTAATTAGAGAGGAGGATAATAAAAAATATGCAATGGCGTTCATAAATATTAAAACTATGAAAACCAATGCATATTTGCCGGGTTGCGAATCGAAGACAACAGGCAATCTGAAGTTAGACCAGGAACAGGCTGATAATTCTGCACGTTAAAAAAGCCGGCCAATGCAGGAGGACATTGGCCGGCTGCCTACAGGAAGTAGAGAAAAACATGTCTACCTTATTAATCGAAATATCAGTGTTATTTCTTCGCTATTTTTTTGCTGCTTTACAGCTATTTATATGTAAATTACAACCATATTTTCCTTCGTCACAGAGAATGTACAAGTTGCAGAAACAAAACACCCATAGTAGCCATACGGCAGGAAATCTCTCTTCTCGTTGTGGGGCCTTCAAGGCAGTCTCAATAATACTTAAAATTGATGTTTAATTTACAGTAATTTAGTCCTTTTTTGCCTATACAGTAATAAATTGAAATGAGAATAACCGATTCTGGATAAGATTGGTGGAAAATCACTACCTTTTATAGGGCAAGCACTTTGGTCAGGGATAACTATTTCAGTCGGCAAGAGTACATTATGTGAAAATAGCTGGATAGTGCAGGAGAAATTCATGATAAATTATGCATTTTTAAAAATAAAAGGTGTCATTTCTATTACTGTATTTTTTACCTTTCTCCAGTGCAGTTTAATTCCTGCCGGAGCATTAGGGGAGAGAAGAAAAAAACCTCAAGCAGGAGGCAAAATCCGTTCCTCTGCCGGTAAAAATACAAATTCTCTCAATACTGCAACTGCCGGCAACAGCGCTCTGCCTGAAATGGATGGATCGTCTCGTGAAGGCACAAAGAGCATACTCAAAAAGAACGCCTCACAGACAGAGCAAGATAATGATAACAAAATTTGGTCGTCCGGGGGGGAGGCTGTCCGCTCACAAATGCCGCCAGCCACAGTGGGCAGCGAAAGGACAAATGGATTATATCAGGGCAGAAAGGGCCTTGGAACATGGGAGGCACATGAGCAGGAGGAAATCCTGCCTGACCATAGCCCTTCACTTGCCAATGATGGTCAGGGCACCGTTTACCTGGTCTTTGAACATGGTAATGAGCTTTGGTGGGCATCTGACAAAGGCAGTGGCTGGGTGCATAATGGGAAATTACCGGGGCAAGGAGGGATGCGGCCTGTTGTTGTCTATATCCCCGGACTCTTTGAGCAGGGCGCATCGAATGGAAAGGATCAGAGCACGATTCCTTATGAAGACGCAGGCCAGGCTGCTTCTGGTCAGCCAGAGGCCGGGGGCCTTTTTTGCGTCTTCGAATCACTTGAATCCCCCAGAAAAATCATGAGTTCTGTGGGCAAATTAGCGGGTGAAGAGGTGATCTGGAGTGAACCTCAGCCACTCACGATGGATGATCACAGCGACTTTGGCCTTGCCCTTTGTACGGACAGTGACCGGAACCCCCTGGTACTCTGGCTTCAGCAGGGCTCACCTGAAACCGATGATGCCGACCTTTACTATCAGGTGATCACCGTAGCCGATTCTCACCTTGTCTGGCCCGACCGGCTTGAGAGTGCTCTGACTCAGCAGCAATCCGGTCAATCGCAGCAACAGGAACAATCGGGCACTCCTAAACTGAAACCGGACCCGACCATTCCGGTCTTTCCCTTTGGAGATGCGGATTGCCTTGGCCGTATCCTTTGCACGGGAAGCAGCCTTGTTCCACGGTTCATTCCTGTTATCGGGGGTGTACACAACTACCAGTTGTGGGCAACGTCGTGTGTTCCTGCGGTTTTTTCTCCGGGTGCCGCAACAGCCGGTCTTCCCTTATCCAGCACCTCTTTAGGATTCGGTCTGCTCCTGCTCACCTCCATGGGAAGGCACATCACTACCGGTACGATAGGAAGCGTTTTGATTCAGCGCAATGTCCCGCCGGGTCCGGCTCTTCCTCAAGGCGGTGCACCTTCCAATTCTTCGGAAACAAGCGACAATCCTCAGAATACCAGTCTCAGCAATGTCTACACCGTTTCAGGAGCCGGTTACATCAGCTATCTTTCCTTCCCGCTGCCTCTTTGCATCAATCATGTTCCTGTGGGGAAAATGAGACTGGGCGTCATGGGCCAAACCGGCCTTCAGGGCATTGTAACTCTCGGTGCAGGGTATGCCGGTCAGCAGGGTGGGGGGTATGCCGGCCAGCAGAGCGCCGCAAGCCTTTCGGCAGCATTACCGGCCGGTGGTACTGGTGGTGGGAACGATGGTGGAGGCACTTTTGAGGACAGTGGCAGTGATACTGATGGAGAAGGCGCATTTTCAGGGGATGGGGAATCCGACAGTTCCACGATCAAAAGATCCGATTTCTCTAAAACGCTTGAAGGGACTGAGTTCATGTTCGATGTAGGATTAGGCGGTGAAGGTACTCTCACAGCTTTTAAAGGCGGGGTGCTGGGGCTTGTCTATCTGGTGGGCGGTCTCTCGACAAGATATACAGTACCTACACGCGCTGTGGCTACGTTCACGGCAGCACCCTTTATCGCTCTGACAGGGGCAATTGGGGTCCTTGGACCATGGAATGGTGTGTTAAGAACATTTCACCGCAGCTATATCTGGGATGGAGTGACTTTTAACCCGCCCAGTTTCAATGCCGCCATACCAAAAGGCCCGGTAAATTCATCGGTTGCGCTGCTGCCCTCTGCGACAAGCTCAAAGAATGTGCCATCGGCTCCGGTATGCTCATCGAAGGACGACCTTATCCGGACCATTTCCCAGGCTTTGAAAAATAGGGTATCTCTCCGTGAACAGATCGAGGGGGTATCCATCCGTGAAGAGGTCGAGTATGTCAAGAAGCCTTTCACAGGAACTGGCTCGGTGTATGAAGGCAAGCCCATACTGGGGGATATATCGGCAGATGTATACAATGACGGAGTTCCTTCCGTGGCCAGAAGCGGATCAGGGGACATCATGGCGGTCTGGGCTAAGGCCTTTGCTTCCTCGGCCCTTGGTACTAAAATCTACAGCGCCCGCTATACCCAAAAGGGCTGGAGCAGCGTTTTGGAGGTAACTCCCGGGATTGATTTCCATAAAGACCCGGCCATAGTCTTTGACTCGCACGGTAAACCCTTGGCTGTCTGGTCGAGCGCGCCCAACGAGGGACTCGACTACGAGCGGTCTTCGGCTGTAGAGATTCTTGAGGCCATTGATAAGGCAGATCTCATGTATTCCTGGCATGAAGAGGGAAAGTGGACAGCGCCGAAGCTTCTGGCTGCACTTCCTGGTCTGGACGATCAGGTGGATCTTGCTGCCGGACCCGATGGGAAGATAACAGCAGTGTGGATCAATCAGTCAGGCAAAAGCTCACGTCTTTACGGCTCGCTGTGGAACGGAACCTGCTGGACCTGGCCGAAATGTATCGCTCAAGCTGTGCTGGCAGAATCGCCTGAGATTACCTATGCAGCCGGAAGACCTTCTGTAGTCTGGGCCCAGGATACGGACGGGAAAATAGAGACAACTGATGACTGGAGGATGTACATCGCAGATTGGAGCGGCACATCCTGGCACTCTCAGGCCTTATCGGTTGATGGAAAGAAAAGGGAACAGGGAAATGGACAAGGAAGTCCGGGGAAAAGGAACCTGCCCGCAAGAAGGAGAGGAAAAAAACGAGGGGCTGCCTTGTTCGATTAAGTTGTTGAGGGTGTTCAAGATTACATTAATAGTCCAGTGGTGTTCAGCGAGGAGCGAGAGATTATGCAAAAACGGCTTGAAACTGCGGGAGAAGTGCACGATGTATCGGGCATAATAAAGAGGAAGGATCTCATCGCCATCATTCTATTCCTTATCTTGCTGCAGGGGAATCCGATTCGGGCGGGAGCCCTTGGAGGAAGGAGAAGGTCTCAGGCAGGAGGACGTCTTTTTTCCGGCCAAAACATCGGTTCCAAAAGAGAATCGGCTCCTGGCAGTCCACTGGAGAGTTTGGGAGGGAATAAGGCAAAGCAAACGGGAGGCGGGGATGATTGGATATCCAGGGCCGTCCGTTTTGAAAACTACCTGTCAGGCATGGAGGAAGGAGAAACAGGCCGCACCCTTTTGGTCAAAAGGGGACCGCGGATGAAAAGAACCGCTGTTCAGAAAGCGGAGAAAGCCCCTGACCACAGCCCTGCCATGACCGCAGATGACAAAGGAAATATCTATCTGGTCTGGGAGCACGGCAATGAGCTCTTTTGGGCGGTCAATAAAGGAGGGGCCTGGACCGGCAGCGGAAAAATGCCGGGTGCGGGAGGGAGCCGTCCTGTTATCGTGTATATTCCGCATTTTTTCGCTCATGACCTGTCCATGGATCAAAATGGACCGAAAGACATGAACACTCACCCGTCCGCTGACCAGGATCAGTCCGCGAATCCGGGCACCAACGCGGACCAGGATGCAATAGCCGGTGCAGCAGACCAGGGTGCAGAGGTTTGTGCGGAGCTTTTCTGTGCCTTTGAGTCGCTTACTGCACCCAAAAGGATCATGGGGTCGGCAGGTACACTTACTGACAGCGGAATTACCTGGAGTGAGCCACTGGCACTGACCAGCGACAGGAATGAGGACTCCGGCATCGCCCTGATTGCAGACACGAGCGGACATCCTTTAATGCTCTGGCTGCAACGGGCATCTTATGAAGATGACTCCGACCTCTACTACCAGGTGATTGCCTCAACCGATTTATCCGCGACTGCAAACCAGATAGTGGCAGCCTCAGGCAGCGCAATGCAGGCGACAAACAGCGGGGGACAGGCTGCCAGCGGAGGTCAGACTCCAAACGGCAGTCCGGCTGCGGGTTCAGCCTCAGGCACTGGCACTGACGATGGCCGGGCCGCACCCGCACCTTCAGCCGGAGGAGACCCTGTGCCGCCTTCGAACTGGGTGGGACAGGCTCCGGCCCCGATTGACATAGCCGGGCCCTTTTCTCCCTACGTTACTTCAAACTGTGTGTCAATCCTTCTGACCAAAGCTACCATCAATCTCCCCAGCCAGATCCCAATGCTGGGAGAGACGGCCGAACTGGAAATAACGAACTTTACATGCGCTAATTCAGGCGTTTCCACTGTCAGTTCTTCCGGTGTTCTGACTCCTGTAGCCATTGATGAACTGACTGCCCAATTAACCCTCGGCCCCCATCTTACTCTGGGCTTTAATTTATTCTCCCTTGGACAGGCTGCCATAGCTGCGGGGACCACTCCTGCCGGCGGGGGCTGCTGTCCTGCTGTTCAGGAAACGATCTGGTCCCATGGTGGAAGTACTGCCTTTCTATATCTTTCGGAGCCTTTTCTTTTACATGCATGCGGCCAATCACTTGGAATATCCAGACTGGGCGTAGTCGGCGGGGTCGGAGCATCGTTCTCCTATATCAGATTTCCCGAAAATCCTGAAGTACCGAACCAATTCGTGACCCAACTCGCTGTGGCGATGGGCCCCCAGGAAGTTTTCAGCTCTTTGGGAAGTAAACTTCAGGGTTTTATTACTCTTGCGGGCGGCTATTCATTATCCTGGAGTGCCTCGGCCCGCTCCCGTCCTTCGTTTATCGGGACGCCCTTCATCGCTTTGAGCGGAGCGGTCAGATACGGCGGGGTCTGGGCTGGCGTATTGAGAAGGTTTGCCAGGGCTTATACCCCTGAAACGGGCGGAGGAAGCGGTTACCGAAGAGGCTGGTGCTGGGCTGGCTCCGCTAATGGTGGAGGCAGACCCTTTCGTGATCCCAATGTCAGCTATTCCAGTTCCGACACCGCATCCTACCAGAGGGTGAGACCATGGAGCTATACAAGTATCAATAGGGGAGGGGGGAGCTTATGTGATCCCAATGCCGCTTTCTATCAAAGAGTATGGCCATGGATCAGCCCCTATGTCTCGGAAGAAAAGGCAATGTCACAAAACAGCGTCTATTCCCTCCAGGGAGTAACCGAATCGGGCGATAATCTTTCCCCTCTCGATGAAGGTGATCTTCCTTACACGCAAAAACCATTAACCGTGCAGTCAGAAAAAGGCAAGCTGACCGAAACGATGTCCAGTATCATCGAGGAGGGGAAAGCACTGATGGATGAAATGCTGGAAACAGTCAAAGAGCCCCTTATCGGAACAGGTAATGTGTACGAAGGAAAGCCTGTCCTTTCGGATATATCAGGGGATATTTACAATGATGGAGTTGCGGCTGCTGCCAAAAACGGATCAGGAGAAATCGTGATCGTCTGGGCCAAGGCGTTTGCCGCCCAGACGCTCGGAACTAAGATCTGCACCGCTGCCTATACTCCCGCAGGAGGCTGGAGCAGCCCTGTTGAAGTGACTCCAAAGATCGATTTTCACGATGATCCGGCCATAGTCTTTGACTCTGGTGACATTCCCATGGCCGTATGGCCGAGTGCATCCAATGAGGGACTTGACTATGAACAGAGTTCGGTTATGGAGATCATCGCAGCTTTTGAAAAAAAGGACCTCATGTATTCTCGGCGGATTGGCGGAAAGTGGTCGGATCCGAAACTCCTGGCCAAACTCCCTGGTATGGATGAGCAGGTCAGGCTTGCTGCCGGGCCCAATGATGAGATAACGGCCGTATGGATCAACCAGTCGGCCAAAGGCTCTTGCCTCTATGGCTCTTTATGGAACGGAAGCCGGTGGACCGAGCCGAAGGCTATCTCCAATGCTGCCCTGGCCGAATCACCGCAAGTTGTCTACACAGACAAAACCCCTTCCGTTGTCTGGGCTCAGGATACGGATGGCCAGATAAACACATCAGAGGACTGGAAACTTTATTTTTCCCGTTGGGACGGCACATCCTGGCGTTCCCAGCCGTTACTTTTCAGTGAAGACACGCCTGGTGAAAAGGCTATAAATCGAAGGAGACTCCCAGGCAGATTGAATGTACGTACTCCTGTAAGAAAAAGAGGTGGTGGAAGAAGAGCCACTACCGTCTTCAAAGAAGGAGCAACAGATTATGCAAATAAGACTTAAGTCAGGCCGCGCTTTAGATATCGACCAGTTTTTTTGCGGGTTTTTCTGCATTGCAGGAAATAAAGAGCAGGGCTTTGCCCTGCTTATTCTTTTCCCTGCCGATTCCAACTGGCCGCGTATTGAAGCCGTCATGTACTTGGGATTTGCAGGAGAAAGCTATGATATATTCCAGCATGTTAAAAAGAAAGGGCTTGATTGCGATATTTATATCCCTTGCCCTGCTGCAGGGCAACTCAATTCCGGCTAAAGGGGTACTGGGAGGAAGGAGAAAGCTTTCGACGAGGCGCCAGATTCGTCCTCCCGTCGAAAGGAATACTGAAGACATCAATACCGCAGACAACGGCATGGATCGAAGCTGTGGAGGTCTGGACCTGGCCGTTGATAGGGAGGATTGGCTATCCAGAATTATCCATATCGAAAATTTCCCATCAGCCAGAGCGGGGGCAGGTGACAGGAAAGCGGACGGATTTCCCGTTGCGGGTAAGGAGAGTATTGCCGGGGCTATTCGGAGAAGGAAAAAGGCACCCGCTCAGGAAAACGAGAAGGCCCCGGACCATAATCCTGCCGTGGCCAGTGATAATGAAGGGAATATCTACCTGGTCTGGGAGCATGGCAACGAGCTCTTTTGGGCTGTCAACAAAGGAGGAACCTGGACCGGCAGCGGCAAAGTGCCGGGCACCGGAGGAAGTCACCCTGTACTAATTTCCATCCCTCGAATCCCCGCAGACAATGCACCGATACCTGCAGGCCAGGACGCAACAGCGAATGAAGGCCAGGGGAGCGGAAGCCAAAAGAGCTGTGCCTGTCTTTTCTGTGCCTGGGAATCCCTGACCTCCACTACAAAGATCATGGGTTCAAAAGGCACACTTACGACCACGGGGATCGCCTGGAGCGAGCCGCAGGCTCTGACCGGGGATGAAAACGGCGACTTTTGTCCTGTTCTGGTTGTAGACAAAAGCCAGCGTCCTGTTATGCTCTGGCTGCAGCGTGCATCTTTCGACGATGATTCCGACCTCTACTACCAGGTGATTACCTCACCTTGTGCATGTCCTGATGCCGATCAGGCAATAGTCTTAGCTCCTGATGGCGGAATGCAGGCAACAGGCTCAGAGGAGGGAAGCTATCTACCGGATTCAATCAGTGCACTACAGGCATCAAATTCACAGGCAGCAGCTTCGACTTCGACCCCTGGGGGCAGGGCTGCGCCATCGACTCCGGCAGGGGGAGATCCGCCTTCGAATTGGGTTGGCCAGCCAGCTCCTATTGACCTGACCGGGCCTATTCCTCCCTATCTTTCTTCAAACTGCGTGGCCATTGTTCTAACCAAAGCCACCATCAACTTTCCCAGTCAGATCCCAATACTGGGAGAAACGGCTAATCTGGAAATAACGGGCTACGTGTGCGGCAATTCAGGCGTTTCCCTTCGTGGTTCTCGTGATATCGTGGCTCCCGTGGCCATCGACGAACTGCAGGCGGTACTGTCATTCGGCCCCCATCTTAGCCTGGGATTTAACATGTTCGCTCTTGGTCAAGTTGTTCTCACTACCCCTGGTAACGCTCCTGCCGACAGTGAGGGAATCGGCTCCGCTGTTCAGGGAACGGTCGTGACCTATGGCGGAAGTGATTCATTTTTGTATCTTTCCAATCCTATCCCTCTCTCTGCCTGCGGCCAGCAGATGGGATCTACCAGACTAGGCACAGCCGGTGCGATCGGCGTATCCTTCTCCTTTGTCAGGGCACCCAACAATCCTGAAATACCGCGTGAATTCGTAACCCAGATCAGTCTGGGACTCGGGCCTGAGCAAACTTTCCGGTCTTTGGATAGTAAAATCCAGGGCTTTCTTCTTCTTGCCGGAGGCTATGCGTTGAATTATATCGTTCCATCCCGCTCCCGCCCTACACTTTCACAAAAAACCTTTCTCAACCTGAGTGGGGCATTGAGATTCGGAGGGGATTGGGCCGCCCTGCTAACCAGGTTTACCAAAACCTTTACCCTGAGGGAACTGGGCGGATGGGGCGACCCGAATACCGCCTCTAACCGAAGGTGGGGGAATTGGCCCTCCGTGGGGAAAAAGATCAACTGGGGTGATCCCAATTCCGCCAGTTATCGTAAAGTGCGGCCATTCGGTTATTGCTCTTCCTATGGAGAAAATGAGGGGAGTGATCCCAATTCCTCTCAAAGGCCGGGGCAGTCGCGAAAAGATAAGCTGGTGAAAACCATGACCAGCATCATGGAAGATGGAAATATTCTGGTAGATGAAATGATGGAAACCGTCAAAGAGCCCCTTACCGGAACAAGCAATGTCTATGAAGGCAAGACTGTCCTTAAGGATATATCAGGGGATATCTACAATGATGGAATTCCAGCGGTAGCCAGAAGCGGATCAGGGGAAATCATGGTGGTCTGGGTCAAAGCCTTTCCCGCTCAGGCCCTTGGTACCAGGGTCTATGCTGCAACCTATGATACAGAAGGCTGGAGCAGCCCCGTTGAAGTGACTCCGAAGATCGATTTCCACGAAGCCCCGTCCGTAGCCTTCGACTCCTGCGGCACGCCTATGGTTGTGTGGTCGAGTGCATCCAATGAGGGGCTTGACTATGAACAAAGCCCGGTTATGGACATTCTTGCGGCTTTTGAAAAAGAGGATCTCATGTATTCTCAGCGGGTGAAGGGAAAGTGGACAGAACCAAAACCGCTGGCCAAACTCCCTGGTACGGATAAGCAGGTGGACCTCGCTGCAGGTCCCAATGGCGAGATCGTTGCAGTGTGGATCAATCAGTCGAAAAAAGGCTCCTGCCTCTGTGGCTCTTTCTGGAATGGAACGCGGTGGACAGATCCTGCGGTTATCGCCAGGTCTGTGCTGGCCGAATCACCTGAAGTTATCTACACAGCCCAAAAACCTGCGGTCATCTGGGCACAGGATACGGATGGCCAGATAGATATAGCCGGCGACTGGGGACTTTATTTTTCAAGATGGGATGGCGCATACTGGCGGTCTTTGCCTTTATCGTTGACTTCCTCCCCCAGTGAAAAGGACATAAAAAAGAAGACACTGCGCGGGCTCAGGAAAAACCTGCACCAGTCCGGGAAAAAGGGGGGAAACAGGGAAGAGTAAGAGGGGGAACAATAAGGCCGCAAGTCAGAAGGATCACCTTGAAATAATGGGTGAAGGGGCGGAATTTTAAAATTTCCATCCTTCACCCATTTTCATTTTCTCCCTTGCAGCAAAAATCGGTTGTCCGGACGATAAGTCTATATGTCTTTTTCCCATTATTTCGATAAAAGGTATTCATTTGGTTATTGACGGTTATTGACGGTTATTGATGGTTATTGACGGTTATTGATGGCAAGGAGAAAAAAATGAAATTGTTTAGCAACAGCTTTCAACACCAGCAAAAGATACCTGCCAAACATACATGTGATGGACAAAATGTTTCTCCTCACCTTTCCTGGTCTGATGCACCAGCAGAAACCTCCAGTTTTGCCCTTTCTCTTACTGACCCGGACGCGCCGGGAGGGAATTTCATCCATTGGCTGATTTACGATATACCCAAAGGCGTTTTTGAAATCCCTGAAGAAGGACCCCTTCCTGCAGGGGCAAAGGAAGTCGCCAACGATTTCGGAAGAAGAAGTTATGGAGGTCCCTGCCCTCCTTCAGGGACTCACCGGTATTTCTTTACACTCTATGCTCTGAAGGCCAGAGAATTAAGAGAAATTACCAGGATGAATTTTCAAAAGGAGATTCAAAAAAATACCCTGGCCACAGCAGAATTGGTAGGACTGTATTCGCGCGAAAAAAACAGGTGATAACGGTTTTTGGCTGTCACCTGCCTGCATGAGTCACAAGGAAAAGGAAAGGGGTGACGGGGCGGGCTGGTAAACCGCCATAGCCAGGCAGGTTCGTTCAGTGAAAGAAGTCGTTTAAGGGAAATAAAAAGGCACAAGAGGGCAGGCGAAAGAAAGGAAATGGATTCCGTGTCAGGCAAAGCAGGAAACCATGAATATCAGCCCACTCCACCGGCTTTTTACTGTCAGGGTACCAAACAAAAAAGGCAGAGGGCCAGATTCCGCTTCCTTGCAGCCTTGATGGAAGGTATGATGGAGACTGTTCTGATAGTAAATCCGAAAACCGGACTCGTCGAGTACGCAAACAAGGCTGCACTCAAGATGTTTGATTGTCGACTCGAAGATGTACTCAATCATCCCCCTGATATTTTCTGCCATTGGGAAAACCGGCTAAAATTCCATGAAGAGGTCATTCGCTCCTCCCTTAAGGAGAGTGGATGGGAGGGAGAGATCAGGGGCGTGCGCAAAAACGGCGAGCCTTTTACCTCCTGGCTGCGGGCCTTCAGTCTTAAAAACAGAGATGGCCTGCCCTGGGTGCTGGCTATTGTGCAGCGTGATCTGACGGCGGAGAAAAGCCTCGACGGGCAATTCCTGCAGACAGGCAAATACTCCGCCGTTGAGCAAAAAGCCAGGGAGATCGCTCATGAATTTAACAACCTGACCACTATCCTGTATGGCTATATCGATTTTATGCTCCGAAAGGAGGGATTGACTCCCGAGCTTGAGAAAGACCTCAAAACTATTCATGGTATCGGCCAAAAAGCTACTCTCATAGCGCGGCAGTTGTTGAACCTTTCCCAGCCCCCGGAGAAGAAGAGAACGGTCATGGAACTGGCACCTTTGATCCACGAAACACTCCGGATAGTTTCCCAGGAATTTGAAAATCAGGGGATTCAAGCGGAAATTATTCATCATCAGCCCACCTCTGTCCTCCTCGATCCTGCTCAAATCAGCCAGGTTCTCCTCAACCTTTGTATCAATGCGCAGCAGGCCATGGCTGAAACACCTAAAAAGGTCTTGCGTATCGAAACAGGCCAGGAAGAAGGCTTCGCCTTCCTGAAAATTTCCGACACAGGATGTGGAATCTCAACAGAAAATCAACATAAGATCTTTCAACCCTTTTTCACAACCAAGGAGGTAACCGCCGAGGGCGAAAAAGGCTTAGGTCATGGGTTGGGCCTGGTCGTTGTCAAGAAAATCGTAGAAGATCACGGAGGGACGATTACCGTGCAGAGCAGTGCAGGAAATGGGACGGTCTTTACGGTTTACCTGCCGCTCTCGCTCCCCGATGTCAGCCGGGAGGAAACGTACTTCCACCCAAAAGACTTTTCATTTCCAGGGGAAGATGATTTTAATTACCGATAAGGGTTCATCAGCGACCAGTGGCTGGCGGTCGGTAAGCAAGACCGGCCTCAGAGTGAGCAGGGCCGGGGACAGTGAGCAAGCCCGACTGCGCAAGTGAGCAAATCCGGTGTTCAGTGAACAAGTCCGGTGTTCAATGAGCGAGGACAGCAATTCTCCGTTTATGGTACAAAATTTGCAGGAATCAATGTATGTCTCGTATTATCCATCTTGGTTTCACTCTACATTTTATGAGGTCTTGATATATACCAAAAGGCGCATCCTAAAAGTGATGAGCAGTATGGTTATGGTAATACCAAAACCTTCACATCAGGCGGGAGATGAATCTATGAAGAGGGTACAAATTTTAGGTACTAATTGTTCAAGATGCAAGAAACTGGCGGAGAATGTGGAAGCTGCCGCTAAAGCTCTTGGCTTGCTCTATAAGATTGAAAAAGTAGAGGTTAACAATCCCGCCGCGATCATGAATCTGGGTATGACCTTGATGCCGGCACTTGCCATTGGCGGCCAGATCAAAATTGCAGGCAGAGTGCCTTCGGTCGCTGAGCTTCAGAAGATGCTGATTTTATAATCAGGTCTCTTCCCTGTCAGAAAATAGCACCCCGGCTGTAATTTCCTGTCATATCAGCGTTGAGCCGAAATGGGGAGGGGCACCCAGCTCAAAAAGGGTGCCCCATGGAGAAGAAAAACATTTTTCTTCTGTGAAAATATGGATCTTTTACCTGTATATTTTTTCTACAATTATCTTCCTCTTTAATTCCTTGCTGACTTTTTCCTGGAATGCCTTATACTTTTCGTAGTCTTCGAGAGGTATGTAAATATCTCTTGTTTCATAGCGCAGATGATAGGTGATGGTACGGTCTTTCAGCGTATATTCCGAAGTATAAAGGATTTGCGGAATCTCCAGGGTCACGGGCGGGGGCAGGTAACGCACACTGATGTTCTGGGGCAGGGTTATATGAACAATGTTTTCCCCTAAAGAAGTATTTCCCAGGAAAACAGGATACTTACGATCGTCAATAATGGCAGACTGATTAGCCCCTAATACCGAAGCCTTCATGAATCCGATACCGTCCGCCCACTCGATAAAATCCGGCGCAGTATAGGTAATGTCGAGTTGATAAGGCTGGTTTTGATCATCCGGGTCATTGAATCTGAAATCAACGAGTTCTCCGCCCGGAGCCCGTGCTGCGACCATTGCATCCAGATACTGCTTGCGGTATATCGGGTCAAGGGACTTGAGATATGCCCGGCTGCCGATGGCATTGATTCCTGTCGATGTGGTAGTTGAAAAGACTGTAGCGAATGAATCCTCAGCTATCCGGATATCTACAATCTCCTTGTCCAGATTTTTTTCCGGCGGGACTACTGGTATTTTGGTAAATTGACATCTATCATCAAATATCACCAGCGCTTCACGGTCCTGATCCCCGGCAGGGATATCTCCGAAAGAGCTTGATTCCGCAGTAGGATCCATCCATATCCATTGACCGTCGATAATACTAAGGGTAATTACATGGTCAAAGGCACTGAGCTGCGGGACTGCCTCCTGGGCCCTGCGGCCTCCGTAGAGGGTACCTAACCATACAGGGTAAGCACTGATCCCTGCCTCCCTGAGCATGGTAACGAGCAGCATCGTTTGATCCTTGCAGTCACCATATTTATTTCTGAATACTTCGTGTGCCTGATGCGGCCTCCAGCCTCCCTTGCCATATTCCAGACCGACATAACGTATCTGCGAGGCTACGTAATGAAAGAGTGCTCTGGCTTTCTCTTCTTCGGTAGAGAGGTTTTGAGTCAATTCATTCACCGTGGCTTTAATGTCGTCATCAGGGACAATGGCCTGAAATTCGAGTTCGCGCCAACATTCGGCCATTGTCTCCCAGGTGGGAATAGAACTTATCAGGAGTGTAGGACTGACGTCGAAAATTGGCGGCATCATCGGTTCAGTAATTATCCCCGGTAAATCGGATAGCTCCCAGGTAAAATACTTCATGCCTCCATCTACCACAATCTCCGGCTCCAGATAATCTCCATTGACAACGCTTATCTCGAATTCCCGGTCTGCCGGTACCGAAACCTCGATTCTGCCTCTCTTGACAGGATCGATGGAGTCAAGAGCAAAGCCTGAATCAATCTCCCGGGGAGTGAAGATCCGGGATCCGGGTATGTCTTCTATGGTAATCTGATATTCGATGATGGATCCCACGGTCACTCCAGGCATGGATATGATTAAGACTTTTATATTGTTATAAAAGGGGAAATTGACCCAGGGAGTAACTTCCTGGATATCCTGCTGGCTGGCGCCGATAATCGTCCCGTCAGGTTTGATAACCCGGGCCAGATCAACGGTTATATTTTGAAACGTCGAGTCATAAGACATCTTAATTTCGCTTGCATCTTTCCCCCGCTCATCCAGAATCTTGAACAGCCTGTGGGTCTTGTTTATTAAGGTATCGTCCGGTAATAACTGATACTTGACCTCATCGAGAAGTATTACCAGCGAATGATCAGGCATATCCTCGGGTTCGGGTGCGGACATGATCAGCATGGCCACTTCCTGCTCTTTTATATCCCCGGCAGTGGAGGCATCTCCCACCATTTCGATATCCTGAACGTGATCCCTGGCCTGTGAGGCCCAACTGCTGTCCGGGGCAAGGTCTACAACTTTGCTGTAATATTCCCTTGCCTCAAAAAACAGGTGCTTCTCCTCAAGAATGAAACCTGTGGTACAGAGGATCTCAAGGTCATCCGGGTCCATCGTTTCAGCCTTCTGCAATTCCTTCAGCGCCCTGGTAAGATCATTCGCTTTAAAATATGAGAGAGCCAAACCCTTGACCGCATCCGTACTGTTCGGATCCTGTTCAATTACCCGACCGTATTCTCTGATTGCTTTACTGTATTCACCCTGCTGGTAGTAGACCTTGGCTAACTGCAATCGTGCTTTCGGGCTGTAAAGCTGAAAACCGGCAGCCTGCTCCAGGTATTTTTCTGCATCTCTAAGATATATATTACCAAGTGCCGAATATGACATTCCAAGCATAAGACATACTTCTTCTTTGCCTGAAGGTAAATTGATTGAATTCTTCAATTCATTGATAGCATAGTCATACTGACCGTTGAGAAAATAGGTTCGTCCCAGGGATAGATGATCAACCGGTAATGCCCACCCGTTGTACTGGCTGTAGCCGCCATAGAGATTTGCAGGGAATAATTGTGCAGTAGAATAAGACAATTGATTTACAGGAAAGCTGATTGTCTGATTTGTCGAAGTATTAAGGACCGAAGTATTAAGGACCGAAGTGTTAAAGATCGAAGTACTCAAGGAGGGAAAAGAAAAATTATAGGAATAACTCCCCGCAAAATTCGAAAAAAAACTCTCCTTCCACAAGGTGTTCTCACCTGGGATTGAAAAGCCGGAAGCATTCGAAGATAATGAGGTTAGGGTCCCATCTAACGTGCGGCTCACCCGAAAGAGGCTTTCCCAGGGAGAGTCACTGATGGGCTGTGAGATAGATTGATTCCACAAATCAACAGGAGTACGATAATTATAAGATGGCCATACGAGGGATACACTTTGAACCGCTGGGATCTGCCAGTCTGTAAATTCCGCCTCGCCACGAGGAACATAGTAAAGAGATACGAAACAATAACCAACGAGCAACAGGAGCATGATACAGTAGTTTTTCGCTTCAACCATAACGAAACCCATCCTTCTTTGTAAATAGAGATTATTTATAGAAAGTTTTTAATATGACCTCCAATTTTTTATTGATTGGATAAAGCCCGTTTCCTGAAAAAATAATCAGTTTTATAGCTACCATTATAAGGTAGCATTGTCTCTGGAAAATGTCAAAAGTTTGAAGAGAGGAAAGGAATAAGAAGACTGTTAAGAGGAGGATCGGCGGAATAGGTGACCAGATACATCCTGCCATCTTACGGAATATGCGCAAAATGAAGCGGGTATCCCCTTGAGGGGATACCCGCTTATCGCAAACTCAACCGGTGCACGATTTTTACTTTTCCGATTACTTCAGATAAGATGACGTGCCGTGCCGGTTAACAAACTCGAAAGCTCCTGGTTTAGATGCTCGTGGCCGTGCTGTATGCTCCACTACTGAGGCCGCTCAAACCGCCAAGCCCCCCGATCATCGAATAGGGACTCATGCTGCTCGAATAATAGGGAGTTATACTACCCATAATTCCCAAGCCGCCGTACATACCGCCTAATCCGTACATGCTGCCCAATCCGCCGTACATACCGCCTAATCCACCGTACATGCTGCCTAATCCGTACATGCTGCCCAAGCCATACATGCTGCCCAATCCGCCGTACATACCGCCTAATCCACCGTACATGCTGCCTAATCCGTACATGCTGCCCAAGCCGCCGTACATACCGCCTAATCCGCCGTACATGCTGCCCAATCCATACATGCTTCCCAAACCGCCGTACATGCTGCCTAACCCCCCATATAGGCTGCTGCCATACAGGCTGCTCAATCCGCCGTACATACTGCCCAATCCATACATGCTTCCCAAACCGCTATACATACCACCTAACCCCCCATACAGGCTGCTGCTGCCATACAGGCTGCTCAATCCGCCGTACATACTGCCCAATCCATACATGCTTCCCAAACCGCCATACATGCCGCCTAACCCACCATACAGGCTGCTGCCGTAGGTACTGCCCAATCCGCTGGAATAAGTAGAGTATTGCGCGCAACAAGTGCTGGCAAAGATAAATAAAAATCCTAAAAAGGCAATTAATGAAAATAAAACTGAATTAACTCTGTTTTTGCAAGACATTTTCCTAACCTCATTTTTGGCTTTATTCAGATTGCACTGAACCTTAGGTTCTAAAAATCAGTAATAAGACCCTCGTATAAAACTCTCTTTGAACTCTGATAATTTTCAATAAAAACTATATTTTATTATAAATTTACATCTTATTTCCTTACCCTCCTTTATCAGTGCCTGCACCAAACCCCATTTTCAGGCAAATAAACACCCAGAGGTCTTGGGATGGGCTCTTAATGTGAACCGGCACTTACAAGGCATCAATAATCTGATCCAGTACCTGGAACATTTGGCTGTTCTTACTGATACACTCGTAAGCACCAAGCTCCTTGGCTTTCACAATATTTCTGTGATCAAGATAAGCAGAAAGAATAATGACCTTAAGGCCAGGTCTGATTCCAATGATGATTTGGAGAAAATCAAGGCCTTTTATATCCTTTAGATTCAGATCAAGTAATACAAGATCGAATTGCCAAAGATTTATATTTTTTTGAAAATCATGGAAAGAAGTACATGACTCCACACGATACCCTCTTTGGGTGAGATGATATCGTAAAGCATTACAAAAGATAATTTCATCATCCATAACCAAGATATTATTAACCAACGTCTTAACACCATGAGAGGCACATCATCCTAAGAGAGGCGCATCACCAGAAGAGGAAATCTCAAGTTTGCCAAAATAACAATGAACTATATGAGAAGGGAAGTATGCATTCATTATGCCATCTTTATCATTTTACGAGATCACCTTATACATCAAGGTAATAAGGCT
>JBFMGO010000045.1:0-38924 GCA_040752695.1 bacterium
CGGCAGGGAACCGGCCATATCATCAATGTCGCCTCCCAGGCCGGAAAATTCGGCTTTCCTAACCTTGCCATCTATTGTGCCTCAAAGTTTGGAGTTATCGGATTTTCCGAATCCTTGCAGCGTGAATTGACTCCCTACAATATAACAGTCTCCTATTTGTGCCCGGGCTATGTGGATACCGAGCTCTTAAAAGCATTTCCTGCCGATATACTCAAGGAGGCCAGCATGTCTTCACCTGATGAGGTAGCCAGTCAGCTCTTCAATTTGATCGTGCGGCCCCGGATCGAGGATAGCCGTCTGGCATCCTTAAAAAAGACCGTTCGGAGGATGGTTAGTCGATGGATGCCATCAGGGTGGGTTTGATTTCATGTTGGTATAAAGAGAAAAGCTGCGGCATATTCGCTCACAATCTTGCCTCTGCCCTGCAAGAGTTGGGCGTTAATATTAATGTCATTTCAGCTAATTGCCTTTGCTTTCGTGATGATCCTTTTCGCCCTGACCTGTTTTTCTCCCCTTGCCATAAGATAAAATTCGCAGACTTTTACTGGAAGCCTTCACCCAGACTTATCAGCTATATCCGTTCCATAGGCGAATTGACCGGCGATTCACTCAAAGGGCGCACTTATCTTAAGAAGACTCCACCCTTCCCCATTCTTCACTATCAGCAAACCCAGGGCTCGTTCGGTTTTCTTCCCCTGCTTTCTTTCCTGTCATACCCCACACAGGCAAAGCGGGTGGTCGCTGTCCACGAGATCGATGCTGTGCAAAGGCGATTAAAGGTCAGGTCCAGAGACATTCCCACGGTCTGGCTTAATAAGATTTACCATAAAGCCGATGCCGTTATCGTTCAAAACAGGGCCTTTAAAGAAGCGATTGAGGGTCTGGGTGTCGATTCTAAGAAAGTTCATATCATACCCCATGGCACCCATATTCCAAAGCTCGGCACATCGAATATATCGTATAATTGGATTCAGGAGAACCAGAGGCCCCGGATTGTTTTTTGCGGCGGCCACCATCTCACTTCGGGCAAAGGCTTTGATGTCTTCCTGAGGGCACTGCTTATTCTTAAAGCACATGACATTACTCCATCCGTAATGATCTATGGTCTGAATGCAGGATATGGTCAGGAACAGGGTCGGAAAACTATCTGTGAACTCAAGATCGATAATCCGATCGAGTGGTTTGATTATAAGAGCGATGACTCGTTGTTTCAGGAACTGCAAAGAGCCCTGTGCATGGTCATCCCCTATACGAAAAGTGAAGCGGGAACTGCCGTGACCGCAGCCATGGCCAATGCCGTGCCGGTAATCGCCACCCGCAATGTCGGCCTGCCTGAATACCTCGGCAGAGCCGGCCTCTATATTGAAGAAGATGACCCGTACGATCTTGCGGATAAGATGCGGATACTTATTCACGATCCAAAGGCAAGGGAAACCCTGGGTAGCCAACTGCATCAGAGGGCTTATGCATTATATGGCTGGGATACCGTAGCCAAAAAAACCCTGGATTTGTATAAAAGCCTCCTCGGAGGCGAAGGTCAAAGAATCAGGGTGAATCCTGCGATCGCAAAATGCTGATCAAGTGAGCAAAATTTTTCCATTTGTTCGAAACGGTAAAAGAGTAAAACAAAGTGAAATGGCAATCTTGCAGCAGAATGACAGCGACTAGAAACATTGAGACAATCACGTTCACGTTATCCATAATGTGCGGAAATTGAATGTGCGGAATTTTTGGAATATACAATTTTGCCCGGCCTGAGCTTGCGGTTGAATTTTCGGATTTAAAACTGATGGGCGATGCCATAGCCCACAGGGGTCCGGACGCTGAAGGATTCCACCTGGAGGGAACCCTCGGGTTTGGTTCCAGGCGGCTGAGTATCATCGATCGCAGCGGCGGCCAGCAGCCGATAGCCAATGAGGATCGGACGATTGTCGTTGTCTATAACGGTGAAATCTATAATTACCAGCACCTGAAAGAGGACCTCGAGCAGAAAGGGCATCGGTTTTCCACCTCCAGCGATACCGAAGTGCTGGTCCACCTGTATGAGGAATACGGCGAGGAATTGATCACTCCCTTGCGGGGCATGTTCGCTTTCGCTTTGTGGGATGCCAAAAATCGAAAGCTTCTGCTGGCACGCGACCGGGTAGGCATCAAACCACTCTTTTACACCCAGAGCGGAACGGGAATCGTGTTCGGCTCCGAACTCAAGTCCCTGCTCAAGATAAAGGGGATACAGCGCACGGTTGACCCCATGGCCCTCGATGCCTATTTTACGCTCTCCTATATCCCGGCTCCTTTGACGATTTTCAAGGGAATTCAGAAACTATTACCCGGCCACCTCATGACCATTACTCTCCAAGACGGAATCCGTATTCGGCCTTACTGGAATCTGGCAGTTGATCCGGATTACAGCAAACCGGAATCCTACTTTCTCGAAGGGGCAATGGAGTTGATGGAGGAGGCTGTCCGGATTCACCTGATGAGTGAGGTTCCCCTGGGCGCTTTCCTGAGCGGCGGGCTGGATTCGGGCTGCGTGGTGGCCTTCATGGCCAGGAATCTTCCCCAGGCTGTCAGAACCTTCACTATCGGATTCGGGGGAGCAGTGGGTGGATTTTCGGACGAGCGGCCCTATGCCCGCCTCGTTGCCCGGCACTATAGTGCCTGCCACTTCGAGCAGGAAGTTACCCCAAAGGCCGTGGATGTTCTTCACCGGGTGGTACAGTCCCTCGATGAACCTCTGGCCGATGATTCAGCCATTCCGTCCTATTATGTATCCGAACTGGCCAAACGCCAGGTGACTGTGGCCCTTTCGGGGCTTGGCGGGGATGAACTGTTCGGAGGATACGAACGATACCTTGGATTTCAGGTAGGAGACTGGTACGACTTTCTGCCTGCCTGGATGCGCAATAAGATAATCAATCCCCTGGCGCTGGGGCTTCCGGAGCAGGCAAACGGCAATCCAGGCATCAATCGCCTGAAAAGATTTATCCGTGGATCGGGGCTTCCGGCTTCGGCCAGGTATCTGGAGTTTATCTCCCTCTTGTCCCTGCAGCAGCGCCGGCACCTGTATCACCCTGATGTTGGCAGGCAAATAGATTTTTCTCATATCGAATCATATCTCAAATCGTTTTTTTACCAGCCCAAAAATGTTCCCTCCCTGAACCGGGTCTTTTATCAGGATGTGCATACGTACCTGCCGGATGATATTCTGGCTCTTACCGACCGCATCAGCATGGCCCATTCACTGGAGGTCCGGGTCCCTTTTCTGGACCACAAATTACTCGAGTTTTGCTTTCGCATACCACCCGAAATGAAGCTTAAATTTTTTCAGAAAAAATACCTCATGAAAAAATTCGGGGCCACTCTTTTGCCATACGCCATATTACGACATAAAAAACAGGGGTTTGTAGGCCCCATGGCCCATTGGCTTCGCCACGATCTGAAAACTTATCTCCTGGAGATGCTCAGTGAAGAGGCAATCAGAAGGTCAGGATTTTTCGATCCGAAGGCAGTCCAAAAGATTCTGGATGAGCACTTTTCCCTGCGCCAAACCCACGATAAACTGATTTTTGCCCTTCTGGTCTTTCAGATCTGGCAGGCTGAATACTTATAAAATATAAGATCAGCGAAAAACCATCCAACCCTGCCCCCCCAAGCGTGAGAAACTCCATAAAATGTACAAAGGATAAACGCCAATGCTAAAAGATCGCATTACCATCGTTCACTTGCTCCTTTGCATGGAAACCGGCGGCGCCGAAACCGTCGTCAGCCACCTGATCACAAGTACCGATCCGCAGGTTTTCAGGGTTGTGGTGATAACCCTGTGTTCGCGGGGAGCTCTGGCTGACCAGGCTGAAAAAAAAGGAGCCAGGGTCATCATGGCTGCCCCGATGATCAGGGGTGCTTCCCTGATCTATCCCTATTCGCTCATAGCCACGGTGCGGAAAGTGAAGCCGGATATTATGCACAGTCACAGCGGCTGCGGGCCTACGGCTGCTTTGGTAAGCCGCTGTCTCGGAGTGCCTCAGATTCATACCGAGCATGGCAGGCCCTATCCTGACCCGCGATGGATGATTGAGCTCGAGCGCCTGTATTGCCTGCGGACAAAAAAAATCGTGGCCGTTTCACCTCTCTTAAAGGAATATTTGCATAAGGCGTTCCGGTGGCCGGATGAGAAGGTGACGGTTATCGAAAACGGGATTGATACCGGGCATTTTTTGCCCCGTCCCAAACCTTTTGGGCTTTTGAGTGAATTAGGCTTTCAGCCGGATCAGAAAGTCGTCGGGAGCGTGGGTCGCTTGAATCAGGTGAAGAACTATCCGGTTTTATTGCACGCTTTCCGGGATGTCGCTGCCAAGGTGCCGGAAGCGAGGTTACTGATTGTAGGCGATGGACCTGAGCGGGGGAACCTTGAGCGGCTCATAGATCGCCTCGGGCTTTCAAAGATATGCCTTTTGCCTGGCGAGCGCTTCGATATCGCGGATCTTTTATCCTGCATGGATATATTTGTGCTCCCTTCCTGGAGCGAAGGAACCTCAATGTCACTGCTTGAAGCCATGGCCTGTGCCAGGCCGGTGGTAGCTTCCTGTGTGGGAGGAAATCAGGAGTTAGTCCGGCACGGCCAGACAGGTTTTTTGGTCAAGCCAGATGATGTGCACTCTTTTACACACCACATTCTCTCGCTTTTGAACAACCGGCACATGGCAGCCGGATTTGGTGAAAATTGCCGGAAGGTGGTATTGGAGCGCTACCGGTTAGGGTTAATGGTTGAAAAATATGAAAGGCTTTATGAGCAGATGATATAGGCGGAAATATTGAGCAGGCTTTGCACAGCTTATAATGGTAAAAAAAGATACATTTTTAAGGAGGGAAAATTAACATTTCAGACTTGACATTGTAGAAAAAATAGCGTACTATCGGGCCTTATTTTACATAACATGTACTTCCATTTTGTTTATCACATCATCCTTTTTTACTTCAGTGGGAAAAACATGTCCGTTTTACCTAAAGTCTTATTCCAAATGCAGGAGGTATTACCAGTATGTCCCGAGAAGTACGCTTTATCCCTTCCCCCGTCAGTCCCAAAAGAAAAACCACTGTTTTACGCTTTGCCTTCCTCAACTCTATTTTATCCTTCCTTTTGATGACAGGAGTTCTTACCCCGCTATCGGCCTTCGGAGAGCCGATAATCTCAGACATTTCCTTCTCAAGCATGTCTCGTGGAGAGACCGCCTACGCGGGCAGCGAAGAGGCCACTGCCCTTCAGAGTGGTGAGATCGGAGATCTGCGCGGAGAAGGATTACTCGATCAGGTAACCAATCACTGGATTCATTGGCCTGAAAGCCAGGGCAGCTTTGAAGACACGAACGGCTGGGTCAGGAACGGAAATTGCTGGCTCCGTGATAACTGGGAATGCTGGGCACAGACTGCGGAGCGTCGAGATATGGATGTGATTTTCGATCCGAGCGTGGCTGTTATCGGCCATCAGAGCTATCGAAATCATCTTTACTATACACAGGATGACTGGAATCATCCGAAAGAGGAGCCGGGTAAGGGCATCTTTTGTCCTCTGACCTGGTGGGATGCACCGGATTCGAATCAATATTTTTACCGCTACTATGTCCGCTACAGCGGGCCAGTTTTCAAATGGACCAACAACAGTTTCAAACAGTTTTATGTGCATAACCTCTTCAATATGACTGCCTGCATGTGGGATGATATTCCGGAAGGAAAGGGTCCCAGCATGTATGATATCCAGGGAGGCGACCGTTTGTTCGTACACTTTGGAAAGCGTATGGAACTGGATCAATGGTATTGCATCGAGCTGATGGTGAAAAAGGCCGGCGGCGGCATCGAACTGAAGTTCTGGCTGGATGGCAAGCCGTGTGATATCTATGACGGTAATGGCGATCTGTTGACCTCTCCCTGGATGAACAGTTACCGAGAATCGGATGGTAGCCTGCGCTTCGGCCCTCTGGAGCTTGGCACGGTCAATTGTCAGAACTGGACTCACGATCAGTTGCCGGTTGATCAATATATCTGGTTTGATGGGTTTGCCATGAGTCCCTACCAGCGGATTTATCCGGGCACAATCGTAGAAATGGGTGACAGCCCGGATTATGAATCAGCCCAGAGGATCACGCAGAAGCTGGTCTGGATGGAAGATCAGGAAGTCAGGTTTCGCACTGACCTTTCGGGATTGGGAGACGGCCCCTACTATTTATGGATAACCAATAACCAGGGGGAAAGGAGCAGGGCTTATCGCATCGGCGGCGATCATGGCACTATGCAGGCACTGTCAGGACCGGAAATTGCTCCCGCCGAACTGGAGTCAGCCACCCTCACCGGGACTGCACAGTCCCGGTCATCCGCCACCAGTCTTGAATTTAGCGAACAGCCGGTTTGCCCCACATCTTTACTCTGCAGTAAAAGGTTTAACGCATTTATCTACAATTATCAATAAGTAAGCATGGGTTTTCATCCATAAGCTGCTCTCCATAGCCCTTAACCCTTTAAGCAAGGGTACATAAAAAGGCATGCTCTTCTTGAAGAAGGGCTCTGCGCCGGTGTAAAGCCATAGGTAAAGGAATTGGCTCCTTCGAAAGGGTTATGTCGATAAGATATCGTTTAGAGTATTTTTTAAGTATTTAAGGAGCGTTTTATAACGCTCCTTAAATACTTTTTATGCCCGTAAACGGTTCTTAACGATACAGGTTTGAGGGGGAGTCGTTCATGGATATTGCTATTGTGGGTTGCGGAGAGATTTCAACAAAACATATCCAGTTTGCTCTCGATTATCCGGGAGCCAGAATTGTCGGTCTTGTAGACTCGAATGAAGAACAGGCCAGAAAGCGGGCTGTGGAATTCCACATTTCTGACTGCTACACCAGTCTTTCGGATCTGTTCCTTTATCACAAGCCCCAGGTGGCCCATATCTTGACCCCTCCTGCCAGTCATCTGGCATTGGTGCAAGAGTGTGCAGAGGCTGGATGCAACGTCCTGGTCGAAAAACCTATGGGGTTAAATTATCAGCAAGCCCTGGCCATGGTCAGAGCGGCCGAGAAGCACGGCATTTCACTGTGCGTGGATCACAACCACTTTTTCGATCCCTGCATGATGGAAGTGAGAAACATGGTGGAAAGGGGAGATCTCGGCCATATCATCTACGTAGAAAGTTACTACGGCTGGAATACGGATATTCCGGCAGTCCGGGGCTACCCCAGGGCCAACGAGATCCCCTGGATTCATAATCTGCCCGGCGGAGTGTTTCACGACATCATCACTCATCCGCTTTCCCTCCTCCTCGAATACACCGGGGTTCCCAGAGAAATGAAAGCCATGGCAAGGTCAACGGGCACCTTGCCGCAGGAGCAGCCTGATGAGCTGCGTATCCTCTGCAACGGCCCAAAAGCGCTGGGTACGTTATCCATTTCCTTCAATTCCAAACCTTTTTTACATTACCTGAATCTATTTGGCACCGAGATGTTCGTCCAGGTAAATTTCGACACCATGACCTTTTATACCCAGCCGAACAGGAGGTTACCCAAGGCACTCAAAAAGCCTCTGTTCAACCTGGATCAGAGCTGGCAGATATCGAAAAGGACCCTGGGTAATACCTGGAAGTTCTTGCGGGGTAAGTTAAGATCTTACCATGGCATGCGCACCCTTATTCACCAATTTTACGGAAGCATCCAGCGTGGGGAGCATCCGCCGCTCAGCAAGGACCAATGCCTGCAGGTAGCACGGGTGATAGACGAGATCTGGGATCAGGTCACTCCCAGAAAGCTGGTTTTTTCTCCTATCCTTCCCCGGAAAAACAGTCAGCCCCTGTCCAATCTTCCTAAGGTGCTGATTACCGGAGCCTCCGGATTTTTGGGGTCTCATCTGGCCCGGCGGCTGGTCCGGGAAGGGTATCCGGTGCGGGCATTGGTCAGAAAGCTCTCGCCCGTTGAACATTTGCGCAATCTGGACGTTGAGATTTTCTTCGGTGATGTTCGGGATGAAGTCTCCCTGCGCTCAGCTATTCAGGGCATGGAGATGATTGTCCATGCTGCTGCCGCTACCTCCGGATCCCTGGAAGCATCGATGGATACAACGGTTAATGGTACGAGAAACGTTCTGAAAACCGCTCAGAGAGAAGGGATCAAAAAAGTGGTTTATATCAGCTCTCTCAGCGTCTATGATTATACACGATTTCCCGTCCATCAAAAGGTGCGGGAAGAGGATGCCCTGGAGCCGGATCCGCAAAAACGTGGAGCCTATACCTATTCGAAGGTGGAGGCCGAGAGGGTAGTACAGCAGTTTATCACCCGTCTGCCCATAGTCATCTTAAGACCCGGCACCATCCACGGTCCTGGCGGGCCTGCCCTGACTCCCATGATGGGGTATGCTCTTTCGAAAGGTCTGGTGATAGCCATTGGCAGCAAACGGTTCGAGCTTCCTCTTGTTTACATTGATAATCTTCTGGATGCCATCGTATTTTCCCTCAACAGCCAGACAGCTACCGGCAAGGCATATAACATCGTGGACGAGGAATTGATCACGAAACATGCATACATCCAGCGGTACCTGCATAAAATGGGTGGTCATGGTCATGTGCTGTACCTGCCCTATCTTCTGATGTATGGTATGACCTTTGGACTGGAACTTTTGAGTAAGGCCGCACACAAGGACCCTTTCCTCACCCGCTACCGCCTGGCAGCCTCCTGTAAAAGCTTTCGCTTCGATATTTCGAAAGCCAAACATGATTTAGGATGGTTCTCCCGCGTTCCTGCACGGGAGGGGCTGGAAAATACTTTGAACTGGTCCAGGCAAAAGGATCACGATAAGGAACACTTACAAGATCAGGAGTATGTACATGGTTAGGGCAGGAGTATGTACATGGTCAGGGAATGTAATGGTTAGGGAATGTAGAGGAGATGAGAAGATTTGACTACCCTCTTCGGTCCATTGTTATGGATGGTTTCTCTTTTTTTAATCTTTTACATCTACCTTGGTTATCCATTGTTATTATTTCTCTTTTCGCTTAACCGGCTGCCGAAGGAGCCGGTCGGTGAGCCACAGGATTGGCCCAGCGTAAGTATCATCATTTCCGCCTATAATGAAGAAGGGGTAATTGAAGGAAAAATGAAAAATACACTGGAACTGGATTACCCGCCGGAAAAACGGGAAGTCTGGGTAGCCTCGGATGGCTCTACCGACCGGACGAACCTGCTGGCAGCCAGATACCAGGATCAGGGAGTGCGGCTGTTCCTCAAGGAAGAACGACAGGGAAAGAGCGCTCTTTTGAACAAGGTAATTCCAAAGACAAACGGGGAGATTCTCATTTTTACCGATGCCAATGCATTCTTCGATCGAAGTGCCTTACGGAATCTCGTTCTGAATTTTCAGGATGAGAAGATCGGTTTTGTGACCGGCAGGACGAGGTACCATTGCAGGGCCGGAAATTCGGTTGGGGAAACTACGGGACTGTACAGCCGTTATGAATGGTATCTCAAGCAAAAAGAGTCATTGGTGAATTCCTGTGTTGGGGCGGACGGGGCCATTTTTGCCATAAGGAAAAAGCTGTATACCCCTTTGCGTCCCTCAGACCTGAACGATTTGACGATTCCCCTGCAAATTATCCGCAAAGGATATCGGGGCCGCATGGAAGCGCAAGCTGCTGCCTGGGAAGATGCATCTTCACAGATCGAGGGGGAGGTCAACCGCCAGATTCGCATTACCAATCGAACATTGCGGGCTCTGTACCGGAATCGAACCCTCCTGAATCCTTTTCACGATCCCGTCTTTGCCTGGCAATTGTTTTCTCATAAGCTCCTGCGGCTTATGTCGCCTTTTTTTATGATAACTCTTTTCGGCTCGAATCTGATTGCCGCAGGAAGAGGAAGGATATATTTTCTCTTTCTTTGCCTTCAACTTGCCTTTTACTGCCTGGCCCTGCTTGGGTCAAGGGCGGAGGGGAAGAAGGGAACGTTCAGTTCGGCCGTCAGGATTCCCTATCATTTCATGCTCATGAACGGTGCCATGATGCGTGGATGGCTTCGGTGCTTTTCTCGAAACCGGGATGTACTCTGGACTCCTGGCAGGATGGGCAATGGCTGATTGACATGGGAGATAAAAAAGTCCTGAGGGAAAGTCCTCGCAAAAGAGGCTTTCCCTCAGGAGCATGTTAAAACACCCCTTGAGTGAAGGGAATATAAGGGATGAAGTGATGAGGTCAACTATTTGTTTTTACACTACACATATAGCTATGCGCTCTCTCTCCAGCAGGGCAACTACAGCAAAAGGGCGCTTGGTGTCAGTAAGGAACTGAGAGCAGGTGCAACCGGTGAACTTATCGATGAAGTATAAAAACTGGGATAAACCGTTACGTACTCCCAATTGGCAGCCGGAACATTTCCCAAAAGCCACCAGGCTGGTGTTGCCGGAAGACTCTCGTAACCGGACGGCAGGGTGATGCTGATCGGGAGTCCGGTAATGGTGCTCTGTAAAATATCCGGCGGCCACTTATTGATTCCCAGGAAAGGATCGTAATAAGCCAGGCCAATCGGAGTGTTATACAAAAGCCAGGGATGCCCTAAAGAGGGATGCCAGGTCAGACCGGGTTGCACGGGAAGAACCGTGGTACGATAAAGATTCGTGACTATGGGTGTAGGTATACCGGTAACCGGATCGACGGGAGAAAGCGGTGCAGACCACAGGGGCCACAGGGTATTGTAAGGCGGTAAAGCGGTCCAGTTCGGGCTCGTGGTCGTTGTCGTCGGTGTAGTAAAAGTTGTTGTCGGAGCAACCTGGGCAGCAGCCATTGAACAGAAGACGAATCCGGCAAACAGAATAAGGAATACTAAAAGAATATTCTTCAACCATTTTTTCTTGTACATCTTAATTTCTCCTTCTTTACACTAGATTATTGTGCTCGTTTTCCATGATTAAGTCGAGAAACTTCTACACTCCTGAGACTTCCATACTCCTCTTGCGGCCGCTTAAGGGATATAGATCTCTTCACACAAACGGTACATACATTCACACTCTCTTTAAAGCTTTTAACATTGAGGTTAAAGCTTTTGAAAGGCATTTATGGAGATTAATACTGCCTGACTCGAGAAAGGAAAAAACAACTTGATACATAAGCCATCCATCCTCAAATACTGGTTTTGACTATGAAAAAAAAGTCGCAACCTGTCAGTAAGAATATGCAATCATCATGCCAAATGAGAAAAATAGCAATTCAATACTCGCAATTTTTTATTATATTTCAATATGTTCACTTAATTTTTTTAAATTCTTCCCTCATATTCCAGGTAATTTGACAGGAGCAAAAAGAGGTCCATAACAGGATGAGTCTCCTATTTTCTCAATTTGAGATTATCAAAAGTGTTAAAATGTTTCTTATTGAGACAAAAATGAGGGACAATCGTTGCGGGTATTTTTATAGAAGCCTGACAGATATATTTATAGAAGACTGATGGTACTTGCTGTGCCTCCCCTTTGCCCTGTTCCTGGACACTGAACGTTCCGGATGTTGCTTGTCCAATGCCACTGCCGCCTCTGCCGGGATATGATTATCACGGACGCTTCTTAATGGAAGACGACGCTTCTTACTGGAAAACGTTTTTTTGCTAACCGTACCGGATTCTCCACGGCGGGCGAATGGATGAAAACAGGGCAGACGGGAGTTCCTCTGTCTCACTTGTCTCAGGATTGAGATACAGTAAAAGCCCTGCTGGCCAAAGGCTCCATAATATCCTGAAGGCTCAAATCCCGCCCCTCCAGGTCACTTGAGAGACCGGCGGACCCATGTTCTGGCTTTTCGAAAATAACAGATAACATATGGAAGAACTTTTCGATTGTAGAGCTGGAGAGTGATTGCCGTCCTGTTCGTAGAGCCCCAACGGTACTTATAGTGTTCCTCCCCCCGGAGGAAATCGTACTCCAGGAAACCCTTTTCAATAGCATCCCGGATAGTCCAGGCGAAAAGCAGCGTTCCAGGCCGGAGGAATGCATATTCCGGCAAAAATCCCGCCTGATAATACCAGATCTTCTTCGCGTACCGGAAATTGAGAATGATGGCCAGGATTTCCTGCTCTCTATGGATGAGTGAGCAGGAAAGCCAGTCCCTCGCCTGAAACTGATCGAGGACATCAGACAAAAACCGGCGGAAGGAAGTAACCTTTAGGGTTGAATCGATTCCTTTTTGCTCCATGCGCAGCCCGTTCAGCTTGCTTAAGGCATTGACCAGCTTGGGAATAGGGAACGTATTCTGGGCATCCGGAAGGTATTTTATTCCGGTCTGGCCTTCGAATTTCCTGAGAGAGGAACGAACCTGCTGTCGAAAGTTCCGGCTGAGCCGGCTCAAGAATTGACTCCAGTCTGACGGAAGCTTGACATATGGACACATGAAGGTTCTCTCCAGTTCAGCCAGATAGGATTGACTGACCGTACGGTAGAGATGATGAACCTTTGAATCCTCCAGTGAAAGGGGATTGAGTACAACCCGGTCCCAGGGAGGACTGTACTTTTTCAGAAATTCCAGCAGCCGGTGATAGACCTCCAGTTCATACCCCGGAGCGACGATCAGGGAGAGAAATTCCGAGCAGGCTGGTCCGTCGCTTCCGATAAACCGCAGGGTCTGGACCTTTATCCCCCCCCTGATTTCCTCCTCTTGCATGAACGGGGCAATGCCAACCAGTTCCCTGCCCGCCCAAAATAAAATCACAAACAGGTTTCTTTTCTGCTGGTAGTGGCACCACCAGGTAAACAGCCACTCCCAGGTTAAAAAAATACTGCCGGAACCGCTTTTCCCCAGCAGTTTGTTCCACAGGGGCCGCAGTTCGTCGAATTTTTGTTCACTCTGGACAAGTTCAGTGTAAATCATTCATAATCCTTAATATTCATTCCTGGCTTACTATTTTTTGCCTTTTTTGCATGGTTAAACCAAGAGCTATCCTCTTTTGGGTATGGAAAAAAAGCAATCATCAGGGCTCGACCCAATAATAATCAAACGGTTTTACTATCGAACTTTCGTACCTAACTATCGACTGATTCTCATTTTTCTTCTACCTGGTTGTGATAATTGATGATTTTACTGGTTAACAATATTATAATAGAGCAACTATGAAGCAATTTTTTACTAATTTTTCGAAACGGTTGCTGGTGAGCGTTCTGGCATGTCTGACCATAATGCCGGCGTGGTTACTGCCGTGGGCAATTCCGATAACTGCGGTTCTTGCTCAGGAGAATAACGAAATCAGGTGGATTCAGGTACGTAAAATCCGGCTGGAAGGCAGGGAGAAAGTCTCCAAAGGTAAAATTCGACAAAAGATGGCTGACCTGTGGCCACCTCCTTTTTGGAAATTCTGGCAGGAGGGCGCGATATATACACCCGATAAATTGGAAACCTGTCTGTACCTGGTCGAGCAGCTTTATCGCCAGGAGGGGTATTATAAGACCCGGATCAGGCCGGAGGTAGTCGAGAGTGATAATACCGTAACGATAACCCTGCATATCGATGAAGGGCCGGCGGTGACGATCGAAGATATTACCTTTGCCATCCGGGATGCCGGGGCGGATGATTGGGCACAACGATTCAGTCGGATCATTCCTCTCAGGAAATGGGAAATCTTCCGGGCAAAGGACTATGAACAGGCCAAGACCGCTATCCTGGAGCATCTGGCCAATTCAGGTTATCCACGGGCCAAGTTGTTCGGGAAGGTTTTCATCTACCAGAAAGAAAACAAGGCTGTCATTCATTTACCCGTGGAACTGGGTCCCTTTACCCGGTTTGGCAAGATCAGTGTTTCAGGGAACAAAAATATCCTTTTGTCCAATATCATGCATGAAGTAACCTTTGTCGAAGGAGAGACCTTTTCGATGGAAAAGGTTTTCAAAAGCCAGTCGAGGATCTACGGGCTGGGTTTCTTTCGCTCCGTGCTGGTGAGCCCTGTGGATCTCCAGGAGGAAGAAGGGCCGGTAAGTGTTCAGATACTGGTCCAGGAGCGAAAGCGCCGGACCGTGGAGGCAGGGCTGGGATACGGAACGGAAGATGAGTTGCGTATTCGGCTATCGGGAACGTACCGGAATATTTTCGGCGGTCTTCGTGAGTTGCAGCTTTCTTTCAGCTTTTCCTCCCTGGCCGAAGAGGAAGCCCTGACATTCAGGCAGCCCTACTTTCCGGATTCCTCTTCCAGTTCGCGCTGGACCTTGTTTCGAAGAAAAGACAAGTTTATTTCCTTTGATGTCATCAATACTTCGAACGAGTTACGGATTGACCGTAAGATTTCTCCGCTGCTTTCATCCTTTCTGGCCTATCGAATCGATTCCTCAAAAATCAGCGGCCTCTCGGAGACAACCGAGGAAGACCAGGAAAAAGTGTACTTTCTCTCCTATTTCCAGACCGGTCTGAAATGGGACAGCACGGATTCTCTTCTGGACCCCACCATCGGAGAGTCGGCCACCTTGTTTGTGGAGCCTTCCAGCCAGGCCATTGGCTCTGAGGTATCGTATGTCAGGGGAACCGCTGAGTATCGGCGTTATTTTCATTTGGTCGCAGGACCGGTACTGGCGGGGCGGATATTTATGGGAACGATTCAGCCCTTCGGCCTGAATCAGAGGGGAGTGCCGATCATGAAGCGGTTTTTTTCAGGAGGAACCTTGAGCGTCAGAGGATATGATTACCAGGAGCTTGGTCCCCGTTCCGAGGACAACGATCCGATCGGCGGGAATTCGCTGATCGAAGGAAGCACGGAGCTTCGGATTCCCCTTTCACCATTAACCGTAAGCGATAAATTCTGGGGTGTGCTTTTTTTGGATTTCGGTAATGTATTTTTGAATTCCATGGAGTTTGACTTCCATAACCTGTACTATTCCATAGGCGCGGGGCTTCGATATAAGACCATTATCGGCCCCTTGCGGCTGGATCTGGGGTATCCGCTGAATCCGATCAAGGAGATTAGCGCACCCTACCGCATTCACCTCAGTATCGGTCAGGCGTTTTAGATGCGCGGGCAGCGGTTCATCCGGAATTTCGCAGCCGTTTTGGGATACCTGGCCGTAAGCCTGGGGATACTTGTGCTGATTCTGGCCCTTTCGACCCGGACGGCCTCGTTTCGGCAGTGGCTGGCCACAGTGCTGGTGCAAAAGACCAGACAGCGATTCGGGCTCAGTCTGTTCCTGGAAAAAATCGAAGGGAACCTGGTCACCGGCCTGACTCTCAGGAACGTGAAGGTGCAGGGCAGCGAAGGAGAGTCTTTGTATCTTGACGCCCTCAAGGTGCGCTTTTCTCCGGCAGCCCTTCTTTTCGGCCGCATGACCTTCCCCCGCATAGTTGTTTCCGGGCTGCATATGACGGTGGTTCGAACAAAGGAGGGTACGTTAAAGGTCATCCCTCTGCCAGAGGCCGGCCCTTTTGCAGCCGCGTCTTCAAAAAAAAGGAGCCTGCCACCCGTGAGTATCCAGAATCTTCTGATTCAGGACGCGGAGGTAACGTTTCGGGATTACTTCCAAAAAAATTCGGCCAACACCCAAAAAGAGCCGCTGCAGATCCGGAACATTCAGGCGGATCTTTCTCTCTGGGCGGATTTACAGAAAGGGGCAGAAAGCTGGGAGGCACGGATTCATACCATTTCGCTGTCCTTGAACCAGAATCAGTTGAGGATTAAAAAGGTTCAAGGCGGCATTTCCTATTACCAGCGATCCTTGCAGTTTACGGGCCTTGAGGCTGCCACCGACCAGTCCGAGCTATGGCTGCAAGGCAGGGTAGACCTTGGAAATGGGCCTTTTTTCGATCTCAAGGCACGATTTCCCGCTCTATCTCTTTCGGAATTGCAAAAAAGTGTCCCGGCAGGGGATAGGGCACGGCCCGCCCTGCAGCCTCTTTTCAGACTCAAGGGGCTCAAAGGTGAGGCCGGAGTGAAGGGGACCTTGAAAGATCTTGACTATACGCTCCTGCTCTTTTTCGAAGAGGGAAAGAAAAAGGGGCACCTTTTGACTGCGGGCAATCTCGATCTGTCCGATCCGGGTTTTCCCCGCTATCGTCTGCGTATCAAATGCAAGGGCTTTCCGGTGTCCTGGTGGATGCCAAAGGAAAAGCAGGGTCTGCCTCAAAACCTGGATCTGGCAGTCAGAATGAAGGGCGAGGGGATTCGACCGGATGAAATTTCAGCCGAACTCGAGGCCGATGTCTCTCCTTTTGACCTGTTCGGCAAGACCATTTCAGCGGTAAATGTATCGGGTCAATTGGGCAGCCGCACCTTTCGGCTGGAAAAACTGCATGTCTTCAGTCCTGCCGGCAGGGCCAGTATGCAAGGCCAGTTTGACCTTCAGCCCCCTTTCTTTTACCGTTCAAACCTTTCTTTCCAGCAACTGGACCTTCGGGGGATACATGATCTGCCTTCCACCCGCCTGACAGGAGAGGCTCAATTCCAGGGGAATATCGGGCAATTATCCCACGCTGTCGGCGGTCATGGAGGCATGAGCGACCAGGGGAGTGATTTTCATGCTGCCGGTGTCATACGGCTTCTTCCATCACGCTTTGGGGAGAGGTTCTTGGACAGTCTCCTTTTGGAGGGAGATTTCGAGGCAGGGACAGTGCGGCTGAGTCAGGGAAGAATTTCCATGGAGGGACTGGATCTTTCCCTGAGCGGCATAGTTTCTCGCCAGCGGCTGAACCTGACCTGGAATTTACAGGAATTTGACCTTTCACAAGCCAGAGCGTTGACAGGGGGGGGCGACAAGGTGGCATCATTTCCCGAAGGGACCCTCAGTGGACAGGGAAAAGTCCTCGGCAGCCCGGAAAGTCCCCGTTTTGAAGGAAAGCTGAAAGGCCGCGACCTCATCTACCGGGGATACCGCGCTTCTGAAATGGAGGTGACGGGTGAATCGGAAGGATTGTCATTCGAGACACTTGGTTTCGATGCCAAAGCCCAGGTTTCTTCCCTCTTTCATGGTCAGCAAAAGCTGCTGAATTCCGTGGAAATCAAGGCTGATAAGAAAGGCAAAAGGATCAGGTGGCAGGTTCAGGGCATGCAAGAGGGGGACCTCAAGTATCACGCCAAAGGGTCAGTGGAAATCCCCCAAATCTGGCAGGTGTCGGCCAGGATAGATGAGATCAGCTTCCCGCTGGGAGGAGTAATCTGGCACAACAGGGGTCCGATTCAGATAGAATCGGACCTTGAAGGCGTGAGAATCCTCTCCCTGAGGATGGGAGCGGGGCAGGGGGGACAGGGGTATCTTCTTGCACAGGGGGAATTAAGACGTAGCGGCCAGTTGGATGTGCAGATTAAGGTGTCAGGTTTTCCCCTTGAGGAGATAGGCAAATGGATGGGTCAAAGAGCAACTCTGTCCGGTACCCTGGACGGCGAGGTGAGTATTAAGGGGACCCGAAATTCCCCGAAATTTGAGGGGAAACTGGAAACAGTACACGGCAGGTGGGCCTCTTTCTCCTTTGACCGCCTGGTTCTGGGAGTTGCCTACAGCCAAAAAACCCTGACCATCACCACCAGGCTGGTGAAGGCGGAAAAAGAGATCCTGACTCTGAGCGGCAATCTGGCCGCAGACCTTTCCTTTGTGCCGGTTCCGGATCGCTGGTCCTTGTCGGGATCGCGAATTAAGGCCAGCATTCGTGACCTGGACCTTTCCTTTCTCCCCTCGGTCCTGCCGTTTATACCTGAGGTGAAAGGATCGCTCCAGGGCACAGGACAAATGACCGGAAGTCTTATGGATCCCCAATTTGAGATCAGTGCGGGATTCATCGATACCTCTTTCCGGATCAGGCCGCTTGTACAGGTTTTTAAGGTCAAAAAGGCCCTGATCAAAGGAAACAGCCGCCGCATTGTCTTTGAAGAGGTGGGCCTTCTTGGAAGGTCAGGTATGGGAATATTTTCAGGTGCCGTGGAATTAGCCGGGTTTACGGTTAAGAGTCTGGATGCCAGGGCTAGAATGGATCAATGGAAAATAGCCTACACGAAGGACACCTATTTTGTTTTCAGTGGTGAACTAACGGCCCAGGGGGAATTGCCCAGGATTTCCCTGGCTGGGCAGGTCGAGGTCCCTGAGGGTAAAGTTAAAATGAGTGATCTGGCCTTCGGCACCGAGGGCTCTCAGGAAATCCAGGTAGTGCAGGAAAGAGGGGACGAACTGAGACTGGCGGAAAAAAAGGCGGAGTTTTTTAAACCTCATGTTTTTATGAAGCTAAAATTAGGTATACTCCGAAATTTTTGGGTCAGCTCTGAGCAGGCCAATCTTGAACTCAAAGGAGATATGAGCATCCAGAAAGCCTTTGGCCAGAACCCGGCCATGAGCGGAACCATCGAGAGTGTCCGGGGAACCTATACCTTTTATGGCAAAGAGTTCACTATCCAGAAGGCGGTTATTCAGTTTCAGGGATTGCCCGAAGTGAATCCCCTGCTTGATATGATGACCGTCTACCGGGTGGGAAAAACGAATATCTTTATCCTGATCACTGGTACCCGAAAAGCGCCGATAGTCAGATTGGAGAGTGATGATAAAACATTGTCACAGGATCAAATCATTTCTCTTTTAGTTTTCGGTCAGCCCATTGAGAACCTGAACCAAAGGGAATCAGCCAGTTTGCAGGGCGAAGCCTTTGCCCTCCTGGGAAGAGTGGTAGCCACTCAGGTATTGGGGATATTCGGCGAAAAATTGCCGGTAGATACCGTAGAGATCAGGGCGTCAAAGGAGGGGACCGGTACCCTGGAGGTGGGCAAATATCTGACCAGAAATATTTTTGTCTCTTACGGTAAGGAGTTTGGCCAGGAGAAAGGATCAGAAAAGATCGTGGTGGAATACTACCTGTACAGCAACCTCACCCTGGAGGCAGAAATCCGCAACGATCAGCGATCTGGTGTGGATCTTATCTGGAAGAAAGATTTTTAAAAAGAGCTCTTCTTCTCTATCCAAAAGAGAATCGATCCACCCACGGTGCGGCAGGAATAAAGCAGTGCTATCGGAGTAAAAATGTACGATGTCTGCTCTGCTCCCTGCCGATTCTGTTAGAGAGACAATGATGTAGATAATAAAATACATTACAAAATAAAAGTTTTATCTCATATATGCCGATTGAGAAGGCTCGGAGGATAAGACGGTAAATCAGAACGAGAACATCTGGAGAAAAGCAAGGGGACAGAAAGAGAAAGCGGAATTTTCTAAAGGTCAAATTCAACTATTCAACATTTTTCTAAGGAATGTAACGTATGCAAATAAAGAGAAAATTAACTGAACGGGAGCAAAAGCTTCTCCAAATATTGATTAACGAGAGAAACAAAGGTATTAAAGAGATTGCTCATCTGGCGAGGACAGATGTCCATGATCTTAAAACGGTTATCGATTCGGCAGTTGATGAATTGGACCTCTCCTTCCTGAACCAAAACAAAGAAATAGATTGTACGCTGATCAGTACGCACAATGAGAAATTAAAACATATCGAAAACGCCATCGACCGTTTGGCGGAAGGTAATTACGGAGCCTGCCAGAAGTGCGGCCAGCCCATTCCAGAAAAGCGACTGGAGGCACTTCCCTTTGCCTTATACTGCGTCCAGTGTCAGAAAAAAAAAGAGGACAAGAACAAAGAGGCAAACCAAAAGTCCTTCTCCGAAGGAAGGGACAATATGATCCCTTAAGGTTCAAGAGCGCTTTTGTCAGTCAAGACTGGTCGCCATCCACGCAAGGGAGCGAGCAAACCCTGTTTTTGTGCGTATTCCCATTCCAGCACAGGATTTCCAAACTGTGCTTTGTGCCTGGGTGCTCCTCTTTAAAGTTCTTTCACGATCATTTCTGCGAGTTCCTTGCGATGGGAGCTTTTATTGTGCGTGTCCGGATAACCGACTGCAATAACCGCCATAAGTTCCAATTCCTCTGGAAGATCCAGCAAGGATCGTACTTTTGAGCTGCTGTTCAGTATCTCGCCGAGCCAGACAGCACCCAATCCCAGCGCATGAGTTGCAAGCAGCATGTTTTGCAGGCATGCTCCTATCGCCTGGTAGTCTTTGACATCATGATACATTGCATTCCGGTCCACAAAGACCACAATACAGGCCGATGCCGCCTCGATAATCCGGCCGTATCTGGTACATTGTGCCAATTTGTTGCGCCAGCCTTGCTCCTGTACGATCGCAAAACGCCAGGGCTGATTATTAAGGCCGGACGGCGCCCATGCACCGGCCCTGATTATTTCGAGTAACAGCGATTTATCTACGGGCTGGCCGATGTACTGGCGGATACTTCTGCGACTATAAATTCCTTCGAGTAAATCCATCCTGTGAACACGCTCCCTTTCGTTGATTGTGGAGTGATACCATCCAAAATGACAGCATCCTTATTGATTGTAATCTTGAGTATATCCATTTTACCGTGAAATCGGGCAGCATTCAAGCTGCATTCGAGTGGGAAAAAATGAAACCCTAAAAGGCTGATTTTCCTTTCTGCCGATAGGAATATCTGATTATGAAAAGAGGAATCAGCGGCGATTGATCAACATCAGTAGCCAGATATCCAGTATCCGGTATCCGGCATCCTATAATTGAGAGCCAGGAGGAAAAAATTATATGCCAGGTCAGACAGAGGCATTATTCATACGGGCAGCGGACCGATTGCCCATGAAAGATCAGCCCATAGAGATCGTGGAGAAAAAGGGGAAGGGGCACCCCGATACAATCTGTGACACGGTGATGGAAGAGGCATCTTTTGCCTTGAACAGCCTTTATCAAAAGTATGCCGGCCGGATCCTTCATTATAACCTGGATAAAGGGTTATTGGCAGCAGGAAAGGCTGCCGTTGCCTTTGGCGGAGGAGAAATCCTTACCCCCATGAGCATGATTATAGGAGACCGGGCCACTTTTCAGTATGCCGGAAAGGAGCTGCCGGTATGGGATGTTGTTCTCGGATCGGCCAAAAACTGTATCGGTCGATGTATCCGGTACCTGGATGCAGATCAGCACCTGACCTTCCAGAACGGTCTTCGTCCCGGATCGGGGGAACTTGCAGGAATCTTCACTCAGTCAGGGGAAAGAGCGCAGGCCAATGACACATCCGCTGCGGTGGGATTTGCTCCACGGACAGCAGTCGAGGAGATGGTCCTGGCCCTTGAGGAGTACATCACCTCACAGCGCTTTCAGCTGAAATTTCCGGCTGCCGGTGAAGATGTCAAGATCATGGCTATCCGGAAGGAACAGTCAGTAGACCTGACCGTTGCCCTGGCCCTGGTAGACCGGTTTATAACCAGTGAAAGTGATTACTTCAATCAAAAAGAGGCCCTAAGCCGAAAGATAGCCGATTTTATCCGCTCCCGGTTTGACTTTGCCTCCCTGACCGTTCGTCTGAACACCCTGGACCAGCAGGGGAAGGGGACAGACGGACTTTACCTCACGGTCACCGGCACCTCGGCAGAGCAGGGGGACAGCGGTCAAGTCGGACGGGGCAATCAGATAAACGGCCTCATTTGTCTGAACCGGCCGCAGAGCAATGAAGCGGCGGCGGGCAAAAACCCCGTTAGTCATGTAGGAAAAATTTATAACTACCTGGCTTTTCTCCTGGCCAGAGATCTTTATGATACCCTTGAGGCGGCAGATGAGATATTGGTCTGGATGACCAGCCGGATTGGTGAGTCGGTTGACCGGCCTCATCTGGTTGTGGTTGAGGTTGTTCCTCAAAAGGGGAGGGAATGTGCTGCCGGATACCGGGACATTATTTCCTCTTGCCTGCGACACCATCTGGAGCGAATCCCGGAGCTTTGCCAGGAACTTGCCACAGGCAAAGTTGCTCTTCCCTAAATACAAAAGATTCAGTTTTCCCTTTTTCCTGAAAAAGCAGGGCTAGGCGGGGGGAGGCAGGCCCTTTCGCGTGGGGAGATTTGTGCCCTCTTGTGGAGATAAGCTAAAATTTCAGCCTCAATAGTTTGAATTTCAGGAACTTGCGGTAGAAATTTACAGATATGCTCTATATACCTTCGTTGAAGAATCTGGCGGTGAGTGGGGGAGAAATTAATATCGAAAACCCACCCTAAGAGCAGCAGCTTAAAATCGTTGCGGTTTTGTATGGAGGTGAGGGATGAGATTTGATGATTGTGCAGATCAGATAAAATGACCATAGAGCAGCCCGGGGTTTCCGGCAGGTCCCATTCCACGGAGGTGTCCTGCTGATCCGCCGGAGCATAAAAATGATTGACAAAAAGCTGCCAGATGTCCAGTTTATCCGCGTCCCGCAGGAGCCGGGTTATCAGTAAGGCCATGGGACTCTCCATTTCGGGGACATGCAGGGTATTATGATAGCGGACGGCCTGCTTGATCAAGTCCTGCTCTTCGGGTGGGAGTACGGCCAGGATCCTTTGTTCATCCAGCACTCTTAAGGCAATGAGTGCATGGTTTTCGGACCGGGCGTCGCTGAACGTGCCATACTGCCGCCATTGCTCGAACCTGCCCAAATCGTGAAAGAGAGCCGCAGTTTCCGCCAGCAGTTGATCCGAACCATCAAGGCCAAGATCATTACTCAAGGCCGCGATCTCCCGGCACACCCTTTGGGTGTGCTGCTCTTTTAATACGATGTTCCGCTGCCGCTCTGCTGATGCAGAGTAAAAGGTCATTACATACTGGGAAAACCAGCTCTTAAAGTGAGTCAGCAGTTCCTTTTGCATACCCTTAGATATCCCTTTGTATACCCTCAAGTCTTATGTATATCCGCAAACACTGCCTTTACTGAAAAAGGTCAACGCGATTGGCTTATGGTATCAAAAGGGCGGGCTAATATCCAGAGGAATCTTAAAAATCGTCGTAATCTTGAGAAAAACGAGAGCGGGAAATCGACAGCTCTCGATTTCCCGCTTATCATGCTGATCATTCTTGCATTGCTTATCGTATCACCGTATGTATTAATCAAGTTCTCTATGAGAACCAAACCCTTATCACAGGATAGGTGGCAAAACAGACAGTGGTGATACTAAAGCAGGTACTGGTGGTATTACGGCAGGAAATGGCAGTAAACCACCGGCCAGGGCAATAGCGGCCGTAGCCGTAGTGGCAGCCGGTACTACTGTTGTTGCAGGCAAGACCGTAGCCGCAGGTATGACCGTAGCCGCAGGCAGCGTCGTAGCTAAAGGCGCTGGAGCCGGAGCTGGCGCTGGAGTAGTGGCTACCGGTGTAATCGTGTTCGTTGCAGTAGGCGGTGCAGGCATTTGGCTGACAAGATCCCAATAGGTCTGCTGCAAGCCTGCCAATCCTCCCAGCCCTCCATCAAGACCGGTTATTCTCAACAGGTAATCCTGCAGCCCGGCATTGCCGCTGTTGAGTCCGGCCAGTCCGCCAAGACCGCTCCCGAACAGGCTGCTGCCGCCATAGAGTCCACCGTAGAGACCGCCCATCATGCCGTAGAGACCGCCACCGTAAAGGCCACCGTAGAGGCTGCTGCCGCCATAGAGTCCGCCGTAGAGACCGCCCATCATGCCGTAGAGACCGCCACCGTAAAGGCCACCGTAAAGGCCACCGTAGAGGCTGCTGCCGCCATAGAGTCCGCCGTAGAGACCGCCCATCATGCCGTAGAGACCGCCACCGTAAAGGCCACCGTAGAGGCTGCTGCCGCCATAGAGTCCGCCGTAGAGACCGCCCATCATGCCGTAGAGACCGCCACCGTAAAGGCCGCCGCCATAGAGTCCCCGGCCATAGAGCCCGCCGCCGTAGAGGCTGCTGCCGTAAAGCCCGCCGTAGAGGCTGCTGCCGTAAAGCCCGCCGTAGAGGCTGCTGCCGTAAAGCCCGCCGTAGAGGCTGCTGCCGTAAAGCCCGCCGCCATAGAGTCCCCGGCCATAGAGGCTGCTCAGACCCAGTTGGGCGTGGACAGATGTCGTTAAAGAAGTTACAATCAACACTGATAAAGCCGTCACCAATACCTTCAAAAACCATTTTTTATTCACTTTTATTCCCTCACACAATAACACTGTACATTGAATTTTAACTTCTACAAATACTCTCTTCCCCTTAAGAATACGCTTTTACCGCTTACTTTGGGTCCATGAATTATTCTCTCCCTGCATGTGACGATTCACACCTCCTTTCAAAACATGAGGCTCAATGTATTCAACTTATTTCTTCCGTTGATTAAAGATGCAATTGAAATGCCACGGTATAAAAAGACAAAAAAGAAACAACAAGAGACAACACTGATCGCACAAGGTTTCCACTTTATCCATAAAGATTCCCGTGCGGCATGAACGTTTCTCCCCCTTTAGGCCCCAGCCATCTCCCCTCATGAGGAGGGAAAAAGAGGCATGACTCATCAAAGCCCGTGAGGAAGATTAATACCATTAAGGCAAAATCCTCCCTTAATCCACGCCTTAAGGTTCATGATAGTGCCCCCTCGAAAGGGGAGAGAGATAGGGGTGAGAGCTCGATGTTTTGAAGCGCTCTTTTTAACTGCTCTTCTTCAGGAAAGGATGATCCGGGGGCTAAACAGGCAATATGGACTGCACGGATAATTATTATACCTCTGGTATAGGGCTTATGAAATAAGTTCTGAAGAGCCTGAAGGCCGCAAGGGAGAACCGCATCCTGCTTTAAGGTATTTTGCACGGGCTTGTGAGAGGCTCTCCTCAAGGCGGATGCCCTTTAGACCACCCTATTTGCAGGCTTATGGCTCTCTTTGACATCAGGAGTTCTCTCGGAGTTCTCTTGACGTCAGGAATTCCATGGACAGGCTCTCAGCAGATGTAAAGATTAAAGGATACTATAAAGTAAAGTTTTACTCAAGAAAAAAAAGGGAGAAAAGAGGCAGTAAAATGCCGGTGGGTATACGGCGAATCCAGGCAATCTGTTCGTAAGAACAGATTGCCTGGATTAAGCATATGAAAAAATGAGGTTATCTACTTGCCGTAAAAGTGCCTAATTCTATATTGGTACCGGTCACGGTGTTCGTCAGAGTATATGCCCCCTCAAGGCTGTTTTCCTGAGCTGTGGCAGTAACTCTTATCGCATAAGCAACATCGCCTGACACGGTGCCGTTCAGAGTGAGTATTCCGCCGGTTTCCAGCACCCCATTGACAGGGATCACGGTAGAAGTGCTATTTTCAGTAAAGAAGGTGACTGCACCACTTACCGCTGCCGCAGCCTGGGTCAAATCCAGAGTAATCGGCTGAAACCCTGCTCCATTGCCTCCGCCGCCTTCTCCGGTGCACCCGGTTGTCGTTCCAGTAGCATTTGATGACCTTATGCTGTAAAACAGTGACCTCATGGAGCCGCTGTTAGTCGTTCTTCCCGTAGTTGGTGCGCCGCTGGCGCTATAGTTTCTCGCCCACCTGCCCTGATACGTTCCGGTCACATTGGTAGCTGCATTGGCAGTATACGTTGTGGCAGCCGGATAATAGGTATTAGCAGCCGGATAATAAGAACTGGAAGCGGCAGTACGATAGTACGGGCTGCTGCTGCCATAGTACGAACTGGTTGTACTTACAGGAGCATAGTAGGAAGAGACATTGGAACCATAAGATGCAGTATTATAGGAAGCGGGCGCCGTGTAACCGGCAGTGTAACTGGATGCCGGGTTATAATATCCAGTGTTACTCGATTGATTGGGAGCATAATAATAATTACCGCCAGAAACACCATAACTCGGTGTGTAGAAAGAATTCTGGGAAGTGTAACCGAGGGTACTCGGTTGAGTGGTAGTGCTGCCATAATAATAACCCTGCGTGGATGCAGCGTAATTATTTGAATAGCCGGATGTATTCGAATAGTAAGATGGCTGAGAATAAGATGGTGTATAGTAGTAAGATGAAGAAGATGGTGATGATGCCAGAGCAGAGTAAGATGGTTGATAGTAAGACGTCGCAGAAGCAGAATAGGATGACGGAGCATAAAAATTGGTGCCGTACGAGTAGGTATTGGCCGTAGTTGCAGGTGGTTGATAGTATGAAGTTCCGAGTCCATAGTAGCCTTGAGCATACCGGGTCCCGGCTACTGTACTGAAGATCAGGGTGAGCATACATGTGTTTACGAAGAGAAAAAATACCCAACCCTTTTTCGTTCTCTTCGGCTGCATCGAGAGGCAGGATTTCTTAACCATATCGTGTACTTCCTCCAGTCACAATGAGTTCGTGTAATCGCTTTGTGAGTCAATTTTTCCCAATGGTGCCAATGATCATGCCATTGGTCAAGCCACCGGGAATCCGCATTATCCGCAAGAGCAACAAGAGTGCTGCTGTGAAAAAGAAATTTTTCCGCCTAACCAGATTTCATTCTCAGTCTGAAAAAACTCACACCTAACCATGACTCTCAGAAACACTGCCAGCCTTTAACCTGTATCTTTACTCTTTACGCTTGATTTTTCCCTCCTTCATACGTCATAGGTTTATCCTGTGGCTTTAGCTGCATATTTAATTCCAGTCCGAGCGCAGGATTTTAACAGGAATAAGCCTAAGGAAAAAGAAGAGGGATGGGCTGGTAATGACTGAATTTTCAATTGGCTATGCTGCTTATCGCGATTATTGGATTTTTTCAAAGCGCACCGGAACAATCTCAATTTTTTCCTCTTGTTAAGGATGGCGGGAAAGAATCTATGCGCAAAAGTGCATAATTTACAGGAATGATACAAAAAGAAAGGCTCTTGTACCGGAGGAAAGTGCTATACGGCCAGTCATAAATTTTTTTAAGAGAGCTTTTGAGCTTCTTCGGTGGGAAAACTCCCGATTTCTCTTTTATACCCGGAGAAGAAAAGAATCGAGTTTTTACCTGGAAAAGAAAAACCACCTGGCGAGGGACAGGATGAAACACCCTCCTTGCGATGATTGAAGCTCTTTGGGAGCATAGGGATCGTTGGAAGAACCTCCCCCACCATCGGGGCTGTTTGGGTCGCTGAGACTGTTGGGATCGCTGATGCTGTTGGGGTCAGCCTGACTGTTCGGGTCTACTACGGCCGCATTCTGGTCCAGGATCAGCAGCTTCACCGATCCTTCTGTCGGCTGGCCGGTAGCCTCCAGGAAGCCGTCCCCAAAAGCAAACCGGTAAGCCAGACTGATCGGAGGAGTGCCTGAAGGGCTTATTGCCAAAGACCGTGTATAGACCTTGCCATCGCTGAAGTCAGGATCGAGGGAATCGATTTCATCCATGCCGTATTTTTCAGATTCCTGGTATTGGCCGTCGTTGTTTTCATCCACCCACAGTTGCCTGAACCTCGGAGCGAGATTATTCGAATTGATGTATTTCACCCGAAACTCGAACCGGAACCCGGACGGTCCGCTGTCCGGATTGACCCCATCGAGCATATAGCCCTCATCCTGTGTCCAGGTTAGATATACCGGAGATGTGGCCTCGATTTGAGCGCCATTCAGGGACGGCTCGCCGGAAGCAAAATTTTTCCCATCCGAGAAGACAAATTTATACCGGATATTCTCTCCTCCCAAAAGGGAGATATTGAGCAGGAGCGCATATATTTTCCCATCCATCATGTTGGTATCAGACGGTATCAATGCTTCCATGGAATGCTTTTCCCCCTGGCTGAATTGGCCGTCGGCATTCTCGTCTACCCACACCTCACTTAAAGTTGGAGGATCGTTGTCCTGATCCTGATAAGAAACATGGAATTCATAACCATTTCCTCCCGCTTCCGTTTTAAAGCGAACCCCTTCGGTAAATCCTCCCTCGGAGGTCCAGGACAGGAGTGGTACGGATGAATTGGGAGTTACGAAAAAAAAATGGTCCGTCGAGGGTTCTCCTTCGACCGGCCCATTGGCATTGGAAAAGTTAAAGCGGTACTTGACCGTGTTTGCAGCACTGGTTGTTGAATCCGGCAGGTATAAGCAGGAAACCGATTTTTGATACCCCCTTCCTTCCGAGAAGCTTTTGGTATCGAAGGCGGCCATGGGGAATTTTTCATCCTGGGAATAGGTATTATCACGGTTTATATCAACCCATACTTCAGCAGTTGATGGCGGGTCGTTTTCCGCATCGCGGTATTTGATCATAAGGGAAAAGGCAGAGCCTCCCGGTGCACTGTTGGGCTTTACTCCGTCAGACTCATAATCGCTCGTGCCCATCCATTCGAGTGACGCGGGACTGTCCCCCAACATGACCGGGTGGTTTTTGACCGGCTCTCCAGTCGCCTCATTCGTTCCGTCACTGAAAACGAACCGGTAGTTGATTTTTCCATCTCCGGCAAACTCCAGCGTTGTGCTGGCCTTGTAGATAGTTCCTTGAATATAATTGCCTCCCGACTCGGCAGTCATGTTCATGATCTTATCCATAAGCGGACTGTCGGGATTGATGGAGTAAATACCATCGTCATCCTGGTCAATCCACAACTGGGCCTTTTGAGGCGCGAGGTTGTTCACGTTCCGGTATTTTACCCGAAACTCGAAGGTGGTTCCTGCCGGGCCGGTGCCCGGGTTGACTCCGCTGCTCTGGTAGCCGGTCTCCCCGGTCCAGGAGAGGACAGGAGGAGAAGAGGCTTGGAAAGTCTGGGCATAAATATCGGAATTGTTGGATCGTTTTTCTTCCCAGACAATTACGTACTCGCCGGTATCTGGCATGCGGGTGACTGCGGCCGGGTAATCCGGAGGAGATAAGCCTACGATGCCTAAGGTTAATCCCGATGATGATTTGGTCTGGCTGTCAAGGAAGGAACCAGCGCTGCTCAGGCGGGCATAGTAGACTTCGGGCTTCCCCGATCTGGTATCCTTCCACGCTATCAGGTAGTGATTCTCACAAAAGATGGCTGAGGGATTGAGCTGATCCTGTTGTGCCTGGGTAATTGCAAAAACTCCCCGCGAGTCAAGAACCCCCTGGTCGGAAATCAGGGTGCCTACCACATCGGCATAGCTGCCCTCTGCGTGAACATCCCAGACCACGAGAAAGTCTTTTCCGTCTGAAACTGCAACCGGGTTCAGTTTAAGCCCCTCACCCCCGCCGATATGCACGGGAGATCCTAAGACCTGACCCGATGCAGACATCAGGCAGCCGTAAATATCCCCTGTTGATGCATCGACGGTGCTTTGCCAGACAACAAGATAGTCAGTTCCGTTAAAGGCCCCATAAGGGTTGGTTCCGGGAACTTCGATTCCCGATATGAGCAGCCCGCCGGTGTCCGGGGGGCCATCGAACAACTGGAAATCACTGGAGACCCTGGTAGCGTATATTCCCGGAGAGCTAGTGATCCTATGGTCTTCCCAGATGACCAGGTAATTTTGCTCACTTGCGTTCCAGAGCAGGGCAGGTTGAATCTGGTCACCGGCAGCCGCCGAGATGGCCATGCCCCCCTGTCCCTGGGTCTGGGTTGGCGCGTTGTCCAGAACGCTGCCTGAAGGGTTCACCCTGGCGCCGCAGATATCGGAATTGTCGGTGCGCTTATCCTCCCAGACAACGAAATAATTGCTCCCGTTCCAGACCGCCAGAGGGTTCTTCTGATCTCCCGATGCAGTACAAATGGGAAAGGGTGTGGCAGTGGTCTGCTGCTGGCCGGTTGCAGGAGGGTGTATCTGGCTGCCGGACACAATGGCCCCATAGATGTCAGAGGATCCATTGACGATGTTTTCCCAGACAACCAGAAAACTCCCCTGTCCGGAATAAGCGATATGCGGATGGGTTTGATCCGTCTGTCCTCCCTGGACCATCACGTCACTCCACACCCATCCATATACAGAAGAAGAGGACATGAATACCGGAAAAGATCCTGAAAGAACAATAGCCACTATCACGAATAGCGGTGAAGTGATAAAATGAATCTTTTTCAGGGAAAGGAAAATAAGCCTTTTCAACTGTCTCATCGCCTTTCAGGAAAATAGTGATGACAATTTACCAGATACTTTTATCGGGAATGCCGCCTGTGCCGTGCTTTCGTTCACAGGGAGAGCAAAACCTGTGCCATTATTTCCGGTCAAAAATGAGACACAGTAAGATGAATGTTTTAGCCATGTTATTGCTTTTTTGCTGATTGGCAAGTGGTACGGCAGGTATTGATAGAATCGTATACAGATCAGTTATTGGACACTCCCTTTGTCTTTAATCGGACAGGGCCGGCAAAAAAAGAGGAGGAGGTATTAATATTGCAGATGAAGAATAGCTAAGTACAGGGCGCGGGAATGACAAAGGATTACCTCACATTATATCCAGTCGCGTATTTACCGGGACGTGTACTAAGGAACTCCTAGTGCCATGATTACCCGGTGCTGAATGAGGTACGATACCCCTTTTTTTAAAGAGGGGATGACGGATGCTTGATAGCGTTTTCCTGACTCTCGTTGACGAGGGCCGGGTTTCCTTAATTCTAAGGAGGATGTATTATGGAATTGACTTACTCCCTAAAACGGGCTTTTCTTTATGTCGTTATCTCCGTGTTTTTTTCCGGCCTTGGCTGCCACCCCAAGCAGGTGGCTGCTCCACCATCGGGGATGAGAGAGAAAGAGAGCGTTCAGTCGCGCAGCAATGTCCTTTTGATCTCGATCGACACCTTGCGTGCGGATCACCTGGGGTGTTACGGCTACCAGGGAATCGAAACTCCCGTAATTGACCAGTTAGCCATAGAGGGCGTGAGGTTTACTTCCTGCTATACGGCGGTTCCCATTACTCTGCCCGCTCATGCCACCCTGATGACCGGCCAGTATCCCCCCACGCACGGCGTCAGGGACAACGGTACCTTTCAACTCGGGGAAGAGAGTCTGACCCTGGCCGAGATTTTTAAAAGCAAAGGATATCAAACCGCTGCTTTTGTCGGTGCCTTTGTCATCGATTCCCGCTTTGGGCTGGACCAGGGGTTTGATATCTATGATGATCGCATGGAATCCGATGAGGAAAAATCAGATCTTCTGTTTGAAGAAAGACGGGGTGAGGAGGTCGTCGAAGCTGCACTCGAGTGGCTGACCCATAAAAAACCGGGTCCCTTTTTCCTCTTTATTCACTGCTTCGATCCCCATGCACCGTATCATCCCCCTGCACCTTTTAGCAGGGAAAATCAAAACTGCGACGACCCCGACAGTCTGGCTTCCTGTTATGATCAGGAGATCGCCTATACCGATGCCTGCCTTGGCAGGCTGTTTCAGAAGATGAAGGAGATGGGAGTATATGACAAGACCACGATCTGTTTTACCGCGGATCACGGTGAGGCCCTCGGAGAGCATGAAGAACCGAGCCATTCGGTTTTCGTTTATGACAGCACTCTTCATATCCCTTTGATCGTCCGCTGGCCGGGGAACGTTGCACAGGGTGAGGTTATCGAAAGCCAGGTGAGCAATGTGGACATTGCTCCCACTCTTCTGGCTCTGGCCAGAATTCACGGGGAAGATTCGATGATGCAGGGGCGCTCCCTTCTCCTGCCAAAAGGAGCGGACGAAGGGCTGCCCTCTTCGATGGCACAGGGCGGGGAGGCGATCTATTGCGAAACCTATTTCCCCTTTTACAATCACCACTGGAGTCCGCTTCAGGCCGTCAGGACTGCCGAGTGGAAATACATCAAGGCACCGAGGCCAGAACTCTATCATCTTACGGAAGATCCACGGGAACTTGACAACCTTGCACTGAAAAGACAGGACCAGCTCAACTATATGCAGGGACTTTTCGCCCACCTGGAGGCACAGTATTTTCCCCCTGAAGACCAAAAACAAAAGGCTAATCTGATCACCATGGACCAGGATACCCGAAAGAGGCTGGAGCGACTGGGGTATCTGTGGACCGCTCCGAGTGAAGGACCGAAAAAGGAGATCGGAGCCTACCCTGACCCCAAAGACATGGTTATGGTCCTCAACTTCTTTAACGTGGCTGCCTATCACTACCTTCACCATGAATACCAAAAGGCTATCGAGCTCTTTCAAAGAAGCCTCGAAATCGATCCAAAGGATGTATTCGCCTACTTTATGATCGGTTTTATCCATAACAAAACCGGGCAATTCGAAAAGGCTCGCGACGCATTCCAGGAATGCATCCGCCTTGATCCTGCATACCTGAATGCATATGTGAACCTGGGAGGAGTGTACCTGCAACTGGGTCAGAGGGAAAAGGCATTCCAAAAGATCGATGAGGCCCTGCAATTGAGTCCGGACTCCATAGAAGTATACCAGAACCTGGGGATCCTCTACAGTTACAGCGGAGAACATGACAAGGCCATCGAGGCGTTCGGTGAAGTTTTGAAGAAGGATGCCAACTATGTCGAGGCCATGAACGGCCTGGCCAATGAATTCCTAGCCAAAAAAGATTATGCATCCGCTCATGAGTATGCCCAAAAAGTAATCGGGTTGGATCCCAAAAATGTGGAAGCGTATACCATCAAGGGGAACATTTTTCTTGCTCAGGGAGAGATCCAAGAGGCTGAAGAGAGTATCCGAGAGGCATTGCGATTTGATCCCAAGAGGGTTAATACCCTTTTAAACCTGGCTGATATTTACATTCAAAAACAGGAGTACGATCTGGCGAAGAAGCACATCGCCTATGCACAGGAGATTGATCCCAATACAGCTAAAATTTACAACGCCCTTGGTATCATTTCGATGAGGGAGGAAAACGATGCGGATGCACTCGTGCAGTTTCAGAAAGCGCAACAACTGGAACCAGGATCCGCTGAAATCTATTATAACATGAGCCTTGTCTTCTCACATCGAAATGACCTCGATGGGGCAATTCAGCTTCTTCAAAGATCCATCGAACTGGACCCCGAAAACCAGAGGGCCTACTTTACCCTGGGAACCATTTTTCACCGCCAGCATAAACTTGACCAGGCTATCGAGGCCTACCAGTCCGCCCTGAGAGCGGACCCGGACAGCATCGATACGATCTTCCAAATGGGTCTGGTCTATCAGGATGCAGGGAACAGCGATCAGGCTATTGACGCCTTTAAGCAGGTTTTGTCCAAAGATGCTCGCCACCTGAACGCTCATATTAAATTGAGCCTGCTCTATTTTGCACTGGGGCAGACCGATCTGGGAATTGAGGAATGCAGGCATATTTTAGAGATAGATCCTGCCAATGAGGCTGCTCATATCAATCTCGGTTTTACCTTTTTTCGACAAAAAGAATTCGACCAGGCGATTCTCGAATATAACCAGGCAATCCAGGTGAATCCGAAAAATCCGGTAAGTTATTTTCATATAGCTACCTGCTATCTGTGGAAGCAGGACATTCCCAAGAGTGTCGAGTACCTGAAGGAAGCCCTGCGTATTGATCAGGATTATCAACCAGCCAGACAGCTTTTGGATCAAATTCAACCCTTCTTTGGGAAGTGAAAATCAGTAGAGGTAAGGATGTGGTTAATAGTTTTCATATATGCAACTTTTTTCCTAAAATGTGTTCGTGAAGATTCGAATCATCTGGCCGTAAGGCGAGGTATATAATTCTGATAATTCAAATGCTTGTCTACTTTTATTTTCTTTTTCTCCATTTTGGCATGTGAAATGCAAGTTTAAACGAAAAATACCTGAGAGGTGAAAATCAGAACTCATAAGGAATAGGCTCTTATGATGCACTCATATTGGTTTGGTTGATCTGTTTTATACAAATTCTCCCTGAAGAATCCTTTTTGGATATTTTCGAATTTATCTGTACCTTCATTTTATAATCGATACGACAAAAAGCAGACTCTTTGAGTCAGGCTTTGCTGATGAATTCCTATGCTATGCAAATGATAAGGTATTGTTGTGTCCGATGGTCATAAATTTTATGATCATAAAGAATATGGTCATAAAATTTATGACATATTATAAGCAGAAGGAGGTGGTTAAAAAGATTTTAAGAAAGGGAAAAATTGTTTGAAAAACTTCAATGAGAACCGCAATCATGAAAGAGAAGGAGAAGAAGGAAGCGCTATTTTAAGGGAATACAGAATGTTTTTGAGAGCATTTTAAAGAAAAACGCACGGGGCTTCAAAAGGTGAAAGCTCTTGTGTAGACAAGGTATGGCCATTTCTAGGATTTGCAGTTAACGTAACAAGTTGTAAAGGAGATGTTGATTATGTATTCGAGGAAAAATTGGCTGAAATCTGCTTTATTGGGTTTAGCAGTCCTTATGGGATTATTATTGATTACAGCGCCTGTAACGCAGGCACAGACATGGATAAATCTTCCGCCTTATAATACGCTGTGGCCGTTGTGGTCTCCTCCCCTTTCCCCGACGAACCCTCTGACCGGACTTCCCACGCCGATCGTCAGTAACTTAAAACCGAGCACCGTGCTTCCCGTGCAACCCGGCCTGACCTGGGATCCCCGCAAAACCTATCCGTGGCTTTTGTACAACACTCCACTGGGTATGGCTTATTACGATCCTCTATACGGTATCGATACCTGGCCGCCGGATTATCTCAAAGATCCTATTACCGGGCTTCCGGCTCCGATCAATCTTTCTCTGATCAAAGGCTGGAGTCTTCTTTTGCCCACAGCCACAAGCTGGTTAACCAACAATGTGCCGGTAGCCAACAATTCCTTTATCAATGCCTATCCGGCTTATGCCGTAGCCTATGAGATCCTGCAGGGTGGTACCCTGGCCAGTTACCCGATCTTTGCCTCTTTGTTGAATCCTCCTCCTCCATTGCAATCTCTTTTGACTCCCTCTCTTCTTTTGGGATTAGGACCACTCGTTCCTTAACCCTTTCATTGGGTGCTTAACGATTTTTTAACTAAGTGTGGAGTTTACAGGAAACCCCAGACTTATACCAGAGAACATTTTGGTAAAGATACCTGTAACACGGCAGCAGTCAGGCTAGCATAACACCAAAGTCTGGCTGGGTATAAAAATGCACTTGGTAATCTTGTGCCAGGCAGATTTTACTGCCTGGCACAAGATTACTTATCTTCCTCATATTCCCTCTACGTAATAGCGACTCAAGGAACGACTTTTCATTCTTTTGACAAAGAAGTTATACAGATATCTGTTCTTTTTCACAAATACTTAAGTCTAATACCCGAGAAGGAGTTGATCTATGATGAAAAGAAATTTCCTGACGAAAGGATTATTTTCTCTTGGCATTCTTATGATCGGGATACTGCTTTTCAGGGTCCCCCAAGCTAAGGCCCAGCAACTGAGTCCTTATTATAATCCTTTTCTTATCCCCTCTTATTTTTGCCCGGTTCCTCTCTACTCACCACCGGTTTCACCTCTGCTCAGTTATCCGAGATCAGCGCAGGTATTCGCTACCTTTCCTGCTCCCACCCTGCCAATTGCTCCTTCCGCTACTCCTGCTGGGTTGAGTGTAACTGCTCTCATCCCCACAACAACCATTACCGCTGTTGTCCCCCTGACTGCCATATTCGCGCCTGTCCCCGTTGCTCCAACCTATAGCCCAATTACCCTGCAGGCCGTCGTACCTGTCGCAAGCGCTACTCCATCGACCATTAATATTCTGCTTTCATTAATTAACAGTTGGCTTCTATAACCCCAGCCCCTAACATAAAGCCCCTTGGCTTGTGTTAGGGGTAACTCTCATCCTTTTTAGCCCATGTAATTACAGTCTTACGACACCTATGACTGCATTTGCTTTCATATGTGAAATATTTTTCGTGCGCAGGAGAGGCTCTTATAAAGTATTAACAAAATAACTAATTGAATTATAAGGATAAAATAACCTAATCATTCAGCCGTTTCTGGCATCTGAAATGCAAACCTAATCAGACAGACTTATTTTATCAGGGCAAATTTTGACACTCATCTACCCGGCTATAGCTCCTTTTGGATAAGATGCAGTTATTTTTAGTTTGATGTAGTTTTTTTGTTATATTATTGCATCAAGCGATAAACGCGTATTGTCTTCCTGTCCTTTTTCCAACTGACCTTGAATTCTCATTTTGTGTCTTGAGTATTCGTGGATGTCTACTCCTGAATATTTGCAATGCATTTATTATGCCAGAAAGGTTTTTCTGTCTTTAAATGAAGAAATGATAGCCCAGGTTATCAACTAGTTACGGCTATGGGCCGAAAATTTTAAGGCCCGCTTCTGTGAAATAATTGAGCTGTGCAGGTGCTCAGAGAAAGGTTCCATTATACAAAAAATCCGTATGGAAATCATACGGTGCCTTGAAATCGTACGGTTCTATAAAGAGTTATACTTCAGGAAAACCTTATGAGCATGGAGTATAAAATTTATGAAGATGATTCAGAATTTCCACGCATAAGGGAGGTGATGCTTTTTCTAAACACTATGTTTTCCCTTATCGATATAATATAAACAATTTTTTTTCACCCCTTGGAAGGGAAGACCGTGAGGATTGTGAGGAAAGGAGTAAATTTAAAGGAGAAAGCAGGTTTAGAGGAAAAGACCGTTTGGTATGAATAGTTTTAGAGCTGTCATCTTTTTTTGATAGCGTCAATCTTTCAGTAAGTTGGCAACTAATTGAGTATTTAAAAAATGAAAGGAATGAATAGGAGTATTATTATGGACTTGAGAAAAAAATGTTTTAAATATACCTTATTGGGTTTAGCAGTCCTTATGGGATTATTATTGATTACAGCGCCTGTAACGCAGGCACAGACATGGATAAATCTTCCGCCTTATAATACGCTGTGGCCGTTGTGGTCTCCTCCCCTTTCCCCGACGAACCCTCTGACCGGACTTCCCACGCCGATCGTCAGTAACTTAAAACCGAGCACCGTGCTTCCCGTGCAACCCGGCCTGACCTGGGATCCCCGCAAAACCTATCCGTGGCTTTTGTACAACACTCCACTGGGTATGGCTTATTACGATCCTCTATACGGTATCGATACCTGGCCGCCGGATTATCTCAAAGATCCTATTACCGGGCTTCCGGCTCCGATCAATCTTTCTCTGATCAAAGGCTGGAGTCTTCTTTTGCCCACAGCCACAAGCTGGTTAACCAACAATGTGCCGGTAGCCAACAATTCCTTTATCAATGCCTATCCGGCTTATGCCGTAGCCTATGAGATCCTGCAGGGTGGTACCCTGGCCAGTTACCCGATCTTTGCCTCTTTGTTGAATCCTCCTCCTCCATTGCAATCTCTTTTGACTCCCTCTCTTCTTTTGGGATTAGGACCACTCCTTCCTTAAGCGGATTCCCGGAAGGTGAATGAGATCAGAATGCGGAATGCAAAAACTCTGAAAGGAGAATAGGTATGAATGAAAGAAAGCTTTTGAAAAGAAATGTACTTATGGCTGGCATCATGGTTTTTTTGCTGCTGGCATTTTTTGCTCCAAAGGTGAATGCCCAAATCGGGCCATTCGGGCCATTCTATAGTCCGCTTGCCGGATTCGGCCCCTTTGGCTATACTCCCTATTTGCCCCCTGCTGCACCTTTACTTGGGGTTGGTCCTTTCCGGACTGCTCATGTCCCAGTGACCGCTGCTTCTTTGTTTCCTGCTCCTACAGTCCCCACTGCTCCTGCAGTCACCATCGCCGGCGTTGGAGTGACAGCCTTGATTCCAACGGTTCCGGTCGCTACAACTGTTCCGGCCAGTGTCCTGGTCACTAATCCATTGGCTCCTCTGATTACCTACACCCCCTTAAGCCTGATCGGGCTCACCTACGCGCCAATTCCTGTTACATCTGCTCCTGTTCCTATTCCTATCACCACAATCACCACGATACCGACAATAACTCCCACGGTGGCTGCCACGACTGCCGCCACTCTCGTTTCCCTGCTGAGTAGTTTACTCATCTAGGGTACCTTTTTACAGGTTGCATTTCCTAACATAAGCGCTCTTTGAAAGCGCTTATGTTAGGATATTTCTTCCCCTGCCCAAAAATGGACTTCCTTCCATGAACTCCTTACACGATATGTGCCCTGTATCATAAAATCTTCCTTTCATTGCTCCCACTTTTATCTAAACTGTCTATCAATAATCATCTTTTTTAAGGACTTAAGGTAAAAAAGTCGTTCATCTTATCTGGTACATGAATTGCTCTCTTGAGAATAAGAGCCTTTACTGCCAAGACTTGTGAAGGGATTATTCGTAAAGGTTAATGGGAGAGATGCAAAGTGGTTAGGGGAGAGTATTTGCCAAATCTGGAGCAGTCCTCTATTTTTCCTGCTCTTACTCTCTTGTTTACTCTCCTGTATTTTTTCACTGGAATTTTCATCCGCGGTGCTCATCGCAAGTTCAGCCGGATAAAGGAGGTGGAGCCTCTAGAGAATATGCCTTGAAAAATTATTTATTCACTCATCATCAACCTGACAACGTGAAAAGAGAGGAGGGTCATTAATCTTTCGGTTCGGACAGTGCTCTTTATTCGTTTTTCCATCCATCTGTTATTCTGTTATTGAAAGCCGATGGGTCGCAATTTCAAAAAGGAGGTGTTTTTTATGTTTTCCAAAAAACGCATGCTTTCTCTGGTAGCCCTGGGGTTACTCATAGGAGTGGGAATCGCCTGGCTGTTTACTCCGGCGGCTCAGGCAGCCAACTGGATAAATCTTCCACCTTATAATACCTTATGGCCATTATGGTCTCCTCCCCTTTCCCCGACGAACCCCTTGACCGGATTACCCACGCCAATCGTCAGCAATCTAAAGCCGAGCACCGTACTCCCCGTGCAGCCCGGCCTGACCTGGGATCCGAGACTCAAGTATCCGTGGCTCTTGTACAATACCCCGCTGGGCATGGCTTATTATGATCCTCTCTATGGTATCGATACCTGGCCGCCGGATTATTTCAAAGATCCTATTACCGGCCTTCCGGTCCCGATCAATCTTACTCTGATCAAGGGCTGGAGTCTTCTCTTGCCCACGTCCACAAGCTGGCTGAGCAACAACGTGCCAGTAGCCAACAATGCCTTCATCAATGCCTATCCGGCTTATGCCGTAGCCTACGAGATCCTCCAGGGAGGAACTCTGGCCAGTTACCCGATTTTTGCCTCTTTGTTGAATCCTCCTCCTCCGCTGCAATCTCTCTTGACTCCCGCTCTTCTCCTCGGTCTGGGGGCTTTGGCTCCTTAAGTTTTTCGCTTCTCTTTCGAGCTGGCTGAATCTTTCGAGGCAGTTTTCGTGTATCAGACAGGGAATATTCCCTGTCTGATAC
>JBFMGO010000046.1:0-38842 GCA_040752695.1 bacterium
ACTCGACAGTTAAAAGTTTTATCTCAAGCAGCCCGTTTAAGTTGCTGAAAGTCGCAAGGCTGCGATTGTCTGGAACGAATTAAAGTATAAATCGCATGGGCATTGATTGTGTGTAAATTTCTCAGGATGGTTTGAGTCAGTACCCCTTTGACAATATACTCAGAAGGAACCTTGTTGCTAAAGGTTCTCAGCCAATGTTGATTATCTTTCCAGATTTGTTCTGGGAACTGGAGAGCCAGGATTTGAAGTATTCCTACCAGGATAGCGGATACATTCACAAACCCTTCAATAGCTCTCAACTTGTCTTCTACCGCCGCCACAGGAATTTTTTGAGCAGGAGAATGTGAGTCCTTATTCTTTTTGGGGCGTCTACTCTTTTTTTCTACCAGCTTAGACCAGAAATGGTAAGCTAACCCGCCAATGAGGTTTTTCAATACCCAGAACATGCTCTCAATGGAAGCTCTTCGGCAATACAGCTCCAGAATTTGAACTGCTGATAGAGCCAGATCCGAGCACATCAGAACAATAGGGCCTCTGGAAGTAATAGCCAGAACAAAACGGATCTTACCCATGATGGGTTTCCAAAAAAGGTCGAGGCACAATATCTTTACCACCTCAGTGTTGCCATAAACACAACAGGTTGTTTCTGTAAACTCACTGGCTCTGTCTGCAAAGAGGTTTTGCAGGGTAAGCTTTTCCCCATATTTCTTCTTTTTCCCTCTCTTGCCAGGAGGAGCAGGCTCAGGATCCAGATACGCCACGGCATTTTTCTTGGCATGAGTGATAATGTGCACCCAGGGAACTCTCGCCGCAACACTGTAAACCCCTGCTGCCAGCAAAAACACAGGGCCAACAGCAAAATAGCTGTCCAGATTCAGGTAGCAGGGACAATTCATATTCTCAGCAATGCGGATGGCTTGGTAGACAATCCGGGTTGCCTTACTATAGCCATCTTTTTTGTTGACTTCATCTCTGTCCAATTCTCCCAAGAGGGGAATAGCAAAGCATTTTTGAACAGCACGTTCCATGACCAAGGCTATGAAGCACCACACATGGCCTCGATAGTAACTGGGCTTACTCGATGTCTCTGAATCCTGGTGGATTCAAACCAATCCAGGCATCTTACGTCCCTCTTTGGGCTGATTGGTATGGTCCCCAACCATCACTGATCTTCCCTGAACCTTCAGACAGAAGCTATCTTGAAAACAATAACTCTGCCAAAACCCCAGTAACCCCTCAAGTGTCCACCCAGTTGAGTGAAAAAAGTGTAACATCGTCCAATAGCACCCAGGGTCTAGCGAAAGCCAGCGTACTATACTGCTCACCCCGTAGTGATCTGCCCGCACTACCAGTCCTATCATGATAACTAAAAACCACTGATAGCTCGCTACTCGTGAAAAGCATGGCCGAAAATTCTTCAAAATGCCGAATAGTTTCTCATCCATAGGTGGTTTTCTCCGTAAACTTTTGCTAAGGGTTTATGAAAATCATCTATGGATACTTTTCTTACTATTCCATGAAATTAGCTCACCTATCCTCTAAAATTTCCTTACCCTTCCTCCTCTTGGATGAGAACTTTTAACTGTCGAGAGGAAAATGAAAATCTAGGAAAATTACTTACTATAGTGAAATAAGCGTTGTAGGGTTAATTGATTGTATCGTAAGTTCTCAATAAGTTCGGGTAAAATTGAGTTTTTAAAAATATGAATACCATAATTTCAACAGGTTACACTAACCGATATTGCTATTTACCTCAACTTTTTGAGAAGTTACATTGTATCGTGGTGTAATCGATTTACGAAGGTCGAAATTCCTGGAATAAAAATTTGACATTCAGACAGCAGACTTTTTATAATTAATTATAAGTCAATTTTAATTAGTAATATGACGCAGCAAATTATCTTGCCGATCCTGACAGGGTAATGCTATTGATACCTTCGTTAGGGGGGGACCTACGGATGTATAGATACAAGAGCTCGCAATTCAATCTTTTTATTCCCATCGACGACTCTGAAGAATGTCTCATATTTAACACTTTCACCGGTTCGGAAGTGGTAGTTGACCGGCATTTAAGAGCGCTTATTGAAATTGAAAAGAACCAGTCTTCCGGTGAGCCGCTCTCTCCTTTTGATGAATCAAACCTGGATCAGCTCAAAGAGCTGGGCATACTGGTTGATGAGCATGCTGATGAGGATCGGGAGTTGGAGTACTGGTTCCAGAAAATCAAGTTTGATACTTCGATGCTTGCCATTACCATCCTGCCTACGCTGGCCTGTAATCTGAAGTGTACCTATTGCCTTCAGGATGGCCTTCAGTCCGACACCTTCATGAGCTGGGAAACGTGCAGTCTGGTGGTTGCCTGGATCAAAAAGAAAATGGAGGACATCCGTCCAGCCACCCTGAGTATTCTTTATTACGGTGGAGAGCCCCTTCTGAACCTGCCAGCCATCACCTATCTCAGCCAGTCTCTTTACGAGGCTGCCAGGGCTCATGGAATCAGGCTGGATATACAGATTGTTACCAACGGCGTTTTACTCAAAAGGGAAGTGGTGGATGCTTTGCTTCCTCTGGGCTTGAGCGGAGTAAAGATTACCCTGGATGGCGACGAAGATGCCCATAATCTCAAACGCCCCTTTAAGGACGGCCAGGGGAGCTTTCAGCAGATCTTTCAAAATCTGGTTCAGATCTATGGCAGGGTACCTGTCAGGCTGGGTGGAAACTTTGATGAGCACAATAAGGGCTCAATTCCCGGTCTGCTTGATCGTCTTCTCGGAGCAGGAATAAGGGACAAGCTGGAACAGGTTCATTTTAAACCGATACTTACCAGCCCTGCCTGCCAGAAAAAAGGTGGAAGCTGCCAGGTTTGCACTTTCTCCGAGGCCAATCCAGGGGATATACTCTGGCTCAGGAGGGAGATAGAAAAAAGAGGCTTCAAGACCAACGACGGCATACACTTAGGGCCGTGCATGGTCATGAGGGAACATTCCTACACCATAGATCCCGTCGGTAAGATCTATAAATGCGGCGGCTTTGTTGGAATGGATGACTTTTCCGTCGGAAATCTTCATCATGACACTTTTCATTACCGGCTGACCGAATTCATGACCACCGACCTTTGGAGAAAGTGTCGTGGTTGTCCATTCATTCCTCTGTGCGCAGGAGGATGCAGGAGCAGTGCCTTCCTGAAAGGAAGTGATTTTTTCCAGCCAGTATGCGAAAAAAGGTATTTTAACCAGGTGGCCATGCCTCTGATTAAAGAGGAATATCTTCGCAGTAACAAAGGAGGTGAATTCGATGAGGATTATCAAGAAGGGCAGTAAGATTGTAGTGCCGAATCCGGATTGTCAATTCATTATTGATTTTAGATTTCATTGATTATTATGAAATAATCTGTTATATCTTCTATCAGCTATTTATTTCTTAATACAATACACGGGCCGGATGAAAAACGTCCGGCCTGGTTTTTTTAATTGACACTTTCAGAAGATAAGATATAAATTAGGCTGTAAAGAATTTCGTACACATCTTTTCTGATAGGTACTTTAGAAGGCATTTAATTTCAAACAGGAATTTCCTCTCCCGAATATGCAGAGTAAAAGGTTGCCTGCTCTTTTTATCCTCTTCAGCCTTCTCATCGGCCAGGTTTCGTGTCACAAACAGGATGCGCCTGCCAAACCGTTTAGAGGCACTCTCACCATCGGCGAGTTCATCAGGCCGCAAACCTTAAATCCAGTTCTTGAGGTCACTGGCGTTTCGGCACATCTGGTGAATCTCATCTTCGACAGCCTGGTCAGGATCGGGGAAAAAGGTGAAATCCTGCCTCATTTGGCAGTTTCCTGGGAGATGAAAGGCGGCGGCAGGGAATGGGTCTTCTATCTGAGAAAGGGGGTAAGGTTCCATGACGGGCGTCAATTGAGTGCCGATGATGTAAAATTTACCCTGGACCTGGTCAGAGATCCTGCCCTTGGGAGCGGCTATGCTCGTTCTCTCAGCCAGATTGCGAAAGTGGAGGTCAGGGATTCATACACAATCGGCATCTCTTTGACTGAGCCCTCGGTTTCCCTTCCCCATGAAATAAACATTGGCATCCTGCCAAGGCACCTTCTCGAGGGAGAGAATATCCGGGCAAGCTCGTTTAACTATCATCCGGTAGGCACCGGTCCTTTTCAATTCGTCCGATGGTCCCGGGATGAGGTTGAATTTGCGGCTAACCTTAATTATTTTCTGGGAAGACCATATCTCGATCACGTAGTGGTCAAATCATTTAAGAATCAGTATCTTGTCAGTGCAAACCTGATGAGGGGCGAAATCGATGCCTTTCCGTTTCTTGCTTCCAGCTCGTATGAAGTAATAAAAAAAATCCCCTCTTTCAGGGTCTATCCCACCTTAAGGCCTTTCTATTATTTGATCGCCTTTAATCTGTCCAATCCTCTGTTTCAGGACAGGAGGGTTCGTCAGGCCCTTAATTACGCTATAGATAAGGAAAACATCGTAAAAAGGGCGTTGAAGGGGAGAGGAATTGCTGCATCGGGCACAATCTTTCCCTCTTCCTGGGCCTTTGATGACAGGATCGAGCCGTTCCCCTATGATCCCTGTAAGGCAATGGAGTTATTGAAAGAGGCCGGCTGGCAGGATTCTGACGGAGACCACGTCCTGGATAAGAACAATCAGCCGTTTACGTTTGATCTTTATTTAGTCGAGGGTCACGATGAGCTTGAAACTTCTTCTTTGATAGTTATGGAGCAGTTGGCAAATATCGGAGTAATGGCCAGTGTGAAGAAGGTGTCCCTGGAGGTTCTTATCCGGGAGCATCTTTTCTTCAGGGAATTCGGGGCTGTCTTTATATATATATACGCCGGCAGTGACCCGGATAAAAGCTATAATTTTTGGCATTCCTCAAGTAATAAGGCTGGATTAAATTTCTTTTCTTATGCTAATCCCAGGGTTGATCATTTGCTCGACCAGGGCAGGCGCACGCTGGATCAGGAGAAGAGAAAAAGAATCTATGGTCAGCTTCAGGAGGAGATGAAAGAAGACCCTCCTGGGATATTTCTTTTCTGGAAGGAAAATCTCCTTTGCGTGCATAAGCGGTTCTGTGGGATAACGGTATCACCGTTTCAAGGAGGACTCAACAGCATCCGGGAGTGGTATATATGTCCTGCTGACGAAATGAAGCATGATTGAAAAATTCCGGGCATCCATCCGCTCCGAGACAGGATGAATACGACCTGCAAACGCCATGAATAGCAAGAAGCTGATTGTACTGTTTATATGTGCAAATCTTCTCCATGGTCAGTTTTCATGCTCTAAGAAGCGGAACGATACGCCTGCCAAACCGTTTAGAGGCACTCTCACCATCGGCGAGTTCACCAGGCCGCAAACCTTAAATCCAGTTCTTGAGGTCACTGGCGTTTCGGCACATCTGGTGAACCTCATCTTCGACAGCCTGGTCAGGATCGGGGAAAAAGGTGAAATCCTGCCTCATTTGGCAGTTTCCTGGGAGATGAAAGGCGGCGGCAGGGAATGGGTCTTCTATCTGAGAAAGGGGGTAAGGTTCCATGACGGGCGTCAATTGAGTGCCGATGATGTAAAATTTACCCTGGACCTGGTCAGAGATCCTGCCCTTGGGAGCGGCTATGCTCGTTCTCTCAGCCAGATTGCGAAAGTGGAGGTCAGGGATTCATACACAATCGGCATCTCTTTGACTGAGCCCTCGGTTTCCCTTCCCCATGAAATAAACATTGGCATCCTGCCAAGGCACCTTCTCGAGGGAGAGAATATCCGGGCAAGCTCGTTTAACTATCATCCGGTAGGCACCGGTCCTTTTCAATTCGTCCGATGGTCCCGGGATGAGGTTGAATTTGCGGCTAACCTTAATTATTTTCTGGGAAGACCATATCTCGATCACGTAGTGGTCAAATCATTTAAGAATCAGTATCTTGTCAGTGCAAACCTGATGAGGGGCGAAATCGATGCCTTTCCGTTTCTTGCTTCCAGCTCGTATGAAGTAATAAAAAAAATCCCCTCTTTCAGGGTCTATCCCACCTTAAGGCCTTTCTATTATTTGATCGCCTTTAATCTGTCCAATCCTCTGTTTCAGGACAGGAGGGTTCGTCAGGCCCTTAATTACGCTATAGATAAGGAAAGTATCATAAAAAGGGTATTGAAGGGGAGAGGAATTGCTGCATCGGGCACAATCTTTCCCTCTTCCTGGGCCTTTGATGACAGAGTCGAGCCGTTCCCCTATGATCCCTGTAAGGCAATGGAGTTATTGAAAGAGGCCGGCTGGCAGGATTCTGACGGAGACCACGTTCTGGATAAGAACAATCAGCCGCTTGCATTCCAGATTTACCTCCCTGATGGTTACGATGAACTTGAATCATCTTCTTTCATGATTATGGAGCAGTTGGCAAGCGTCGGGGTAATGACCAGGGGGGAGAAGTTTCCGGTGGAGATTTTCAACCGGGAGCATCTGCTCACCAGGAAATTTGAGGCTGTTTTTATGTTCGCTAATGCTGGCGGCGACCCGGATAGCAGTTATCAATTCTGGCATTCCTCATCGGCCAGGGGGGGATTTAATTTCTTTTCTTATCATAATCCCGGGATTGACCAACTGCTCGATCAGGGTAGGAGCACACGGGATCAGAAGGAGAGAAAAAGAATCTACAGTCGGTATCAGGAGGAAATAAAAGAAGACCCTCCTGGAATATTTCTTTTCTGGAAAGAGAATCTCCTCTGCGTTCATAAGCGGTTCTGTGGAATACATGTCTCTGCGTTTTACGGGGTATTCAACAGCATCCGGGAATGGTATATATGCCCTGATGACGAAAGAAAGCATGACTGAAAACTCCCTGGCATTCATCCGCTCCTACGGAATGGGTATGACCTGCAAACGCCATAAGTCCAGCTTTTATAGTCATCTTATATTGACATTTCATAACGTAAGGCATAAGATAATATACACATAATTATATACGGCAGTTATATTCTTAAGGTATATTATAAATAATCTCTCTCCTCTCCATGGATCGTAAGAAGCTCATTGCACTGCTTATAATCGTAAACCTTCTCCTGGGTCAAGTCTCATGCTCTAAAAAGCGGAACGATGCGCCTGCCAAACCGTTTGGAGGCATCCTTACCATTGGCGATATTGCCAGTCCGGGGACCTTAAACCCTCTTCTGGAGGTTAGTGGGATCTCAGCTCAGCTTGTGAACATTATATTTGACACTTTGGTCAGGGTAGGGGATGAAGGCGAGATTCTGCCGGGCCTTGCGGTATCCTGGGAAATGAATGAGTGCGGCAGGGAATGGATCTTTCACCTCAGGGAAGGAGTAAGGTTCCATGACGGCCACCCGTTTACGGCTGACGATGTTGAATTTACTGTCAATCTGGCTAAAGATCCTCATGGAGGGAGCAAATTCGTTCATATCTACGACCAGATTGAGAAAATAGAGGCCAGAGGCCCATACACGATCAGCATGCGTATTGCCAGGCCAGCGGTTTCTTTTATTCATGCGATGACCCAGTTGCGCATTTTACCCAGACATCTTTTGCAGGAAAAGGATATCCGCACGGTCTCGTTCAATTACCAGCCGGTAGGCACCGGCCCTTTTCGGCTCATACGATGGTCTTTGGACAGGGTTGAGTTCGAGGCCAACAGGGACTACTTTCTGGGGAGGCCATATCTTGACCGGGTGGTGGTAAAATTATTTGACAATCAGCGCCTTGTCTGGGCACATTTGATGAATGGCGAGGTTGATACCATGAAGCTTCCCGATCCTATCATGTATAAGATAATTAAAAAGATACCCGATTTCAGGGTCTACTCCAGCCTGAAGCCTTATTACTACATTATCGGTTTTAATCTGGCCAATCCTCTTTTTCATGACAGAAAGGTTCGCCTGGCTCTGAATTATGCCATAGACAGGGAAGATATTATTAGACGGATATTAAAATGGCGGGGGATTGCCACAGCAGGTACAATCTCCCCCTGCTCCTGGGCCTTTAACGCCCAAATGAAGCCATTTGTCTTCAATACTCACAAGGCAGTGGAACTACTGAAAGAGGCGGGCTGGCAAGACACTGATGGCGATCTCATACTGGATAAAAACAACCAGCGGTTTGAATTTCAGATTTACCTCCCTGATGGCTACGATGAACTTGAGGCAGCCTCTTTAATGATTGTGGAGCAATTATCAAACATCGGAATAGTTACCAGAGTCAGGAAGTTACCCATGAAGGCGATCAATCAGGAATATCTTCTGACCAGGAAGTTTGATGCCGTCTTTATCTATATTTCTGCCGGCACTGATCCGGATTTTAATTACCAGTTCTGGCACTCCTCACAGATCGATAACGGGTTTAACTTCTTTTCTTACCGTAATCACAGGATTGACCACCTGCTCGACCAGGGGAAGTGCACATCTTCTCAGGAGAAAAGGAAAGAAATTTATTACCAGTATCAGGAGGAAATGAGGGAAGATCCCCCCGCTCTATTTCTTTTCTGGCGGGATCATCTTTTGTGTGTACATAAGCGGTTTCATGGAGTGGATTGCGGATCTGTCTATAGAGGGCTGTATAGTATCCGGGACTGGTATATAGCCGCAGACGAAGAAATGGGAGAGAGGGCTGAAAAGAAATAAAGTTTTTCTTCCCTTGCTCAAAGCGAGTTGCTCTGTATACTTAATGAAGTATATGTATCCATTAATTTGGTAATATTCAATGTGCTCCGGTATCGAGTACCTGATCAATTATAGCGGCTTGCAGTCGTATGCACTACACATAATACGCTATCATTGGCGGTTTAGCGGCAACTATTGGAGTCTCGTCAAGCGAAAGCCACTATAGGATATTGAGGAGCAACTGGAGCTTTCGCTCAGAATGACACGGCTGGGTAAATTGAGCCCAGGGGTCATTATCTTCCCCCTCAATCGGAGCTTGACTGGTCGCCAGCCGAAAAGCGGGGATAGTGCAGCTTTTTTCGCTGCACTGCAAAGAGAAGGGAGGAAATAAGCAATCTATGGGAAAAAGATCCTTTATGTGCCTGATCATTGGACTTTTGTGTCTCGGTCCGGTTTCTTTGCCAGGGGCCGAGGAGGAGGTGCATTATCTCGATCCTGTTATTGTCTCCGTGGACAGAATTCCCCAAACCCTGACTCAATCGACCAGTTCAGTTACCGTAATCAGCGGGGAAGAGCTGGCTGATGCCTCCCCTGCGCGAATCGATGAAATACTGAGAGGGACTCTGGGCGCATCCATAAATACCTCCGGCACTCCTGGAGAGACTATCTCGGTTCGTTTGCGAGGGAGCGGCAATAACCAAACCATGGTCTTAATTGACGGTATGAAGGTTAATTCTCCCTGGAATGGCGCCTATGGAGAATGGGGCAATACGGAGATGACCGACATTGGCCGGATCGAGATTATTCGCGGGCCCCAAAGTGAACTGTATGGCTCGGAAGCCATAGGAGGGGTAGTGCATCTTTTTACCGGGAAAGGAGAGGACTCCCGCGGCCTTGAGATCTCCTTAGGAGGGGGAAGTTTTAAAACGAAGAAGGAATCTCTGGAGTATGCCGGCGGAGGGGAAAATGTCAATTTTCTCCTTTCCGCATATCACACAAAATCACGGGGACAGTATGATAACAAAGACGCTTACCGCAATGCCGGCCTTGCAGCAGGATTCGGCTGGCAGGCCAGTCCCCTGTTTTCTCTCAAAGCGGTCTGCCGGTACAGAGAAAACAGAAAAGAACTGGCGGTAAATCCGGATGAATTTTTCTTTCTGGATTCAAACGCATCCGTTTATCTGGGACCTGATAATCCTGATAAACACCAGCAGACCATGTTCTGGGACAATGACGGCGTCCGGCGCGATCGTTTCTTCCTGCAAACCCTGTCCGCAGAAGGAGACCCCAGCCGCTGGTGGCATTACCGGCTGAATGCAGGCTACTTGCAGGACCATTACCGAGCCGAAAAAGGATTATATTACGGCACTACCACTACCTTTATTGCCGACATATTGAGTGACCGGCTGTCAGTAGGGACACAGCACGACTTTACCCTGTCCGACGAGCTTCCCAATACCTTCAGCCTGGGAGTGGAATACGAACAGGAGACTGTAGACGCAGAGCAGGATTTCACCGGTGATCCCAACGACATCATCCCTCCCTTGCGGTCAGTGTTTTTTGACACTGTCGATAAGAACCGGCACAACCTGTCCCTGTTTTTCCAGAACCGGCTTGAGGTGCACCCTTTGACCATAACCGCCGGACTCAGATGGGACGATAACTCAGCCTACGGAGAGGTCTTTAGCCCCCGCATCAGTGAGTCCTTCTGTATCGACCCGACCAAAACCCGCCTTAAAGCCAGTTGGGCACAAGGGTACAGGGCTCCTAACTTTCAGGAACTCTATTTTCCTTTCCTGGGAAATCCCGATCTCAAACCGGAAAAATGCACCGGTTTTGAAGCGGGTTTCGAGCAGCCCATTCTGGACAGGCTCTCTATCGGATGCACCTATTTCCACACCAAATTCGAAGATCTTATCTCCAAGCCAGGCGGTGCCCGCAATATCAATGCCGCCGTTGTCGAGGGGATCGAAGGGGAACTCGCCTGGGATCCTCTTCCCTCGTTAGGGTTTCGGATTTCCTATACCTGGCTCGATTCGCAGGACAAGAAGACGAATAAAGAACTTACTGACCGGCCGAATCATACGGTTAAGATAGCGGCTGACTACAGCTATGCGGGATTTTCCGTGCATCCACTCGTCAACATAGTCAGCAGTGAATATGCCGATTACGCCTCACTGGACCTTCAGGGGAATCCGATTAAAGAGCGCAATCCTGGCTACACGCGAGTGGATGTGACCTTTCAATACGAAATTGTCCATCAGTACGCATCGAAAAGCCATTGCCTGTCAAAAGGCCGGCTGCAGTGGTATGGCCGTATCAATAACCTGTTTGATGAGGACTACTGCGAGGTGCAGGGTTTTCCTACCCCTGGAATAAATTTTATGACCGGCATTACGGCTGCATTTTACTAAGTGGTTTTATCGTAAAGTACCGAGAGCAGCAAGCAATCCGTCAATCGCAGCGGCGGCTCCTGGTGGCCACTTCGAACGGCGCATTTTGTTAGCGATAGGACTACCTCAGTACACCGCACATTAAGAGGCTATCCCAAAACCCCATTTCAGGTGAATGATTACACCTGTTGCCGGAGGTTTTGGGATAGCACTAAGTGTACAGTAACCTCCTCTATTCCCCCTTTGATAAAGGGGCTTGAGGGGATTTTCAACATGGAATAAATCTTGCTCTTTCTTTCCCTATAAATGTTGGGAGGGGATTGCAGAGTAATTCCCGTAAGTCTACCTTTAACCGTCTATCATAATGCTTAAGGATGAAATCTCCATCGATTAATCATGTATCTACGAAAATATCCATTAAACTCATATGCCTGCTGGTTCTCTCTGCTCTGGCTCCTCTTAGCGTCTATGGGATCTTCTCTATTTATACCTCAAGAAAAGCATATTATCAATCCGCCTCGGAAGGGAACAAGCATGTAGCCATTGGAACTGCTGAGCAGATTGAGCTTTACGTAAAAAATACCCATAATATCCTGCAGGGGCTGGCCAGCAATATTAATCGAATTTATCTGAACAAGTGGCAAAAAGAGGTTATCATCAGGAATTTCGTTATCAACTTTGACGAATTCAAGAAGATTTCCATCATTAACTCCAATGGTCGAGAGGTGGCCAGCAGCAGTCTGGATGAAAACCCATTTGACTGGTCACATGAAGAGTCTTTCAAAAAGGCCATGCAGGGAGAGGTCTATTTCTCTGAAGTCTTTATCTCTGACAATCTGGTGCCTTCCATGATTATTGCGCTTCCCATTAAGGGTTCCCATATCGTTGACGGTGTTATCCTTGGGGAGGTTGACCTTTCGGCTATGTGGAACCTGGTGGACGGAATTAAAATGGGAGAAAATGGCGTTGTTTTTGTGGTTTCCCGCACAGGGCTTCTTATCGCCCACGGAAAGAGCGAGCGGAAACCGGATGTCTTCAAACAGAGGAACATGAGTGACTTTGAGGTCGTCAAATCCGTCCTGCAGGGTAAAACCGCCGCGCGAACCTATCAGAACGAAGATGGTCTTCAGGTATTGGGAATCGGTTATCCCATGAAAATGCTAGGATGGGGGGTGATTGCCGAGCAGCCTACCAGAGAAGCGTACAAGGTAGCTATCAGCATGACCCGCTCCCTGTCCGCACTCACCGTTCTTTTTCTGGTGATTATGATTACCATCGGTATTATTGGAGGAAAGCAGGTAACCAGGCCTATTTATGAGTTGGTCGAGGCAACCAGGGCCATTGCCGCAGGGGACCTCACCAGGAAGGTGAGAGTCTCTTCCAGGGATGAATTCGAAGGGCTGGCCAATTCGTTTAACCTGATGACCGAAAGACTGGTCGAGCTCAAGGAGGAGATCCGTCTGCGCGAGCGATTATCGATCTTTGCCAGAATAGCCGCCGGTCTGGTTCACGACCTGAAGCATCCGATCAAGAACATCGAGAACAGCAGCAGTCTTATCCTGCGCTTCTACTACGATCAGGAATACCGTGAGGTATTCCGCAAAACGGTTCAAAGAGAGTTCCTCAACATTAATCAGTTCCTGAACGACCTGCATAATCTTACTCATCCGACTCCCATAGCGCTCATAGAGTTGCCTGTCGAGGCTATTACCAAGGAAATCATCAATCTTTACACAGACGAAGCCCGCCAGAAGGGGATTGAATTAAAGTTTTTCTCTCAGGCCCAGGACGTACGGATACTGGCTGACAGGTTCCTGTTTGAGAGAATCATCAAGAACCTGGTCACGAACGCCATAGAAGCCATGCCTGGCGGCGGCACCGTGCGTATCACCCTCACCAGGGATGACAGGTATGAAAGTGGAAGAGGAGCGGTCAGGATATCGGTGGAAGATACCGGCCAGGGAATACCCAAAGAGCGGATTGATACTATTTTCACCGACTATATCACTACCAGGAAAAGAGGGCTGGGACTGGGACTGGCTATAACCAAAAAAAATGTCTCAGAACTCGGCGGGAGTATAACACTGCACAGTGAAGAAGGGAAAGGCTCTACCTTTATCCTAACCTTTCCTCTTCGTCATAATCAGTAACACCGGGTGCTTCCGTGCCGGGTGCCGGGTTTTTGCGTGCTGGACTTAACCGGTGACTGATCACTGATCATTGATCACCGGGCACTGGTCATTGACCACCGGTCACCAGTTGAAGCCCCTTGGGCAGGGACTCGCCAAAGACAAGGCTTTGCTCCCTGGATTGATAATGACTTACCTCTATGACACTCTGAATGGCCTGGTCCAGCGTAATCACCTCATGTTTTCGACTGTCCTCCCTGAGTGCCTCTTCCCTGGCCTGGGTAAAAAATGCTATGAGCTGGTCCCTGACCGAGTCCCTTATGTCCCGTGCCCGATCGGAGGTCTTTCGGGCCAGTTGGGTCAGGGCAAAAGTCTTTTCATCTCTGGGAAGCGTTTGTATTTTTAACAGGCGTACGACCCATTCCTCCGCAGTTTCAGCAGGAACAACCGAATGGACGCTGCCGTAAAGGGGCTGGCGTGCCCCGATTCTGGCTAAAGCCCACAGATCGGCCGGCAGGGATTTGCCCAGCGACAGGCGATCCAGCAGGATACTGCCCATGGTTTCTTTGGTTTTTATGTCCAGCCGCTCAAGGCTCGCGCCCAGTCTCCACATTTCGGCCAATTCATGTAAAGATGGCTTCGGTCCTGCGGGAGCTTTTTTCTGGGGGATAAGATACGGCATAATTTTCCGGAAGATTTCCATCTGGTGATTCTGGTTGAGCCCACCGGCCACTCTCCGGCAGAGAATCCAGGTCTGATTTTTGACTTCCCGGTCTTTCATGTCCTTTATCCCCTGAGGAAGTACTTTCCACAGGTTTTTTATCCGCCACTCGTCCAGAGGATAACCGAATCCCGGACGCAGGCAAAAGCCTAAAAGATTCAACCATCGTGCTTCCTGGGTTGCGGAGCGCCCCTTTTGCCCTGCGAATTCAAGGAGCATTTCGCTCATCTTACGTAAGGTGAAAATGGGCCAGGACTGCCGGGGGGCATCGAGCGCTTCTTCCATTTTTTTAAAGAGATTATCCGGCGTCACTTTTCCCGCTTCCGGCTCTCTTGCACCGTCACCAAAAACCGATGACAAAAGCGGCCTCACCTTCTCTACATCCAGGGCTTCTCCTTCCCCGGCGGCAGGCTCTAAATCTTCCACAAGCGAGGAGACAGCCTTTTGTTTTTTAACCTCCCGGATCCCAAACTGGAGTCTCCACTGCCGGTCTCCCTCCCTGGAGACGCACCATAATTCCAGGGTTCCGATCTCAGTCAGCCTGGCCCGCAGGTGCACCGGCACTTTTTTATGCTTGGCCCGGCCCCGGCGTAAAATGGTCTGAATCGGCGGAAGGAGCCGAAAGGACTCATCCATCGTCTCCGATCCTTTTGCCGACTCCTGCGACTCTTCCTGCTTTGCGCTTTCTGTCGGTTCTTCAGGCTCCTGTGGCTCTGGCCGCATTGAGACATCCGATACGGTAACCGGCAGAATGTCTCCGGCCTGGTCCAAAAGGCGGGTGCTGGAGGTGTAGAGAGGAAAACTCACCGGCTCGCCAATCAAAAGAACAAATTCTTTATCTTTGATCTCGACCTCCTGGCCTTCCTCCATTTTTCGGGGAACCAGGCACAGGGCCCTGGGGGTATGTTGTGCTCCCACATCTTTTTGCTCTTCGGTGCCGACACCTATGTAGTAGGACCGGCCAATACCTCCGCTGATGCGAATACCTTTCCCCTGCCGGACCTGCCCGTAATAGGCTGCGCCGTAAGCAACAGCCAGATCCCCCATTTCGGGGAAGAGAACCGTCGGGCTCCATCTGTTTTCAGCCTCACCGGACCCCTGTCCATGGTTTGCCGGGAACCAGCCCTCCATGATCCGGACAACCCTGTCCTGCAAAAACCTGGGCTTGAGTGCACCGCCGTTGAAGAGAATGGCATCGGGTCTGGCCAGATCCGCGTCAGGCTGGCCTGTCTTCTCCCTCAGTTCCCGGATACTGGCCTGATGCTTGCGCAAAAAGGAAGCAAGGTGCCGGGACACGGCGGTATCCTGTACATAGGGAAGCCCCCACTCCTGCAGGCCCATCCGGGATGAGCGGACCGGCTCTTCTTCCAGCCTGCTTATGGGAAAAAAGCCATTTTCGACAATCTCCTTCACTAGTTCCCTGCTCAAATCAAATTTCAGGGTGCTCCCGATCAACCGGCTGCTTCGGTCCTGAACGACAATCGGCCAGGAGGTATGCTCGTAAGGTTCGCTTAAAAGCTCCTCTTTGGCCCTTCGGCAGCCGTGACACAACATTGACCATTGGCCGGAATCGAGTTTTCCCGCCTGGCCCGTCAGCTTGACCTCGATATGACGGGCCAGGGCCATATCGATGTTATCCCCGCCCAGAATCAGGTGATCACCTACAGCCACGCGGGTGAACACAGGCTTGCCTCCCTCTTCCTGCACGGTAATCAGGCTGAAATCGGTAGTGCCGCCCCCCATATCGCAGATAACCACGATCTGGCCGTTGTGCAGGTACTGATGCCAGGAGTCGCGGTTGGTGGCGATCCAGGCATAAAAGGCAGCCTGAGGCTCTTCCAGGAGGGTTACCTTTTCAAGACCCGCTTTCAGCGCGGCATCCAGAGTCAATTCCCTTGCCACCTCATCGAAAGATGCGGGAACGGTCAGGATAACGTCCTGATTTTGCAATTGGTTTTCCGGCTCCCCTTGAGCCATCTCGTGGTTCCAGGCATCGCGGATGTGCTGTAAATAGCGGGAAGAAGCTTCCACGGGAGAGAGTTTTTCCAGATCCTTTCCCCCGCTCCAGGGTAAAATGGCGGCTTTGCGATCAACTCCGGCATGGCAGAGCCAGGATTTAGCCGAAGAAACCAGACGGGACGGCACACTGGCCCCCAGTTTCTTGGCAAATTCACCCACGACAAAGGTAATTTCCCTGTCCCAGGGCAGGCGGATGTTTTCCTGCATCAGCTCATGCGGTCCGGCCAGATACAGGTAAGAGGGAAGCATCGGCAGGGAAGAAAGATTCCCCTCGGAAACCAGTTGCAGGGTTCGGAAGATTTTAATCTCTCCTGCGGAGCTGTTTTCCACATAGGCCACCGCACAGTTAGTGGTCCCGAGGTCAATACCAACGGTAAAGGGTGCCGGCCGTTTTCCCGAAGGTATTGGCACGGTTGGTGATTTTACTTTCGAAGAATGATTCATATTCATGATTTTTCAGCTAGTTATCATTATCGTCATCAGTATGGTCAGGGAATCCCGACTCTTTTTTTTACCTCGCGCATCGTTTCGGCGGCAATGGACCGGGCTTTGTCAGCTCCGGCTTTTAACACTTTTTTCACGGACTCCGTATCCGCATCCAGGGCCTTTTTTCTTTCCCGGTGAGGGGCAAAATACTGCCAGACCGCCTCCAGGAGGGCTTTTTTTACCTCTCCGTATCCTATGCCTCCTTGCAGGTAGCGGTTTTGCAGGTCTACGGTCTCATCCGGGGAGAGGAAAAGCTTATAGAGATTGAAAACAGTACAGGCAGCAGGGTCTTTGGGCTCTTCCACACTCTTGGAGTCGGTTACGATACTCATGATCTTTTTCTTAAGCTGGTTTTTTTCGGCAAAGATTTCGATGGTATTATTATAAGATTTTGACATTTTTTGACCATCTATGCCTGGAACTACTGCTACCTCCTGGCTGATCTCCGGTTCAGGGATGGTGAATACATCCCCGTACTGTGCATTGAACTTAAGGGCGATATCACGGGTAACCTCAAGGTGCTGCTTCTGATCCTGCCCCACCGGGACCCTCTGCGAGTGGTAGAGAAGGATATCCGCGGCCATCAGAACCGGATAGGTAAACAGGCCGGTGTTGGGGCTGATTCCTCTGGCGGTTTTATCTTTATAAGAATGGCATCGCTCCAGGAGGCCTACCGGAGTCAAATTGGATAAAAACCAGGTGAGCATCGTTACTTCTTCTACATCGGACTGGACCCAGAAGATCGATTTTTCGGGATCAAGGCCCAGGGCCAGGAAAGTAGTGGCCGCATCGAGGGTCTGTCTGGCCAGTATCTGGCCGTCATTCACCGTAGTCAGGGCATGAAGGTTGGCGATAAAACAAAAAAGCTCATGCTGCTCCTGATATTCAATCATTTTTCTCATCATGCCGAAATAGTTTCCAATATGAAAACTACCTGACGGCTGAATGCCCGATAGTATCCGCATAATTCATCTTACTCCTTCTATCGTATGTATCACAAGTATCACTTGTATCACTTATTCTTGCGTATCACTTATTCTTCCCCGTAGGGTTTTCGAACGGTAAATTCCAGTTTCCAGCGGTTCTGCTCGTCTCTGGTGACAAACCACAGCTCCAGCGTTCCGATTTCCGTAAGATGTGCATGAAGGCGGACCGGAATAACGGCACCTTCCTTTCCCTCCAAAGATAAATGTGCTTCGAGGGCATTCAACTCCTCGATTTCACCCGGTGGATTTTCAATCAGATCTCCCACCTGATCCTTGCGCCTGGTCGATGAGGCGAAAAAGCGGAATTCTGCAGGTTCTCCCACAATCAGGCCAAATTCCTGTCTGGGGATCTCTACTTCCGTTCCCTCCTCCATACCGAAAGGCACGACACACAAATTCTTGATCGGAGGGGGAAATCCAGGCACCGAGGGCATGGAGGTTTCGATACCGATATAATAAGAGCGGGCAGCGCCTCCGCGAATGCGGACCCCCTGTCCAAGTCGGGCCAGCCCATAGGAAGCAGCCCCATGAGCGACGGCAAGATCGAGGTTTGTTTCCTGCAAAACCTTGAGCGGTTTTCCTCCCTCGGCCTCGATCCAGGAATTCAGGATCTCGACCAGCCGCTTCTGGAGAAGTTGCGCTTTAAAAACACCGCCGTTAAAAAGAATGGCCGTGGGATGAACGAATTTTTTGCCGGGATTTACCTCCTTAAGTTGCGGCATGTTTTCCAGAGCGCGGCTCTGTGCTCCAAGGAACCGGGCCAGATGCCGCGTAACCGCTGCATCAGCCGCATATGGCAATCCCCATTCCTGAAGTCCGGTGGCCCTTTGCGTTCTGGGGCGATCCTCGGCCCTGCATTCGGGGAAGAATCCCTCAACCAGAACCGATTCCACCATCCGGCGGCTCAGGTGCGTGGTAAGGGTCCCGCCGATCAGGCTGCTCCCCCGGCCAGGGATCGTGATGGCACACTCCTGGCAGTCGGGATCATTCAGGATGGTTTCCTTGGCCAGACGGCAATTTTGCCAGAGGACCCGGTTTTGCCAGGTATCGAGCCCCGCTGCCATACCCTCTTCTTTCATCTTGTTTTGAAGAGCTACCGCCAGGGCCAGATCCATGTTGTCGCCGCCGAGCAGAATATGCTCGCCTACTGCCACCCGGTTAAGGACAAGGTTGCCCTCTTCCTCGGATACGGCAATCAGGCTGAGGTCCGTAGTCCCCCCGCCGATATCGCAAACTAAAATCAGGTCTCCGACCGTCACCTTGCCCCGCCATTCATCATTCATCCGGATCCAGGAATAAAAGGCCGCCTGTGGCTCTTCCAGCAAGATGGCATTTTCAAGGCCGGCCATTCTGGCTGCCTCCACGGTCAATTCCCTGGCCATGGCATCAAAAGAAGCAGGCACAGTCAAAAAGAGCTGCTGATGCTCGAGGAAATTATCCGCATCATCCTCCCCCATCAGGTAGTTCCAGGTTTCCCGGATATACTGAAGGTAGCGCTTCGATGCCTCTAAGGGCGAGACCTTCTCGATTTCCGCAGGACTGCCCCAGGGCAAAATAGGGGCCTTACGATCCACCTCGCCGTAGCAGAGCCATGACTTGGCTGAGGAAACCATCCGCTGAGGCACCTCCGCCCCCCTTGTTCTTGCGAGTTCACCAATGGCAAAGGTGCGGTCAGGGTCCCAGGGCAGAGACAGACTCCCGCCGCTCAGCTCATACTGCCCGGGCAGGTAGAGAAAAGAAGGCAGGAGGTTCCGGTTCTCCACCGACCCCTCGTGGACCAGTTGGGGAATCTGAAGATAGTGAATCTCATATCCCCCCCTTTCGTTTACCGGTGCACTGGTATCAACGAAGCCTGCCGCACAATTGGTAGTACCAAGATCGATACCTACGATATATCGTGAATTAATCAATTGAAAATCCTCCTTGAAAAAGCTTTGAAGGCCGCAACTTTCTTGATTAACTCCTTTTTTGTTTTGTCTGTAATGGCCACTCATGGTCGTTCATGGTTACTCATGAATCGAGTCACTGCTCACGAGCGTCATTTTTTTTCCGGAGGTTTTGTAACCTCTATTTCGGCGGGGGCGATTATTGTCGGGTCATGACCCTTGGCCAGATCCGGGAGACGGGCGCTCTTCACCCTCCATCCGTGATGCTTTAATATCCCGGTAAAGGGAGGATCACCGATAACATAGCCGCTCAATCGAATAACAGCCGGGTTAACTCCCTTTTCGACCGTTACCGTGCTCCCCTCCGGTTCTTTCCTGACAGGCTCGATCGAGAGGATATCTCCCAGCGCTTTTCTACACCCCTCGTGTACGGTTCTCACAGCAGCGCCAATCTGATAATCAGAATAGGCGGAAATATCTTCCTGAAGAAAATCGATCAATCGGCCCTCTCTCTGTAAAAGAGAAAGCACCTGGATCCCCTCAAGGGGGGCTCCGGAAAGAACGTTCTGGATTCTCCTCGCCTTTTCATTACTCTTGAGTACGGAAAAAAAACTTCTGAAAGCCAAACCCAAGCGCCCCATTCATCGCCTCCTTAACTTTCACAAGAGTCTTTAGTATATCGTTTTCGGCCAGCAAAACTCACATTTCATCATATTTACTTTTTTCTTACAATGAGTTCTCCCCCTTAAGAGGGGGAATAATAAATTATAGCATAAAAAGCACGATATGGATATCTTCTCGGTAGATAAAACAACATTTTATTTTGGAGGAAAGGGGGAAATAATGAAAGGGAGTTTAGAGTCTTATACATTTAGGGCTATTTCGTGCAGTGAGAGCCGATATCAAAATAAAATTTTTTTATCTATGGACACAGGAGTGGAACGGATCGTATAATTCAAAGGAGGGCAAAAAATCCCATAAGGCAAATTTCGGTTATTAAAGAGGACCAGGGCTTATCATGGACCGTGAGCTTCAACTCATTCTCAAGTATTTGCATGCAGAGTGCGGGTTTGACTTTTCCGGTTATCGCTCCCCGACGGTTGATCGCCGGGTAAAACAAAGATTGGCAGCCACCAGGAGCAGCAGTTTTTCCGAATACCTGAGATATCTTGAAAAGAGCCGGGATGAGCTTGACCATCTCTTGAGTACGCTGACGATCAAAGTCAGCAGGTTCTTTCGGGACACTTTGACCTTCGAATATATAGCCAACGAGATTCTCCCGACCCTGATTTCAGAAAAAATACGAAATGACAATCATTCCTTGCGGGTCTGGTCTGCGGGCTGCGCAACCGGAGAGGAAGCTTACTCTATGGCCATTCTCATTCACGGCCTGAAGGAAAAAGATGTCCCCCCATTGAACCTGCACATTAATATAATATTCGCTAAGCTCTATCGATCACTCGCTGAAAGCGGGTACCTGATTCTGGGAAAAGCGGAATCTCCAATCATAAAATATCAAAAGTGTTTTAGAAAAATAAACGGTTATGGGCAAGTATACCAAAAGAGAGGGTGAACAAGTAAAAGAATAAGTAGGTGAATTGACGAACCGGTATGCAGTGGAAAATACGCTTGTTGCCTATTTAGGATGTGCTTTCGTTTTACTTCATGCCTCAAGCCGCGTTGTTTCTCCCCGATAATTCCCGCGATCCTTTATCATGAGCTTTTTTAGCATCCCGCATCAGATGTTTTCATGCCGTTATACGTTTCTATACATTTTCCCGGAGTTACACTATGGAAAAAAAGATCCAATTCAAAAGTATCAAACTGCGCCTGGCCTTTTGGTTTCTTGTTATGGCCTTGCTGCCATTGATCATAGTCTGCAAAATTAATTATGATATGGGAGTAGATTTCAGCACGATCAAAGAGGGCCACAAACTGGCCGCAATCAGGGACCTCAAGGTACAGCAGGTGAATAGATGGCTTGACCACAGAATAAGCGATATCCGGGGGATTGCCGAAGATGATTGCATAAGAGAAATTGGGGAACTTCCCGGCACCGGGGAGCACCCCCGGAATGATCTTGCCTTTCATCACGCCAGGGAGAATTTAGACCGTTTCGTCAGAAACTCTCCGAATTTTTTTGACTTTTTTATTATCAATCCCCGTTCCGGACGGGTTGAAATCTCTACCGACAGATCGCTGGAAGGGGAGAATCGTTCGGACAAATCATACTTCACCATGCCTCTGCAAACCGGCCAGGTATATATAGAGACGTATTATTCGAAATACCTCGACAAACCCGCCCTGACTTTTTCCCTCCCGATTTACTCCATGGACGACCGTGACCGGCATATTTTAGGCATACTGGCCGGCCGGATCAACCTGGAGGATTCACTCTACGATATGCTGCTGAATCGCTCAGGTATGGGAGAAACCGGTGAAACTCTCGTTGTTGGCCAGGACGGTATGGTCTTGAATGAATTGAGGTGGTACGAGAAAGCGCCTTTTAAATTAAAGGTTGATGGTGGAGTGGCAGGCCGGGCTTCGCGAGGAGAGACCGGAATTGTTGAAGCGACTGATTACAGGGGAGAAAAGGTATTAGCTGCCTACACCTTTATCCCACGGACCCATTGGGGCTTTGTGGCCAAGCAGGATTTAAGGGAAATCTATGCTCCCAGCAGATTAATACTCCGGTATACCCTGATACTCCTTTTGATTTCGATAATCGGCATTTCTGTGGTTGCCTCCCTTCTTACCAGAACCATTACCCGGCCAATCCTGGAAATGACCCAGGTTGCAAAGAGAATAGAGCAGGGAGATCTCTCGGCGCGAAACCGCACGGCAAGAGCTGACGAGTTAGGGTACCTTGCTCAGGCATTCGATACTATGGCCGATTCTATCGCCTCCAATATGGCCATACAGGAGGGGGGGCAGCTATAGTCAGAACAATGGTGTCTGCCGAACACCTGGTGGATTTCGGGAAGGAACTCCTCAAAAAGCTTGTAGAAACCACTGGTTCCCACTTTGGCGCTTTTTACCTGCTGAATGAGGATGGCAAAAGATTCGAGCACCTGACTTCCATAGAGATCAATCCGGAGATTCAGGAGCCCTTTTGTGCTGAGAAAAACGAGGGGGAATTCGGCAGGGCTCTGGCAACCGGAAAAATATCACGGATTACTCATATTCCGCCTGATACGGCTTTTACTTTTAAAACATTCATGGGAACGGTGCTTCCCCGGGAAATCGTTACGATCCCCATTATGGTCAGGGAAAAGGTAGCGGCTGTCATATCCCTGGCGGCCCTCAACGAGTATTCAAAAGAAGGGCTGGAGATTTTAAATCAAACCTGGATGATTATGAACACCGCTTTTTCAAATCAGATGGCCGGTGCACAGATGCAAAAACTTGCCGGAGAGCTCAGATCAAAGAATGAACAGTTGCAGTCACAGACCGAAGAGCTGCAAACACAGGCAGAAGAACTTCAGCAGCAATCCGAAGAGCTACTTGAGCAGAATGCTGAACTGGAGGCCCAAAGGTCTCAGGTTGAAGAGGCCAACCGATTGAAACGTGTATTCCTGTCCAACATGAGCCATGAACTGAGGACTCCCTTGAACTCTATTATGGCGCTTTCCCGCGTTCTTCTCATGCAGGCCATTTCGAAACTCTCCCAGGAAGAAGGAAAATACCTCGAAATAATCGAGCGTAATGGGAGAGAGCTTCTGGCACTCATCAATGATATCCTCGATCTGTCCAAGATAGAATCCGGAAAAAGGGATATGACCCCAAAATCCCTGTCACTTGCCTCGGTTATTGAAACACTCGTTGAATGTCTTGAGCCTCTCGCTCAGGAAAAGGGCATCGAAATCAAGGTCGATCTTCCTGACCACCTGCCGCAGATAGAAAGCTCCGAAGAGAGAGTGCATCAAATTCTTCAGAATATCATGGGAAATGCAGTAAAATTTACCGAACAGGGCAGCATAACCGTTTCTGCCAGCCATGATGCCCACTATGTCTCCATGAAAATCGCCGATACCGGCATAGGAATAGCCGAGAAGGATTTGCCGCACATTTTCAAAGAGTTTAGGCAGGTCGATGGTTCTTCATCCAGGCAATATGGAGGGACGGGACTTGGACTGGCCATCGCTTCTAAGGCTGCCCAATGCCCATAGATCCGGAACATATAATGCAGAAGATAGGTGAATGGGTTAAGTACAGGTAGCGGGAATTACGCGGCCGCCTGTTTAACGCTGCCTGTACTAAAGATGAGCTCGTGAATGAGCGAGTGAGCAAGTAAAGTAAGTGAGCAAGTGAGTGAAGGGGAAATTATGATAAAGATTTTAGCTGTCGATGACAGGGAAGACAATCTCATAACCATCTCAGCTTTGCTGAAAAATGTTATTCCTGACTGCATAGTCCTGACTGCACGATCAGGAATTGAAGCTCTGAAAAAGGCAACGACGGAATTGCCCGATACGATTCTCCTTGACATTAGAATGCCGCAGATGGATGGATTTGAAGTTTGCCAAAAGCTGAAGGCCCACGAATCTACAAAGCATATTCCTGTCCTTTAGATGAGGCCGAGTTGGCCGCACAGGTCAGAGCAATGCTTCGCATCAAAAGGGCGGAAGATAACCTGCGCCAGAAAAAAGACTGCCTGGAAAAACTCGTACAGGAGCGGACAAAGCAACTGAGTGAGAGCGAAGAGCGCTACCGCATCTTGTTTAACCGTGCCAGTGACGCTGTATTTGTTTATCACCTGATCACGGAAGTAATACCCGGCCAGTTTGTCGAGGCCAACGATACCGCCTGTCAGATGTTCGGCTACTCAAAAGAAGAATTGCTGCAGCTCTGTATTCTGAATATAAACGGCCCGGAGAGCCTGGGCGATGTTCTTTCCTTCAGTGAAAGGCTCATAATCGAAAAACATGTTATCTTCGAGACGGAGTGCCTGACGAAAGCAGGTCGAAGACTCCCTGTTGAAATCAGCGCGCATCTTTTCGATTTCAAAGGACAACCCACTGTCTTATCGATCGTTTGTGATATCACCGAGCGTAAGAGGATAGAGCAGGAGGTACAGAAGAGCCAGAGGCTTGAATCTCTTGGTGTCCTTGCCGGCGGTATTGCCCATGATTTCAATAATCTGTTGACTGCCATCTTGGGGAATCTCACCCTTGGCAAAATTTATGCCCAATCCGGCAAGACCGCCCTGACAGCATTGACAGCATTGACAGCGGCAGAAAGGGCGTGCCAGCAGGCAAAAGGGCTGACTCAGCAATTAATCACCTTTTCCAAAGGCGGGGAGCCGATTAAAAGGGCCGCTTCTATCTCGAAGTTGCTGAGAGATGCAGTAACCCTTATCTTAAGCAGTTCCGGAGCGAGATGCGAGTTGTCCCTTCCGGATAACCTCTTTTGGGCTGAAGTCGATGAGGGGCAGATAAGCCAGGTCATTAACAACGTCTTGATCAATGCTGACCAGGCTGTACCTTCAGGCGGGCTTATTGAGGTGCGGGCTTTGAATGTAATCGTCAGGGCAAAAGATGGCTTACCTTTAAAAGATGGTAAGTATATAAAAATATCGGTTAAGGACAATGGTGCCGGAATACCGGAAAAATACCTTCAGAAGATATTCGATCCTTATTTTACTACTAAATCAGGAGGGAACGGTCTGGGTTTAGCCATTACCCATTCTATTATTAAAAAGCATAACGGCTGCATCAAGGTGGAGTCAGGGACAGGAGCAGGAACGACTTTCCATATCTACCTCCCTGCTTCAGAAAGAGAGCTTTTTACTGAGGAAGACATCGCCAGGGAAAAGGTTCTTTTTGGCCGGGGGAAAATTTTATTCATGGATGACCAAAAAAGCATTCGGGATACTGTCGGTGAGATACTGACTTATCTGGGATATAAAGTTGAGTTTGCCGAAGACGGCTTTGAAGCAATCTCCCTGTACAAACATGCAAAGGAATCGGGGCAGAATTTCGATGCTGTTATCCTGGACTTATCAGTGCCCGAAGGAATGGGAGGCAGGGAGGCTATCCAAAAACTTCGTGAGATAGATCCGGAAGTCAAGGCAATTGTTACCAGTGGTTATTCTCATGATCCCATAATGTCCGAATACAAGGTATACGGTTTTCATGATGTGGTTACCAAACCTTATGCAATCGAAGAAATAAGCAGGGTACTCCACAGGGTAACTCTGGCAAAATGAACCCCGTGTTAAAGACCTGGTATACACAATATATACATAAAATAACCATCGTCTTTACATAATTTGTAATCTCATGTATAATATGTTTTCGTAGGCAATTACATACCCATAGGTAATACATACCTCATATATGTACCCTATCCGGAAGGACCCTCATTCAAAGGACTCCGCTCTGGATAAGACTGTCGCCCGAAAGCTGAGAAAAGCTTTTGGCAAGTAGATAATACTATTAAGCATTATTGAATCCCCAGTTTTGGAGAATAATAACTATGAATAAAAACTTTCTCTTCTTCTTTCAATCCGCGTCGGTCTTCACTCTGTGCATGATTCGAAAATGCGATCGGAGCACCTACTCGCTCACCCTGACCGTTATTACGGTTGCACTCATGGTTCTGGGCTTTCTGTGTGCCTGATTGAACGAGCTTTGATTTCTCTGTCTCATGAGAGAGTCCCTCTTGTCAGGGAGAGAGCACTTCGATTATCCCGTGCATGGTTTCAGGAATCGTAAATCCCATCCTCATGGGAACAACGAAAGTCAGGACCAGTGACAGCAGGATGACGCTCAAGGCGATAGTATCCGATCTTTTCCATTTGAAGGACTTCTCATCGGAAGTATGGCTGTTTTCGGCCAACTCACTGCTCAAGTGAACTACGCAACTGCTGGCCTTTACTGTACCAAAGGCACGGGGCATCATCTCGGCTATCTTGATCAGACCTTCGAATTTAAAGATCCGCAGCGCTCTTACCAGATATAATTCCGGATTCGCTATGGCAAAAGCGATGGAGTGGTGTGAAACAACATCGATGCAGAGCCCCACAAAAAGAAATGACAGATCAAATTTGCAATGGGAGAGCGAGATGACGATATCCTGCCATGAAAATCTGGAAGAAATTTTAATTCTTTTATACATCTCAAGAAGAAGATGAGCCAATACCCATATGGCAAAATAAAACAGGCCGCAGGCGAGAGCAATAACAGCCGCTCCTCCCACATAGATAATAAGGAAAATTTTTCTTGTGTCATGAGTAACGACAAAGAATTCCACATTTTGCTTTATCCATTCCATCTTTTATCCCCTGGTTGATTTTTCAGCCTGCCCGTGTTTGGATAGATACTGCCTCATCATGCTGTTTGCATTTTCAAGAGCAAAAACAGTACCAGGAAAATTGTTTTTCTTCCGATACAGTATACCACTGCATAAAGAAGAAGAAGGATTGTCAATATATCCTGATGAAACGTGTCAGGAGACCTTTCTCCTGTATAAAATATATAACCATTGTATAAACTTATTGTTTAAAAATTAAGCTGCGAAGTTCATCCGGTAGGCATTTCGAAAGGATCTCAAGGCAGTGGCCATTTCCAAAAATCGAGTTGGCCAGCTGGCATTACAGCCAGGCACTGTCAAAAAGGAGGGGCATCTATCGCACTCTTTTTTGACAGTGCCTGGTGCTGCCTTTATTGCGTGGAGGGTATATCGCCAATTAATCTACAACCGCGGCGCACGTTATGGATCTTGTGGAATTTGCGCCGCCTCCATTCCATGATACGGTTATGACCACTTCAGCCACTTTGGGCGGGTCGGCATCATTAGGTTTATCGTCACAGAGTACATATGAAAGGATAGGCCCTCCGGACGTAGAGCTCGTATCCATAAAAAGGAATGATTTCGTCCCGCTTAATGATCCGGCAGAAGTTGAGATAGAGTAAGACGTGCCGGCAATCGGTATATTGAAGTTTTCATCTCCGATGAATACGTGGAATTCGAGCGATTGATTGTCTTTAATGATAAAGCCCGCACCCTTGGAACCCAGTTGTGTATAAAAGTCCGTAAGGATGTAAGGCTCGCCGGTTATAAGAAGGTCGATGTAATGGCAGATCGTCTTGTTCCCATCCCATGTACCATTCGTTCCGTCAAACGATCCATCCCCCCCCCGGTCAATTTCCAGATCTTCGAAGAGTCCGTTGAAAACATTATCATCATCCTTATCGATAAAAATGTCGTCATAGGTATCATCGAACGGTTCGCCCAAGTTGTACTTTCCATCGGCATCTTGATCGGTAAATTCCTCCTCTCCATCGACGGTGGCTATGACCGTACACAGACCATCTCTTGGATTGGGGCTTTCAGGGTCGTTGTTGTTAACAGTAACACCGAAGTAGGTGTTTAACTCATTTAAGAAATTTATTTCGCTTTGCGTCGGGAGTGTCTTGTGGGGAATGGGGCGCTGGGTTCTGAAGGTAACCGATCCCTGTCCTGTTTTATCCAGGGCTACCGACCGGGAGACACCTCCACTCTCGCTGTAGAAGGAAACGGTCGTTCCCTCCAGAACCTCGACATTTCCATGCCTGTCGGCGAGTCTGACGGTTATTTGTGATTCGATTCCGTCGAAAGCCAGCCCTTCGACATTCAGGGATGAGGCAGACAGGGAAAAGTGACTTTCGATAGGCTTCCCGCCGCCTATGGAGATCACGCCGGACGAGGTGGACAACTCGGTCCCTTGAACGGTTGCCGTCAGCGTTACCGGGCCCGGAATTACACCGCTGTGAACATCCACCACAGCCACGCCGTTTTCCGTGCTGATCGTAATTTTATCCGTACCCTCGGTATCGATATACTCTTCGCCCCCTGGGCCGAACAGTTCGATGTCTACGCTTTGGGCCTCCTGGATAGGATCGCCCTTGTTATTCTTGACCATAAAGGTCACGATCGAGGTCTCGACCTGCCCTGATCCTTTCAGGCCGATAATGTTCGGCTCTGCCGACACAAACTCTATGCTTCCAACGTCGGCGCTGGCGACGGACACGGTCACATCCCCCGATGCAGATCCGGCCTGGGCGGTAATCTGGACCTTTTGAGATGCCGCATCCACGGAAGCTTTGAACGTAGCCGATGCACTTCCATTGACGGTCAGGGCACTTTCAGTTACCGTGCCGTACAATTCGTTACCAATTTGGAAATTGACCTGAGTGCCGTCCACTACCGGCTGATCATCTGAATCTAAGACCATGGCTTTGATGTGAGATGTGCCTTTGATCGAAATGGTGTTGGGATCAGCGCTGCACGTGATTTTCGCAGGCGGTGTGACATCTGAAATCTGAACATCGAGACTTCCCAGCACATTGCCCTCAGTTCCGCTGCTGGCCAGGATCTTCACGATTCCTTCTCTATCTTTTGAGGTAAAATCTACCGTTCCGCTTCCCCCGCTGATCAGGACCGGGCTGGCAATCTTGCCGCGTGTCGGATCACTCAAGGCAAAGCTCACCATCGCTTCGCTGCTTAAGGGCTGTCCGCTTGCGGTAATGAGATCTACTTTGATCGTTAAGTTACTATTTGTACGGATAACCGTATTTTTGTTTACCGAAGACAGATCAATTGCACCAATTTCGACAGGAATGTCCGAACCAGGGATAGGACCGCTGCCGCTGCTTTTCTCAATGCTATCCGGGTCAACCTTATCGCAGGAGGTCAAAAGGAAGAGCATCATCCCTATCACGAGCAAAATTGACTTTACAGAAATCTTCGTGGCCATTCTTTCATTTCTCCTCAAATATAGGGGCTGCTATTTTTTTCCCACGATCCTGGGAGTAATAAAGATCAGTAACTCATCATATTTTTCGACATTTCCGTGCGATCTGAAGAGCCATTTGATAACCGGGATATTGCCAAACCAGGGTACCTTTTGCTCATTATACTGCTGAGTGCGCTGGTAGAGTCCTCCGATTACCGTGGTGTCGCCATCCTTGACAATCAGTTTGGTGGTAGCGGTGCGGGTAGTAATGGCCGGGACGCCGTTTACGGTCTGGGACCAATTGGGCTCGCTTTTGTCAGCCTCGATTTCCAGGGTGATGTAGTTATTCGGAGTGATATGAGGAGTGACCCCCAGTCTGATGCCTGCATCGACAAACCTGGTGGACTGTACTCCATCTTTATCTACAGAGGGGTAGGGAATTTGTGACCCGCTTTTAATCTCCGCCTTTTCGTTATCAAGGGTGGCGATTCTGGGGTTTGATATGATTCGTCCCTTGCCATGAGACTCCATGCTGTCGAGTTCCAGGTTGAGCTGAACCATGTTGTTGATATGGCCCAGATCAAGCCCGATACCGCCAAGGACATCCCCTTTATTAGGAAGGTTGACTGCGTAATCACCACCGCGAATTCCCGTAATGCCGATGGTTCGGGGAAATTTGTAGTTTGTTTCTTTTTGATACTTTCCGCCCCATCGTATACCCAGTTCCTTCAGGTAGTTTTTGCTCGTTTCCACAATCCGGGTTTCAATCATGACCTGGGGAGTCTCCCTGTCCAGATCGGCCAGGATCTCCTTGATCTTGAGGATATTTTCGGGCAAATCTTTAATAATCAGCGAATTTGTTCGCTCATCCACGATGATGGAGGAGGGTTCCATCAATCCTTTGGAGTCGCTGAGCATGGGGGAAATCTGATCTCTGAGCATACTGGCCTGCGCATAATTGACCGGGATGATCTCAGTCTTAAGGGGGCGGTTGTTCTTCTCTGCCTGATCGGCCATATGCTTGGCCTGAATAGCTTTCAATATGGCATCTTCTTCCTGCATAAAGGTTCTTTGTGTCCCTATGCGCATGATATTGCCTTCCATTCTCATGGCCAATTGGTTGGTCTTCAGGATAATGGCCAGTGCCTGGTCCCAGGGGACCGGATTCTGGAGGGTGACCGTGACCCTTCCCTTGACATCAGGATCGACTACCAGATTATGTTTGCTGATTTCGCCTATGATACGAAGTACCGATCTGATATCCGCGTCCTGAAAGTCGAGAGAGATTGGTTTGCCTGTGTACTTTTTTTCCGGTGCGAGACCGGATGCATCAGTCTTTGACTGAGCTTTCGCGGAACCGGTTTCGGAATTTGTACGGTTGCGGTTGGCCGACCGGACGATATCCCGCTCCAGGACAGGCGGCTTTTCTGCAAGGGGTGGATCTGTCCAGGCATCGGTATGGGCCATGGCAAGACCACCGGGTCCCTTTGCGGCTGTCTGTGCATCCGGATATGTCTGTGAAGATACCTGTGGCTCTGCGAATCCCTGCGGCTGCGAAGATGCCTGAGGCTCTGAGGCTATCACAGACGGGTTTGAAGCTTGTGAAGTTTTACTGACCTCCCAAAGAGGCGGTGTTGAATCGGCGAGTTCTGATTTACGTAAAGCGCAAGCACTTCCCTGGTAACACAGGAACAGGATCAGGATTATTCTGGCCTGGGTTCTCAGCCAATAAAATCTCCTTTTGGAATACATTCTCTTCCCCCTTGCGGGACAGGACGTCCCAAACCCACCCAAGACGAAAACCTCTCGTAGCTCAGGTGCTGTTTTTCACCTTTAGTCGTATTTTCGAATCATTAGCTTGTAGTTGTGTTCACACTTCTCGTGATATAAGGAGATTCTTTCTCTATCCCGTGCGGGCTTATAGCCCTTTATCTGCTTGTGATCAACTGGGGTTCATCTTCGGTACTATGAAGCTTCACCGTAACCTCTTCCGTTTTCGTCTTCCCCAGGTAGTCTGTCACTGAGGTTTGAACCTCAAAGTGGTCAGTCCCGACTTCTGTTACTTTCCCTCTCAGCCTTCCGATCCTTTCACCCTTTTTAACCAGGTAACATTTTCTGTCGGGCGCCTCCACTACGGCCACTCTGCCTAACTCACCCCAGATAATGCCCACGAGTTTGAATTCGGAAAGGCTGTAATTGTATATCGGCAAAGAGGGGGCTTGAGGAGTCTTCAGCAGCTCAGCGGAAAAGGGTGACTTGAAGGGGTCTCGAAACTTTTCGGGCGGTTCAGTCTCTCCTGCCACCTGCTTCGTCTCTATTCTGGATTGCTCCGTCTTTCCGTTTGCCTGCTCGGTCTCCACCGGGGACATCCCGAAAATCAAAGGGAGAAAGAGGACAATGATGATCAGCAGATTGACATCCCTTTTTTTCTTCATTTTTTCTTCCTTCCTTCTTTCCCCTTCGCCGAAGAAGCATTTGACTTCTCCTCAGGAGCCTTAGCCTGGAACCGGTAGGTGGTTGCTACACAGGTGGTTTCAAGGGTAACACGATCGCCGTTCAATTGGGGATTTCCTATCGTGAAGTCCTCAATATTGACGATACGGTCCAAGTCACTGATCGATTGAAAAAAATGGGCTACGTTGTGATAGGAACCCCGCACTCTGATATCGATCGGGAGTTGACGGTAAAAATCTCTCTCAACCTCGGCCTGCGGTTTGAAGAGCTTAAATTCGAGCCCCACACTACTGCCCAGATCGGAAATTTTGGTCAGGAGACTGGGAATTTCTTTTTCCGTGGGCAATTGAATTTGTGCGAGGAGAAATTCCTGCCGGAATTTTTCCACCTCCTCCTGAAATGCCTCATAATTTTTACAAACCTTCTGCACCTCCTGCAATTCCTGCTGAAGTTTGGCCAAATCAGCAGTCATCTTATTCATCTGTACCTGCTTGGGCCGTAAGATGACAAAGTTCCAGAAAGCGCCAAAGAGCATGATGAGCGAAATTAAAATCACAATCTTTTTAGCCGGGGTCAAGGATGCCAGTCTGTTGTTGATCGCCTTGACATTCATTATCTTTTCTGCACCTCCCCTCCTTGCTGCTTCACTTGAGAATTCGGATCAGTAAGATTACAGGTAATTTTGAATTTCTGTACCTTTTTATCCCCCATAGATTCCAGCTCGGTCTGACCCAGCTCTATCTGGGAAAGCGACCTGCTGCTTTCCAGGCACTTCATAAACTCAGCCACGTTATTGGCGGTGAGCGACCTGCCCTCCATGGTCATTTGCTTCCCCCTGGTGGACAGTGAAGAGAGCCAGATCTCATCCGGAATGACCAGGGAGATTTGATTCAGGATCGGAGCAGGGCCTTTTTGCTTCGACTTCAAGTCCCTGATGAGGCTGAGCTTTTTTTCTAAATCTTTTTTCTCTTCCTTGAGCTCGTTAATTTTTTTTACCTTGGCATGGGAAGTTTCAAGCTGCCGTTTGGTCTCGTCGATTTGACGCTGAATGCCCTTGATTGAACATGCCAACTCGTAATACCAGAAAGATCCTACCCCAAACAGCACAGCCAGACAGGCGATCCCGATAATCAATTCCCGACCGGCGGACAAATTTTTCTTACTTTTGGCGAGCAGGTTGATTTTAATCAACGGTCATCCATCCTTCTCAAGGCTAATCCTACGGCCACGGTCATCATAGGAGCCACAGCGGTCAGCCAGTTGGTGTCGAATTGCTTCGGATTGATTTGAATTTTCTGGAAAGGATTTACCCTCTCCACCTCAAGCTCGAAACGCTGAGACAGCGCCTGATCAATGCCGTCAGCTTTGGACGTGCCTCCACTGAGTAAAATTTTGGTTATGGGAGCATTATCCGCTGTAGCATGGAAATAGTCGAATGATCTTTGAATCTCGGAAAAAATTTCCTCATAAAAGCTCTCCCGCAATGCAAGCACCTGATCTTTTGTTACCCCCTCAACATTCTCCCCCTGATTGAGCCTCCTAGCCTGATCATAATCCAGATTCAGGCTGGTTTGCAGGATCTTCGTGTAACTATTCCCCCCCAATGATGCATCACGGGTAAAAACCGTTCCTCCTTCCCATAAGATATTCATGTTCATCGTATCAGCGCCGATATCAAGCAAAACCATGTAGCTGCCCGTATCCTGGCTATTATTGATATCAAACTGGTTTTCCAGAGCGAATACATCAATGTCGATAACCGCAGGATTAAGGCCGGCTTGGGTGATAATTGATACGACCTCCTGAATACGCTCTTTTTTAACAGCTACCAGGAGGACATCCATTTCCCCCTCACTTTTTTGCTGGGCATTTGTCATAATCTGGAAATCTAAATTAACATCACTGATATCAAAAGGAATGTACTGCTCTGCTTCATAAAAGATGGATTCCGCCAATTCTTTTTCATTCATCACCGGCAGCTTGATCCTCTTGATAATTACCGACCGGCCGGAAACCGATGTGGCCACATTCTTTATGGCGATCTTTTGCTCTCGTACTAATTGCTTAATGGATTCAACGACTGTCTGTTTGTCCGAAATCTCATCTTCAGAGATAGCTCCCGGAGGTAAAGGCTTTAAGCCCGCCTTGACCAACTCATACCCTTTTGAATTCTTTTTCAGTTGAGCCAGTTTAAGGGAATCGGTCCCAATATCCAGCCCGATCAAATCTTTTTTCTTGAAAAGCCCCATTGTTACCTACCTACTCTCTTATAAAAAGATTGGTTGAATTAGGTTTATGTGTATATGTATTTTAATGATGTCAGATATGGATACAGGAAAAATTTTTATCTCTTTATTCCATTCTGAGGGGCGGTATGTCAAGGAAATTCGACTGGTGAAATGACTGCACTGTGTCATCGGTGTCCGATGCCTTCTATGAATAATGGTATTATCCCGTGCTTTTTTATTTTTCAAAATATCGGCCTTTTACTGGCCGATTTCAGATGATTACGCTTTTGATTTTCCGCTGAGCGCTACTGAAAGATTTTTCGGCATGTATGGTCCGGTTAATCGGAAGGAAACCTGGTTGAGTATGATTTTGTCCGAAAAAGCTGTATAATTTGATTTAAATGAATGTAAAATTGAGGTGAACGAGTTTTTGTAAAAGATTCAAAAGATACCTGTTGAGCGGCCAGAGAGGGGATTTCACTATCAGTTACCTGGAGGGTGGACAACCGGAAAAAAACCGCTCAATGAAATTTTTATTCACCGTTTCCTCTTTTCATTAATAATGGGTGAAACCTTAGGGCATAACCATGGCTTGTGAGATTTCCCTGGCCTTTTGCCCGCCAAAAAGCAGCTCTACTAATTTCAGGGCAAACTCAAGAGCAGTCCCCGGCCCCCGGCTGGTAATGCAGGTGCCGTCCACGACTACCCTTGACTCCACTGCACTCGGATCTTTCAAGGAGTGTACAAAGTTCGGATGGCAGGTCGCTTTTCTTTGCGCTAAAAGCCCATGATGCTGCAAGACAACTGCCGGAGAGGCACAGATAGCGGCATAGAGCCCTCCTTGTTGCTGCTGGTGTTTAAGCATCGCCTCCAGCTCTTTTGAGTCCTTGAGATGCTCCGCTCCCGGCATTCCTCCCGGCAGGACAATGAGATCGTAGCTCTCATTCAGGCAATCAGCAATGCGTCGATCAGCAACCAGCTTCACTCCCCGTGAGGCGGTGATCTCAAGACCATCGACCGAGGCGACTGTTACCGATGCTCCTGCCCGCCTCAAGACATCAATGATACATACAGCTTCTATCTCTTCCGTGCCATCGGCGATGGGCACCAATACCTTTTTCATCATGCATTACCTCCTTTTATCGTGTTAACGAAAAGGACATTTTGACTCCCGCTCCATTTCCTTGCTGAGAGATCTATTCGTCTAGAGCTTCTCCAAATGGATCGGATAAAGCAAAATCCCTCGCCCACCTTTTCCTTATAAGGCAAGTTTCCCTTGATGATAGTAATGGCCGAGTACCCGGTCTGGATTCCGTTGGGATCGAACAGTTTAAAAACGTAGCGGTTATCGCCTTCCTGGAGAGAGCCCTGATAGTTGACCGTGGATTGCCCCGCATAGGAAGGCAAAAGATCATCGTTGATGGTGAGGGTTGACTCGCGGCTGGGCTGGTCGATCTGTAAAAGAATACGGATGGCATCTTCATCGGTGGTATAGGTCATAGTATCGGTGAGGGCAGGCTCGACGATGCGCATGATTCCGGTGCAGATCACCAAAAGGCCGTCGCGTCCAATCTCTTGTTCCGATTCGTCAACTGCCTGATATACAAGGGTGTTTTCTCCCAGGGCAAGTTCAACCGAATCAGTCCAGGGAATGTTGTAGAGGTTGCCTTGCGGGTGGTCATCGGCCTGAAAGGAAATTTCGGTGTCATTCCGGTAGATCTTTCCCGTCGTAAAAGGGGTTTTCCCTTCGATAAGCACGGTGCGTTCCTTGACGGCCAAAACATCCTGAGCCGGCCTGTCGATCCGGAACCTGATCAATGAGGGGTCGACCCAATAGACCTTAAGAAAGTCCAGGCCAATCAGCGTATCCGAGGCATCGTAAGCCATAACGTAAAAATTATTTTCCCTTCCGGTCAGAATCATCTCCTGCTCCCAGACCGGGCTGCCTGCTGCATAACTGGCAAGTGCCTGTCCATTGATCTTCACCGTGGAAGCTACCGGGTCATCCGAAGATAAAAAGACAGTTCCTCCTAAAGTGAGTTTTTTTTTCCCCGTGATATAATCACCTTCTGTTGTAGGACTCTCGATAGTTAGAACACCGGGATTGGAGATGATTATTTCATCTCTGCCCACAAGGTTGTTATCCAGATCATAAGCCATAACGACAAAGGTCGTTGTTCCCAGCGGGATGGATGGATCGGTGCCCCACACCGTCTGATTGGCTTGGTAATCGGAAAACGCCTGGCCATCGATCAATATTTGGGTGGTCTCGGCAGAGGTCTTTCCTCCGAGGCGGATGATACTCTTTTTGGTCTGGTAAAAAGGTGCCTCGGTAGGCTGCGTAATAGTGAGATTGCCAAAGCTCAGGCTGAACATGATGGTTATGGAATCAGTCCCGATCTCCAGCCCTTCGGCGTTGTAGGCAAAAGCCGTGATCAGGTTTTCTCCCGACTCCAGGGACAGGGTAGATGACCACATGGTGCTTCCGGCCTGATAACCGGAAATAACCTTTCCATTGACCCGAATCTGACTGGTGTTGGAAGGGGTTTCGCCGCCGATGCTGATTTCCTGGTCTTCAGCCGTATACGTGTCGCTCTGAGTCGGGATGGTGATGCTAAATGCCTTATCCACAAATCCCGGCTGATACCGGATCAGGATACTGGCTTCACCAAGCACGCTCCCGTCGCCATCGAAGGATTTGAAGGTAAAGGTGTTGTTCCCCTCGGTCAGGGTCAGGGCGGGGGTGTTCCAGGAAACAGAAGAGGCAACGTAATTAGTGAGGGGTGTGTTATTCATGGTCAGAGAACTGGTAGACGCGGAAACTCTCCCTCCGACCGTAATCGTGGATTGGCCTGTCTGGTAAAAACCGGTTTCAGAGGGAGTCGTAATGGTCAGAGGATCTTCATTTCCGCCGCCGCCACCTCCTCCCTCGTGCGAGTAGAAAATGGATATGAAGTCGGTTCCGACCATATTTCCTGCGGCATCTTTAGCCGTGCAATAAAAAATCGTGTTCCCTTCCTTAAGGGTGACCATGGTTCCCCAACTGCTCTGACCGGCAGTATAGCTGGTGATTTTGTTTCCATTGATATCGATGCTCGATGCCTCAGACGAAACTGTTCCGCCTATGGTAAGGCTGGATGATTCGGTCTTGAAGCTTTCATTTTCCGAGGGGATAGTGATTTTAAACTTTTGCGCAGAGGTTACCGTGATTGTAATGCTGGAATTCCCCAGATCCCTGCCATTCGGATCAAGGGCCGAAGCATTGATAATGTTGTCTCCTACCTTCAGGGAGACGGGAGTATACCAGAACAGATCTCCTGCGCCGTAAGTGGATAGGACGCTCCCTTGAACTATTACCGAGCCGGTATTATGAGGAGTGACGCCGGAAACAGTGATCGAGGATCGTGAGGTATAATACGGCCCTTCATCGGGGGTGACAGGAGCGACGAAGGTAAAAACAGTCTGCCCCTTACTCAGGGTAATATTTTTGACCAGGCTGTTTCCGTTCGAAAAGACAATCTTTTTCTCAATGGAGGTGTTATAATTCTCTTTTGCGGTCACCAGGGTATAGGTTCCTTCCACAATAGCGGGTAGGGAATAGCTGCCCGCAGCGTCGGTCATGGTCTGATAAAAAATCTCGGGCTGGAGGGTGGAAAACAGGCCCACCATAGCGACGGGTACTCCCTTGCCGGCTTCGGATACGGTCCCGGAGAGGGAGGATAGAGCCATCGACGAATCCGACATGGGAATAAAAAAGCTGTTCGCCGTGGTATGCACATCTCTCCCCTGGTCGGAAGTTGAGGAGGCATCCTGATAAACCATGGTGCCGGGCAAAAGTGATGGAATTCGTATAACGCGAAAGGTGGCGGTAAAAAGGTCGGAATCATGTGGAATGATAAGAGAATTCTGCTTGATTGCCATCACTCTCAGTTTATTGCTTCGAACCAGGTTCACGTAGAGTGTCTTTTTGTCCTTCAGGGCAGGGGAGATCTGTACATCCTTATCCGGGGAAATGGAGAGAACTTGATTGTCAAAGATAATGTCAGTCATGATACCGCTGATGTTTTCATTGTTCATATCGATGAGCTTGAAGCGCAGTTGAACCCCGTCACCGGGTTTGATAAACCGGTTAGCGGTATTGACCGGTTCCATACTCATTTTTATGGCTACAGAGGCATGGGCAGGATAAATACTCAGAATAAAGGGGAAAACCAGTGAGATAAGAAAAACCGCCAGGATGACACAAAAAAGTCTGTGGCGTGCCTCCGTAATTCTGTGCGTTCTATATATTCTATATATTCGATATGTTCTGTATGTATTATAGGTATTGTATGTCCTGTAGGTAATGAATGCCTGTGGTATCATACTTACGATCCCCCTCGGGCAACGGTTGTTCCGGATATCCATGAACGATTGCTCCGGGATATCCATGAGATATTGAGATATATGGTTATGATATTTTGGTAGGATAAGTGACTATGATATATCGGTTGCGCCCCCACATGCCTCTTTTTATCGGCTCATACTTCCCGGCGGCATCGGATATTTCTGATCCATTTCTCAATTACGTAAAGTTATGGGAAGAGTGCCCGTGCCAGATCATCGTCTGGTGTCTATTGTGTTATGGTAGTTATCATGACAATGATACACTAGGCAGAGTGCTTTGCCAATACGGTACTTACTTGATAATTCAGGTGCCCATGCTCCCTGTCGAGTTATTGTGTAATTGTATTGACAATCGCGGTACTGCCCGCCATAATGACGATGGTACGAAGTTCTGCTATACGGCATTTCAGTATGTGATGTATTAAGGTGTTAAGACAATGAAAAAGATAGGTATAACTTTCTGGCTTGTTCCTGTTTTGGTGATCTTCGCCCGAAATGGCTCCTGCGCTCTCAAAGACCGGTTGATCGATCCAGTGTATTTAAGGAATCCTGCGGCTTTCACCTTTCGGTTATCCTATGGCGGAGTGAATTCGAGTACCGGTAAGAACAGGGCCTTACACGATCTTCGGGGAGGTGGCCTGGAAATTGAATATGAAAAGATGAATGCTTCAACCTTGTTTTCAGGGGTGATTGGTCTTGGCTACCTCACCCTCGACAATAGTTCTTCCTCTGTGACGAGTTATCTGAAGGGCCCTTTTCTGAAAGCAGGAGTCAACTTCATAATTTTTTCCTCTCCCCTGCTGGACCTGAGGTT
>JBFMGO010000047.1:0-37985 GCA_040752695.1 bacterium
TTTACTCCTCATTTTTTTCTCCTTGCCGTATTGCATATAATGCATATTATAAGAAACGATAATGCATAAGAAACTGTTCAGTAAACATACTGGGAGCGTTGCCCTTAAAGTTGAGGAGAAAGGTAGATAAGGTGAGGGCTCATCAGGGCCATTTTTGCCCATGATGAGTGAGAAGCGGGTAATACTCCCTTATTACGACACTGATATGTTAACCATGACTCGTCTGTACCTTACTATGTACCACAATTTTGCCTTTTGGATCGAAATAAAGGGCATCCTGCCTTTTCAGACAGGATGCCCTTTTGTATCCTGGTAACTCTCTAATTTCTCCTAATAAATGGCCGTGTAATAACCGCTGGTGCTGCCAGGAGCATAGCCGGCATAACCGCCGTAGCCGCCATATCCGCCATATCCGCCATAGCTGCCATATCCGCCATAGCTGCCATAGCTCGTAGGAGCACTGTAACCATAACCACCATAGCTCGTAGGAGCGCTGTAACCATAACCACCGTAGCCGCCATAACCACCGTAACCGCCATAGCCACCATAACCGCCGTAGCCACCATAACCGCCGTAGCCACCATAGCCGCCGTAACCGCCTAAGGTGCTGCCGCCGTAACCGCCTAAGGTGCTGCCGCCGTAACTCATGCCACCATAACTGTTGCCAATCGCACCGCCATAACTAATGCCGCTCCCATAACCGGGATAACCATAACCGCCCAGGCCGGCAGCCGTGTTGTAGCCAGTGCCGCCGTAGCCGCCAAGGCCGCTGATACTGTTTACATAGCCACTCAAGGGGCCATAGCTGAAGCTTCCCATCACGGTGCCTGCGCCCGTGTACACGGGCAGGCCGCCAGCATAGGTCATGCCGCCGGTTCCCTGGCTTACCTGGCCGGTCCAGGGGCTGCTGAAGTTCGTAAACGAACCGGTCTGACCGATTCCAAAATCCGGCCCAAACGAACCGCTGCTCCAGGTTGCTCCAGTCCATGGATTGGAACCATAGGAATATTGATACCATTGCGCATTTCGATTGGGATCGCTTTGCGTTGCCGTAGAAGTAGTAGTAGTGCCGGTCATAGATCCTGACGCGCTTCTTGTTTGTGCCCTGCCCATGGAGGCCAGACCAAAGATTGCAGCTATCGCGAGAGCTACTATTAATTTATATCCTTTACCATCTCTTGTGTTCATTTTTTTCTCCTTCCTCGAACCTAAAATAAGCATTAGTCAAATTGAATATTCCCTTCACTTTTTTACTTTGCTGCCTCTAATCACCTCCTCCACCCCAAAAGCAAGATCATAAAACATTTTAAGGGGGGATAAAAAGCCACCTTTTATACAAAGTTTCATTACCATAACTCATATATATTGTTCATTATGGTAGATCAATACAGATAATTTGAAATTGTATAATTATAGGCAATACTTTTATGATACCATTTTTGCAAACCCATTATCAAATGAAACGGATGAGAAAGAGGCAAGATGGCAATAATAAGGCCATGATTTACCTGCCTGACTGATCTCAATCGATCTTACGAATAAACTCAATACATGATCAATCGAAAACTATTGTCTTGGAGAGAAAAAAGCTGTAAATATTATCTGTACTATTTACATTACTTAAGACGAACATAGAGCTAATGACTTACTCTTTTTTAAAAAGATTCTCTTTTGTCGAAAGAGCCGAATACTTTGGAGATTGACATTCAAATTTGCGTATGGTACATTTTTGATTTTAAATTATCTACTAAACTTTATCCACAATTCGATAATCAGGCGCTTTACCGAGTACTACGATGCGACCTTACCCCTCTTATGAGAAAGGTCTCACTGTAGCCTTTAGAGCCTGTGTCCCCAAAGGTTTCTGATGGGGCAAGCGCTTCACTTTTCAAAGGTCGCCGAAAGCAGATACGTACGGACAGACAAATCCAAAATGAACAAATGCTTTTTCATGAACGCCTGAATTATTTTTCGTGAATGCTTTGAATGATTCAATCCAAGGGTTCTTAGAGGTTCTCGAAGGTATCATAAAGCGCGATAAGCAAAAGAGTACATGACAGGTTACATCGATTGGTTGGGTTGGATGCATAGGTTGTCGTCACCTTTTTAAAATCCTCAATACATAAAGCTTAGCAAGGGAAAAATTTACTGGGTGGATTCATGATAAAAAAAATTACAAAGTTTCTGAGTTCCTTAAGATTAACCATTTCTCTTCTTATCATTTTAGCTTTCACTTCAATTGCCGGTACACTGATTCAGCAGCAGCAGAATCCGGCGATCTATGTGCAGCAGTTCGGCAAACCCCTTTATAAAGTTTTTCAGGCTCTTGGCTTATTCGACCTTTACCATTCATGGTGGTTCATGTCTCTTCTGGCTCTCTTAGCTCTCAATCTGCTCTTTTGCTCACTGAAGAGGCTTCCCCGTGACCTGAAACTTATCTTTTCCCCTAAGGTAAAGCTCACCGAGGAAGAACTGAAGTCGTTCAGTTCTCAGGGAAAATTCTCAACGAGCAGTCGTTCTCTTGATCAAACCCTCGAAACGGTGCTCGACTCTCTGAAGCGGAGCGGCTTCAGTTGTAAGCAAAAGATTAAGGATGAGGGCGCATGGCACATCTTCTCGGAGAAAGGTAAGTTCAGCCGTCTGGCCTTTCATGTCACCCACTTGAGCATTATGCTGATCTTTGCAGGAGCAATTCTCGGTGCAGCCAAAGGCTTTAGTGGTTATGTGAATATTATGGAAGGCTCCAGAGAGAATACCATTGTTTTACGGTCAGGAGGACAGGGCTCGAAACAGCTCGACTTTGCAGTTGAGTGCAGAAAATTTGAAGTAACCTACTACAAGGACGAATCAGGGAATGACACAGGCAGGCCAAAAGATTATAAGAGTCTGCTCGCTATTCATGATCACGGAAAGGAGGTCCTTGCCAAAGAGATCGAGGTTAACGATCCACTCAGTTACGAGGGGATTTACTTTTACCAGTCCAGCTTTGGAGAGATTCCCCAATTGACCATTACGGTAAAAACTCCGCAGGCAGATTTAGTGGGGAACTTTGCAGTAGAGGAGGGAGGTTCCTTCCGCTTTGTGGATAAGGATAACGAGGAAGTGAAAGTCCGCCTTCTGCGGTACTTCCCGGATTTTACCATGAATCAGAGCGGGCAGGCCGTCAGCCGGTCAAACACCCCGAATAACCCTGCCGCATTCCTGGAAATTACATCTGCCCATGGCCAGCCGGTACAAACCTGGGTTTTTCAGCGTTTCCCCGATTTTCCTCATGCCGCTCAAACAGGGTATAAATATTCTTTAACCTCCACCAATTCGGGGAAAAAATTCACCGGCCTTCAGGTCGTATGGGACCCGGGAGTGCCACTCGTATGGACAGGATGCATTATTCTAGTCATCGGAATCATCGTTATTTTTTCCGTTCCCCATTATCGGATCTGGATCAGCATTTCTGATAAGGGGAAAAGCCGGGAAGTTATCGTAGCAGGAAACACCAACAAAAATAAGCCGTCTTTCCAAAATACTTTTTCAAAAATTATCACTGTTTTCAAAAGCAATCTTGCCGATAGGACAAAATAGATAACTGTTAGGAGGAAATTTAGCTATGATCAGCTCAAAATTATTTGGTGCAGCAATGATTATCTACATCGTAGCTGCTCTCATTTACATAACCTACCTGGCGCTGAAGAGCGAAAAAGTCGGCAACCTGGCTACGGTGATAACCATTCTCGGACTTTGCGTTCATACTGCCGCTCTTATTACCAGGACAGTAGCCTCCTACAGGCAGGGAATTGGCCAGCCCCCTTTTGCTAATCTGTATTCCTCAATGGTCTTTTTTTCCTGGGCTATTATCTTAACGTATATTATCCTGGAACTTATATACAAGCAAAAAGCGATCGGAGCCTTTGTCACTCCAATCGCCTTTATTCTTCTCGCTGTCACTACCCTGCTGTCGGATCAGATCGAGCCGCTTGTGCCTGCCTTGCAAAGCAACTGGCTCCTCTCGCATGTAGTAACCTGCTTTTTCGGCTACGCAGCCTTTGCCGTTGCCTGCGGTATCAGTATCATGTACCTGGTGCGGATTCATTACGAAGGGATGGGAATGGGGAATACCGGAGTGATGCAAATCCTGCCCTCCTCTGAGCTTCTTGATGAACTGGCCTACAAGGCGATAGTGATTGGCTTTCCTTTTCTGACCATAGGGATTATTACCGGCGCAGCCTGGGCGAATTATGCCTGGGGATCTTACTGGAGCTGGGACCCGAAAGAAACGTGGTCTCTTATTACCTGGTTTGTATATGCCGCCTTCCTGCATGCCCGGTTCGCCGCAGGATGGAAAGGAAGAAGAACCGCTGTCCTGTCGATTATTGGATTCTTATTCGTACTGTTCACTTATTTAGGCGTGAGCTGGCTGTTATCTGGCCTGCACAGCTATGCGTAAACATCCTTGCATGCGAAAATATTCCTGAGACTGCATTTTTCTTTTGAATATTGAGCCAGGTTTGGCGATAAGTAAGGTGGATCTGTATAAAGCATGCAATGTCTACTGCTCATCAAAAGAGAGTCGAAAAAGGTCTTCAAGCCTTTCATATCCGCTCTCTTACCTGATGGAAAAGGCTTGAGTGAGGGGGAACACTTTCAAGTGAAAAAACAGACTCATTCCTTAGTTTTCATAGTAAACCTCTTATTTTACATTATCGCTTCAGGATCTTTTGCAGCATCGTCTCCCTGGAATTTTAGTGTAGATTTATCCTACGAAAAAACTGACCAGACCCAACCCGATGAAACCACCATTGACTTCACCCAGGAATACAGACTCATGCACAACATTTCCCTTTCCCTGGAAACGAAAATGGAAACCGAGTTGAGAGCAGAGGTCGAACAGGAAGATCGAAAAGGATCAGACGAGCCGGACACCCGTCTTTGTAAACCCTATGCCGATTTTCAAATGAAATCCCGCCTCTATGATTTCGGGCTGGGATACAGAGGGTCGGAAGAGAAAACCGACATCACCACGAGTACGAATGAAGGGTTCGTCAATTTCAAACTACAGCCCGAATTGCTCCCCGAAGTCAATTTCAAGTATGACTTTAAAGGCGAAAAGGAATCGAACGATCAGAAAACGTACTTTCACGACATTTCGATAAGCTCCCTGTATAACATACAGGATTTTCTCAGGATCAGGCTCGATTACCAGGGAGAATATACCGACAACCGGACCACAGAGGATCTGGTCGAAGAATCTACCAACGGGGATATCAAGGAGAATAACTTTCTCGGTCAAATCACCTTTAAACATTTTCTCTTGAGAGACAAACTGAGATTCGCCCTCGACTACAAGGTGGAAAAAGACGATAAAAAAGATCAGGACCCCAATAACGATTTTACCTGGGTCAAGAGCAATGACCAGCTTATCCAGACGGTAAACAGCCAGATTACCTATACTATTACACCAAGTACCAACCTGTATGCACAATATGAGAAAAAACACACCAAAGACAGATCGGATGACAATAAGGACACAACGGCTGAAGCCGATCAAAAGGATAGCTTCCGGATGGATATCTCTCAGAAAATATGTTCTTACCTGATGGTCCTCGGCAAATATAGAGCTGAAAAAAATAAAAACGACAGGCAAGACGAGAAAATCGATGCCTATGAGGCTGAAATCAATGCAAATCCTCAAAGGTGGCTCGACCTTCAGGGAAGAGCGCAAATCGAATCCAGACAGACCGACGACCTGCTTAATGACACCAGCGAAAAGAACGACACTCAGACGGTGGAAGGAACCTGGAATGCAAATTTCCCTCATCTTTTTGACGCACAGAATACTTTTAATGTAAGATTGATGAAGGAAAAAAAAGATGATCAGGATTCCAGACGGGAAAGGCATTATAAATGGAGACTGCAAATAGTCCCCATTGTCAATCTCAGGCTGACACCTGAATACGACATTCTGGAAGAAAAGGACTATTTGTCCACCACCACCAATAACAACGAGAATAAAGATACCCATGAGTTTCGAACAACCATCGCTTATGGACTATCCTTTTCCCAACACCTGAGAATTGACCTTTCCAATTCCCTCAGCCGAAAACGTGTCAAGGAGAATGGTACCCTGAATAAAGAAAATAACGATGATACAAAACTTGATTTCAAATTTACTCCTACGCAAAACCTGATTTTTTCCTCACAGATCATTCGACAAGGTAAGAAGATCTATCAAAGCGGAGTTTTGACTCAGGATGAAGTGGACACTTCCTATGCTCTTAACTACGACTGGCGATTCGATCCCTTTACCTGGAGCTCCAGCTTTAAATACGATGACCGAAATCAAAAACAGGAAGGCGACAATGGCACAGGTGATACCGAAACCGTAGAATCCAGAATCACGTATAAACCGAACAGAAATTATGACTTTACCATGAATTACAAATATACCAAGACCTATTCTGTGGACAATGATAAAGAACACACGGTAGGATTCCAAGTTCGAGCATTCTATTAATAAGTACGGCTTACCATGAGCCCCTCATTGAATTTTTAACCTGCTGTAGGGAGGAAAAAAACCATGAATAACCTTTCCAAAGTTCGATTCATCTCCTTATTCACTGTAATCGGGGCAATGCTCCTTATGCCCCTGGGATGTTCCCGTCTGGCGAAAACGTCAGTTTTTTCAAAGCCTGCCATCGGAACCAATGCCATCTTGTATGCACCCTGGAATCCAACCAAAAAGGTTTGTGTATTACCCTTCGATAACATCAGTAAAGAACAGGATGTCAATTTGAAGGTTATGGAAATATTTCTCACCGAGCTGTTTTCCGCCGGCATTTTCGAGGATATTGTCGACCCGATTCAGGCCAATGCTGCTTTGGGAGGAATGCGCATCCGCAAACCCGATTCTCTCGATAAAGAGACCATCAAGGCCCTGGGTGACAGGTTGGGAGTGCAGTATTTAATTTTGGGAACGGTAACCGACTATGACTATGGAAAGACGAAAGATGCCGGCTCACAGGTCGGGTTGAGCGTCCGGATGATCGATGTCGATACGGGTAACATCCTCTGGACCGGCAACAGCTTCAAAAATGGCGATAAATCGCTGGGAAGGATCTTTGGCTTTACCAATGGGCCTAATTCGTCGGAACTTTCCAAAGTGGTATGCCAGGATATTATCACATCTCTCAAATATCAAATTCAGCGGAGCAGTAACGAAAGAGTCTGGAAGGCCCAGAATCTCCAGGAAAAACCAAAAGCAAAAGTTGCCGTAGACGACCCGGTCGAAAAGAGGCGATAAGTACTGCCATGAAAATACCCTCTGTATGTAAAACCCAATACAGGCTTATCAAATTCCGGACGGGCATTGTCTGTTTGCTCTGTTTCCTGCCATTCCTTATCAATGCCTGCAAGGCAGCAGCACCGCGCCTTTCGAAGATGCCGCCGGCTATGAGTGCCAACCCACAGAACCCGGCCTCTGTACAAGACGAGGAAAATACGCAGGAAAAAGATTCTCCCGTCTCAGTGACTGCGAAAACCTCTCAGCTTCCAGCGGTAACTGAGGATACTCCTCCACCTCATGAGGAGAAAAGTCCTCTGCCGCCTCCGCCATCAAGTCCAGAAGAGAGTTCCCTCCCTCAACCGGATACAAAAGACTCCTCACCCGCACCAATTGAACACGACTCTTCTTCACCGCTTCAACAAGATTCTCTCCCTCCCCCGCTGCCGGAAAGGAGCGCTAAAAAGAAACTGGGGTATCATCATTACAGCTACTCGTCTTCCTTTGGCGGCTCCGGGATGGGAGGAGGATTGTTCAATCACCCTGTGGCTATTGCTGTCGATAGCGACGACAATATCTATGTTGTCGATCAGGGAAACAACCTTGTCCAGAAGTTTAATGAAAATGGTATCTTCATTCGCGAATGGGGAAGACGCGGCACCACTGCTGGGGAATTTGATTCTCCCTCGGCTCTTGCCATAGACAAGAAGGGTTTTGTCTATGTAGTGGATACCAATAATAATCGGATCCAAAAAATAGACCCGGATAAAACCGAGAAGAACGCGTTCATGGCTTTTGGAGACGGAGACAGAACCCTGGGCTCTGGAGAGGGAAAATTTCAAACCCCCACTGATATCACCGTAGATAACGAAGGGTATATCTATGTGGTTGATTCCGGTAACAGCCGCATTCAAAAATTCGACAGCAATGGAAAATTTCTCAAAGAATTCGGCAGCTATGGTTCCTGCAGGGAGTGCTTTCTGTCTCCTTCACAGATTGCCTATGATCCTACCGGATTTGGCTACCTGTATGTACTGGATCAGGATCGGAATGGTTTCCTGCTGCACAAGATCGATACCAGCGGAAGATTTTTGCAAACACTGGATGTCTTTCACCAGAAAGAGTATCCTGTTTCTAAACCAGCCCATATCTATTTTGATGAGGACGGCTTCCTGTATGTCGTGGATCAGGGAAAGGGTTCGGTTTACAAATTCAATACCGATGGAGAATTTATCCAGGCGATAGGTGATTCATCTTCTAGAGAGGCCGCTTTGAATAATCCTCGATCAATAGTCCAGGATTCAGACAAACGGCTTTTGATCGTAGATTCAGAAAATAACCGGATCAAAATTTTTGACCAGATGTAGCGGCGGCCGGGTATGGTGTCATTTTTGCAAGCTCCATTGCCCAGAGCGGGAACGATGAAACAGCCACCAAAAGAATCAGGTCGAAAAGTCCAAGAGGCCTGGTTTTAAATATTACCTGAAGAAAAGGTATATAGATGGCTGCCATCTGCAAGAGGAACGAGAGAGCGGCTGCGATAAGAAGTTTTTTATTCGTGAACACTCCAATGGAAAACAGTGACGCAGTCATACTTCTGCAATTGAATGAATGAAAAAGCTGTGAGCAGGCCAATACCATGAAGGCAGCCGTTCTGGCCTGCTCCAGGGCTCCTTTTTCTATAAATAAAATGAAGCTGAAGGCAAGCAGACTGCAAATGGCGATAAAAGAGCCCTGAAAAAGCATCAATATACCCCGGCTCCTGGTTATGACGGATTCATGGGCAGGATGAGGGGGGCGCAGCATGATATTCGGATCAGCCGGATCTACGCCCAGAGCCAGAGCCGGCAGCCCGTCGGTCACCAGATTAATCCACAGGATATGGATCGGCAGCAAGGGAACGGGCATTCCTGCAAGAGAAGCGATGAGCATAACCAGTATCTCCCCTGCATTACAGGAAAGCAGGTAGTGTATAAATTTTTTTATGTTATCGTATATGCCCCTGCCCTCTTCAACCGCAGCCACAATCGAAGCAAAATTATCGTCCGTAATGACCATGTCCGAGACCTCTTTGGTAACGTCCGTTCCGGTGATTCCCATGGCCACGCCGATGTCCGCCTCTTTAAGCGCCGGCGCATCATTCACTCCGTCACCGGTCATGGCTACAACCTCACCGCGCTTACGCCAGGCACGGACAACCCGTAATTTATGTTCCGGAGAAACTCGGGCGTAAACGGAAATTTTTTCCACATCCCGGTACAGCTCATCATCGCTCAAGGTATCGAGTTCATCGCCGGTCAGTGCGCGTGAATCTTCCTTAAAAAAGCCCAACTGCCGGGCAATGGCCGTGGCCGTGAGCTTATGGTCGCCAGTAATCATGACCGTTCTGATGCCGGCGGTGCCACACTTTTTAATCGCCTCTTTAGCCTCCTCCCTGGCCGGGTCAATCATAGCTACAAGCCCCAGGAACACCAGATCCTTCTCAACATCCCTGGCATTGTAATCCTTAAGGGGCGCATCGAAAACCCGGTAAGCCACAGCCAGAACCCTCATGGCCTGATCGGCCAGGTCGCTGTTTACCTGAAATATCCTCTTCCTGTCGCTCTCACTCAAGGTTTTTACCTGACCACCGTTTTCCATCGCACGGCAGTTGTCTAACAGAACATCGGGAGCACCTTTCACAAAGGCAATGCACCGTCCGTCTTCACCTTTTCGCACGATGGTCATTTTCTTGCGGTCCGAATCGAATGGAATCTCTTCAACCAGCGGGAATTTCTCTTCCAGATGATCCTTCAAAAGGCCCGCTTTAGCTGCGGCGCTCAGGAGAGCGCCTTCGGTCGGATCGCCAATTATCCGGTATATGCCATCTTCCGCCACTAATTGAGCGCCATTGCACAAGACGCAGCAGGATAAAGCCTTCTGCAGATCCGGCTGTTGATCCGGTGGATCAAAAGCCCCACCCTGACCATCCGGTCCCCTCTCCCCGGCTGGCAGAAATTCCCCCTTTGGCTCATAGCCGACCCCGGTTACCCGAAAAAGAGTATCACCCGTAAAAACCGCCTGTACCGTCATTTCGTTTTTGGTAAGGGTGCCGGTTTTATCCGTGCAGATAACCGTCGCAGAACCAAGCGTCTCTACGGACGGGAGCTTTCTGATGAGGGCATGGCGCTTGACCATTCTCTGAACACCCAGGGCCAGGGCAATCGTTACCACTGCGGGGAGTCCCTCGGGTATAGCGGCAACAGCAAGGCTTACTGCCGTAAGAAACATGTCTATAACTTTTCCGCCGCGAAGGATGCCCAATAAAAACACGATACCTACAAGTCCGAAGCAAAGATAGACAATCCACTTGCCAAACTGCTCCAGTTTTTTTTGAAGCGGCGTCGATTCCCGCCCGATCGACTGAATCATTCCTGCAATTTTGCCAAGCTCGGTCTGCATGCCTGTTTCGGTAACTGCCGCCCTGGCTTTGCCGGACGAGACAGATGTTCCCATGTAGGTCATATTCACCCTGTCGGCCAGAGGTGTTGACTTTTCTTCAAGGGTCAGAGCCGTTTTCATGACAGGATTCGATTCTCCGGTCAGACTTGCCTCATGAGTGGCGAATCCTGGAGTTAACGAAACAAGACGGCAGTCTGCGGGTATGTTATCACCGGCTTCTATCTCGATGAGATCGCCGGTAACCAGCTCTGAGGAGGGGCTCAGAATCTTTTTCCCGTCACGAATGACTTTGGAAGTGGGGCTCGACAATTTTTTTAAGGCGGCCAGGGACTTTTCAGCCCGGTATTCCTGAATGAACCCTAAAAGTGCATTTAAAATAACGATAACCACAATAGCCCAGGCATCGACCCATTCTCCCAAAAAGCCGGAAACGAACGCCGCACCGAGTAAAACCCAGATGATAAAGTCCCGAAACTGCTCAAGGAATAACCGGAATGGACTGTGTCCTTTTTTCTCTTTTAACTGATTAGGACCGTATTTCTGTAACCTGAGCTCGGCCTCCTTTTGTGTAAGCCCCGAAGAGAGATCCGTGGCCAGAAGTTTTTCTGTCTCACTGATGTCTAATTGCCACCATTGTTTCATGATGTGTTCTTTTTTCCTTTTTTTAAACGGGAATGGTTGGTAGTAATAATTAGTAGTAATAAGCAGTTGTATAACAGCAGTAGTATAGCAAATGGAACAGAATAATCAACAAAGATATTAAAAAGGATAATAAAAAAGGGTAAACAAAAGCAGGCCGCTTTTGTTTACCCTTTTATGCCTTTTTTATCTATCTATTGTTGGATTTTCCGGAAAGATTTTTCACGGTACCTTTTTGGTTGATTTCTGGGCCTTATTCATAGCTGCAATCTTGCTGGTAGTCGCTTTGGCCGCCTGGGCAGTCATCCTGCTGCCGCCGGCGCCCTCTGCTGCTGAAGGAGACCGCTGAGCTTTGCCCTTACCCATATCATGAATAAATAAAGCGACAGGACTGGCAATAAAAACGGTAGAATAGCTACCGGCAATGACACCGATAACCATGGCGAAGGCAAAATCATTGATTACCTGTCCGCCGAGTAAAAACAATGAAAGGCACACGAGGAATGTCGTAAAGGATGTTAAAAAGGTACGCCCCATGGTTTCATTAATCGAAACATTAATGATGGAAGCCAGATTGTCGCCTCTTTTCAGGCGGACATTTTCACGGACCCGGTCATAAATGACGATCGTGTCGTTGATGGAATATCCAATGATAGTCAAAACGGCAGCCAGAACCGTAAGGTTAAACTCTCTATTGGTCAGAGAGATGGCTCCTATCGTGATCAGGGTATCATGGGCCAGGGCTAAAATGCCGCCTACGGAAAAAGAGAAATCGAACCGCCACCAGGCATAGACTAAAATACCGATCAAAGAGAAAATAATGGCCCATAGTCCCTGCTGACGCAGATCCTTTCCTACTTTTGGCCCAACCATTTCCACCCTGCGGATTTCAAATCCCTGTTCCGTAAAATGATTGACCAGAGCTTTCCTGATACTCTCGCCTATACCTTCCAGAGAGCCGGTCGACTTTTGCATACTGATTAAAACTTCGTTTTCACTTTTCGGCCCATACTGCTGAATCGTACTGTCCCCCAGTTGAATCTCCTGGAGAGCCTGGCGGATTTTGGCTAAATCAGCCGTCTGCTGGAATTTTACCTGAACAATGGTGCCGCCGGCAAAATCGACTCCAAACCGGGGCCCCCTGACAACCAGAGAGATTATCCCGGCAGCAATGAAGAGAGCTGAGCACAAAAGTGCCCATTTCTTGTACGCTAAAAAATCAATGTTAATATCTTTAAAAAATCTCATCCCTAATCCTCCGCTTAAGGCAAGTTAAATGCTCAGTTTCGTAATTCTTCCCTTTGACAGGAACCAATCGTAGACGAAGTGGGTCACCACGATAGCGGCAAATATACTGCCACATAAGCCTATACTCAGAGTCACGGCAAACCCCTTGACCGGCCCGGTACCAAAAATATAGAGAATCAAGGCAGCGATCAGGGTAGTCATCGTGGAATCGATAATTGCGGTGAAGGCTTTATCAAATCCTGCCGAGACAGCGGCTCCTGCTGTTTTTCCAAGGTCAAGCTCTTCACGTATCCTTTCAAAGACAAGTACGTTATTATCCACGGCCATACCAACCGTCAAGATAATTCCGGCGATACCAGGCAAGGTAAGTGTAGCCCTGAAGGCTGCCATGAAGGCCATAACGATCAGAAGATTTAAAATCATGGTCATATCCGCTATCAACCCGGATAATTTGTAATACATGATCATGAATATAAGGACAAAGACCGTTCCCACGATAAAGGAGATGAAGCCCATGCGAATGGAATCGTTTCCTAAAGAGGGACCAACGGTTCTCTGCTCCAGGATCTCTACCGGAGCCGGCAGTGCACCAGCCCGCAGAACGATGGCCAGATCCCTGGCCTCTTCATCCGTGAAGTTGCCGGTGATCTGAGCCCTTCCTCCGGAAATCCTCTCCCTGATTACGGGTGCCGAATAAAGGTTGTCGTCGAGAATAATGGCCAGTCTTTTTCCCACATTTTCCGCGGTAATCTGATCGAACAGCCTGGCCCCGGTTTTATTGAAATTCATGCTGACATACGGCATGCCATATTCACCCGGCTGAACTCTGGCGTCTGTCAAAAGATCTCCTGTCATCAAGGCACCTTTTTTGAGCAGATAGGGTTTTTTCACTATCTGACCGGTAACCTTATCGCGGGACCTCTCATACATAACCTGGCTTCCTTCGGGAACTTCACCCTGCAGGGCCCTGTCCACGCTGTGTTCATCATCCACCAGCATGAATTCCAGTTGAGCCGTCTTCCCGATCAGGTCAATGGCTCTTTGGGTATCTTTCACACCCGGCAGTTGGATAAGGATACGGTCATCTCCCTGTTTGGCCACTGTCGGCTCGGTAACGCCGAACTGATCAATTCGATCGGTGATAGTCTTCTGAGCCTGGGCGAGAGCCGATTCCTGGATTCTCTGGACTTCGGCCTGATGAAGGGTTAACAAATATCTTGTCTCCGATCCCTCGTAAGGATGAGATATCGAAAAGTTATAATAATCCCTCAAAACTTCATCCATCTGGGTCGTAAAATCAGCCTTGACCAAATTCAATTCTATGGACCTTTGATCAATGCGTTTAATATCGTCGTAGACGATGCCTTTTTTGCGAACCTCATCTTTCAGAGCACTGACCGTTCCTTCAAGAGCGTTTTCAACGGCCTTTTCCAGCTTTACGCCCAGAACCAGATGCATACCTCCCTGCAGGTCAAGCCCCAGATGAACCTTATCCGTCGGCAGAGGTTTCTTCCACCAGTACGGGAGCTTTGACCCGAATATTGAAGGGATCACATATATTATTGATAAAATGCTCACAATAGCAATAAGCCAAAATCTCCACCTCAGGTTACTTTTCACCTTTCCTCCTCCTTGCCTTAATTATTTTCGAAGATTAATAGCTAAACATTGTGGAGGGCTTCTTATGAATTTGTCATAAAATCAATGCGTGCGGTCAGCATCCGCATTAGGCCAGCTTATTCTCATTGATAATCAGTTCAAACTCACAAGCAAGCACTTTAGCTGCCTTTCGACAAATGATCATCCTTGATAAAAAAATTTCGAAATACTCCATTACCTGCGAGATCTCTGTGTTAATTTTAATCATCAGCGAAATAGTCCGGTTCTCCTTCGATATTTGCAGACTGGATTTTTCGGCTGCATAATTTACCCTGTCATGAATATCAAAGTTGATGAACCGCGTGGTCCTGACACGGGATCGATGAACGTCAGATTTATCTGCCAGGATGAGTGCGGCGGCAATTTCGCTTGTTGGCTGTCCAAATTCCTCCTCGTGGTTCCCAATAGCTTCCATAATCCCGACAATCTCCATACACGGCATTCCCATTTCCGACAGAATGGTATGAGAAATAATCGCTCCGGACTGGCCATGGTTTACCCGGCCACACACATTTCCAATATCATGCAAAAATCCAGCCACACCTGCCAGCCGGACCTGGTCCTGTGGATAGCCTAAAGAACGCAGCACCTTTTCACCGAAATTGGCTGTTATGGTTGCATGCCGCAAGCCATGCTCCGTATAGCCGATTCCTTCGAGGTGCTTGTCGGCCCGATCAAGGTAAATTTGAATCTTGGGGTTATCTTTTAACGCCTTAACGTCAATGACTGGCTGCAAGCAAAGACCTCTGTTCTAATTTCCCTCTTCCCGTTTTCCTGCAATAGAACTTTTCGCTATGTCAATCTTGACCTTATCCGCAATCTGCAGGCTCACGATCTCATCGGTGATTGCAAGAATCACGCCGTAGATCCCGCCTGTCGTAATGACCTTATCCCCTTTTTTCAGACTCGCCCGCATGTCCATCATTTTTTTCTGCTGCTTCTGTTGTGGACGAATTAAAAGGAAATAGAAGATGACAAAAATAAGGATCAAAACGATCAATGAGGCACCAAAGCCTCCACCCTGCGGCTGACCTTGTGTGGTGTTAGCAGCCATGGCCAACAAACCCATGCTCAGCATAAGAAGCTCCTTTTCACTTTTCCTGGTCAGTAATCCTCACACCCGTGAACCTGGGAGTGCAGAAATTCCTGCCAAAAATCATAGAATCGCCCCTCCCGAATAGCTTTACCGATTCTTTTTACCAATTGAATGTAAAAATAAAGATTATGTATTGTGTTTAAAATACAGGCCAAAATTTCTCCGCTCATAAAAAGATGCCGCAGGTAAGCCCGGCTGAAATTCCTGCACGTATAGCACTCACAGAGAGGATCGACAGGGAGAGGATCCCGTGTGTACCGGGCATTTTTGATAGTCAATTTTCCCTCCCAGGTAAAAAGACCGCCGTTTCGCGCATTGCGGGTGGGCATCACACAGTCGAACATATCTACACCAGCGGCGATACAATGGAAAATATCTTCGGGCAGCCCTACCCCCATTGCATAGCGAGGCCGCTTTTCCGGCAGCATTGAAGCAGTGAAATCAACTACTTCGTAGGCAGTCGGGCTCGGCTCCCCAACCATCAACCCGCCTATGGCATAACCGTCCAGGTCCAAGGCGAGCAAGTCCAAAGCACACCGCTCGCGCAATTCCCGGTAAGTGCTTCCCTGGACAATCCCAAAGAGCGCCTGGCTCTTTTTGTTTCCTCTTTGATGTTCCTCTTGGCACCGGCGAGCCCAGTCGATAGTCAGCTTTATGGAGTTTTGTGCATATTCATAGGAAGCCGGATACGGAGTACATTCATCAAGAGCCATAACAATATCGCTCCCCAGAAGGTGCTGGATATGAATGGAATCTTCAGGCCGGATAAAATGCCTGCTTCCATCCAGATGAGAGCGGAAGGTTACTCCTTCGGTCGAAAGATCGAGGCTTTTCGCCAGGCTCAGGATTTGAAACCCGCCGCTATCGGTCAGAATAGGCAGTTTCCAGTTCATGAACTGATGCAATCCGCCCATGGAATCAATGAGTTCCGCCCCAGGACGTAAATACAGATGATAAGCGTTCCCCAGGATAATCTCGCTGCCGATACGGACCAGGCTCTCCGGAGTCATGGCCTTGACTGTAGCCTGTGTTCCTACAGGCATAAATACCGGCGTTTCCACTTTACCATGGGGGGTTACAAATTCTCCTGATCGGGCTTTGGTTTGCTTATCCTGAGTCACCACTCGAAATCCGAGCGACAAGATTCCTCCATTATCGTACTATAGACTATTATATTTATTGAATGAATTTTACTAGTAACCTTCTCCGTTGTCAACATGAATGCTCTCTTGTGTGTCGACATGAATGCTCTCAAGAACCCCTGGAACCCAAGGGGAAAAGGCTCTTCTCGCTTATGTTCGACCTCACGCTGCGGCCGAACACAAAAAAGGATCGAGACGTATCGAGAGGTAAGAAGGCAGCATTATAAGAGAAAGTAAGGGAGGGGATTGTAATCAAAAGATAAAAGGGAAAAATTCTCCCGGTAGTTTAAACCTCCATAATCTCCTTCTCTTTCGCAAGAGAGGATTCTCCGATTTTTTCTATGTAATGATCAGTAATTTTCTGGACATCCTTCAGGGCATTATGGTGCTCATCCTCGGTAATCTCTTTGGACTTTTCCATTTCTTTGAGCTTTTCATTGGCCTCACGACGAATATTGCGAATAGAGACTTTCGCATCTTCGGAGATGTTCCGAAGGCTCTTGGCGAGTTGTTTCCGCCGCTCTTCGGTGAGCGTGGGTATGTTCAATCTGATAACCTTGCCGTCATTGGTCGGATGAACCCCAAGGTCGGATTTTAAAATGGCTTTCTCAATCTGATTAAGAACCGTGATATCCCAGGGCTGGATTACCAGGGTTCGGGCTTCCGGCGTGGATATTGAAGCCATCTGGTTAATGAGAGTAGGGGTCCCGTAATAGTCAACCTTGATTCCATCCAGTAAGGCAGCCGAGGCCCTGCCTGTGCGAATCTGAGTGAATTCTTTGCGCAAACTATCAAGACGCTGGTCCATTTTTTTTTCAATCTCGTCATATAGCGGTAGCCGCATACTTAATCTCCTCTGACAATCGAGCCGATTTTTTCTCCTAAAACAATCCTTCGAATATTCCCCTTTTCCTTAAAGTTAAACACAATAATAGGCAAGTGGTTATCCATGCAGAGCGAAATGGCGGTATTGTCCATGACACAAAGCTGCTTCTTCAATACTTCCATGTAGGACAACTCTTCATATTTGGTAGCATCTTTATCTTTTAAAGGGTCAGAACTATACACGCCATCCACTTTGGTAGCCTTGAGGATGACTTCCGCACCGATTTCTATGGCCCGTAAAGCGGCAGCAGTGTCAGTAGTAAAGTACGGGTTTCCCGTCCCTCCGGCCAGAATGACAACCCGCCCCTTCTCCAGGTGGCGGATGGCCCTGCGTCGGATATAGGGTTCTGCCAACTGGTGCATCTCGATGGCAGTTAATACCCTGGTGTATACACCCAGTCTTTCCAGAGCTCCCTGTAAGGCCAGCCCATTGATGACCGTTGCCAGCATTCCCATGTAATCTGCCGAAGTCTTCTCAACGCATTCCACATCTCCCGAAGAGCCCCGGTAGATGTTACCTCCACCGATCACCATCGCAATCTCTATGCCCAGGTCCCGTATGCCTTTGACCTCTTCCGCTATTTCGGTCACTGTTTTGTTATCGATTCCATAGGCTCTGTCACCTTTTAAGGCCTCTCCTGAGAGTTTCAGCAAGATTCTTCGAAAGCGCCTTCTGTCCATCAATTCATCACCATATCCTTGAACCTTGATTCTTGAATTCTGTTCTGAATCCTTTCCTGAACGCTGTTCTGAACCCTGTTCTGAATCCTGGTAAAGGTTCTGCTTTGAATCCTCCTCAGAATTCTACTCACTTTGCTCTCCAAGCTCATAGCGGGCAAACCGGGAAACGACGATATTTTCGCCGAGCTGAGCGATTTTTTCCGTAATAAGGCTTTTCACCGTTTTGGAATCGTCTTTAATGAAGGGCTGATCCAGCAGGCACACCTTTGAGTAAAACCCTTTATCAATTTTCCCTTCGATAATCTTCTGAAGCATTTCCTCAGGCTTTTTGACATCCCCCATCTGTGCTTTGATAATTTCTTTTTCTTTCTCTACACACTCAGCGGGTACATCTTCTCTGGATACATAGAGTGGTTTGGAGGCTGCAATCTGCATCGCAATGTCCTTGGAGAGCTCCATGAAAGCCTCCGTCCTGGCCACGAAGTCCGTCTCGCAATTGACTTCCACTAACACCCCGATTCTCCCCGCGCCGTGGATATACGAGGTAACCGCTCCCTGGGTGGCTGCCCGTCCTGCCTTCTTGGCTGCCGTGGCCAGACCTTTTTTCCGCAAATGTTCGACGGCTTTTTCCATATCGCCGCCCGTTTCTTCCAGGGCTTGCTTGCAGTCCATAAAACCAATTCCGGTCTTGGTCCGCAATTCCTTTACCTGTTGAGCCGAAATAGCCATTCAATCCTCCCTCTTTTTTTCATCTTACATAAAAATATTGTTCAGCGGCAGCACTCGCTTACTCTTCAAATGATTGCACCACCATGCTATTGAGCGGCAGCACTCGCTTCCTCTTCATTTTCATCCTGATCCATTCGCTCATCCTGCTCTTTCCGCGCAGCCACTTCAGCATTGGCCATAAACTCGGCCCGGCCCTCGATAACAGCATCGGCAATTTTGCTGGTAATCAATTTGATCGACCGAATTGCATCGTCATTACCAGGAATTACAAAATCAATCCCTTCAGGGTCGCAATTGGTATCTACAATGGAAATAACAGGAATTTCCAGCTTGTTGGCCTCGCTCACAGCAATTCTCTCCCGTTTTGGATCAACGACGAACACTGCACCAGGCAATTTGTCCATATCCCGGATTCCGTCCAGGACCTTTTTCATCTTCTCCCATTGCTTTTCCAGTCTCAGAACTTCCTTTTTGGGCAGAGAATCAAAAATCCCGTTCGTTTTCATCTCTTCCAGCTTTTTCATGCGCTCGATGCTTTTGCGAATCGTCTCAAAATTGGTAAGCATACCGCCGAGCCACCGGTGCCGGACATAAAACATTTCACACCGTTGACTCTCCTCAAAAATGGAATCCTGAGCCTGCTTCTTCGTACCAACAAAAAGGACAGTCTCCCCCTGAGCAACCACGGAGCGCGTAAATTGATACGCATCCTTGAACTTACGCAAAGTCTTTTGGAGATCGATAATGTAAATCCCATTCCTCTCTCCAAAAATGTACTTCTTCATCCGCGGATTCCATCTTTTTGACTGGTGACCAAAGTGGACACCTGCTTCCAGAAGTTGTTTCATCGATACTTTCAGCAAATACGTCACCTCCCTTGATTAAAGGTTAATGTTCCCCCGCTCTTGACAAGGCGTGAGCAGGGCGTTAATAGCGTACTAATAGAGATATAGCGACTATAAAATATAGCATATCAGCAGGACTTCTGCAAGGATTATTCAAGGATTATTAAGGATTATTACTGAAATTTCAGATGCTCCCCCAAAAGGACAATAGTATAGAGGAACAATACCATCACGGCGCAGAACAATGCTATTGCGTTAAGAGATCGATTCAGGTGGGGCTTTTGCTCAGTACACTGCACATGAAATGCACGGTCAGGATAGCACAATGGATTTTCAATCCGGCTGGAAGACGGCACCACTGCGGTGATGCCGTCTTCCAGCCGGATCTTTAAAGAAAAAACTACCAGGCTCGCTGGTCGGGCCATAATCCGCGACCAGTACTTTAGAGCTATCAGAAAATACCTCCTCCCCTTCTTTTGAGGGGGATGAGGAAATTTTTGGCAGGGAATCCTATTTTGGGATAACCTCATCACAACCATGCACAAAATCTCTTCTTCAGGTTACAAGTGACTGCCGGATATAGTATTATTTATTCCTCACTTGCTCCTGGTTTACTTGACCCTGCCCTTTATCTCCTCGGTGTTGGCCTCCACTGGCAAAAGCAGGAACTGCTACCGAGCCTAAAAATGCCACAACCAATAAAATCAAAACCGCTTTTTTCATAGGTATTTCTCCTTTTTAGTGATGGTCTGTCAGTATTCAAGGATGGTCTATCGATACAGTCTCTCGATATAGTTTATCAATATAGAGAAATTATACCAATAATGGTTGCGTTTTTCTATATCTATTATCCACTACCTGATATTTTCGAGGCTCATTCACCTTGCTTGGTTTAAACTGAAAGAGCTGTCAAGAAATGAGATCAGGATTATCGAGCTCCAGGGACATGATGAGGAGCATGATCGTGAGAGGGGACAACCAGCAGGTTTTTTGAAAAACGGGTTGGTTGTCCCCGATTTTACAAAAAATTAATCAAGGCAATTCGGTTTTTTGAGATACTTGTTAAATAAGCAAAGAGCATCCTCGGGAGTAACCTCGCCATCTTTGTTTACATCTGCACCATCGGGGCAGGGTTCACCAGGTTTCATAAAGCATTTATAGGCGATCAGGGCATCCACCGGGGTGATCTGTCTATCTCCATTAAGGTCTCCATTGCAGGCACTTACCGGCAGGCCGAGATTCCGACGTTTTTCGTTCACCACGCTTATCAGGGTATCGGCTGCTTTTTCAGGATCTTGTTCTACGTAAAATTTCCCTCCGGTAAGGGTTTCCACTCCATTGGTCAGGAGATTAACTAAATTTTGGCTTCCACTGATATAGGGCTGTGCTCCTATATGGGTAAAGATACCGAGATCGACAGCCCATGTGCCGATGGAAACAGCTTTTTCAGTGATAAATTCAGGAGCGGAAGCAGCTATGGGCAACTGGCTGTTCTGGACGTTTAAGTAACCGGCGACCGCATTCACCACATCTTCAATTCTGCTGTTATCTACACACGATCCCATATGCCAGCAGGCAGGCAGGGCTTCGAGTCCATTTGCCTTGGCCACTGCCTGTAAAACCGCCTTGAGCCCGTCACCCACACCAGGATAAGCAGGGTCTGCGGTGAGAAACCCATATTGTCCGGCCACATGCCCCCAGCATCCTGTTCCGACCACCAGGATATCCTCTGCCAAAAGCCTCCTGGTTATCGTAACATGGCGATAACCGTATGTATCACGGGGAGTTACACAGCCTACAACAGCAACGATGCCGCGAATATTATTGGCAGCGATGTTGTCTACCAACGGCTTTAAGGGATTCGTCGGATTTACGGCTGAAAGGGCCTGAAGGATTTGTTCAACCGAGAAACCAGCCACAATGTCTCTGGGAGGAATATCGGGAATATATACTTTGGAGTGATTTCTGTTCCGGAAGTTTTGAACAGCAGCTTGTACAATTTCCCGGGCAACGGTATCTGCATTCTGAGGTTCGAATTCAATGTGGGTAGCGCCGGTAATCCTGGCGTGTGGATTAGTGGTTATGATTTTGGTATGGAACGAAGACGCAACCCTCTGTATATTCGGAATAATGCATTGGACATCTACGACCATTGCCTCTACAGCGCCGGTAACTATGGCCAATTCCTGTTGCACCATAGTGCCGGCAGCATTAACACCTTTTCTCATGAGGACTTCATTCCCCGTACAACACATGCCCACGACATTGATAGGCACAGATGGCCCGGAAAGATTATAGGTATTGGCTGCCTCGACGATCTTTTCCGATAAGATCGGCTCATGTCCGTGGATCACCAGGTTGATTTTATCTCTCTCGATTACCGTAAGATTTGCTTTGGCAGTCACCAGGGACGGCGTACCAAAGATAACATCCTGGAGGTTAGTAGCCATATGCATTCCGCAATAGCCATCAACCAACCCAAGCTTGAGTCCGCACGTCGCCAGATGGGCCATATCAGCATCGACACCCATATGAGTCCTGTGCTGTGCTTCACTGATTTCTGCACCTGCACCGGTCGGAAGAATGCCCAGGGATGTCCATAGTTTTTTCCGTTCACTGCTGGCCCGGTATTCAAGCCAGGCAGGAACGCCTTCGCTTTTACCCAAATCTTCCAGACTCTTTTCAGCTACGGCAAGTGCCTTATTCGTTCCACTGCAACCTAATCCCGTATAAATGGCTTCCAGTTTTGCCGTGTCTACAACACGATAGCCGGTAATCGTTCCCAAGGCCACTGCCTTCAGTGTCCTGGCTGCCGCTCTGGCATGTTCGACATGAGCAGCCGTACCTCCGGCAATACGCCGTATTAAATCCCGGGCAGCGATAACATCTGCGGTTGCACCGCAGGTGCCCCTTTCCTCACCCGTAGCTTTTCCCAGTGTGCATGGCCCCATCTGACAACGGAAACAGCACAGCCCGGCGGCTCCGGCAGTTCCTTTATGAGACCATTCGCAGGGAGCACCTCTATCCCAGACAAGGTCGATGCCGAGGCTTTCTGCACGCTCCCTCAGATCCTCGGTGATCTGGTCAGGGATAAAAGAGGGTGGCGGAGGTGCCTGATTATGACAGCCAAAACAGCTCCATCCTGTTGGCTGGGCAGCCATGGCGGTTTCTGCTACAGCAAGCGTTATTCCTGACGCTGTGGCCAGTTTGATGAAATTCCGGCGGCTTACACTCCCATTTTTCAACATATCCAGTAATAAGTGCATAAAATTTTGATCTTCTTTCATAACCTTTACACCCTCGATCCTTACGAAAAAGAGTCAATCTATGAGGTATTGATACCTGTCATTGAGAAATTTATTATTACTGTTCATCTCCTCTCTGTATATTGAGTGCCTGTCCTGAAACTCCTTTCCAGATGAATAATTGAACCTTTTGCCAATGGCTTGGGATAGCCTCTGAATATTCCTATGATGTTGTTGTTAGTTCAGGTCAGCTATAGACTTTATGCTCATGGTCTTACTCTTCAGTCATTATTTAGAGCATAATTTGTGCCATATTTACATAAAGGCCAGCTTCATTTGAGAACTTATCAGTGTCGAGCAGATTATGTTAATGCTTAATTTGATAAATGGGGTGCGGAAAACTTGGATCCATGTTGGAGATGAGCGTTTAGAACCGCTTTTTTCTCTCTTCCAGAAAGTGGTAAGGTGATAAAGTGATCGCTCATGTCCATTTTCGGTGAAAAGCCGGGTAGTTCAGCAACTTCATCATTCTGAAGGGTTAGCTTCTTGCCAGCAGGGCTAATCTTCAGCCATTAGGTTTAATCTTCTGCCGTTTGGGGAGAAAAGAGGATAGTGCTTGAGTCCCATTTTCTGCATTCGAAACATTATGGATGTTCTGATAACACCCACGCCGTACATAACGCTCCGCCGAAAGCTTATGGAGGAAGACTCTCCAGCTATATAACGGGTCGGGCAGGAAACTTCCCCAATTTTAAAGCCGAAGTAAATTGCCTGGGCCAGTATTTCATTGTCGAAGATGAAGTCGTCGGAATTCTCCTCAAGGGGGAGGTTCTCGATCACTTTTCTGGAAAAAGCACGATACCCGGTATGGTATTCGGACAGTTTTTTCCCGATCAGATAGTTCTCAAAGCAGGTTAAAAAGCGGTTTCCCAAATATTTATATGCGGGCATTCCGCCGTCCAGGGCACTGTTGCCAAGGATCCTAGAGGCCAGAACAAGGTCATACTGCCCCACGCCGATGAGCGAGGCCAGCGCATAGATCAGTCTGGGAGTATACTGATAATCGGGATGCAGCATGACGATAATATCCGCACCCAGTGAGAGAGCTGTAGTATAGCACGTTTTTTGATTTCCGCCATAACCCCGATTCTTAGGATGTCGAATAACCGTGCTCAACCCCAGTTTCCGGGCTACCTCAAGGGTGTCATCCTGACTGGCATCATCCACTAAAACCACATCGTCCACGATATCGAAAGGGATTTCCCGGTACGTCTGCATCAGAGTTCTGGCCGCATTGTAAGCAGGCATAACTACCACAACTTTCTTATCCTGAAACATAATAACCTCCATTAGGCATAGGGCACAACGCACAAGGCATAACCCACAAGGCATAAGACACAACGCACAGTACATAACGCATAAGGGATGATTCATTATACTATAGTATACAATATGCTCCGAAAAAAGGCCAAAAATCCCGCAATCTCCCTATAAGCGGGCACCCGATCCAGCTTCTGAGTTTGTTCCCGGTGCCTCCTGCACCGCTCCCGGCAGTTACAACCACACCAGCCAATAACCATTAGAGCCGCAACAGCTCTATTACCGACAGGAGAGGAATAGCCGAACGCCGCCCTTGCTCTCACAAAACCAATACACGAGATAATAGTTGACAAACTCTTCTGAATATGAATACAATTCCCTATGAATCCTGCACACATTCGGAGCATATTAGAGGCTGTTCAACAGGGAACGACCGGAATCGACGAGGCTCTTGGCGTGCTGAAAAACCTCCCTTACGAGGATCTTGGCTTTGCCAAGCTGGACCACCACCGGCATATCCGCAGAGGGTTTCCAGAAGCGGTTTTTTGCCCGGGGAAATCCATAGAGCAGATTGTCTCCATTGCCCAAAGGATCACTGCCACAGGATCGACTCTTCTGGCCACCAAGGCCGGCGCGGAAATCTACGAAGCCATCCGGGCCATTGCTCCTTGCGCCCGCTATTACCCGCAAGCCCGGATGATTGTCGTGCAAAAGGAGCCGCCCTCTCAAAAAGGCCATGTTTTGATCCTGTCTGCCGGTACGGCCGATATTCCCATTGCCCAGGAAGCGGCTGTTACGGCCGAGGCCCACGGCAGCAGAGTAACCAGTCTTTTTGATGTCGGCGTGGCAGGCATTCATCGATTACTGAGCCATCAGCATCTTCTTGACCAGGCGAGGGTTATTGTCGTAGCCGCCGGTATGGAGGGTGCTCTGGCCAGCGTGGTTGGCGGACTGGTCAACAAGCCGGTTATTGCTGTGCCTACCAGTATCGGATATGGTGCCAATTTCAAAGGGGTGGCTGCGCTCCTGACCATGCTCAACAGTTGTGTAGGCGGTGTAGCTGTAGTCAATATCGATAATGGCTACTCAGCAGGCTGCATCGCCCACCTGATCAATGTCCTGCCAGAGGATGCAGAGGATACAAGGGAGCCGGCACCAGCACCGACAGCAGAGGCGAAAGGAAGGTGCCCAGAGGAAGGAGATGAGAGAGCACTGATGCAAGGGAAAAGACAAGAGGAAAATGGCAAGAAGGAGAAAACTGATTGAAAATTCTCTATTTTGATTGCTACTCCGGCATCAGCGGCGATATGATCCTGGGTGCTCTCAATGCCTTAGGAGTGGATAGCAGGTGGCTGAGCGGGCAATTACAATCACTTCCTCTTGAGGGAGTCTCCCTGGAGCCGCAAACCGTTTCCAGGGGAGCACTGACCGGCACTCTCATGAAAGTCTGCATACCGGACCCTGACCGCCACCCCCGTCAACCCGTCCATCAGCCAGACCAGCCCCATCAGCCAGACCAGCATGATCAGTCAAACCAGCCTGATCAGTCCCATCCCCCCCATCACCCACGAAGAACCCTGGCCGACTTTGTCAATCTCTTGCAGCAAAGCACGCTTTCGGAGGATATCCGCAGTTCGGCGATCAGGGTCTTTACTGCCATTGCTCAGGCAGAGGCCAGGATTCATGGGAAGGATATTGAAGAGATTCACTTTCACGAACTGGGCTACCTGGATTCGGTGGTTGACATTGTCGGGGCCTTACTAAGCATCAAGGCCCTGGGAATCGAAAAAATTTTTTCTTCTCCCCTGCATCTTGGCAGTGGCTTTACCTCCACAGAGCATGGAACGATCCCTGTCCCGGCACCTGCCACCCTGGAACTTCTGGCCGGTATTCCCGTATACTCCACCGGAATTTCTCATGAACTGGTAACGCCCACCGGCGCCGGGCTCATTTCCACGCTGGCTGCCGGCTTTGGACCCATGCCCTCTTTTTCCATTGAAAAGACAGGCTATGGTGCAGGCACCAGGGAATTAACGCAGATACCAAATTTCCTTCGGGTCGTCATGGGAACTATGGATACTGCGCAAGCGATCGATACCATGGAAACAATCAGAACCTTGGGAACTCCGGCAGCCATGGAAGCTCAAGCAGCCACAAGAACCCCATTTTCAGACTGGCGGATGGAGCGCATATCCACGCTGGAAACCGACATCGACGATATGAACCCGGAGTACTACGACCATATCATCGCCCGGCTTTTCGCAGCCGGAGCACTGGATGTCACGCTTATCCCTGTTATCATGAAAAAAAACCGGCCCGCCACCCGCCTGAGCGTACTCACCTCACCCGCCCTGAGCGATGAGTTGTGCTCAATAATCGTTCAGGAAACCTCTACCCTGGGCATTCGCATCAAAGAGGGCTGGAGAAAAGTCATAGACCGGGAAATCATCCAGGTGCACTCTCCCTTTGGTCCCATTCGGGTCAAGATTGGAAAGGTAAACGGAAAAATGGTCACAGCCTCACCGGAATATGAAGACTGCCGGCACATTGCCCTGAAGGTGAACCGCCCCCTGAAGGAGATCTATCAGGAGGCCCTTAAATCCATTCCATACAGTTTCTGACCATTCCACCCAAATCCATACAGTTTTTGACCATCCCACCCAAATTCCGGTCCATCTTCCCAAATCTGTCCCTTTATCCTCATATTCAGTAATATATATGTATCTGACCTTGACATTTGATTAATCTGATTGTACAATTTTATAATAATGTGTTAATAATCAGGGGGAATTAATAAGAACAAGTAATAAAAACAAGCAATAAGAACAGGCAACAAACAACGGGAACAAGCAACAGGAAGGAATAACAAAGGGGGGGCATAACGTGCCTGAATTGCGCAAAGATCCGATTATCGGCCGATGGGTTATTATCGCTACCGAGCGAGCAAAGCGGCCGTCAGAGTTTGTTCCACAGCCGGAGGAGCGAAGATCGGGTTTTTGCCCGTTTTGTGTCGGCAACGAGGATAAAACCCCTCCAGAAATCCTTGCCTACCGGCAGCCGGAAACCCTGCCGGATACTCCCGGCTGGTCGGTGAGGGTGGTGCCGAACAAATTCCCTGCCCTGCAAATCGAAGGGGGAGGGCTGGAAAAGCGGGGAGTTGGTGTTTATGACCAGATGAATGGCGTTGGAGCCCACGAGGTCATTATTGAAACCCCTCAGCATGACACGGCTCTGGCTGATTTGCCGATAGAACACTTTCTCCAGGTAATTCAAGCCTACCAGGATCGGATTATCGATCTGAAGCGGGATTATCGGTTCAAGTACGTGCTCGTCTTCAAAAATCAGGGCCGTGCCGCAGGGGCATCACTTGACCATCCTCATTCCCAGCTTATTGCCCTGCCGATTGTTCCTAAAAGGGTGATTGAAGAGATTCGTGGAACAAATACCTATTATCTTTATCGAGACCGGTGCATTATCTGTGATATCATTCAGCAGGAACTCGACATGGGGGTTCGGCTCATTAACCAGAACAAGCACTTTATCGCCATGACCCCTTTCGCCTCCCGCTTTCCTTTCGAAACCTGGATAATTCCCAAGGAACATGACGTGTATTTTGAGGACAGCGATCCCTCTCAACTCCGTTCCCTGGGACACATCCTGAAAGATATCCTCCGGCGAATTGCCATCATTCTCAATGATCCGCCCTACAATTTCCTCATCCACTCTGCCCCTTTCTATGAAAAAGAGATCAGTTTCTACCACTGGCACATCGAAATTATTCCTAAACTTGCCGAGGTGGCAGGGTTTGAGTGGGGAACAGGGTTTTATATCAATCCAAGTCCTCCCGAAGTGGCATGTAATTTTTTACGGGAGGCCAGGCCATAAGCCGGGAATAAAACATCTCACACCTGGCGGTTTGCTCTTTATCCCCACAAGGTGAGTTCTTGCCCCCCCCTTTAGCACTACTTTTTCGACTTGCCGCCGGCATACATGATTTCAAAATGCGCTTTAGCCTGCTGCACGTCAATGCCGATGTATTCTGCATAAGCGCGCAAAAATCCCACGATGTAGACCCGGCCGGGGAACCTGCCGTACTCACCCCTTTCCAGATCTGTCAGGGAGTGGACACTGATCATGGTGGATTCTGAAATCTCCTGGAGAGAAATTCCTTTCCTCTCTCTGAGCTTCTTCAAATAATGGGGATCTGAAAGATCCGGTGGCGGGAGCTCTTTTGGCTTCTGCTCCTGATTCTCTTTGGCTGAGTCTCCATCTCTGAGCAGGTCCGCACTCTTGCCTAAATCAACACCCTTGCCCGAATCCGCACCCTTGCCCGAGTCCGCACCTTTGGCTGAATCCAGACGAGTTGTCGGGGAAGTCACTGGTTTTTTTCCTTTTTTATCGACATGTTCCTCTCGCTTCTCCTGTCCTTTCCGTGAACAGGAAATACCTAATTGGTGGTTATACTTTTCTCTTTCACGCTCATCCATAAGAGTCTGATAGGCCTTTTCAATCCTTTGTAAAATTTGTGTCCTTTCCGTTTCTGAAATGACAGAGTATAAAGCTAAAGAATCAGCTTGATAGGTTTGACTGGCCAGATGATAGGCTTTTTGAATTTCTTCATTATTGGCTGTCAGTCCAACATTGAGTAATTCATAGTAATTCATTTCTTCAACTCTTTTCATCCATTACCCGCCTCTTCGTGGAGCATTCCTGTCGCCCGGGCCGCTAGCCAAGGAATCTATTGACAATATTTCGGATGCAAACCGCAGCCCCGCTGTTGGGGTACTCTTGAAATAAAGGTACCCGTTTTCTGGCTGACAACTTGACATGATCATCATAGGTAACATATCCGATGTAGCTTAAGTTCACCCCCAAGTATTTTCTCGTTACGTCACGAATTGAATCTCCGGCTTGAATATCGGTTTGAGACCGAACCTGGTTCATGATTAACCGTGGCTTAAATTTCAGAATTTCATCTACCATGGCTTCTGCTGCTGCTGGGTCGAGTTGATAAACCCTTTCTACCAATTCGTAAATAGTGCGAAATCCTCCAGCCTCTTTCGGAAAAGCGGCCTTTTCTATGAGCGGTTGATAAGGAGAACCCTGGAACCGGCGCATTAATTTTCTATTCAGGCAGCACCTGATAAAGCGATACATATTCTCGATAGAAGTGGGCTCAGGTACGGCCACCAGAAGTCCCTGATCGGAAATGAGAAAGAAATCAAGGTTATTATAAGCGGTACCGGCACCCACATCCAGGATAATGTATTCAAAATCCAGCTCTTTTACCTGCTGAATCAGCTTGTCTTTTATTTGGCTGCTGATATTTGCCAAGCCCAGCACCTCATTGGCGTCACTGATCAGGTGAAGATTCTCATACTGGGTGCCAACCAGAGCATCCGACAGGTGAGAGGTCCGGTCTCTAAGAAAATCAGCCAGGGTAATGGAAGAAGGGGTAACTCCTAAATAGGTGTGGAGGTTTCCACTGCCAAGGTCAGCGTCAATGATGACCACCTTTTTACCCCTCCGGGCCAGTTGAACTGCAATACTGGAGGCGATAATGCTCTTGCCTGTGCCTCCCTTTCCTCCTGCAACGGCCCAGATTTTCTTGTTGATTTGCTCAACCCGTTTGCTTTCGGTTTGTTTACTTACGTCTTCAGATTTTTGAAAGAATCTTGCTAACATATGATAAAATTCTCTTTCGGCTTAACTCTCTTCTCGCACATCATGAATGATAGTTCTCACCGGCTCTTGGCAGATCTGGCCCGAGGAAGGGATTCTCGATCCAGCCGAAAGAGTGCTGTCTCGAAGAATGCATCCCCCTTCTACATATACCCCATCTTCCAGCGTGGATCTGACAATCCAGGAGAATGGCCCGATATGGCAACCTTTGCCGATAGAGGAACCGCCCTCAATCACACAGTCCGGCCATACGACGGTATCCTGACCGATCTGTACCTCAAAATCAATATAGGTATGAGCGGGATCTATAATGGTAACCCCCTCTTCCATAAGACGGGTCGCTATCCTCTGGCGCATGATTTGGCTGGCTTCAGCGAGGTTGCCTCTCGTGTTGATCCCGAGTGAGGTCCGATAATCAGCCGCCTTGAACGCCTGAACCACTTTTCCTTCCTGGCGCAAGATGGCGATTGAATCGGTCAGGTAATACTCTTTCTTTGCATTCCGGTTATTGATCTTGTTCAGCGTATCATAGAGTGCTCGTGAGTCAAAACAATAGATACCGGCATTAATTTCTTTAATTTTCTTTTGCTCTTTTGAGGCATCTTTTTCCTCCACGATTCCCAGGACACTTCCCGTTTCATCCCGCAAGATGCGGCCATAGCTGAAAGGGTCTGGTATATCGCTGCTCAAAATAGTGCAGGCAGCCCGGCTATTGCAGTGAAATGCGACCAATTCATTTACTTCCCTGGAGGTCAAAAGCGGAGTATCACCATTTAAAACGAGCACCACACCTGAAAAGTCAGCCAGTGCATCTTTCGTTTGCAAGACCGCATGGGCTGTTCCCAACTGCTCTTTCTGATAGACAAACTCTATCCTGGTGTCCTGGAGCTCTTTTTGTATCCTGTCTGCCTGATAACCCAGCACCATCACTGCCCGCCTGGCACAGACCGCATCAACCAGATCGGTTACATAGCGAACGATTGGTCGTCCACAGAGGGGGTGGAGCATCTTGCTGAGTTGAGACTTCATCCGCGTACTCTGGCCTGCAGCTAAAATAACAACTGCCACGTCAGCCCCCTTCGTCATCTGAGCCACATCAGATTGATTCATTGAGCCACCTCCTTAAGCATTCAATTTCAGTCACCCTGCACCAACCTCCGAAGCCCCTGCAGGTACGGCGGACGGACAATTCCCTTTTCAGTGATAAGAGCGCTGACATACTCATTTGGAGTCACATCAAAGGCCGGGTTAGCTACAGCGATTCTTTCAGGAGCGATCCGGATGCCTCCGATGGAGGTAACTTCCTCATGAGTTCTTTCCTCAATCGGAATTTCCTGACCGGTTGGAATGTTCAGATCCAGGGTGGATGTCGGAGCAGCCACGTATAAGGGGATCGAATGTGCCCTGGCCAAAACCCCCAGAGAGTAGGTGCCGATCTTATTGGCCACATCACCGTTGGCAGCCACCCGGTCCGCTCCCACGATAATCAGGTCTACCTTGCCCTTTTGCATAAAGTAGCCGGCCATGCTGTCGGTAATGAGAGTGGCCGGAATGTTCTCCTCTACCAGTTCCCAGGCCGTCAGCCGGGCACCTTGCAGGAAAGGCCTGGTTTCATCCACATAAACGGATATCTTCTTTCCCGCCTCATGGGCTGCGCGAATAACTCCCAGGGCAGTACCATATCCACCGGTAGCCAGTGCTCCGGCGTTGCAATGGGTCAGGATGCTCGCTCCATCCGGAATCAGGGGCTCGCCATACTTTCCGATCTGCCGGTTAATGGCCAGGTCCGCCTCCAGAAGTTCGACAGCCCGTGCTTTAATCGCTTCCTTGAGGCTGGCTACATCTCCCCTGTGATTCCTCTTCGTCTCCTTTAACTGGTTAATCGCCCAGACCAGATTGACCGCCGTGGGCCGGGTGCGGAAAAATTCCTGGCAGATGCTATCCATCTCACGATCGAAAAATTCCCTGTCCTGGCTTGCAATACCCTGAACCCCAAGAGCGATCCCAAGAGCAGTGGCCAGACCGATGGCCGGGGCACCGCGGATATTCATCTTTACTATGCACTCAATGACTTCCCTGTAGGTAAAACAGTCAAGATACGCTTCTTTGAGGGGCAGTCGAACCTGATCCAGAATACGGACGGAATTTCCCTTCCATTCAATAGTCTTAACCACGTTCTGGTTCTCCTTGAAGAGCAGAAGTCAGCCGCTGCCAACACACTTGCTGACTTATTCCGAAAATCCGCACTGCCTTTGAGCGGGCTTTTTCTCCCCCGACAATTGCAACCTGCGATTTTGACACCTCAAGCACCTTTGCCAGGAACTTAATGCATTCTTTATTCGCCTTGCCATCTACGGGAGGAGCAGTAATCCTTATTTTGACGATCTGGTCTTCTCCTATTCCAACCACTTCATTTTTCCGTGCATTCGGTTGGATTCTCACCGAAAGGCTGGCCTCCTGGTCGGCTATTGAAATCAGCTTCCTTTCCCTCTTCGATTTCTCCGAAGTTGTCATTTTCTGCCTCAGATCCAGCCTCAGCCAAAAGCCTTCCATACATATCCAGGGTAGATTGTATCTTGATCCTGAACTGCTTATAGAAGGTCCTAAGATCCTGAATCTGTTGAAGCACCTGGTCTTTTTGGCGGTCAGTACTTTTCAGGATCTCCTCTGCCTTCATTTCGGCATCTCTGATCACCAGCTCCGCTTCACGGACGGCATTTTCCCGTATTTTATCCGAACTGCTCTGAGCGGCCATCATCACTTCTTTGATCATTGCTTCACGCTCAAGCAATTTTTCCTTTTGCGCTCTCTCTTCATCGAGCTGCTCGCGGATTTCACGGTTTTCTCTCAATGCTACCTGGAATTCTATGGAAAGTGAATCCAAAAAGTCAATCACTTCTTTTTTATGAAAGCCCGGCCATCTGGTGCTGAACCGCTTCTCTCTAATCTCTAGTGGAGTAATCATGGCTCCTCAGTCTTTTGCCACTTTGTGTTATTTCAGCCGAAAAGCTATGCCAAGCAGGCTGTTTACGATAAATTTCTGAATAAAAACGCAGCCGGCGATCACGATCATGGGCGAAAGGTCGATCCCTCCGATAGCTACAGGGAGATGTCGCCGAACGAAACGAAATACCGGCTCAGTCAATTGATGAAGGATCTGAACCACTGGATTGTACGGGTCTACATGAAGCCAGGAAATAAAGGCGGCAATGACGACAATAAACATGTAAAAATAAACAAACAGGTTAATAATGTCTGCAATAGCTTCCAGCAAGTTCCCAATAATGAACATGATCCATTAACCCCCAGTTCAAAATGGCATCTCTTGATGAAGGACATAAAAGAGGAAATCGTCACTGACCCGATGATGGGGCGCGTTCCTCCTCACCAAGTTCTTTCGACCGCATCGCGGCCAATTTGATCGCATCCATGAAGCTGGCCCGTACCCCTGCCTTTTCCAGAGCATAAATCCCGTGGATCGTCGTTCCTCCCGGAGAAGAAACCATATCTTTTAAAACAGCAGGATGATGACCCTCCATCAATAGCCGGACTGTTCCCAGAACAGTCTGCAGGGCAAGTTCCTGTGATGTTTTCCGCGGCAATCCCAAAAGGACACCGCCGTCGGTTAATGCCTCGATCATGATGGCTACATAAGCAGGTCCACTGCCGCTCAGACCGGTTACCGCGTCAATCAGGCCTTCGTGTACGAATACCGTCCGCCCTACAGAGGAAAAAATCCGCTCAACGGTCTTCAGATCCTCTTCGGTTGCCGCATCGGAACAGATGGCAGTCATTCCCTGAAGGACAAGGGCCGGGGTGTTGGGCATTACCCTGATTATCCTCTTGGCAGCGGGCAGACAGGACGAAAGGAGCGAAAGCTGAATACCGGCGGCAATCGAGATGAACAGTTTGCTTTCCGTGAGCTCGCTCCTGCCTATTTCCGTCAAGACACTCCGCATCACCTGGGGCTTGACAGCCAGGATAATCACATCGGCTTGAGCAACAACCTCGCTGTTGCTTTTGACCCCCACAATGCCATACCTTTCACTCAGTTCCGAAAGCCGCTCCCTGCTGACATCCGCAGCGGCAATCTTCTCAGGAGGGAGAAGGTTTGCCTTCAGGGTTCCCCGTATGAGAGCCTCTGCCATGTTTCCAGCTCCAATAAAGCCAATCTTATTCATCCTTACTTTGTTCTCTTAGCGTATTGAGGAAAAAATGCCTCAGAATAACGGTTAAAAGTACTTCAGGCACCAAAAGCCCTGATCTCTCCGAATTATACCTTTCCCCTTATCCTATTGCAACAAAAAACTAAGGATTAACGCAGGCTAATCACCGAGATCATCCTCCCGGCCAGATCTTTATCCCTTCGATAGGAGTGAAACCACGCAGGCTGGCAAGAGGTACAAAGGTCCAGTGTCCAGATATTTTCCTGCAAGACTCCCATTTCCCTGGCCTGAAGGATGTTGGTCAGTTGCAGGTCAAAATACCATCTGCCCTGTACTTTACTCACCACCTGCGGCCAGAAGGGCAACCTTTCCTTCAGGATTCCAAGGACATCGTCTCGAATTTCAAAGCAGCAGGGCTTCAAATATGGTCCAAAAAGAAGCAGGCAGTCTTGCGGCCTGGCTCCGAAGTTTTGCCGGATTGCCTTAAGGGCATTTTGGAGTATGCCTAAAGATGCCCCCCGCCAGCCGGCATGAACGGCACCGATGATTTTTTTGCTTTGCTCAAAGATCAGGATCGGCAAGCAATCGGCAGTAACGATCGACAAAGCTGCTTCAGTCGAATCAGTGACAACTCCATCATACTCACCCGGATCAGGCACCGGCTCTTTAGCTATGAAGATTCGGTCCCCATGCACCTGCCGCAAACGCACCATAAAAGGAACGTTCGTGCGCAATGCATTGCAAAATCGCTGCCCCTGACGGTAAATCTCATCGGGTTTGCTATTCCCCCCTGTAGGGGGTATCTTCGTACTGAATCCGTGAATCACTCTGCCATCAAGATCAGGGCAGGTAAAATAGCCAATCGTTCCCTGCTGTTTAAATAGGCACTTTTTTTCTTGAGATAAGGTTATTCTCACGTCAAAATCGCTCCCTTCCTTCAAGGCAGGCACCTTTCGTCTTGTCTTGCCCTGACAACAGGCAGATCCTTCCATTTTCTGATAAAGACAAACTCATAATAAAGATAAGCCATAGTGCTCTTTTATACAAGAGATATCTGACGAAGTATGAATATGGTTGGCTGAAAGACCATGGTTCATTTTGGAAAAATGAACTCTTTGCTCAAGGAGCAACTACCCAATAAGGCCTTTATTCTCGAAGCTTCCCCTGCAAAGCGATCGACTTAATTTATTTGACATTGTGATGTATTGTGTTATACTCAGAGTGTAAGCGGAAATGATAAGCCTGATGTGCCTAACGTATATGATAAGCTGCAATTTTACCTTATAATCAAAAAGTTACGAGTGATTGAGCGAAAGTGAACGTGTAGGCGACATTCTTGTGCATCATCGGGCTGCATTCATCTCTATTCTTAGGGAAAAGAAGGGGTGAAAGGAAAATGGTTCCTAAAAGGGTACTTGTTGTAGACGATGAACAGAACTCGAGAGAGGGCCTAAGCAAGATCTTAACCAAAGAAGGCTACGTGGTTCATACTGCGGAAAATGGGAAAAAAGCCCTCTTAGAGGCTGAAAATAATAAGTTTGATCTTATCATTACGGACCTGCGCATGCCTGAAATGGATGGCATCGAGGTACTTGAAAAATTAAGAAAAAAAAATAAGGACATCGGCGTTGTAATTGTCACAGCCTACGGAGAGGTAAACTCCTACCTCAAGGCAATGAATCTCGGGGCTTTCGAATACTTGAACAAGCCCATCCACCTGGAGGAATTAAGACGAGTTATTAACAAAGCCCTCCACGAAAGCTCTAAAGTATCTTGAATAGCCTGGCCTAAAAGGGATACTTTCTTGAGTTTTACGGCTCTGCTGCTGCCAGGGGAGCTTTTTCTCCCGGAGAATGGACAAAGGTCCACTTAACTAAAAGGAGGTGAAAAGGATGCCACCAATCATCGATACTGACAAATGCACGGGATGTGGAGTTTGCATTGAAGATTGTCCTAATGAAGTTTTAGTTATGAAGGATGATAGATCAAGTGTCAGTGACGCAGACGAATGTGTAGAGTGTGGAGTTTGCGTTGACAATTGCCCCGAAGAGGCAATTACACTCGCCTAGGAACAACGTCCTCTAAAGGTTTGTTCATCCCGGTTCCGATAGAATGGCTTTCGACCGGAGCCGGGATGAAAAAATTTCTCGACAAGAAAAAAGCGCAAGAGACAGATTATTTCAAAAGGGAACCAACTCATATTCCCGTGTCCCGAGGCCGATCTGTGCCCCATAGTTGAGCTGGATACTCCAGTCCACCGTGGGATGCACCCCGCGAAACTTATCGCCCCCCTTGCCAAAACCCTTCTTTAAAGCCGTCCGCTTGATCCCTTCACTCGCGTTGACCAGATCCACCGATGCCTGATCAATAGCTACAGGGTCATGTGATGCCATTATTCCCAGATGCGGCACAATGGGCACATCGGAATGCTGACAGCAATCACAATCAGGAGTGACATTGATAATGAAGTTAATATAAAGGACAGCGATGTTCAGCACCCTGGTTATCCCGTAAACATGCTCGCAGATCTTCTCCTGGACATTGTGTACGGATTCATTCCAGCGTATGCGTATGGCCTTGTTCGGACAATTGACCAGACATTGGCCACACCCCGCGCATTTTTCCGAATCAATCCAGGCCCGCCCCTCCTGCAGATACATTGCCTCAAAGGCACAACGCGCGGTGCATAAACCGCATCCCTGGCAGCTTTTCGCAATGTAGGGAGCAACTGTCGAATGCATGGAAAGCTTGCCCCCTTTGGAAGCAAGACCCATACCCATATTCTTCAGCGCCCCTCCGAAACCGGTTAACTCATGCCCCTTGAAGTGAGACAGACAGATAACGCTGTCAGCGGAAAAAACCGCTGAAGCGATCTCAACCTCACGGTAGTGCTTCAAGTCGACCGTCACCCTGCGAATGCTTTCACCCCGGACCCCATCGGCAATAATAATCGGAGCACCAATAACGGAATAGGAGAAGCCATTCGCTATCGCAGTTTCTATGTGACTTATGGCCTCGGCCCGTCCTCCGACATACACGCTGTTAGAGTCGGTTAGAAACGGTTTTCCACCCCGCTTTTTTACCTCGTCCACCAGGGCTTTGACGAATTTGGGATGGATATACCCCCAGCATCCTCTTTCACCAAAGTGGAGCTTCATTGCCGTCAAGCCGCTCAACTGCACTCTGTTGTTTTCCGGCATGTCGAGCAGTGAAGCCAGCTTTTGGAAAAGATTGCTTTTTACCGACGATTGTAAATCGATAAAGAAAACTTTTGATGACAAACCTTAACGATGCCTCCTACCCTCAAAAGGTTCAGGGATTAAAAAAAATGCCAATTCCCTGAACGGTGCTATTTCTCAGAAGTGCTTTTCTCCTCAATCTCCTTTTTCGTGGCATCGGTGATTTTCTCCCGCGCCTCTTTCTCTGCGCCTGATGAGGTTGCATCCTTAAAATTGCGAATCGCTTTCCCAAGGCCGTGGCCGATTTCAGGCAGTTTACCAGCCCCGAAAATAATCAAAACGATTACCAGGATAACCAACAGTTCCGCCATGCCAATTCCAAAGGGCATATGCCAATCCTCCCTTCCAGTGAAACACTGACCCTGCAATCAAGCATTAAAGGTTAGAAGAACTTAAAAGGCAATGACTCTAAGGTTGCCGATTGATGAAATAATCCGGAGCTCTTTAAAACTCTTCCTTTGGTCATTTGCCTTTTATCTGATAATACCATAATTGCGTTCAAAATAAAAATATTATATGGGTATTCGGGGTGCTCCGTACGTTACTCCCTCATTACCATCGGAAGAGGGGGTAGTGTTAAACAAGTAATGCTGAGTTAAAATTCCAGATAAAGTATTTGATAGCTCGAAAATGGTTATCTTCTATTTTCGAGAATGACAAGGTTTCACGCACCAGCCTTGAAATCCTTTGCCGTA
>JBFMGO010000048.1:0-37068 GCA_040752695.1 bacterium
GGCCTACTGGACATTCCAGACCAATTTGCCGGGCATGTACTTTGTACAAATCACCGCCTTTGACCAGCGCGGCGGATGGACACAATCGGAATTCCCGATCGAGGTCCAACCCTGGTGGTCACTGTAAAAGCCCGGCTATCGTTTAAGAGCCTGGCCTCTATCAAAGCCCCAAAAAAACAACAGGGACGGGACATTTTTGTCCCGTCCCTCCCATCACAATTATAATGCAGCTCACGATAGACGGGACAACAGAGAGAGTCTTCTCTATATCTTCCCTTTTGTATAATTCCTCTTTGTAACTATATTTTGCACTTTTTTTCATTACGAAGTTATTGATATTTCAAGCAGTTACCAAAAAATGCAAAAGCATAGTTTGTAAATTACCCTTTGTAAATCACCTTTTATATAATTCATGCTATAAGGCTTGTCTATCCAGCGCGTAAAAATGGATGATCTTTTGTTGTATCCCTTTTTACCTGGCGAAATGGTATGAGGATGTTAAAATCCCCATCCCCTTTGATAAAGAGGCATAGGTGCCTTTGGTTATTTCATTGATATTTTTTAACCTGTAAACATCTCTCATAGCTCTTGTTTCGCTGTTGGGTAATGTTTCATCATTGAAACCGGAATTACATTTTTGTTACGCTATTAGTAGTTAAGTATTTGAATATTATATACTTATATATTGGCACTCAATATGCTTGATAAAGGTATCAGAGTAAAAGATATTGTCCACCCTAAAATTGATGAAGGCCAGAGAAAGGAGGAATTGATTACCTGTTAACATTCGCACCATAAATAAATAATCAAGAAAATCCTAATACCTCATGAGAAGAAAAGGAGAAAGGGTTATGAAAAGGGCTATGAATGGAAAAAGAAATAAAAAGATAAAAATACTACTCGTGGCAATTTTTTTCCTTATCGGGACCAGTGCCTTCAGGCTCATAACGGTCAGCGCTCAAAACTGGACTGCCTTGCCGCCGTACAATACCCTCTGGCCGTTATGGTCTCCGGTACTCTCTCCGGTAAGCAATACGACGGGACTTCCGACACCTCTTGTCACCAGTCTAACGCCAGGTACTGTTTTGCCTGTGCAGCCTGCTCTCACCTGGCACCCGAGTCTGAGAAGCCCCTGGCTGCTCTACAATACACCGTTGGGCATGGCCTATTACGATCCCATTGGCGGCATCAATCTCTGGCCTCCCCCCATACTCACCAACCAGATCACCGGCTCTCCCATCACCATCACCCTGCCAGCCGGATATTCTGCACTTCTCCCTACCCCTGCATGGTGGATTTTAAATAACGTTTCTCCAGCAAATTGGTCATATCTCGTAGCTTACCCCAGCTATTCAACAGCACTCTCTACGATAGCCCCGGCACTTTCTCAACCCACAATCACCTCATTGCTGTCTGGCACCGCACTCTTGTAAGGCATCTTCTCTACTTACCACCGATTCTTTTATCAGGACCGGAAAAAGAGATCCCCTGTGTTTTTTCCGGTCCTCTCAATGCATCGAAAAACTGTATCTTGTATAATGGTTATATTATAATTATAATTATGGATTATTGGTGTAGATGGGAAGAAACTGGAAGCATTGTTTAAAGAAACGCTCGTCAGGCAACAGAAGCACTTATCAGGGAGTACGAACTCTTACCAGACAGCTTAAGCGCTCATGGGGTAAACAAAGAGTATGATTCATATCACAAATACTATAGCCATTGACGAGAAGGAAATCCAGGAGGAGTTTGTCAGGTCATCGGGACCAGGCGGGCAAAACGTCAACAAGGTCGCCACAGCGGTACAACTCCGTTTTAATGCGGCTCACTCTCCTTCTCTGCCGGAAAATGTTCGCCAGCGACTGCTCCGGCTGGCAGGCAGGCGCATTACCACAGATGGCGTACTGGTTATCGCAGCCCAGCGGTTCCGTACACAGGAGAGAAACCGTCAGGATGCGGTCGAGCGGCTGGTTGAATTGATCCGCATGGCCACCAGGCAGCCCAAGCCCCGGCACAAGACAGGACCGACACGCGCATCAAAAGAGCGAAGGCTTGAAGCCAAACGCCGCCGAAGCGAAATTAAAAGCAGTCGTCGTCCCCTCCAATGCGGAGAAGACTAGGAGCTTGTCAATCAAATATTGAGGGGTAACTGGATTTTAAGCTTTCACGGGAATGACGAATAACGTGCTGCGTGGATGACAATCTATCCGGCCGCGTAATTCCCGCGCCGTGTACTTAGGATGCTGAATGACGGCTAATAGGGCTGAAGCTGGTAGCTGGGCGCTGGATAAGGAAAAAGTATGGACAGGGAAATCTTCCAGAAGAAGGATGCCTGTGCAAGTATTATTCGCCATGCCTATACACCTTGGCTGCTGTTAACAGTATCGTGGGATTGAGCCGCACATTGGAGTCTGGATGAGCATATTCAAATTTGATAACACCATCCGTACCGATTATGAATACTGCCGGAACCGGCAATAGGTGGTGCTTTTCTCCTGAAGCCTCCTCCAGATCAATGCCTTCCTTCAGGAACTTCTCATATTTCCGGTCACTCACTTTATAAGCAAGACCTAGGGCCTGGGCCCCCGTCATCCTGCTGTCGGACAGCAGCAGGTAGCTCAGCTTATGCCTTTCAATGCTTTCCTGCAACTTTTCCGGGCGGTCCCCACACATGGCAATAATCTGGTAGCCAAGCTCAGCAAGTTGTGGTTCAATCTCTTGCAGTTGTCCCAACTGCCTGTTGCAGCGCGGTCACCATCCGCCCCGGTAAACGACCAATATGGTTGGCTTTTCAGCTATAGCTGCACTGAAATCAAATGGACGGCCTTTAGCCGTGAATAATGTCAATCTTGGAACCTTTGCCCCTACCAAGAGAGGGCAGATCCCTGCCGGAGAATCGGGCAGTTTGTTTATCCGGTCCATAGTTATTATTCCCCTTTTTATTGAAATCACCTTAAAAATCAAGGTAAATGCTCAGCCATTTATCATTCCTGCCTTCATTGATCTCGGTCAATCTCTCAAAAAGAGTTACCTGGAATATTCTCTGACTTTTCATATTGGGTATAGGGTATATATTACTGGGTGTATATTACCGGGTATATATCGACGATTCTTTGTTGTTACGGCTGAGATATGACTTTATGTTTGTATTTTTTGCTATCGATAGGGTATTATAAAAACAGGTAAAAAATAAAGTGGGGACATGGGTGGGGCGAGGGGCTTTCAGGCCGTCCGTCAAGCTCTATAAAGAAAATGAAAAATATAAAATAAAAACTACTCATATAAACCTTCTGTAAACGTGTTGCAAGGAGTCTGCAATGAAAAAAAAGAGAATGAATAAACAAATTGCGTGGGTTTTAGAAAGGGTGAGCAGTATTGTCACGGAGATTATCATGGGTGTTACTGCGGGTATTATCAAGGGCATAACCATAGGTATTACGGCAGGTGCCCTCGTCCTCATTCTGCCTGGAATCCTGACTGGAAAGGGTGCCTGGGCTGCTTCCGTCGGTCCGGCGGCTGTCTGCACCAGAAATGATCAATGCCAGCCCGAAGAGTATTGCCAAAAGCAGGCCGGTGATTGCCAGGGAGAGGGGGTATGCAGGCACATACCCCGCATGTGCCCGGCAAATTATGATTGGGTCTGCGGATGCGATGGCAGGACATACGGCAATTACTGTGATGCTGCCGTGGGTAGCGTAAATGTAGAACGCTCCGGGCGATGCATTCCCGGCGATCTCAATATCGATGACCAGATCACTCCCCAGGATGCCCTGATCGCCTTTCAGTGCTATCTGGTACCTGAATGCTACGAATTGAATAAGGATGCCGCTGACGTCAATCAGGACGGTCAGGTTACGCCGGCGGATGCTCTTTGTCTGTTCCGGAAATATTTGGGGCAGACTTCCTGCCTGGACTTGGTCAAGCTCCACTGCATCGAATTTTTTCATCAGTCCCATCTGCCTACGGCTGAATACCTTGCCACCATGCTGGGTACCAGGCTGGAGAAGACAGGAACTGACTATAAGGTGGTCCCTGTCGCCAGTCAGCCGGTCGGGCTTGGCTGGGAAGGTGAAATGAAATGGATAAGGAAAGGATATGAATACACTACCGGCAATGGCGGACGGATCACCATCTGGGTTGACGCCAGCGACAGGACCTATGCGGTAACCTACCTTCTGAAGAGGCTGGGGACATCGAGCGGATGGTCATGGGATCAGGAGAAGATTTTGGCCAGGATGAAAGATATCCTGCACTTGCTGGGAGTAGTCTTGACTGGCGCGGAAGAGTTCTCGATGAGCAAAAATTCCGCTGGCCCCGGCTCTCACTGGTACGATTTTTCCGTAAAGCAAAAATTCGGCGATACAACCCTGAGCTATCCGGGAATTTTTGCCGAGATCGAGGGAGATACGGGCGAAATTAATTTCCTGAAAATCTATAGATGGTACGATAACCTCCATGAAATCAAGGTCATTCTTCCTGATGAGGATTTGAAGGAAAAGGCAGCGGATTACTATACGTTAAACTCGCTGGCCACGGTGAACACTCCGGCCACGGCGAACACGACGGACGCAGCGAACTCGCCCGGCACGGTGAGTACAGTGAATACAGTAAGTGCAGTGAGCACAGCGGGTGCAGCGGGCACGATGGACACGATGGACACGATAAGTCCAGTAAGTCAGGAAGGTATCAGTATACCGGACAATCTTGCGGTCGAGGGCTTGTACATCATCAAGGACAGGCTCTGTAAAAAGATTGGAGGGGCGGCTATTGATGAGTGGGGATCAACCCTGCATCTATTTATCGATGTTCAGACCGGTCAGGTTGTCGATACGGAGCGCCTGCTCGTGGATAGCCTCCCTGATGAGTCAGGTGGTTTATATGACGGGGGGGAAGACGGAGCAGGGTTAGGAACAGGTGCAGATAACGGGGGAGACGGAGCAGGAATGGGAGACGGGTTAGTGCTGCAAGATGCCGCTCGATCGGAGCCGCCTGAGGGCCTGATGCTACTGATAGAGTATGAAGGTATGGACGGGCTGACCAATTTCGTCTATGAGCTTCAGAAAAGAGCGATACCATCGCTGCTTTTGGCCTCGGCGGATTTTGTGGCTCAGCACGCTGAGGATCTCAGGAAACTGCAAGGATATGGGATGGAAGTCGGAGCCTTATGCTCTCCCTCCCCGCCGATGTGGGATGTGCCCTATGAAGAGCAGTATGCGATCATCAAAGACAGAAAGGAGAGGATTGATGCCTGTTTGGGAAAGCCGATCAAGGCGATAGCCTCGACCTATTTCGCCTATGATGTGAATACCCTCAAAGTGGCTGAAGCGCTTGGTATTCCTTTCGTCATGGCCAGAGGTACGACCGGGTCCAGGGCAACGATCTATCAGCCCGAAGGGTATATGACCAGGATCTTTTCCGTTTCGAATGTCTCATCGGAGAAATGGGGAACAGGCAGTCTCTGCGATTACAGCTATTGGGCGAGAGAGGGAACTCCCGCACAGTTCAGTGAGGAGTTGTTTGATGCAGCCTTGCAACAGGCAAAAATTTCCCCTGTCTCCCATGCCCGCATTGGAGGATTGAAAGCGGCCTGGAATGCAGTATATCTGGATTTTCTGGATCACGCATTCGTCCACTGGGTGAGTCTGGATATCTTCGGGGCAGTTGATGCACGGCTCCCGCTCGATGAAATACCTCAAAACCGGCAGGTAGAGTACACCACACCCAAACCGGCAAAGCCGCTGGAAGAAGAGCCCAATCTGGATAATCCCTGCCTGCTGGTCAGTGATTTCCCACCGCTGCCCGGTCAGGGCAGCCAGCAGGATACCCAGGGCAGTCAGGAAGACAAAGGAGAGGGAAAAATCATCATCTTTCATAATGGCTCAGGCCCCATGTGCCTGGCTGCTCTTGACTTTCTCAAGACCCTCGACTATCCGGTTGAACAGCATCTGGTGTCCGATGAGGACTTCAGGGAGAGACTAAACGAGCTCAAGGCCCAATTCGGCTCAAGCGAGGGGCTGTCGGAAACCTTCGGCTATCTCCCCATTATCTTCCTGAAAGATAGCGCCTATTCTGGATTTAATGATCAGGTGAAGAAAGGCATCATGCAGGCTATCCTTGGAGTGGAGGAGACTTCTCAAGTCCCTTTGAAGTGACAAGGCAAGGAGCACGTGAAAAAAAGTGATAAAAATTGAAGGGGGAAATTCCCTGAAGCAATGAAAGGTCCTTCATCTTCCGTGCAATGGTTCCCATGGGATCACTACCCGTGGGATTTCACCACGGAGGCGGCCTGCTTTCTTATCATAGAATCTTACGGTATAGATTCCGGGAAACAAACCGGCAATGGCAATGGTAAGATCATAGTCACATATGCAGCGGCATCCATCTCCTTGCAGCTTCTCATCCTCGTAAATCCTGATGATCATATCCGCCATGTCTATCGTGTTCATCGTTACGGCAATCTCTTCGATGCAGCAGTTATATGAAGCGTTACTGTGAAATAGATAAAGCAGGTGGTCCTCCTGGTAATCAGCGGTAAATTCCTCATTTTCTCCGGGCGATCTGACAGGCTCTCCTGTACATCCGCTGTTCTGGTAATGCAGGATGTAGGCATCGGCATCCGCTGCCGGCATAATTCTGATTTGTGCTGTTGCAATATGCCCGAAGCTATTGGTCGAAGTCAAAAAAGCCCTTATCGTATAAAATCCTGGAGGCACCGTCACATTGTGGTCATCTGTCTGATTCCACTGAACTTGGAACCTTTTCGTTTCTTTGGGTTCCAGTTCGAGTGTGCCAAGAACCATAATATATCCTCTATCAGCGGAAAACTGCCAGACTTTGATACCGATTGCGTTCCTGATTACTGCGTCGAATTCTCTGCTGGTATTAAAATTGAGTGTAACCGGCTCCTCCTTTGGATTGGTCACCTCGTAGGTAATCTCCACAGGTTGGCCCTGGGTGTAAACGGGCTGGTCAGTGACAACGGTTGATTGCAGCCTGACCACCTTCGGATGAAGACGGTTGGCGAGAGGGAACGTGCCGGAATCATACCCTCTGGCGGTTGCCAGTGCAGTAACGATGCAGATCAGGCCCAAGGCCAGAAACAGCCGTTTCATTGCTTCCCCTCTTTGCCAGGTTTAAGGATGTGGATTAATGATTGCAAACCCTGCAAGATCCTTTATCGGCATTTCTCGATAGGATTAATTCATAAAATAAGGAATAAAATAAGGAATTAGTAAAACGGCTAACTGGTAAAATGGTTGATTTTAATAATTGGCTGGTTGGAAAATTGGTTAGTTAACAAATTGGCTGGTTGAAAAAAGCCAGGGACCGGTAATCACCGGTCCCTGGGGCTCTCTTGACTTCTCTGGATGAGTCATTCTCCTCATAGATGGTCATTCCGCTCTTGTTCGTCATTCCCCTCTGAGCAGAATTACCTTTTCTATGGGATAGCCGTAAGGTTGGGTATCGCTGTCGGCAGACTTTTCCAGGGTAATCACATTATTCTCCCTATAGGTTTGCATATCGATCGCCTTGATTTTGGCATCGGATATGGTGTAGAAGTTATTACCGATGTAGATGATCCTTCTGATATCATTCTCACCGCCATAGTAGTAATAGCCCGCTTTCTTGAATTCCTCGTCACTATCATAATGGGTTATGGCGGCTTTTTTCTCGAATCCGCTGGTTAAATCGATATGGTAAAAGTAGGCTCCCTGGAAGGTGTATTCATAATTACTGTAAGTGTCTTTCGCGTCTTCAATCTTTTGGGTAACGGTAACGGGGAAGGCCATGAGGTTCTTGTCCTTGCTGAATAACAGGGCCTTATGGTCTGTCAGCAGTTCAGACTGGGTATTCCGGTAGCCGATAATCTCCTGGTGCAATTCAACGGGGTGGGTAACATCGGTAACATCAAACAGGGAGATTTTCATGCCCAATATGGCTGTGTAGTAAACCGCATTGGCCGAATGTATTTTATCGGCATCGATACTGGCATCAACGTCACGGCCAAAGCCGATCAGGTGGTTCTCATCATAAGGATGCAGGTATTCACTGTATCCCGGAATCTTCAACTGCCCGAGGATCTGCGGATGTGCAGGATCTGCGAGCGAGACGACAAACAGGGGATCGACCTGCAGGAAGGTCACCACATAAGCCTTATCTCCCATGAATCTGACCGATTTGATGCTCTCTCCGGGAGCGATGTTTTCAATACTTCCCACCTGTTCCATGTTGCCGTTCAAGACGTAGAGATTATTGCTTGATGGATTACTCTCATCCCAGGTGTATCCCTTGGTAGTGGCTATCCTGAAATGGTTGTCGTACTCATCCATGGAGAACTGGTTAATAATCGTTCCCGGTACCCTGGCCTTGCCTGCATACTGGATTGTCTCTTCATCAAAACTGAATTTATAGACCTGGGTATTGGGGCTGTTCGAATACCCGGCGACAATCCTCTCAGGCGCAGCAGAAGCAGCAGCAGCGGCGGTACCATCGTCGTCCTCATCCGTATAGGTAGTACGGGCAACGAACAGATTATCGAGCGATGCGTACACGTTCTGGCTCGATCCCAAAATGACCTCTTTGCCGATTGCTCCATCAGGATCGTCGACAGGTATGCCTACCACGACAAGGTAGGTGGATTCGGTAGATCCGGGAAAGTAAGACACCTGCTCGCAGTCACAGATAGCCTTATCGGCCTTGTCGTTCGAGGATCGAGCGGAATCGGCATACTTGGGAATCATTGTTTCGGGAGTATCCGGGGAAACAGAAGTCCCGGCACCCAAAAGAACGGGATTCGTGTCCACAGGTACGGGAATATATTGAGCGTACTGGTTCATGACCACATAGAGAGTATCATCCACTTTCCTCGATTGCAGATAGGTTCCTTCAAACTTGAGATTCCTCTTCTCTTTCACGCTGGCCCGGTTGGTTATATCGTATATAATTACCCTGGTGAAAGAAGATCGCGGTATATAGTAGGGTGAATAATAACCAGGAGCACGGATTGCAGTGGTCATAATACTCACATCCCCGATCGGGGAGCTGTTACTTTCTTGAACCGGCTCATAATCGTTTCCGATAACGATCAGGGTATCTCCATCCACATATAATTGATTGGGGGTGAAGGTATCCTTTTCGTAGTCAATCTTGGGATACTCCTTCATCTCACTGGCAGGATAGGCTTTGATGATCCTGACGCTTCTCCCTTTTATCATATAGATATAGGCACCATCGTTCTTGATCCGGTCAGCTTCATCCACGCCGGCTACCTGAACGTTGGTGGTCGAGTAGTCGTCCGCACCACTGCCGCCGGTAGAGGCGGTGGTAGAAAAAGCGGCTACCCGTGTACCATCCAGCGCAGCAGCTTCAGGGGCCATTCCATAGGCCGCATAATACCCTATATCCTTCGAAGAGGAATTGGTTATTTCATTCAACTTCTCCCGCAGCTTGCTGCAACTGGAAAATCTGGGTAAAATTCCCGTTGCCGCAGTACCGCTTTCAGTAATAGTGATCTGGGTGGAAACAGTCTGGGCATAATTCTTGTCATAAGCGGTCAGGGAGGCTTCTATCGTATAGGTGCCCGCTGGTACTGGCGTGTGGTGATTGTCTGTCTGGTCCCAGTCGGTATGATAACTATAGGATTTTCCTACTTCCAGTGTGCGATTGGTGAAGGACTGGGCAAAGCGCTTTTCATTAGACCACTGCCAGACCATAGCCTTCGAGCTGTCTTTGATTACTATGTCATATTGTTGACTGGAACTAAATACGATGTCAACCGCATTCTTATCCGAATTGGCTACGGTAAAAGTGATCTTTACCGGCTCTTGCAGCTCATACTCAGCCTTATCGGTTTCAACTTTGTAGTCCAGTTTGCCAGTCCTCGGAACGCGAGGTGTGGAATATTTAATATCAGTAAAATTGAGGCCGGGCAAGATACTTCCCTGTTGCGGGAAAGAATAACTGGCCGATGTCCTTGGATAGGGAGAAAGTTGAGGAGTGTAGAGAGAAGGGAGTTGATTATTATAGGAAAACTGATTCCCGAGGGAAAGCTGTGATGCCGGATTTCCGAAGGGATAAGGCGAAACTGGAGAGTAAGGTGAAGCGTACGAAGGAGAGGAATAAGGCGAAGTATATAGGTTAGCAGAATATGGGAAAATGTTTACTGATAAATTGATGGAAACAGGTGAGGTTGTCCATGAAGATACCGGATTGGTGCTCCAGAGTGACGCCGTGTTCAGGGGTGAAGAGTAGGAGGACGATGAGGATAGCCAATTCATGGGGTTGGACAAATCGCTGGTGGACCAGCCACCAATAGTAGCTACGTTATTATATGGATTGAAGCTGGGGGGCTGATATAGTTGCGCTGTTGAACTGCCTGCAAGCAGGCAAAATCCTGCCAGCAGAACAACGACGAGAGATGTGACAATAAATTTTTTCATTGTTACCCCTCCTCTCGGAAGTTGATACGACAGCAATATTGATTAATGATAAGAATATTATCCATGAGCAGTAACCATTACTCTAAAAATGACTATTCGGGAGAAATAGCCCCCATGAGAAATAACCATAATGAGCGAACAGGCTATCAGGAAAATAGCTATTAAAGAGCGAATAATCATCCAAACCTGAAAGAAAATCCTTACCTGAAAGAAAATCCTTCTCTTAGTACCATCCAAACCCTGAAAGATTCAACCAATTGCCTGACCCAAAAGGATAGTAAGAAGTATAGGGCACGTACTGTGGCACTGTGTTTACCTCGGTACTTTCTGAAACGGTCGTCGTTACTTCACCTCCAGGCACATAAACGGTGCGGCTCTGCTCGACAGTATAATCCTTGCCGGTTACCTGACTAAAGGGGTAGCCGGAATTTCCCCAAAGTGGTGTGGAATAGGTATTCCCCAATACATATGGCTGATTAAAAGTATACATTCCCGGATATACCGAAGACAAGGCAGAGTTTAAACCAGTAGCCGGATACGCTGAGTAAGCATTTGAATAGGATGGGTAATATGAATAGGATGGATAATATGAATAGCCCGGATAAAGGTTCAAGACTGATCCCGATCGTCCGGCCAACTGGTTATAGGCAGGATACGTAACATAGGTGCCATAACTGTACAATGAACTATTTCCGCAGCAACCACCGCCGCCGCCGCCATGAGCCGCAGCCACCATCGGTGTAAGGAGCATAATGATACCTATGAATGCCATCAGGCAATTTCTATGATTTCCTATCTTTAATGTAAACATGTCTATCCCCCCTTTATGAAGACAGTAATTTACCATTCAATGCAATGAATAAAATAGTATTGTTAATATAATTAACACCATGAGTACAATTAACACCGTGAGTATAATTAACACAAATAAGTACAATCAATACTTCAGAGTTTGCATTGAACTTCAGCGTTTAGTTTGAGTGACCAACTTCAGGATTTTCACTTAAAGTAATAGGCTGTCACCTCCCATGTCCCCTTTCCTTTGCATTGGAGGGAAAAATAAGGTCAAATCTCATTGAGAAATTTCGATAAGGATCAAGCATATGACTGGGTGAATTTTTCAGAAGCCGGATTGGAAGAAAACGAACTTTTGACCTTTATTATTTACTTAAGGGACGGTATTGTGGATTGTGCCGTTACGTAAAGCCCCGGCCACATCTCTTTATCCACAAATGAGGGACTAATTATCCACACATGGAGGGACAAAAGTCTGTTCCATTCAAGGATATCCAAAAAACGGACGGATAGATGGAGCGTTTCATGCAAGCAGCGCGGCGATATCCTCATCCGGCTGCATCCCGCACCAGGAACGGAAAGTCTGACCGCTTCGGCGCGCAGTCTGATAAGCCCTTACCAGCCTGGCAATAGCAGGGGCAATTTTGTCCGGCGCTATACTCCGGCTGATCTTGCGGCTGAAAGCTGCATTTTCACCCAGCCCGCCGCATACAAAAAAATCAAAGCTCTCGAATGCCTCTTGCCCAATCCTGGTCAGGGTACCCTGGAGCCCGATATCCGCCGTTAGGTGATGGCCGCACGAATTCGGGCAGCCGTTCATATGTATCCTTATGTGCTGATCCCAGGTGAGATTTTCCTTCAGGAAGGCGATAATTTTACGCATCAGAGCCTTCGTTTCAGCAAGAGCCGGATTGCAGAATTCCTTCCCTATGCAGACTACACAGTCGCCTTCTATCGACAGTTCCTCCATATCGAGGCCGACGGATCGGACACGGCTGATCGCGTCCGGGAGTTTTTCATCCGGGATATCCAAAATAACTAGGTTCTGGCTGCACGTGTTGGCCAGATGACCGCTACCGTATGCATCTGCAATGTCGGCCACAGCCACCATCTGTTCGACGACGATCCGGCCTGCGGGCACTGCGATACCGATATAGTTGAGTCCAGGCTGCTTCTGCGGAAAAATACCAAGATGATCGTGACAGCGTTCAGCCGGTTTCAAGGGGCTTGCCGGCCAGGGTTCAAAGGAGAGTCGCCGCCTGATTTCCTCTCTGAACTTTTCCGGCCCCCAGTCATCCATGAGAAACTTCAGGCGAGCCCTTTTGCGCATGGTGCGATATCCAAAATCACGAAAGATTTCGACCACAGCCACGGACACTTCAAGCACTTGATCCCGCCTCACAAATATATTCACCGGCCTGCTCAGATGCGGCGCCCTTGAAAGCCCGCCGCCAAAAGAGAGATTATAGCCTCCCTGGTCCGTGCCATAGGAGCCACGAGAATCATAGGAACCACGAGAGCCAGGAGAGTCAGGGGAGTCATGAAAGTCACGGAAGTCACGGAAGCCAGGAGAACCAGGAGAGCCAGGAGAGCCGGGAGAGCCAGGAGAGCCAGGAGGACCATACGCTGCGCCAATAAATGAGGCGCAGTTCGTCTGAGGAAAGCAGCAGTTAATCCCGCAGGTGGAAAATGACAGCTTGAATTTTCGCGGAAGGTTCGAGTATTCCCGCCTGCCAAGGAAATGCTCGCTGACGCGTTTTATATCGAGTCGGGGATCAAACAGCTCTTTTGGGTCACGGCCAGCAACCGGGCAACCGGTGATATTGCGCATAATATCCCCCCCTGCACCTATGGTGCTCAAGCCTACGGCTTTGAGCCTCTTTAGAGTGTCTGGCACATCCTGAATCGTCAGCCAGTGAAACTCATACGACTGGCGGGTTGTAATATCGGCAAAGCCCCGGCCATAATCCCTGCCGATCGAGGCCAGTGTTCGCATCTGCCGCGAGCTGTAATGGCCGCCCGGCACATTGATCCTTAGCATAAAGTGACCTGCTTTTGTCATAAAGTGGCCTGCTTCTGGTCTTTGCCGATAAAGCCCATACCACTTGAAGCGGTCGAAATCATCTGCACTTATGGACTCAAAGCCATCGCGAGCAGCGCGGTAAATATCATGAACAGCATCGAGCCCATCTCTTTCGCTCTTGATCCTCTCCATATGGTTGACTGTCAATTCCAGCTTCTCCTCCAGCCTCTATCTTCTCCAGTTTATCCTCCCATGGCTATCTCCCCCCCGCGACTTTTGTATAAGCAAAGATCGGGAATAAAGAGCGGAATTCTTGACATCGGAGTCTTCCTTGAGATATAAATAAGTTTTTATCAGAACCCAGAAACCAGCCGCCAGAAGTCAGTAGACAGAAAGTCAATATCCAAAAAGTCAGAAATTGAGGAGCCAGAATTGAGGAGCCAGGAATCAGACATCAGGAACCAGGCGTCAGGAATTAGGTGTCAGAACTCAGAACAGGTACTTTTCTTCCGCTCTCTTAATATCATTAAATAAGCGCTCCCCAAATAAGCGCTCCCCAGTAAGGTGCCATTTTCATACAAAGGAGAAAGAATGAGCAGGGTATATAATTTCAGTGCTGGACCGGCAGTGTTGCCGGAGGAAGTTTTAAAGCGCGCGGGGGAGGAAATGCTGGATTGGCATGGCAGTGGAATGTCGGTAATGGAGATGAGCCACAGGGGCAAGGAATTCATCGCCATCGCGGCTCAGGCTGAGGCCGATCTTCGCAGCCTGATAAATGTCCCGCCCAACTATAAGATTCTCTTCCTGCAGGGAGGGGCAACCGGTCAATTTGCCGCTGTACCAATGAACCTTTTGCGCGGCAGGAAAAAGGCCGATTATGTTAACACAGGCCAGTGGGCCAAGAAAGCCATAGCCGAAGCCAAGAAATACTGCGAAGTAAACATTGCGGCCACAAGCCAGGATGCCAATTTCACCTATGTGCCCCCTATGGATACATGGCAATTGAGCAAGGACGCAGCCTATCTGCATTACACCTCCAATGAAACCATTGGAGGGGTGGAGTTCAACTGGGTGCCTGATGCAAGTGATGATGTGCCGCTGGCGTGCGACATGTCCTCGAACATCCTCTCGAGGCCGGTTGATGTGACCAGGTATGGAGTTATTTATGCAGGTGCCCAAAAAAACATCGGGCCTGCGGGTCTGACCGTGGTTATTGTCCGTGAGGACCTTTTGGGTGCGGCTCTCCCAGGTACCCCCACTATCTTCGACTATAAGACACAGGCAGAGAACGATTCAATGTACAATACGCCGCCAACCTACGCCATTTATATTGCCGGTCTTGTATTTCAATGGATTAAGGACCAGGGGGGACTGGAAGCGATGGAGCAGAAAAATATCCGCAAGGCACAGCTCCTGTATGACCTGATTGATTCAAGCGCCCTGTATCAATCTCCCGTTGCCAAAGAGAATCGATCGCGGATGAATGTACCCTTTACGCTGAAAAAACCGAACCTCGATGAACAGTTCCTGAAAGAGGCCAAGGGACAAGGACTGCTGCAACTGAAAGGGCACCGGTCGGTTGGAGGTATGCGGGCGTCCATTTACAATGCCATGCCGGAAGAGGGAGTGAAGGTACTGTGCACCTTTATGAAGGATTTCGAAGCCCGGAACGCATGAAATTGAACAGGGAAGACTGCTCTCTCACGGCCGGGGGACACGGAGTTGTTGGAGAACCCCGCATCTCTTTGAATCAACAAGCACGTATGAATTAACAAGCACGTATAAAGAGTGGGGCAAAGCCCCACTCTTTACCAGATTATTCGCTGCTACGAACTCGATCTTGCGGCGTATCGAGGATAATCTTTCGTGCAGCCCTTCTTATTCTTCCTAAGCCGTTAATTGCAATACATGCCGTTCCTGATCTCCTCTTTTCCCAATATTAAAAACCCCAGGTAATCCACTTTCTCCTTGCCTTTTTTGGTTCTTCCGGTCAGCCGCTTTCATCGATCATCTCCGGCTGCCCCTTGTTAGGAGGTAACCGGAGTAACCACAAACGTGCGGCCTTCCAGATCGTCCAGAAAAGACAGCAGATTCTGAATTACCCGGGGTCTGCCATACCTATCGGCAAGGGAAAAGAAAATCCACTACCAGGGAGAAAAAATGCATACGGGTGCATTACCAATTTGTTATGCGTATTGAAAATGCACCCGCCATTGCGATGCACTCATCAACTAGATAACAGCAATCGTCATTCCCGCGAAGGCGGGAATGACGGCAAGGTGTGCGAATGAGGCAGGGTGTGAAAGGTGAGTATATCAATTTTAACAAACTGGTAATGCTCTCAATGGATACTATCCGGGTGGCGTAAGTATATATACGCCAAGTCCATATACAAAAGGCCCTTCTGATGATCATTTTCACTCTCCCCACCTTTAAATTAAGTCCTGGAATTCTATTAACTTATTGAATAGTTATATCTAGAAGTGTATAATAGGATTGATTATAGATTTCTATAATGAACTTTTTATTTTCTATGAATGTCGTTATTACCATTTTAAATTGCGAAAATACAGATAAGAGAAAAACAGTGTAGAAAAAATATCGCTATTTGGGTTAGGCCCCCCTATATTAAACGATGAGGAGAGAGAAGGATGGGAACTCAGTACGAAACGAAAATACCGGAGATCCTGCAAAAATATCAGCAGGAATTGTTCGATGACTGGATGAGGGAGCAACTGGCCGCGACCTCGTTGCGACTTGATCTGATAAGTGAGCCGGAATTGCGACAGCAGTCAGCCGAATTCCTGAATCTTTTGCAGAAAGGAGCTAAGAGCCGGAACCTGACTGATATCATGGCTCCCGAATGGGGTGATATGCGGGATATGTTGACCCTCCTTATCCGCTTGAGAGTCGAGCAGGGGTTCACTTCGTCTGAGGCTGCAACCTTTATTTTCTCTTTCAAGCAGTCCCTTTTCAAGAGACTGTCGATGGATATCGGCCAGGATAGCGAAGCATTCATGCGTGAAATATGGATAGCCACGGCCTTCCTGGACAAGCTGGGGCTGTATGTAACCGAGATCTTCCAGAAGAGCCGCGAGCAGATAATTGAGCGCCAGCGCAAAGAGCTCCTGGAGCTTTCCACTCCGGTGGTGAAATTGTGGGAGGGTGTCCTGGCCCTGCCGCTGATCGGAACCCTGGACAGTGAGCGCACCCAGGTAGTCATGGAAAGCCTCTTGAATATGATTGCCGAAACCAATTCGTTCATTGCTATCATAGACATCACAGGGGTTCCGGCTGTAGACACCCTGGTTGCTCAGCACCTGCTCAAGACCGTGGCAGCAGCCCGCCTGATGGGGGCTGAATGTTTCATCAGCGGCATACGCCCGCAGATTGCCCAGACCATTGTCCACCTGGGTGTTAACATCAGTGACGTTGTTACCAAGGCCAACTTGGCCGATGCTTTTACCCTGGCCCTGAAGCAAATTGGTGTTACTCTCACCAGACCGCAGACGCCCCGTTCGTGAAGGAGGGAGATTCCATGGAGCACGCATACGGGGGGCGGATACCCATTCTCAAAATGGGCGAATTTCTCCTGGTGAGCATTCAGGTGGATTTGCATGATCAAATGGCCATGAGCCTCCAGGATGACCTTTTGGAGCATATCACAAGGACAGGGGCACGCGGCGTTTTACTGGACATTTCAGCTCTGGATGTCGTGGATTCTTTTATTGGCCGTATGGTAGGAAATATCGCCAGAATGTCGAAAATTCTTGGTGCGGAGACTGTCCTGGTTAGCATGAGGCCGACAGTGGCCATTACCATGGTTGAGCTTGGTGTTTCCCTGCAAGGGGTCCATACCGCCCTGAACCTTGAGAGGGGGATGGAACTTCTGCGGACCTTAATGAGAAAAGAGGAAAAAAGAGAGAGAGACATCAGAGGAGAGCGATGGAACCGATAAAGAAAACCGAGACCTTGGCGGTTCGCTCCTCGCAAGATGTTATTCAGGTACGGCAGGTCGCCCGCGTCTGGGCAGTGGAGATGGGCTTCAGCCTGGTTGACCAGACCAAGATCGTCACTGCTACCAGTGAATTGGCCCGCAATATGGTTGACTTCGCCGGTGGCGGGATTGTGCGGCTTGAGGCCCTTGACCAGGGAAGCCGCCTGGGGCTCCGGCTGACCTTCGAGGACCAGGGGCCGGGTATTCCGGACATCGCCCTGGCCCTGAAAGACGGCTACAGCACCAGAGGGGGGCTTGGCCTGGGTTTGGGCGGTTCCAGGAGGTTAATGAACGAATTTGAAATCCACTCCCGTCCGGGAGAAGGTACGCGGGTGATCGTTACCAAATGGCGGTGATGAGACCATTATTCTCCTCTCCGTCTTCTGGGTCGAGTGGAGGTATGCAGGTCATTTAAAGGGCGATGGCCTTCATATGGCGATGGCCTTCATATATGGAGTGACTTTCATGAAAAAGCAAATAGCCTTGCCGGTAAGCGAGGCCAGTCAGGCGGCAGAGGCAAGGCGCATGGCCGTAAACATGGCCGTAAATCTCGGCTTCGACGAAGCCGGAGCTGGGAAAGTAGCGATTGTCGCTGCGGAGGCTGCGAGGAACCTGGTCAAATATGCCAGTGGTGGCGAACTGCTCCTTCGGTCCCTGGAGAGCGGCGGCATCAACGGACTTGAAATCATGGCCCTGGACAGGGGGCCGGGGATGGAGAATGTCTCACGATGCCTGGATGACGGCTATTCCACTTCCGGCAGCCCTAGCCAGGGTCTTGGGGCCATCTCCCGCATCGCGGACATGTTTGATATTCACTCGGCAGTTGGCCGGGGTACGGCCCTGGTAGCTCATATATGGGCGAAAGCCCAGCCTGAAGGCCAGCAGAGGCCAGCCTGCAATGCCGAGTACGGCGCAGTCTGCCTGCCCAGGCCCGGCGAGACGATAAGCGGCGATGGATGGGCTGATGCCTGCGGGCCGGGCTGGACCCTTGTCCTTTTGGCCGATGGCCTGGGGCATGGCCCGCTGGCAGCCGAAGCCTCCATGGCGGCAATAAAAATATTCAGAGAGAATACCCGGCTTGACCCTGCCCGAATAGTTGAACGCATTCATGCCGCACTCCGGAGCACGCGGGGTGCAGCCCTGGCTGTGGCCAGGGTGGATCTTGCCCGCCGCCAGGTCATCTATTGCGGAATAGGGAATGTCAGCGGCATTATCGTCTCCCGTGAGGGAAGTACCGGCATGGCTTCTTTCAACGGCACTGCCGGCGGAGAGGTCAGTAAAATAATAGAGGTTAATTACCCATGGCCGGAAGATGCCATTCTGGTCATGCACTCTGACGGATTGTCCAGCCATTGGAAGCTCAACCGCTATCCGGGCCTGAAAAGAAAACATCCCGCTCTGATCGCCGGTGTTCTCTACCGGGATTATTCGAGGGAAAATGACGATGTAACCGTGCTGGTAGTTAAAGGTGTACGCTAAGAACTTGTCCCCCAAAAGAGGTGTAACTGGGAATAGAGTAACATAGTGGAGCCAGAGAGATAGTAAGGTAATCTCCTCCAAAGAGAGGACCACGAATGAGTATAACCATTTTCAGTATGCAGATCAGCTCCGAATATGATGTCGTCCTGGCGCGGCAGCGGGCCAGGCAGATTGCGGCAGCTCTTGGGTTCAGGGAACTGGAGCAGACCCATATCTCCACGGCAGCCTCGGAAATCACCCGAAATGCCCTCATGTATGCGGGCGGAGGCACTATCGAATACATGGTTGAAGGTGAGGCTCCCCAGGTGTTTCTCATACGCATTCGCGATCAAGGGCCGGGGATCGATAACCTGCAGGCCATTCTGGAAGGCCAGTACATAAAAGAGAAAAACAAAGGGATGGGCATTATTGGGATGGGTATCGTCAGCGCCAGGCGGCTGGTGGATTATTTCCACATAGAGTCAACTCCGGGCAGGGGAACGACCGTGCTGCTGGGAAATACCTTCCCGCCGGGTGCACCGCCCGTCACCAGGGATAACCTGACCAGAATTGCCATTATCCTGGCAGAGCATACACCTCAGGATTCTTTTACATTCACGATCAGGCAGCAGCACAGGGAGCTAATGGCTACTCTGGGGGAGTTGTCCCAGCGTCAGGAAGAGCTGGCCAGGGTTAACCGGGAGCTTGAAGATACCAATCGCGGAGTTATGGCCCTGTATGCCGAACTGGAGGAAAAGGCCGGGCATCTGGCCAAAGCCGATAAACTCAAATCCCGGTTTCTATCGGATATGAGCCATGAATTTCGCACTCCGATCAACTCGATACTGGCCCTGTCCCAGATTCTGCTGAACCGGATCGATGGAGATTTGACCGAAGAGCAGGAGAAACAGGTGAACTTCATCCACCAGGCAGCCCAGGACCTTTCGACCCTGATCAATGACCTTCTGGATCTATCCAGGATCGAAGCCGGAAAGGTGACGCTTCATCTGAACAGGTTCGAGGTGGCCAATCTTTTCAGCGCGATCAGAGGAATTATGAGGCCTTTGCTCACCAACGAAAATGTGGATCTGATCTTTGAGGACGCTTCGGCTATCTCCCCACTCTACACCGACGAGGGCAAGGTTTCCCAGATCTTGAGAAACCTTATCTCCAATGCGCTCAAGTTCACCGAGCGGGGTGAGGTCCGCGTATCGGCAGCCTGTGACTTTGCCAACAGAAAGATAATCTTTTCCGTGGAGGATACCGGGATCGGGATTGCACCCGAGGACCAGGAACGAATCTTTCAGGAATTTACCCAATTGGAGAGTCCTTCCCAGAAGAGGAGCAGGGGGACGGGCCTTGGGCTTCCTCTGTCCCGTAAGCTGGCTGCGCTGCTCGGGGGCAGCATCAGCCTGAAAAGCCAGCCAGGGGTCGGATCGACCTTCTCCGTCATCATCCCGGTCGTTCACGACGAGCGGGCTCCGGTGCTGTCAATACGGGAAGGATGCGGTCAAAAGGTCGACCAGACCCGCTTTCCCGTACTGGTGGTCGAGGATGATCCCGAAACCATTTATACCTATGAAAGATACTTTACCGGGTCGGATTTTCAGATTATTCCGGCCAGGAACTTAAAAGAAGCCCATGCAGCGCTGAAACAGGTCCGGCCAATGGCCATTATTCTTGATATCCTGCTGCCAGGTGAAAATGGCTGGGCTTTTCTGGCCGAACTGAAGGAAAGCGAAGCCACCTGGGATATTCCTGTTCTTGTGGTCAGTATTGTCAATAAACCGGAAAAGGGAAAGCTCCTTGGGGCCGATGATTACTTCGTCAAGCCGGTCAGCCGGCAACGTCTTTTGAATAAACTCAAGGAAATGGAGAAACAGTTGCCTTTGGAAAAAGTTCTGATTATCGATGACGAGGAGATCTCCCGCTACCTGCTGAAAGGGTTACTGGCAGATACACGCTGCACCATCATCGAGGCGGAAAACGGGCCGGAAGGTATTCACCTGGCGGCCAGGGAAAAGCCGCAGGCCATATTTCTCGATCTGGTCATGCCCGGAATGAACGGTTTCGAAGTCCTCGACCGGCTGAAGGCCGATCCTGAAACGCGTGACATCCCGGTTATCGTCATCACTGCCAAGCATCTGGAAGAGGAAGAGCGCAGCCATCTCGAGGCAGAGGCTCTATCCATTATTTCCAAGGGAACCACACCGCGCGATGCGGCCATGGCCCAGATCAAGGATGCCCTGGCGAAAGCCCTCCGGCTGAGGGGAACAGGCAAGGAGTAATGAATGATACTGCCTTGTGAGGAGAATGTATTTGATGTACCGTATGATTTTACAACAAAAAAAATTCATTGGTTTACCTATGGACCAGGACCAATGTGCAGATAAAACTGACAAGACTGATAAAACAGATAGAACTGATAAAACGGACAAAACCGATAAGTCCGGTAGCGCGCATGCCAGGGCTGGTAAGTCCGGCAGCACCCAGGTTAAGGCCGACAAAGACGGTGACGGTGCCGCTGAAGGGTCTGCAAAAATCACTATTCTGAATGTGGATGACAATGAGGCAGGCCGCTACGCAACCAGCCGGCTATTGAAAAAAGCGGGATTTGCGGTCAAAGAGGCTGCGACCGGTCAGCAGGCCCTGCTCATGGCCGCTGTCGAGCAGCCCGATTTGATCATCCTCGACGTTCACCTGCCGGATATGAACGGCTTCGAAGTCTGCCGTCGCATCAAGTCCGACCCCGCGACAGCCCTCATCCCTGTCCTGCATTTGTCGGCAACCTACCTGGACAGCCAGTCCAGGGTAGAGGGCCTCGAGAGCGGCGCGGATAGTTATCTGACACAGCCGGTGGAGCCGATGGTACTGATTGCCACCATCAAGGCCCTTTTGCGGATGCGTGCAGCGGAGTCTCAGGTGACGGTTGCAGCCCGGCAGTGGCAGGTTACTTTTGACACCATCAGCGACGGCGTTTGCCTGCTGGATCAGGAAGGGAAAATCATACAGTGCAACCGCTTCATGTTGAATCTTCTCGGACAGCCAGAGTCTGAAATTGTTGGCCGAAGGTGCAGTGAACTCATTGAGTGCCCCTGCCTCGATCCTGAAGGAGCCTGCTTTAAGCGCCTGCGAGAGAGCGGCCAGCGGGAGTCTTTCGATTGGCAGACTGGAAGCCGGTGGTTTCGTATAAGCCTGGACCCGGTCCGGGACGAAGCGGGCCGTCTGGCCGGTGCTGTCCAGATCATGACCGACATCACCGCGCAAAAACAGGCACAAGAAGATCGCGAGCGGCTCAACGAGTTGCTGGAGGCCGAGCGGGCACGCTTCGAGGAGGTGCTTAGACAGATGCCAGCCGGTGTTATTATCGCCGAGGCGCCCTCAGGCCGGCTCGTACTGGCTAACGAGCAGGTGGAAAAAATCTTCCGGCATCCTGGCTTGATGTCTTCTGATGTCGAGCATTACAGCGAATGGAAAGGGTTTCATCCCGACGCCAAACCCTATCAGCCCCATGAGTGGCCGCTGGCGCGATCTGTCCGCGAGGGTGAGGTTATCATCAGTGAGGAAATCGATATCCTTCGCGGTGACGGCACCCATGGCACCATAAGCGTCAGTGCTGCACCGATCAGGGACGTCGAAGGACACATTATGGCGGGAGTGGCGACTTTCTCCGATGTTACCGAAGCCAGGCAGGTGCAGAAGGAATTGCGGCTCTACAGACATCACCTCGAAGAGCTGGTGAAGGAGCGCACGATCGAGCTTACCGCTGCCAATGCGCAGCTTCGCCGTGAGGTTACTGAGCGCAGGCAGGCAGAAGCCAGACTGCGGGAGTCGGAATCGAAGTACTCGACCGTGGTCGAGCAGGCCAGGGACTGGGTGTTCATTATACAGGATGGGATTTTTAAATTCTCGAATCAGGCCGTCTACGAAATAAGCGGGTATCTGGTGGAAGAGATCATGGATAAATCCTTTTTGAATCTTGTATCACCTGAATTCAGGGATCTTGTCGGTCAAAGATATGCCCAGCGCATGAGCGGTGAAAACCCTCCCTCTTCCTATGAGGTAAAAGTGCAGCACAAAGACGGAGCGACCAGGGATGTGGAAGTATCCGCCAGGGTTATCCAGTACCAGGGAAAACCTGCCGACATGTGTATTGTGCGCGATATCACGGGGCGCAAAAGACTGGAGGAGGAAATGCAAAAAGCACAGCGGCTTGAATCGATTGGAGTTCTGGCTGGCGGAATCGCCCATGACTTTAATAATATCCTGACCTCTATTATCGGCAATCTTTCTCTGGCCACCATGCTTGCCAAACCTGGAGACAGGATTTCCAAGCTGCTGGACGGGACGGAAAAGTCAGCCTGCCGGGCCAGGGATCTGACCCGGCAGTTACTTACTTTTGCCAAAGGCGGAGCGCCGATCAAACAAACCGCTTCAATTTCGGAACTTCTCAAAGATACGACAACCTTCTCTCTGAGAGGGTCAAAAGTGAAGGCCGAATTCTCTCTGGCCGAAGATCTCTGGCCGGTTGAAGTCGATACCGGACAGATAAGCCAGGTTGTTAATAACCTGGTCATCAATGCCAAACAGGCCATGCCAGAAGGGGGAATAATCAGGGTGACTGCCCAAAATGCAACCATCGGACACGAAGAGAACAAGGTCGATATCCCTCTGGAAGAAGGCAGGTATATAAAAATATCGGTGGAAGACCAGGGTGCCGGTATACCGGATGAACATCTCCAGCGAATATTCGACCCTTATTTCACCACCAAGGAAACTGGAACAGGGTTAGGTCTGGCCACCAGTTATTCAATTATCAAACGGCATGAGGGATATATTACCGTAAAATCACAGCCAGGGGTTGGAACAACATTCTTTATCTACCTCCCTGCCTCGAAAGAAAAAGGCAAGACTGCATCAACGGTTCAGGAAGAGGAAGCGGGATTACTGAGCGGCCAGGGGAGAATCCTGGTCATGGACGATGAACAAATCGTCAGAGACGTTGCCAGGCGGATGCTCGAGTTTATCGGTTATGAGGTCGAACTGGCAAGAGATGGTGCTGAAGCTATCGCCTTATACGAAAAGGCTCGAAAATCCGGTCACCCCTTTGATGCGATCATCATGGATATAACGGTGCCAGGGGGAATGGGAGGCGAAGCGGCCATACGGAAACTGCGTGAAGTTGATCCCAAGGTCAAAGCCATCGTGTCAAGCGGCTATTCCAGCGATGCCCTTATGGCTGATATAAAACGGTCCGGCTTCAGAGGCATTATCGCCAAACCATACAAAGTCACAGAACTAGCCAGGGTATTACAGCGGGTAATAAAGGGCAAGTGAGAAGTGAGTACTTTAGTGTCACATATTCATGTCATTTGAGAAGCTGAATGACATGAATATGTTTAACGGCTTGTACATTATAGGTGACCTGTACATTCTTATACATTATAGGCATGGAGAACGGCTTGTGCATTGCATGCACAAGCCGTTCGTTTTGGAGTCCGGCCAACCGGTCAATATGAAGCCAGCCCGACAACCGGCTAATACACAGTCAGTACTACCGGTCAATACACGGTCAGTACTACCGGCTCGGCCTCATCCTTGATATCCGGGTTATAGTAATCGTAGGCCGTGGATTTTGGTGTCGATACCTTAAGCGGGTATTTGGCCTTAAGGCGATAGGGAATCGACACCGGTTTGTCATAAGAAACCGGGTTCAGATACAAGGTGAGCTGGCGATTGGTCGATTCGTACTTGACGATTTTCCCTTTCTCGATGGCCTGATCGAAATCCTCGTAAAGGACACTGAATCCCGGTGGTATTCCGAGGTCCACCATACCCATGCGGGTGACCGTATTGGATTGGTTGTTCCTGACCGTTACCGTACAGAGGATGGTATCGTCAACAGTCAGGCTCTTTTTGTCGTAGTCAAGGTCTATAGACAGAGGCGGGACCGATGGCGTCAATTCCACCTTTTTCCAGGGCAGATAATAGGTGCCGGTAATCTGGTAGATGAGACTTCCCTCTCCGCTCAGACTGAGGCTAACCGTATTATCACCTTCCACCGTATAGGGAGCAAGATTGATGATTCTCACGATCCGGCTGTCAACCGGTTTTACCTTCAGGATAGGCAGATCATCTTTATCGAGGGTCTGGCCGTTGATCGTGATACTGATTTCCCCATTCATCGCTCCTTTCTGGCCGCTCATGGCCATAATCATCACTCTGAGGGAGAGGACCGTAGCCTCCACCTGACCCCAGAGGCCGAAGGCGTCCTTCTTTTGGAAGAGATAATTCAAGACCTTGTCAATGGTATTGGGATAACGCCACTGGGCCTTGATCAGGGCATAGGCAATCATGGCCGTAGTCTCAAGGTCCAGATAGTCTCCCTTCGAGTAGGTCAGACTTTCCTTCTCCGCCGAAGTCCAATGGACCGTATCTCCTTCCTCGATCTTTCTTTCCTCGATCTGGTCAAGGATAGCGAGCCCATCAACGTCCCTGGGATCGCCTTCGAGCAAAGCGTTGGCGCAAAGGGCCAGGGTATAGGTATCGGTTGTGCTCTTTATCTGCCCTCTGATATAGTTCTGGCCCGACTTGATGGTCATGCTGTTCGCTGCATAGCCTGAATGGATCATGGCCCAGGTAGCATAGGCTGTGGCCTGAAGGGTATTGTTCAGTGCATTGAAAAGGTCCCGGTCATCCGGAGGCCAGGAGCCATCCGATTTTTGCTTTCCAGCCAGCCATTGCTGGGTTCTGCTGATCAGGGCAGGATCGACAAAATGGACCCGCGCCATATCGCTGAATTCCATCAGGCCGTAAGCGGTCAGAATGGGTTTAGCCGGTCCCTTGCCGTACCAATCGAAGCCCCCGCCCTGACACTCAAAGGTCAGGAGCCTTTGATAACCAAGGTTGATATACTGCTGTGCCTTCATCTCGATTTCCGGAGTCAACTGATTTGTGCTCTTCATGTAGTCGAGTACTAAAACATTCGGCCACGTCACCGACGTGGTTTGGCAAAATCACCCATAGGGGACATGGAAGAGATTGTCCAGACCCTCCACAACCTGACTGAACAGGCAAGGGTAGACCCTGACCAGGATCCTGCTGGCATCGTCAATGGCCTCAAGGGGAATAGCGATCACCTGAGTAGCCTCCTTTTCTTGCAGGCGCTCGCTGACATTGACCTGAGATTCCAGCCCATTGGGCAAAACTTCGATCCTGCGGGACAGGGCATCACTCATCCTGGTTCCATAACCGAATACGGTCAGTTCATGCCAGCCCGGTTTTTGCGCCTTGATCCGGAAATGAACAGCCGTAACCTGCCCCGGCTCGATGCGAAGCACTTTTTCCTGCTCATCTTTCAGTTCAAACCAGGGCAGGGAATCTCTCTGACCTGACACCTGGCCCGGCTGGCTCGCCTGATCCGATTGGCTTACCTGGTCGAGTTCATCCACCAGCCCCACCACCTCCTGGTCCGCCAAATCCGCCTGATCCGGCTGATCCATCTCCAGCTTTACCCGCACGGTCTGGGCTTCTCCAAGGTAATTGTATACTGCCACGGGCAGGGAGATCTCGTCATCCTGAGTAAGGGTTGCAGGAAGATCAAGGTCGATAAAGAAGTCCTGGAAGACAACGATTCCGTCTGTTCTCCCGCCCAGTTTACCGTCAAGGGCCGATGCCGTTGTGCTCATGCGCCAGGTGGTGATGGAGTCTGCCATATTGGCATCGAGATATGCCCTCCCGTTCTGATCGGTAATCAGAGCAGGCTGCCAGAGGAGGGTTTCGGGGAAATCCCGCCTGATCTTTCGCGGCTCCTGGACATTTTCCGCTGCTTGATCCTCATGAGAGCTCTGCCCTCCTTCTCCTCCCCCTGCGACCGGGGACAGATAGCCGGGCTGGGTTTCCGGCTCTCCGGAACCACTCGCCTGGCCGCTGCTATAGCCACTACCGCCAGCGCTATAAGCATAACCAGCGTAACCGCCGCCACCTCCAGCACTGTAACCGGCACTATAACCACCGCCGCCACCACCACCGCCAGCACTGTAACCGGCACTATAACCACCGCCGCCACCGCTGTAACCGACACTGTAACCGCCGCCACCACCATAGGCAGTATAACCTCCGCCACCCCCGCCGGCAAGGCCGCCATAAATGCCACCACCGCCAATGCCAAGATAACCACCAAGATACCCGCCAAGATACCCGCCAAGATAGCCGCCATACAGGCCATACACACCGACACCATACGGGCTCCCCCCCGGACCACTGCCGGTATACGGAGCGGTCTTGGGTGCGGCCGGGTAGTATTGTTTGGTCAGTTGCAAGTCATCGGCCGTGTTCTTCACCTCGTCAGGGCCCCAACTGGTCAGGATTAGCTGGTAGTTACCCACTTGCAGGGCATAGGGATTGCCCCAAGGATCAAGATACCGCTTGATCATATCCTGATCAAGGGCGTTATCATAGGCATAAGTATAATAAATATTCAGCTTGCCCAGGTCCTTGGCTATTTTATCTGCATCAGTATCAATGGGGGAAATCAGGGTTTCCCTCATGCGCTGGATAAGTTCGGGGAAGCTACTTTCGTTCAGTCCCGGATCAGGGGGCTCTTCCAGATCGGCAAAAACCACCTCTGCCGCTTCCTGAATGTCGGGGACGGGTTCTTCACTGGTGACCGCATCTTCAAAGGGAACCAGAAGCGGCCAAAAGCGCGGCTTCATGATCTCCTCTTCCATGCTGAAGAAGACCTTGAGTAGACCGGGCTGATTCTCCTGGAGCGCATAAACCGCCTCATCCACGATGGTGATCCCTAAGGCTGCGGGCTGGGCAGGAGTGACCTGGAAATCGATCCGGGCCCGCTCACCCGGCAGATACTGATCCTTATCCAGAGTGGCTGAAATCCGGATCTCATCGGGCTGATTGACATAAACGATTTTTTTATCCCTGAACACATCCGAAGCCGTATCCCTGGCACCCGAGATGTAATATGCCTCAACCATAAGGGTCCCTGCCATGTCGCTGTCCAGGTCAACCAAAAGACTCCCTCGGCCGTTGAGGATATCGACCCCAGTGGTCAGTACGGTCTTTTGGTCCCTGATCAAATCCACAAAAGCCCTTCTCGCTTCAATTTCCGGAGTGTAAAGGTCAATGGTCATAGTCTGGCCAACGGTATAAATGGCCTTATCGGTGCGAAGGAGAATGCGGGCATCCCTGCCTCCGGTGACTGCTATGTCCGCCTCAGTTGTCTTGCCACCTGCGCTGGAGGAAACATGGAGAATCAGGGGTTCGTTCGGATCGGAATCTGGATCTGGGGTCAGGGTAAACTGCCCAAGTCCCTGCTCATCCGTACTTACCTGCTGATGGATACGGGAGCCCAGGCAAACCACTGTATTCGAGGTGGCCAGTCCCTGCCCCTTGGGATCGGTAGTCATGATGTAAATAATATTTTCCACTCCCGCTACTATCTGCCTGCTTTCAGGAATGAGGCGAATGTTGATCGGAGTTTTGGTAACAGTCAATTCCCTGGTCATCTTCTCTTCATGGCCCGCAGAATCTCTGACCATGATATCCAGCCTGACCAGGGCGTCTCCCTGCTCCAGAGGATGGCCGACAAAATAGCTGGGGAGGCTCAGATCAAAGGTAAAGAATCCTTCATCGTCGGTCAATCCTCCTATGGCCTGGAAAAGATTGAAGTTAACATCATACTTGTAGGCATCAACCGTAACCTTGGCCTGAGTAACCGGCTTTCCGAAAAGATACTTGGCCTGGATCGTCCCCTGGACCTGGTCGCCGGGCTGGTAGTATTCTGCGTTGGTCTTGAGTTCGACCTTGAATTTGGGCAGCACGTAGCGCTCGACAGTCACCTTCTTCTCCGATGTGGTTGACTGGCTGCCTTCGCCCATTACTGCCCTGACCGTATACAGGCCCATATTGATATCCGTACCAAGGACAAAGTCACAACAGGCCAGGCCGAAGCTGCTGGTCTTTGGGTCAACCCTGAATACCTTGTTCCCTTTGGAGTCCTCAACCTCGATGATCATGGTTTGATCGGCGGCAGGCTCAAGATCGGGTTTTTCGAGGGTGAGAGTACGGATATGAATCGTCTGTCCGGGCTGATAGAGTGGCTTGTCAGTAGTCAGGAGAACCTTGTGCAGGCGCACAACCTCGATATTTCGCTCAAATTCCTCAGTCCCGAACGAGGATGTCACCCTGAACCTGATCTTGGCAGTATCTCCGGCACTTTCAGGGATAGTCAAAAGTGCCTTGGCCAACCCTTCATCATCGGTAATTCCCTTGTAGAGGCGGTTTGGATTATTTTCCCTGATCAGGTCAACCGTAACCTGCGCATCTTCAATGGGAGAGGAATCCCCCTGCACGAAGGCATGAACACTCATATATGTGGGTTCTCCGGCAAAGAAGGAATCCGTGCCATTGACCCTGACCTCCATCTTGTCCGCCAGGTAGAACAGGCTCTTCTTACCGCTCAACCCGAGCCCGCCTCCACTGAACTGATACTCAAGAATATACCTGCCAAAATCCTCGGGTTTCGTCCCTGCAGGAACTCCGTTCAGTTTCAAAAGATAGCTCTTTTCCCCAGGCTCAAGGGTCAGTTCTTCCCTCTGTCGGCTGATTTCATTCTTGTCCAGGTCGAGCAGGGTGAGAGTGATCTGCCCCAAGACCGGTTTTGACGAACTGTTTTTCAATGGCAGCCTGATGGAAACCTTGGAACCAACTGCTGCCGGAGATTGGGTAAGGTTTTGGAGCCATGCCCCGGAACCTGCTCCCGCCCAAGACCACAAAGACCCTGTTCCTGAAGTCCAGGAAGTGACAGGAATCAGCGAACTGGCAGTCCACCCTCCCGACTGGCCGGGAAAAGAAAGAGAAGGGGAAGAGAAGAGGGAGGATGATGTCGGGTATGGCGTATACGTGGTCACCAGTGATCCAAGCAGGCCGCTGGAGCCGAATCCAACCGTGGATGATGAGAGCACGGGAGAGAGTACAGGGGAGAGTGCGGAAGAAGTCCATAATAAACTCGAACCATAAAGATCGGCTTCCGTCGCTAGCCGGTTGCGCACCTTCGGCTGAATGTAATCACAATCAACGCGATCAAGAAATTGTGGCCCGAAAGGGCCAAGCAGGTAAAGACACCCGTTTTCCACACTGATGTCATCGGGCCCGGAAGGCAGGTCAACGGACCACAACAAGAGAGGATCATACGGCAGAGTCAGGTCTATGGCAGCAAGACCCCAGGTGGTTCTTTCCCTGTCTTCATAGGCAACATAGGCCCTTTGCCCTCCCGCAGCCGCTGCACTCTCTATTCCCTCACACATACCGGCTACGATATATTTGCTGCCTGCGAGGGGGTAGACAGCAATCAGGGTCGGGAAAGCGTCCAGATTCTCCGGCGAATTTTCCAAACTGAAAATGCGAAGTCCTGAGGCTTCATCGGCTTGCAAGAGGAGATTTTGACAGATCCTTGCAGATTCATATCCTTGCGCTGCAGATTCATATCCTTGCGCTTCTGCCTCAAAAGTGCAGGGGATAAGGCTTTTGGCCCGTATCCCAGGTTCATAAAAGACCGAGGAGGCGGTGGTCAGGCTTAAAACCGCCATGATCCATCCCAACTCTTTCACCATTCGCCATAATACATGCCGACCGGCTTTTGGTCGAATAATTTCCTTCATGTTTTTTACTCCTTGTAATTTTAAGGCTGATGGAAAGAGAAAACGATGAGCGGCAGTTTTTTGGCATGACCTCCTTTCAAAACCCCTTATTTTAACAAGGGGTTAAGGATAAAGAAAGAAACTCATCTTTCTTTAAAAAATGAGATTAGGTGAGGGCAGGCTTGGAGCATGTCCTCACCTAATCCAGTAAGGGCAAAAGAAAAACAAGCAGGATCTCACCGCCATCAGGAATCGTAAGGTTTGAACCGCTCTGACTGCATGGCTGTCCGAACAACTGATAGCTGGCTTCCCATCGGCCTGCGATTTGATCGTATTTCTGAATGGATAAGCCGTTATCCTCCGGCCAGATAAGCTGCCTGAGGGCTGAGATGGCAGTTTTATTCTTCAGGTCGATTTGGCCTCCTTCAGATGTGTTATCCGATAGAGTGCTGTTGATGACCTTTGGCCAAGACTCTTCATCGCCATACACCCCGCCGCCATCTCCCCAGGGGGCGCTGTTGCTGCTGATAAGGCAGTAGCTGATACCCGGACTGGAGGCATGGCCATAGATTCCACCACCTCCCTCAGCAGCGGCATTTTGGCAGATCGCGCCATAGAGGATTCTTGGCTGTGAAGAGAAGCAATACATCCCGCCTCCGCACCAGGCTGCCCTGTTTCCGCTGATCGTGCAGGCAATCATCAGCGGTGAGGATTTTTCGGTGTATACTCCGCCGCCATCGCTGCCGAAGGCGATGTTATTGCTGACAATACAGCAGGTCATCACCGGTGAGGAGAAAAAGCAGTATACCCCGCCACCAGCCCAGGCTGCCCTGTTGCTGCTGATGGTGCAGCTCGTGATAGCCAAAGGAGAATTGTAACCTGCGTAAACTCCGCCCCCATCATCCTCTGCCTGGTTGCCACTGATGAGACAATGGGTAATCTTTGCCGGGGAAAAATCGGCATACATTCCGCCCCCGCATTCGCCAGAAGTGTTGTTGCTGATAGTACAATAATCAAGCGTTGGCGAGGAGGCATTGAAACAGCCGATCCCACCGCCGTTTTCGCCGGAGGTGTTGTTGCTGATTATGCAGTGAACAAACGATGGCGAAGAGGCATTGAAGCAGCCGATCCCACCGCAACAGCAGGCAGCCTTGTTGCCGCTGATAATGCAATGGGTAATCGTGGGCGAGGATTGATTACAAAAAATCCCGGCACCGTCATCAGCCGATCCGTTCCGGATAGTGAATCCATCCAGCACCGAATCCCGGCCCTCGGAATGGTCAAATTTCACTACGATCCCCAGGGCATTTCCATCGATAATAGCTGCATCCGCACCATTCTCCGAGCAAAGGGTGATGGCCTTATCCGTAAGATAAATGTTTTCGGTATAGATTCCATCATGGACCAGGATTATTTCTCCGTAATGTGCCTGGTCAATCGCCTCTTGAATGGAGGTATGAGTATACCCTGATTTTCCTACCTCCCTGGTCACCTGAGGTGATTTGACTCTTATAACATTATGGAGGCTCAACCGGCTGGTTCCGCATTCCGTGGTGATGGTCAGGCTCACATCGTAAATGCCGCAATGGGAATAGGTGTGGAATACTGTCACACCGCTACCGGTCGTGCCATCCCCAAAATCCCACAAAAAACCGGCCCCTCGAAACCGGCTGCCGCCGGAAGGGGATGCATCGAAAGCAATGGTCAGGGGAAAAAACCCTGCCGTCTGATCGGTTGTGAAAATGGCCCTCGGCACGCAGGAGGTAAGATCGCTGCACTCATAGGCCCCAATGTCAATCCCCGCTCCCTGCGGTCGGGCGATTCCTTCCTGGTCCTGTGAGGGCGCATCAGTGACTGTCCCCTGGTCGATGCAAGGCGATCCGGGCATGAGGTAATAGGTACCCATCTTATAGGTTCCCTGTTCATAGGCCTGTTGCACAGGCTGTACAAACAATGGGTCGGTATTAATATTGCCCGTTCCCGGATATGTGCCTGAATCTTGCTGAACATCAGAGCAGGTGACGGTTGCAGACCCATTTTCGATGACCATGACTTCATGGGGACCAAAGTTGTCCGTATCACCCCAGAGGATGCAATTGATGACCTTGACTGAAGCGTCAGAGCAGTAAAGCCCGCTGCCATTATAGTCGGCTGTATTACCACTTATGGTACAATTGATTAAGACAGTGGCAGATCCATGGCCGATCCATAAGCCGCTGGCATTGTAACCGGCTGTATTATCAATGATAAGGCAATTGGTTATCACCGAGGATAGATACTCTCCATATATTCCACCGCCGCCTCCGTCAGCACTGTTATTGCTGATAATGCAGGAAGTAATTGCAGCGGAGGAATTAAGGGCAAAGATTCCTCCTCCTCCCCAGGCACTATTATTGCTGATAATGCAGGAAGTAATTACAGGTGAGGAACCATAGATAGAGATTCCGCCACCTCTGCTCTGGGCCTTGTTACCACGGATAATACAATGGACAATCGTTGGGGAGGAGTAGTAGCACAAAATTCCGCCACCAGACAGGGTATGCCCATAGCCATACGAAGCATATCCATTCTGAATAGTAAACCCATCCAGTACCGCATCTGCGCCCTCGCCCTGATTAAACGTCACCACGCTCTCTCTGTAAGATCCGCTATCGGAAGTCCCATCGATGTCGGATGATCCACCATCGGAATATCCATCAATAATGGTAAGATCGGCTCCCATGGCTGACCGGACAGTGATGTTCCTGCCCTTGAAGCTAATCCGCTCCCTGTAAATGCCCGGATAGACCAGCACCTCATCCTGCCCGCTCACTGCCTGGTCAATCGCTGCCTGGATAGAAGTGTAAGCGTACCCTAATGTGCCGACTTCCAGCTTTGCGGCCAGAGCCGAACAGATAGACAAAGCAGGACGGCCAGGCAAAGTCAAAAAGCCCCATGTGGCCGAAAAGATTACTATTCCTATCATAAAATTTATTATGTACCTGATTTTCAACATAATATAATTATACAAAGTATAACTTATTTACGTCAAGAGAGGAATGGAAGGAAAGACAGTAAAAAACGTCACATTTTTAAAAGGCTTTCAGATTTCTCGCTTCCCCTTGATTCTGCTCAGATCTTCAGCTTACGAAATGGAAAAAGTCAACCAAGTCAATTGGACGGAGGCCAACTGGCCGGGTGATTTCCGCAGTCAGTGTTCAATCCCCCGGTCCGGATTTAAAAACCTTCCAGACTTCGGCGTATTTTGCATCTTTACATGAATTTCTCATAAAATTCAGCTTTCGACCTTTCATGGTATTTTGTTCCAGAAATAAAACCGAAGTTTTTTTCTCCCGTGCCCGAAAAGATTATTAGAACAAACCCCTTTATGGAAGGAAGGATCAACATGAAAATTGACGGAAACGACACCACTATCAACAACAATACCATCATCGATCTGAACAAGGCGCACAGCGGAGACCGGATACGGAAAAGCGAGCGGGAGAGAAATGCGGCACAGGCTCAAAAGGGGGAACAAACGAATGGATCTGGAGACATAGTTAATATCTCGTCACAAGGGTCGCAGGTTCAACGCATTAAGTCCATGATAGAAAATATCCCTGATATCAGACAGGATCGAGTGGATTCGATTAAGCAGGATTTAGAAAGCGGGAAATATCAGGTAGACAGTGACAACGTGGCCAGGGCTATGATACGGGAGAATCTGATGTATAATCTATGGCAGACCGGAGAAAAATGAGCAGACATCATTAGTCCGGCGGACATCATCAATCCTTAGAATTACCCCAACGCGGGTAAACTAAGGGGGTTTCGTCATGTCTGATATCAGTAGTATCCTGAATATCGGCCTTTCGGGTCTTCGGGCCTCCAAGACCGGTATTGAGGTGACAGCACAAAACATCGCCAATGTGGATACGCCTGGCTATAGCCAGAAAGAGGTGGTCCTGGGTCCAAAAGAGGTGACCGGGGGATCACCTTATTTTTTTAATGGGGTAGAAGTATCTGAGATTAAAAGAGTTTATGATGAAGAACTTGCCCGGCAAATCTCCATTCAGGAAGGAAAGACGGGCTATTGGCAGACCACAAAAGAATATATGGGCCGCATCGAAGACATCTTCAACGAGTCCGGGCAGACAGGACTGAGCAGCGATCTCGATGCATTCTGGAACGCCTGGCAAAAGCTGTCTACGAATCCGAACGGCTATGGAGAACGGCAGGAAGTCGTTGCCATGGGTGCTCAGCTATCTGAATCCTTTTCATCCAGAGCCGAGGATCTTCAGAAAGTCATGGCTGATGTCAATGAAGAAATAAGCACGACCATGGATGAAATTAACGAGGCCCTCAGCCAGATTGCTGAAATCAACCGCCAGATGGGTGATGCCATCGGCGGGAAGGTAGATGAATATAAAGATGAATTGGATAGAGTGGTCCAGGGATTGAGTCAGCAGGTTAATGTCAACTACTGGCAGGATAGAAATGGACAGGTTATGGTATCGCTGAACGGCCATACTCTGGTCGAAGGCACTCATGCATTCAGCCTGTCCTCATCCACTGATGATCAGGGGCAAGCCATTGTGCAAATGGAATTTTCTGACGGCACCCTGTTCGATGTCACCGACCAGATCAATAGCGGAAAAGTGCAGGGGCTTTTGGAACTGAGCAATAAGACCATCCCCGGGTACCTGGAAAAACTGGACAAACTTGCCTCTACCTTAAGCGAAAAAGTAAACGAACAACATTTGACCGGCTACGGATTGGATGGTTCCACAGACATCAATTTCTTCAATCCTCCTGATTCCGTGCAGGATGCGGCTCGTAATCTGGCCCTCAATCCAGAGCTGGAAAGCAACCTCGACCTTATCGCAGCCTCCTCTTCGGCTGATGTGCCGGATAATGAGAATGCCCTCAAGATGCTGGATCTGCAAATGAATCAGATAATCGAAGACGGCGGTCAGATCCTTAAGGCCAGTGACTACTACGCCAATTTCAACAGGACCATAGGCCGTGATACGCAAGGCGCGAGCACCAATAAAGACCGCCAGCAAGCTATCCTGAATAACCTGAAAGACAGGCGGAGCGTGATTTCGGATGTAGCCATGGATGAACAACTGGCCAATCTGATCAAGTTTCAACAAACCTATAACGCTTCAGCTAAAATCGTTTCCACTGCGGATGAGATGATGACTACACTGTTGAACATTTCCGCGTAAGACATGCTTGCCTAAATTGGCATAAGACATAAAGCATAAGGCATAAGTTGGCCTGCGTATAAGGCATAAGCTGGCCTCCGTATAAGGCATAAGCTGGCATGAGAATGATATGAAGTAATCGCTCATATTTATAAAAGCAACATACCTAATAAAAAGCATCCAATTCCGTCATTCCCGCGAAAGCGGGAATCCAGTAGTACCAGGGCTTCTGGATTCCCGCTTTCGCGGGAATGACAAAAAAGGAATGTGATGGCTACTATATACTATATATAATCGGAAATAATTTATGATATAAGATACGTGCAGGATGAAACGCTATGTATATATTAAATAAAACCCAGTTTGACCACGCTCAGGAGAGAATCCAGCAATCCACCAAAGAGCTTTACCAGCTTCAGGAGGTGCTCTCCACAGGGAAACAAATCAACAGACCTTCCGATGACCCGGAAGGAATGCATCAGGTTTTGAATTACCGGACCATCCTTTCAAACATCGGCCAATATTCGGAGAACATCGACTTCGGGCAAAAGTGGTGTCAGGCCACCAACGATACCCTCGATACCGTGAGCAAATCGCTGCTCCGCTGCAGGGAACTGGCCATGACTCAGGTGGACAGTACGGCTAATGAGGAAACCAGGGCCGTATCAGCCACTGAGGTTGAAGGAATCTACCAGGATCTACTGGATCTGGCCAATACCAAACACGAAGGCAGATATCTTTTTGCTCCCGAGAGCATGGATACGCCCCCCTTTGACCCGGATACGGTGATGAATGACCCTTCGCCGGATAATCCACCGGAATTTCTCATGCGGATCAGAATCGGAGATGAAAAGGAAGTCCAGATCAATACCAGCAAAGATGTTTTTACTGGAGGTGAAGAAGGGAAAAATCTCTTCACAGTGGTAGACCAATTGAAAACCAGCCTCGAGAACAACGATGTTGAGGCTATTGAAGCCGCCTTTGGTGAAATCGATGAGGCCCTTAGTCAGGTTACGCAGTGGCAGGGGAATATCGGAGCCAAAATGCAGCGCTTCGATCGAACCCAGGAAACGTTAAACAAGCTGAAAGAACTGACCGAAACGTCCTTAAGCCAGCGAGAGGATGCCGATCTGGTTGAAAAATCCATTGAATTCATCACCAAAAGCAATAATCACTCCATCAGCCTGGCCACTCTGGGGAAGATACTGAATACCAATCTGCTGGATTATTTAGGCTGAAAAGTCCGGCTGTTATAGTCGTCCATTATAGCTCAATCGGGATATCAGGAATAGGAGCTTCTTACAATCTATTTTTTCAGGGCGTTGGGGAAAAACCCATTCAGGCTCTCTTTTCGAGCCATTTTTCAAGTGACTGTTGACTCTCTTTTGAAACCCTTATTCAAAGAGGGATTGAACTCATTACGAAAATTAAGAAAAACATGAAAAATAAACTCATTCCCCTTATAGATAAAATATTCCTCAGGAAAAGATCTCTCATCGAAACGGTGAAT
>JBFMGO010000049.1:0-37044 GCA_040752695.1 bacterium
TTACCCCCCCCACCAAGGGAAAGATACTAAAATATTTTAAATATACTATTATTATTAGTATATTAAACTAATTATAATTAATATTTAAAAATATTGATTTTTATATTGACATATATACATTACATTTGTTAATATTTAAATTAAAAGCGATAACTTAATACTCCAACGAGACCTCCAGAAGGCCGCTCGCCTCGCATAAGACACCTTCAAAGCAAGTATCCGAGCTTCCGCACCGAGGAAAATAATTTTAAATTTTTTCCTTGCGATCATTCGGGCTGGGAAGCCGTGCTAAAAATTTTGGTCGCTGTGGAATCGAAGTCAATGGTGGTAGGCTCCCTCAGATAGACTGGTTCTTAGACCTTCGTACCATTACCTCTAGAGACTATATATAGCTTACAACAAATCAATGGAATATGACAATTTTAAAGGCGTAGGGTTACAAGCTCATTTACCATTGTCAAGTCAATATAAGAAATCTTTGTTATATCAATATGTTAAGGTTAAAGTTCCTGTCTTTAAAGGAGGTTGTGGAATAGCTGAAAGTGCCTAATACCCCAAACGATAGCGGGCAATTGTTCTTATAATCAATATACTAAGACCAGAATTGCTGTCTTCGAAGTCGGTACACTCATGTCTGTACAATGTCACTGACGTCATTCCAAGGAGCTTCGCTCTGGGGAATCTTGTTCTTGTCTCATTATCTGACCGGAATTCTTGGTTTCATCCGGTTAAAGATGTTTTATCCAGTCAAAGATTTCTCGCTTCGATTGGGATGATGGATAATTCAAGCAATTACCTTAATATGACAAAACACTGAAATGAGACATGAGAGAACCAGTAACAGGAGAAAGGAGGTAAATTATAGCTTAAACAAAGTTCAACGTTTTATTTTGGTATGGCTATTTGAGAAGTTTTCCTTAGTAACAATGTCATTTCGAAGAGTTTTTATGCTGAGGAATTTTGAACCGCTTAAAAGTAATATCGATTTAAAATAATATCGCCTAAAAGTAATATTAGAATTCCTCACTTCGCTTGGAATGACGGGAAATTCAGCATAGGCTAAATGACATGATTTAATAATATGCATAAGGAGTAGGTTTTATGAGTAGTAAATTTAGCACTAAATTATTATGTTACTTTTACAATTTATTAATCCCTCTAATATGTATCGGTTGTTTGCTCTGGAATTCTCCTTGTACGCTAGCTCAAGATCTAGTTGCTCAACCTGTATTAGTATCTCCTCAACCTATGTCAGTGTCTCCACCTAAAGACACTTCAGCGTCTCCACCTGATAATACATCTATATCAGCTCCAACCTTAACTGCTTATCACCCTGAAGGGTGTACAGACCTGGATTCAGGAGAACTGGATATTGAAGGGATCGAGATAAATCCCGGTCAGAAAGTAGTTTCGATTCCTATTAGAATTCAAAAAGCGCCTAATCCATTACTGGCAATTGGCATTAAAGTAACCTATGATCCAAGTGTGTTAGAGTATTCTGATTTTACAAATGGTGAACTGGTAGAATCTTTCAGTTATTTTGCCTGTTCTCTCCCTACCCCGGGCAAATTAACAATAGGAGGCTTCGATGTCGGGAGTGGTATTCCTCAAGACAGTAATGGCTATGTGGGTTGGATCAACTTTAAGGTAGTGGGTGGAGCCGTCGGAGAGTGTTATCCCTTAAATCTGATAGACTTAGCGGACGATATCGAAGGATTATCCAGTTCCGGCGCATGCCTCTGCATCCAGGATTGCAATGGGGATATCAATGGAGATGGAGTGATTTCCCCTCAGGATGCCCTTTCTGTCTTTAATTGTATTCAAGGCTCAGATTCCTGTAATGAATGTGTTGATGTAAATAAGGACGGCGAAGTTACTGAGGCAGATGGACTATGCCTGTTGTGGAAGTACTTAGAACTACCTTCTTGTTTATCTCAACCTGAAGAAACAGGGTGTATGGACCCGGCTGCCACAAACTATAACCCTGATGCTACCCTAGATGATGGAAGCTGCACCTATCCTCTGCCTCCTCCCTCTATAGCTGGCTGTATGGACCCGGCTGCCACAAACTATAATCCTGATGCTACCCTAGATGATGGAAGCTGCACCTATCCTCTGCCTCCTCCCTCTATAGCTGGCTGTATGGACCCGGCTGCCACAAACTATAACCCTGATGCTACCCTAGATGATGGAAGCTGCACCTATCCTCTGCCTCCTCCCTCTATAGCTGGCTGCATGGACCCGGCTGCCACAAACTATAACCCTGATGCTACCCTAGATGATGGAAGCTGTGTATATCTCGATTAACTTATTTCTTTAATAGCCCCTCGTTAATTCCTCACTACCGGACATTTTTAGGAAAAAGTCCAACCGTCATTTCAACGAAGACGAATATTAAAAATGTCCGGTAGTGAATCCTGTAGCCGAGCTTCCCACTCCGTTTACCAATGAGAGTTTAAATGACATATGAAGATATGATCCCAATATGCTTGTACTTATATAATTAGTTGAAAGCGCAGGAGTACCTCACAGAGTAACTGGAGTGACCCCTGCGCTTAATGGTAGGCTCGCGAGATAAAAATGGTAAGTAACAAACACCTGGACAACAACAAACCAGTGTACTTAGGGACTTCCCACGGAATAATTTTCCCGGCTATATCAAAAGTCCCCCCCTCCCTCCATTATAAGAGGGAGAAATTGAAGACATTCCCTGATCTTGGGGTATATGAATTCCTGGATACTCCCTTAGTTGTCCTTTCGCTCAGCGTATGAGATAACAGCCAAACGCAGGGGGGCGGTGCTGTTTTAGCTCTCTCGCCCCTATGGAGAGAGGGTTTCAGGGGAGAGGGCTTTGGATTACCTCAGTGGACGGGTGATTCCCGCGGCATTCACTGAGCGATAGGACCACTGAGAAGATAGAAAAGGGAGATATCCCAAAAACCAGATCCTCTTCAGATAATCCCCAGCAGAGCGAGATCGAATGGCGTGGAAAGCCAAAATGTGCAAGGTATAATATGTGTATCTTATCCTTCCATCATTCTCTCGGGAATATCGTCTTTGATTTCCCAGTCCAGTCCGGATTCGCGGTCCATTCTGGTTTCCCAGTTCAGGTAGTCGCTTACCTTTCGCAGGGGTTGGGTAATAGTCCTTGTAATCAGGACGCCAAGCATTACTGAAATGATCACACCAAGTATAATGGTTGCCATAAAAATCAAACTTGAAGAAGCCTGAGCAGCGCCTGCCATACTTATCGTCTCTTGCATCTGCGCCTCAGATTGGCTGTTCACTTTACTCACTGCCTCTTCAAGATCCTTGCCCGCACGGTCGAACTCACCCCTGACCAATGATGCAAGGATTCCATCAACCACCGTTTTGGTCTCATCCATCCTCCCGGCAGCTACATGGGCTATCACTTGCTTCTTTTGGATTATCAATTTTCCACCTTGAGCCTGAAACGCCGCAAATTTGTTCCGTACCTCGGCTGCGGCAACTTCAGCCTCACTGCCCTTTTTGTACGGCCTGATGCCCATCTTCGCATCACCTTTGAGTAAGGCGTTGGCTAACTGCTGAAACTCATTGGCTTTTGTTTGGTATGCTTTTTTATACGTTTCGAATTCTTCCGCCCCGGTTCCGACCGCTGCCATTTCCAAGAGGTTCATTCTCATGGCTCTTTGCAGGCTGTCCAAACGAAACCCTGCCTTCAGATGAGGCAGCCGGTCGTGGATAATGAAATCCGTTGCCAAACCTGTTCTTCGTATACTCATATACCCAGTCATGCCAATTACTACTACTAAAAGAGCCATCGAAGCAAAACTCATACTTAAAACAGCCTTTATGCTTAACCGCCTCGTTCCTTTCATGTGTCAACCCCTCCTTTTTCCGATCCTTAAGGAAGTTCATAACTTTTGATGAGGTGATCCGCCAGTCCCGCCAGGGGGATAATCCTAATTTCCCGATCGGCACAAGGTCATGGACTCTTCGTTACTCCTGCTCAATTTCAATCCAGAGCTACTCACATGTATCAGTAATGAGGACTGACACGTCATAGGGCAAAGACTGACAACGTCATCACATAGGATGAAGACTGATACCATAGGACGAAGACTGATACCGTAAGACGAAGACTGATACTGTAAGACGAAGACTAATACTGTGGGACAAATACTGATAAAGGAGGGATTAGCCTAAAAAGGCGGGATTGGTGTAATTCTATAACACACCGAAAATGTATATGAGGGAGTAGTAGATTCCTACTGCAATGAAGATAACGCCGGTGATTCGCCGTGCCCACCACTCGATCCTGGTCAGCATATTGAATGCTCTGCCTACGGCCCGGGTGCCCAGAGCGATGAGAATAGCAAATGCCATGACTGGCAGGCCAGTTCCAAGCCCGTAGAGCGAAGGCAGCATCAGAATCGATTTATGCCTCACCGATAGAGGAATGAGACTTCCGAAGAAGAGGGCAGCCGAAATAGGGCAAAAAGAAAGAGCAAAGAGAATGCCAAGCAATCCTGCACCCCAGATACCGCCCCTCTCGGCAGCTTTTTGCACTTTTCCATCTCCGGATGCTGACCATCCGGAGATGTTGATCCGGATCAATTCAAGAAGAACTGCCCCAACGATGATCAAGAGCGGCCCCAGCAGCTTGTTCATATACTGCTGCAGGAAATTCGATACCCCCGGAATGGACATGATGCCTGCCACCGTGAGAATTCCCAGGGCAAGGTAGGCGATCATCCTACCGAGGGTATATAGAAAGCCGGACCACATCACCTGGCGGGTACTGCCAAGCCGATTGCCGATGAAAGAAATAGCAGCAATATTCGCGGCCAGGGGGCACGGACTGATTGAGGTCAGAATGCCAAGCCACAGCGCCGAGCCTGCCCCAAAGAGAAATTCCCCCATCAGGTTTCCCCTGCCAGGTAAGCGTTGATTTCGTCGCGAACATAATTGATAAAGGTGTCTTTATCATAGAGAAGCTCCCAGACCCTGGCCAGGTTCTTCCACCGTTTTTGCTTTCCATCGAGGACATCGACGATTACAACGGATTTGGTATAAAGCTGAAAATCCTTGACGAAGTGTTCATTGACCGGCTCTTCCACATCGATTACCCGCCACTCGAGACGGCCGCTTTTGAGAGGACCGGCAAAGCCACCCTGCCCCTGAATCGCCTCATGCGTGTAAGACTCGATCTTCCGGCAGGATACGCACCGGAATTTCCCATGGAAGTAGTAGGCTATGACCTTGTGAGATAACTGATCTGCTGCTTTTCCTGAATCGCTACCCTGCCCTTTCGATGTCTCAGCCTGCTCTTTCGAGGCAGACTCTTGCACTTTCGATGCCTCGCCCCGGCCTTTCGTTGCAGCCTGCTCACTTACTACAGCAGGACCCGGCTTAGCCGCCCTGCCCTGGCCCTGGGAGGATGATCCTTGCGCCATAAGCCAGCTTGGGCTTCCAAAAACCAGGACCAGGATGCCAATGGGGATGATCATTTTTAGCTTTATGTTCGACTTTGGTTTCATACTCGGTTTTCTCCTATTCTGACTAATCATTCAGAAAGGTCCGTCCCTTTGCGGCCACTTTATCAATCCGCTCATCAGAAACAGGCGACTTGCCTTTTTCAAGCCCCAGGTCAGCCAGGCCCAGGTGCTCGAAGGCATTGAAACCAGCCTGTTCGAGAGTTTTTCTGGCACAATTCAGGGGGCAACCATCAATAACCAGTATCCTGGAAGCAGCCTCAGTTGAAGCCACAATTCCGCTGACGCGGCCCCCTATCCCGGCGAGACAGAACATCCTGCCCGCTCCCTCCTTCGTGAGCCTGCGGGCTGCACGGTCGGTAATTTCTCCGGTATCTGAAGATCCTGAACAAGCGAAAATCAATTTCGGTGCACAACTACAAGAACAAGAGTCACTATCATTAGACATAAATAGTATATCCTCCTTATACTCTTAAACAGCTTATACAGGTCAGGCTCTTATTCCTTATGCCTGCATAGATAGCTGAATGCCTGCATAGACAACTGACTACGGTGACAATTGACTACCATGGCAATTGACTACGGTGAACGTTTTCTTTATTACTCTTGCCGATCCACTTCCTGCCTGGCCGAGAATGAACCTTGCGGGTCCTTCTCCCCATCCAGATGAGACTTCAACTTGTTTTCCTGGGATGAATGAAGTTTCCGATAGATACACTTTTTAAGAAACAAATAAGCATCCTCTTTGTCTTCATCGGTTATGATCCGCTCCAGTTCCATGACTTCTTGTGACTCTAAGGTTAGTACCTTTCGGGTAATTTCTAACATCGCTACTTCCTTCCCCTTTGTTATGAAAACGGTCCTCTCAATTATGAAAGCAGCCGGTTCTGAGAGTCTCCCTTTAAGCCAGCATTTTTTTCAGTTCGGCCACTGAGGGCACGCGGCCTGTGACCTTGACCTCTCCGTCAACGGCCAGGGCAGGAGTCATCATTACTCCAAAGCCCATAATGGCCGTAATGTCGGTGACCTTTTCAAGCTCGTACTCCAGGCCAAGCTCTTTGGCAGCAGATTCCGCGCTCTCGGCCAGTTTTTTGCATTTTGGGCAGCCTGTGCCCAGGATCTGGATCTTTTTCATACTCATCTCTTGCCTCCCTCTGCACCTTGCTTATGGAAAAAATTCGCCATCTCTGCCTTGATCAAATCTATCAGTTTCCATCAAACCAGCTTATATCGAATTAATTTTTTTCGAATCAGTCTGTTTTGCATTCCAACAGATCCAGTTGTTCCCTGGCAGCAGATTCAATAACCGATTCCACGCAGTCGAGGAATTTTATGATGCAGGGCGTCCTCAGCCGGTAATAGACCTGGGTGCCGGTTTTTTTGTCCTGAACCAAGCCGGCGCTTTTCAGGACAGCCAGGTGTTTGGATACGGTGGACATATCCGCACCGATCTTTTCAGTAAGCACGCATACACATTTTTCACCCCGCGATAGCTCATCCACGATAAACAGGCGTGTCGGATGGCCGAGCGCCTTGATAACCCTGGCTCTGGCTTCACATCGGGCTTTGGTTCTGGCATCCACGTAAAAGACCTCCTTGGGATCATACAGTTTTTCTTATCTCAGAGAATCAGGTTAAATAAATAGCCCGTAAACATAATACCTATTCCAACAATGCTGGCAAAGATAACGAGCAGTTTTACCTTCATTACCTTCCGCAGGATCATAAATGCGGGCAATGACAATCCTACCACAGCCATCATAAAGGCCAGACTGGTTCCCATACTGACACCCTTTTCGGTCAAGACACTGATAAGCGGGATAATACCGGCAGCATTCGAGTAGAGCGGGATACCGAGCAAGGTGGCCAGGGGGACAGCATACCAGGTGCTTCTCCCAGCATACCTGGCGAGAAAGTCAGTAGGCACGTAGCCATGTATCCAGGCTCCAATGCCGATGCCGATAACCACATGGGGCCAGATCTGCTTTATAATGTCAAAAGTATAAGTGGTCGCATAGTTTACCCTCTCGGCCAAACTCATCTTCAGTGGATCTGCAGCCTTACCGGCCTTGCTTTTATAAACAAAATCTTCGACCAGACTTTCGACCTTGAGACGGCCAATAACGATTCCCGAAATGATGGCAATACCCAGCCCGCTGAGGGTATAGATCAAGGCGATTCTCCATCCGAATAATCCCAAAAGCATAACCAGGGCCACTTCGTTAATCATCGGCGATGATACGAGAAAGGAGAAGGTCACACCCAGGGGGACTCCTGCCTCGACAAATCCTAAAAAGAGCGGAATGGCGCTGCACGAGCAAAAAGGCGTAATAATACCGAGAAGGGCTGCCAGTGCATTGCCATAGTGCTTCCTTTTGGCGGACAGGATTTTCCTGATCTTTTCTGGGGGCAAAAACGACCTGATAAAAGAAACCACGAAGATAATGACCATAAGGAGAAAAAATATCTTGACCGTTTCATAGGTAAAGAAGTTTACCGCTTCAGCGAGCAGCCCTTTCGGGCTCAGCGAAAGAAGATTATAGGTGATCCAGTCGGCAAAGTATTTTATCATGCCCTTTCCTTAATATTATGCCTCGCAAAAAATAAAAAAATGATAACATGAAAGGCAAAAAGCATTATAGACACAAAAGAGCACAGAGGAAAATCTTCCTGCCATCAAGGAATAGTAGCCTCTGTGCCTTTTGTGTCTTAAGCGGTTATAATGCCAAGCCCTTCCATACTCGCTTCTCACTAACTTCCCTTATGGTAAAAATAACCAAATAGCCAACAATTGTCAACACCTTTCCCTTATCTGCGGCTAACTGGCAATACTGCTCACTGCATCCTGACTGTTCTCAGATAAGTGCACTTGCAGTCAAATAGGATGCTGGAGGAATTATCCCAAGAGTCAGGAGAAAAGTCTGAGCGGCAGTATTAGCCAGAGGTACCGTAGCCAGGAGGAAACTAGGATTTTGCGGCGGCAAGAGTTGATAGGATGACGGCAGAGTCAGGGGTAAGGGAAGTCCGATAGCATTTTTTAAATAAGCTGGCGGCCAGAAATTCACATTCTGCCAGTAAGGATCATAATAGGCCAGCCCCACTGGGAGTACAGTAAAGCAGGTACGGATATGGTGCAAACGGGTCCCAGGTCAGGCCGGGTTGTACAGCCAGTCTCGTAGCAGGGGTCAACGATGTTACGATCGGAGTGGGTAACCCCGTGGGATGAATCAACCGGCGACAAGACAGGGGACCATAATGGCCAGAGTGTATTGTATGGGGGCAGCGCAGTCCATTGAGACGCCGCCCTGGCGATAGATGAAAATCCCAGAAACAGGGTAACTGTACTAACCAACACACAGGCTTTAAAGAAACTACCGGAAAATCTCTTCCTGTTCATCTTGAAACCTCCCTTCTTGATTTAAGTAATGTGTTTAATGATAAAGTAAAACTGCTATAAAGTAATAATGCGTTCATATACTCACTGTTATGCTTTTTTTACCCACCGGTTATTTCCTTATTGGAAATATAACCAAATAACCAATAAATGTCAACTTCTTTAGAATGGCACTGTCTCCAGGCTACACAGATTGCGTGGGTTTCTGAGACCACTGATCGCTGGTTATACATCAATGGATTTTGCAGGTGTACAATAATCGGAGCGGAACACCCGGTTTTTGGATCAGCGGGCGAAAGAACAAAGGGCCACAATGGCCGAAGGTGTTTGTATCAGGAAAGGGAAAGCCAGTATTGTGTCATCTGGGCAATTGGTGTGTACCATGAAGATAAGACGCCTCAAAAGTAAGGTGATAACCGTTGGTTCTCTCACCTCCTCATCTCATGAAAGGGGCAGGGTTTTCTCACTCCGCCCGCAATAAGATGGTGAGGCAAAAGCCCCACCATCTTAATTGTTAGGGGTTCAAGAGTTAATACGACCACCAGGGTTGGACATCCACTGGGAACCTGGATGTTGCCCAACCGCCGCGCTGGTCGAAAGCGGTTATTTCTACCCAATACAGACCTGGGAAATTCGTCTGAAAGGTCCAATAAGCTCTTTGATTACCCTTCTCATCCGTATCCATGGCCATTGATCCGATGTTGCATGAATAGTAGAGTTCCTCTCCATCCGGATCACGAAAATCGAGCATGGGTGGACCGAGAATGAAAAGCTGACCTGCTTTTTACAAGTATATATCCCATGGAAATTACAGCAATATTAATAATCCTGCCAGGATATCATCATGGTATGCAAAATTATTCATATATCATAGGACTTATGACTTAATTCTTTGTTTATTTAATCCTTAAATTAGTTAAATATGTGAAATAAGATCTCTCATATCCAATAGTCAACAGGATGTCATTATTATTTCGAACGAATGACAGTAGATGGTAATATGAGGTAGCAGGATTGAGAACGACGCGGGGGGATTCCTTGTACCGCAGGGGTGATCCTCTACAAGTAGCCACTGAGTGAATGCATTATACACTGAGAGAAAGGACCACTCAGAGGTCCTTTCTCTCAGTGCGCCGCAATCAGTTAAGCGGCAGATCATAGAGGCGGCATCCTGTAGCCGCCTCTATTGGCGTGTTTTGTTGGCGAAAGGACCACTAAGTCCCTGGATAAAAGCTACCATAGCTGAAGAGTAGAGAAGATCCGCTGCCATACCCGACCAAGAAAGCAGGGCTGGAACTATAGGAAGGATTGAGTGAGTAACCAGAAGGATAGAGTAAATAACCAGGCGAAGAATACTGACCATAGCCGGATGAAGAAGAATTGGAGCTGCTGCTCAACGAGGGCAGATAACTGCTGTTCCACAGGGGCATGTAGCTGTAACCATAAGACGGGGTATATCGTATTCCATTACCTGCTCCATAGCTGCTGCCTGTGCTGCTGCCGGTTGACCATCCTCCACTACCAGGGGGGAGTGCGGGATAACTGACTGAGTACAGGTGCATTTTTTGAGATTGCCTTTGTACGGTTATGGTGATCGTCTCTGATGCCGTACCTCCTCTATTGTCCTTTACAGTGAAGGTTACGGCATAGACTCCCTGATCGAGGTCAGAGGGTGTCCAGGTAAAGAAACGGCTCGAAGGATCGAAGTTTGCACCTTGAGGTTTTCCGGAGATGAAATAGCTCAGGGTATCGCCTTTATCCACATCTTTGGCAGCGACCTGAAACTTCAACTGCTGGCCTGCAGATACTGTTTTATTTCCAATAGCGGAGAGGCTCGGCGGATGGTTGGGGCTCTTGGCCGTAATTTCCAGGGTACCTTCGACAGTACATTCTCCACTGGTCACGGTAAAGGTCGGCTGGTAAAGACCGATCTGATCCTCCGTGCGTATCCAGGAGAAGGTGGCCGTATTATTTCCATGGTCGATGAGGGTCGCCCCTTCGGGCGCATTTTCGATACCGAAGCTCAGACGGCTCCCGGAAGATGCAGAGGCGCTCAGGGTCAGGCTGAAGGCAAGATCCTCCACGGTAAGGGCCGAAGGCAATTCCAGAACGAGGTCGCTGCATGGTCCCGTCCCCTCCCTGGCTCCGATATCCGGCCCCTGGCCGATAAAAGTGTCATTCACGCCGGGAATGAGCTCGGCAGCATCGATACAGACAGATCCGGCCTGTAGGTAATAGCCTTCGGTCAGACCCGGGTTTTGCACAATCGCTCCCTTGCCGATGGCTCCTCCATCAAAGAGAAAATAGAAGCAGTTGGTTGAAGCTGTCACGCGGGCCTCAACTGCGAATTCTCCCAGGCTCCCTTGACTCTCCAGACCGCTCTGATTGGCAGAGGCGGTCTCTTGACTGATTCCCCTGGGCAGATAAGCGAAGATATTGTTTCGCACATCTGCGGTACTGGTTGCATCGACGAACAGTCCGTCTCCAGGTCCCCTGTTAACCGGACCTGCTCCTCCCGTTGCATTTCCGACGATGGTATTATGATAGATGCGGCAGGCCGATTCGCCGGCAAGCCTGATTTGATTGTAAAACCCGGCAGGATCGTATAAAAGGTTACGGATGATATCGAGGGCACAGTGATTGACGACTATCTGGCCTCCGCCTGCATAGGCATTCTGGTAAAATTCGCACCGCTCGATCTTTCCGGTGCAATTACTGATTATCAGGCCGTGGTGGGCGCTTTTGCGGATGGTGACGCCCTTGAGAATCACCTCGCAGCCGTCGATCAATACACCGGCTGTGGCATCTTTTCCGTTATCGTCAAAAACGGTATCTTCGATGGTGATCTTTGCCCCGAGCGTCGTGACCAGCCCTGGCTTGGTACTCCTTTTGGCTGTACAGCCGGACATGATCAAGGCGGTGCCATTGCCGCTCACCGTGATATTGGGAGAGCCGGTGTTGGAGTTCAGTGTGCAGCCGGTCACGGTGGCCGATGCTCCTTCCTGTACTGTCAGGTTGGGTCCAAAGGCGCACTGGCCGCTGTCATTGATAGTGCAGTTTTCCAGCGACACCGATGTTCCGGGATCAAAGATGCTGATGCCTACCGTGCCGCTGGAACTGATCGCAGTGTTTTTGATGGTGGCACAAGAGCCGCTCAGTACCGCCAATCCTGCTGTGCAGTTCGTGCCGTTGTGATCCAGGGTATTGGCAATGATCAGACCTGCATTCGATCCGGCAATTACCGAAATGCCGGGGCAGCCGTTCCATTCGATCGAGTTATTGCGTATCTCGGTCACGGTGGAAGCTGTAATGCCGATGCCGGCAGCACCGTTGCGGCAGATCTTGTTTCCATATTCAAGTCCTACAGACACCCTTTGGCCATCACCCTCATGACCGATACCGGCTGTACCGTTGTCAGTCAGTTCGTTATTGCTGATCTCGGCTACCGAAGCTCCCAGCATCAGGCCGATGCCTGCCGCGCCGTTTGCATATGAGATATTGCCGCTGATCTTCCCGCAGGTTCCGCCGTTACGGATGCCGATTCCGGCATCGTGATTAGCGTAGGTGCGGTTTGTGCTGATTTCCGAAGCATGTGCCCCATTGATCCCGATTCCGGCACCGTACCCGCCCTGACCGCCGCCAGTCACTTCATTGTTGGCAATCCGGACGTAACCCCAGCCGGTGTCCGTACCTTCCGAGCGGCAGCCTATGGCAGCATTGGCTGCGCCATTCACGTAATTTTCCTCGATGATATGATAGACCATGCTCCCTGTTTTGGGATCAAGACCGCCCGTATCATCCGCACCGATACCTGCTCCGCACTCGCCGGTGCCGGAGGTATCGTTTTGGCCCGAATCATAGACCCGGTTCTTTCTGACCGTTGGATGGGTGGGCCTGTTCACCGCAAAGCGGCCCTGCTTCACGCCCGCACGTCCGCCGATGCCGACCCAGGCGCTTTTGTAGACCAGATTGCCGACAATCAGGGCGTGGGCTCCGTGCTGGTTGCCGATACCGGGTGAGTCGTGGTCATCAACCGAGATGGACTCGAAGCACTCGTTATTGTAAAAAATGGCATAGGCATAGTGATTATTCCCCAGGTTATTCCCCTCGTTGCGAAAGACTACATTGTTGATGACAATCGGGTGAGAGTCATATTTGATATTGGTGTAGCGAAAATCGAGCTGACCGTAAGGTGTGCCGGTATCCTCGCCATGAAACAGGGCGTGGCTTCCGATCCCGCTGCTTCCGTTGTCATTGACGATACAATTGATGACCGTGCCTGAAGCTCCCCGCATCTGTAAGGTATGCGCATGGCCTGGCAGAGTATGATCCACGGCTGGCATGTGGGTGATAGTGAAACCGTCTACCAGCGTGCCCACGGTAGCGCCTTTGGGAAAATCGATCATCGGACTAGCGCTGGTTCCTGAAGGGAAGCCCGTTCCGTCAATCACTGTAGCAACGGCCCTGGCCAGCACTTTTTTCGATTCCTCACCATACAGGGTATCCGCATAACCCGGCCCTGCCACAAGGCTGCCGCCGCTGCCTGCGGCATCACTTACCAGCTTTATTCCCCTTTTCATGACAAGCTGCTCATAATAGGTACCGGCCTTGACCAGGACCGTATCCCTTGGCCGTGCAGCATCAATGGCAGACTGAATGGTCGCATACTTACTGCTGGGAACCACCAGGGTTTGGCAGGGCAAAGCGAGCCAGTTATTGATTACCTGGGTTATGACTTCCATTCTGGCGCGATTGAAACCGGGCACGCAATAAAACTGGCCATACCTGCCACCGGCAGTATTCATAAGGATAATGTTATCCGACTGATAGTTCTCGCTGTTCTCGGCAAATATCTCCTCGACCCGCCAGAAGGACATGTGGTGCCAATCCGAAGAGAGCGCATTGATCAGCAATTGATCGTAACAGAGCGCATAACTGGCCGTGTACTCGACAAAGGAACTGATATCATAGTCTCCATCGGGATCACCGTAATCCCGGACCGCTGTGGTCGGCTCCTGTAAACCGCCACCCCGGCAAAGGCCAGATAAGGAAACATCAAGGACGTTGTTTGCTCCATTGGCCTGTGCACGGTAATCCTGCACCTTCCCGTCTGTCCCGACCGAGCCGCCAAAAGGCTCCGATCCTGTCCAGATCAGCATGTTGCCGCTCTCCATCCACTGCTCAGCCACCGATCCGTCAATTTCTCCCTGATAAACACGTGACGGACAAAGATCGATGATCAAAAGAACATCCAGATTGCCATCTTCCAGCCGCGCCTGCATCCAGCTATTGAGAGTATTGACTGTCTCCTGATTGGACCCTGAAAACAGGGTCTTTTGTATCGTCGGCCCCAGATGCCTGGAGAGGTAGTTGGCACAGGCATCCTGCTCCTTCAGGCTCATCAGCCCTTGAACCTGCGGCCAGTATATGGCCACCTCACCAAGGGGAGTATCCGCTGCTGCCCTGTTAAGACCATGAAATCCGATAATGCTCAGGAACACTGAACCTGCGATACATAAAGCCAGACCCTTCAAAAGCATCCTTCCCTCTGTTAACCTGATTCTTTCCGTCCTCCTTGCCGTCTTCATGATTATTTTCCCCCTTTCTTTCATTTCCTTCAAGACACTCATTTCCTCAAGACACCCATTATCTTCATTTTTCTTTTTTATGCTACCTTAAAAGACGCGGCAGTAGCTCTTTATCTTATCAGAATCCTGACTTAAATCCAATTATTTAAAATTCAGCGCCTTCTTGAAAAAAGATCATTGAAATGTAAAACATAAACCGGCACAGGAGTTCGCATGGAAGCTGGCAGGAGGATTTCCTTTTGTTTACCTCTCATTACGAAAGAATGCTCCTTGAGAAATCCGTCGATCCTGCTTCACTTCCTTCTTTTGCGCTTCTTCGCTCTTTGGGGATGGTCAGGCTCCGATTGCAGCCTCGCTTCGAGGGTTGAGAGTATATGCCGGATATCCTGCTGACCGATAATGAATACTGCCGCCAACAGGGGAATATAGAGGGAAAAAAATAATGTCACCGCACCGAGAATGCGGAAATCTACTTTCGACCAGGAGCACAGAAGCGGTACGGTAACGGCAACAGGAAAAAGAAAAAGGAAGAAGCGGCCCGAAAAGGTCAGGGTGAGGGTCCCATGAAGAACAATACCTTCTTGCTCTCTTCTGAGTTCGGCATAAAAATACGGAATGATGGGAGTGCCGCGCCTGCCATAGTGTCTCATACTGTTGACAATAACCCGATAAGGGCGGATAACATGGATATTCAATCCGGAAGTAAACCCTCCAGTTTGTCTGAGTGTTTCCAGAGTGCTATCCATGCTCATGTGTCGAGACCTGACCTTTGCCTCCGTACGCCAGAAAAAAAACTTCAATGCTGTCAGGATGATAGAACGGTACTGTTTTTTCACCTGCATCCCCCGCTATTATTGCCTCTCCCCGGTAGTATCGATAACCATTCCCTGCATCGTCCTGTATTCAGGCATCCTGTATCCCAGTTTCCCGCATCCAGTATCTGGCGTCAAAAGTATTCAGCACCTTTGCTGAGAATTCTGAGCAACTCTTCATAGATGAGTAACTGACTCTGCCGGTTTCCGGCAAACTCACGCACCATTCTTGCCTGCTGAAGGGACTGAATGGAGTCGGTTATATCGCCGGGTTTCATGCCGGTCAGTTCAGCAGCTTTGGAAATCGAGAGAATCGGCCTCTTCGTAAGAAGCCGATGAATCTGCAAAACCCTGCCCGCTGATGGTCCTAGGGCTTTCAGGCGTCTGCGGTCCGTATCAAGAAGCTCTACTACGGACTGCGTAGTGGCCGCAGCATGTTCGGCCATCTCAAGAATGCCGGTCAGGAAAAACCGGATCCAGCTTTCCCAATCCCCCTCTACCATGACTTTTTGCAGCAGATCGTAGTAGGTCTTTCGGTGGGTCTTTAAGTAGAGACTATAATAAAGGACAGGGTCGCTCAACACTCTCTCCATACCGAGAAGAAATGGTATCATCATCCTGCCAATATACCTGTTACCCGTAAGAAAGGGACGAATCATATCGAACTGTACATGCACCAGAGCAGCTTTTATGAGTGTGGGAAGTGTGCCATTCTGGATGAACTCTTCAAGAGCATCAAGGCACTCGGTGAGTATTTCAGGCGGTGGAGGCACAAACAGTGCATCATCCGGCCCTGTGCCGCCTACCCAGATTTGCGATTGCCGGAATTCACCGGGGGTTTTATCTTTCTTCCCTGAAAAAAAAACCTTATGAATTTTACGAATCAATTGAAGGGTAAGCGGGTAACCAGCCGAAAGGGTCTTCATGCCATGATCCATGGCCACAACAGTGCTGAATACCTGCTGAACATCGCAGAGAGTCACCAGGGGAGGCTCGTCATTCTCGAACAGGAGTAAATCGGACAGTGAACATCGATTTCCCTCGATTTGTGATGAAGCGAGCGCTTCCCTGCGTGAAAAGAAATAGATAATCGGGGCCTTGTCCGGCAGGAGGGAAATGAGACCCTCAAGCCTGCCGAGCGCCCAGCCGGCCTTCTCCATAAGCCTGTAAATGCCCGAGGCCAGGTGCAGGGGGGGATCGGGCGGCAGGGGATTGGGAACAAAAGCATGATATCGATCCCCGGCCGAGGTGGTTGAAAGTATGTACCTGCCCGCTCTGCTTGCTCTGCTCTTTAACACCATTCTATTTCGCTCCTCGGCTGACTCTTGACGCCTTTTCCTCCGGGATCATTGATTACATTTCCACCCCATGCAAGGATTTAATCGTCATATTCATCTCAAGTGTTTGAGGGGGACCAGAATTTCCTGGAAGGACTTGATTCATCAGATGACCGGAAATTGAAGGTCAAGTTTTTTCTTAACGATGAAAAACTTTTTCTACGAAGTATCAGGGAGAAAGGTACGATTACAGGGGACATTGCCCTTAACGCAAGGAGTATGGCACTCACCGTTCAAGGATACCGGGGGAAGACGCTCTTATACGATATATGGAGGTAATGGGCGATTTTTAGAATATATCTCTTTCAAAGCATAAGAAATTTAACCCTGTACTCGTCTTCTATGGAAAGAAGAAAGGATCAGTAAATGGTTCTTGGGTGTGAATCGCTTTTCGACGAAAAAGTCGAAAAAAATTGTGACTATACCCCGGAATCTTGGAATTGTGACAAATTTTGGTAATTGCATGGATACTTATGAAGATTTAGAGTATACTATTTTATAGTACTGGGTACAAGAAATCAGACGATACACCTCGCAAGTCCATAAGCCCGAAGCTCATAAGCCGCAACTCAGATTCAACAGATAACAGCACCGCAATAAGTCAACTGGAAGTTCAGTCCATTTCACTCGCTTGTTCCTCGTGAAAGGTTTGTAAAAACCCATTCCATACACTCAGGAAAAGAAAGGAGGCGATTTTTAAAGGCATAGGTATAGTATGAGGTATAGGTATGCAGGTCAGGTATAGCAAAAAGGTTAGATTTATACAATGTATCCCCTATTTTTTATGATACACTAATTATTCATTTTTGGGATTTTAAAGGGAGGCCCATATGAAACGTGAAAAACTCTTAAAAGGATTCATTACTATCGGTATTTTGGCTTTGTTGTTCTCAATCATCAACCCGAGCGCTCATGCTCAGTTTGGTTATTTTGGACCTTTTGGTCCCTATTATGCCGGACCTTTCGCTTATGGATATCTACCGGCACCACCAGTCCCGTTCGCGGCTCCGGTTGGCCCTTATCGAGGGGCACATGTTTTATTGCCTACAGTTCCGACACTTTTGCCCACTGCAACAGCTCCTGCAGTTACGCCGGCTGGATTTAGTATTACTACGTTGGTACCAACTGTTACACCAACCATTACCCTTACCCTGCCGATAACCGCTTTAGCTACGGTAGCACCAACGATTACTGCTCCAGTAGTGCCAACAGTGCCAACAGTTACAACTACCGTACCTGGAATCACAACAGCTATCCTGCTCGGCGGCGGCACAAGCTCGCTGACCACTCTGGCTCTGCTTGGGGTACTACCAACCACTACGACCACGGTGCTGCCTACTACTACCCTGCTGCCAACTACTACCCTGCCGACTACAACGACTACTGTTGGGACTACCACGGCTTTACTGCTTGGCGGTGGTGGTGTTTCAACAAGTACGCTGCTGCTGCTTGGACTTATATAGGGCTTCCAGATTTTTGAGAGACAGGCATAGTTAAGTATCTATATGATAGCTATAGCTTTTCGTGATAATTTTATGAGATAACAGTTTTATAAGATAGTGTCGTGTCTATTTGAGCTTGCTCAAGGACTTATTCGAAGCGTTTTTTCACTTTAGATGAGTCCTTGAGCAAGCGTCCTTTCATAAAAAGGATACAGCAATGATTGCTTGTTGCGGATTAGATTGTTCCAGATGTGAAGCATATCTTGCCACTCAAGCGGATGATGATAATAAACGAGTGGAAGTGGCAGAAAAATGGTCGGTTCAATATAGTGCGGATATAAAGCCTGAGGATATTGACTGTGATGGATGTCAATCTGAAGGAAAAAAATTTTATTATTGCTCGACCCTCTGTCAAATTCGTAAATGCTGCAGAGAAAAAAAGGTAATACATTGTGCTGCCTGCCAGATGTATGCGTGTGATCAACTCAAAAAATTTATAGAATTAGTCCCGACTGCCGGGGAAATTCTGGAAAAATTACGCAGACAATAATGATCGCGGTTTCCACCTGACTCAAGCTCCCAACTCCCCCACCCTCTTTTTTTAAAGACACACACCACTCTCCCTTTTCTCAAGGGATTTTCTTGCTCTGTCTACAGCATGCTCTGTCTGTAGCAGGGCTCTGTTTTGTAGCATGCACAAGGAATCTCAAAGAGAACAGAGGAGATGATGATACCGTTTACTGATACCCTTCCGGCAAGCCGCTCGTAAAAATATAGTCGTCTACTGATGAGGGATGCCATCCGACAGCCTCGCGAATAGCCGAGAGGGCTACTTCCAATTCTTTCGAAGAAGGCTCACGCGTGGTCAGAAGCTGCATTTTGGAAATGAGAATGGTAAAAAGAGAAAGCACCTTACCCGGCTCTTTTTTGGAGAGAATGGCAAGGGTTTCATAAGCCAATCCCAGGAGCAGAAAGAAGACAAGAAAAACTCCCGCCGTAGGACCGAAGTGTTGGGAAAGAGCCTGGTAAGCACTTTCCGGGATGAGTAGTTCAAGGAGGATAAAGAGAGTGGCCAGCGTTGTCCCGCATCTGAAGGCGAACCGGGAATAACGCTGCGTAGCGGGGATGACCAGATTATCTCCAGCTAAAAACGTATTAATGACTTTATGTTCCGCTCCATGGTATTTCAGGCTTTGGTCCCCGAGCACCAGGTAGAAAAACGACCTTATCAGCAAAATCAGGGCCCCGACAAATATAATCCATCGAAGAACGGGAACCAGGTCATTCAGGTAAGGCTCAACGAAGGTGAAAAATCCGAAATAGAGCACCAGAAACAAGATGCCGTGAATGAGTCGCTTTCCACGCTGAAGGTCAACCAGCCCCTCTTTGGCTAACTTTACCAGATTCCTCCGAGCCAGGAGAAAGATCAAAATAACCTGCCGAAAAACCAGCAAAGAGCGTAGAAAGGGAACCCGATATATCCCCGAACAATTGGACGTATCTTGCGAGAAGGTCGCAATCTGTCCATTTTTTAACCGGGTGGAAAATGAGATTCGTGAATCATAGAGTATTCCTACCCCAAAACGGGAGGAAACCCCGCCAATTCTTTTTCTAGGACTTGCCGACCCTGGATGCTTATTCTCTTTCAATATCCTAAAGACCTGAACCTTTTCTTATCTGCTTCTTCATCTATGATGTTTTCTTAATCTGCCATCTTTTTCAGCTTCTCATACAAGCTGATTGCAAAATGATGTTTAGATTATACCCTCTTTGCCGATAAAGTCAAACTGCTCTTTTATCTTTTCTCGGTTTATTTCTCTTTCTTCTGATACCATAATAATGACCGCCCCCGGATGCCTCTCACCACATTAAAATCTTATCAATCAATCCCGGCAAATCGTATCCTGTCAGCGGTTGAGTGTTGACATTCCAGCGTGAGAGAAGTAAAATGATCAATATATGACCACCTGGTCATATATTCGTCACCATTACACTAAGGAAAGAGCAATGCTGGCAAAAAAAACATTCCTCAATCTTCCGGATGAAAAGCAAAGAAAGATCATAGATGTCGCCATTCAGGAGTTTGCTACCAAAGGATACCAGAAGGCCAGCATCAACACCATGATTGCTGCCCTGGGAATTGCCAAGGGCTCGATGTATCAGTACTTCGACAATAAGGAGAGCTTGTTCCGTTTTATTTTCGAATATGGAATCCGTCTGATAAAGGATACTGTCCGGCAGGCGGAAGGCAGCGTCCTGACAGGGCAAGATACTTTCACTAAGATTCAGGTCTTTTTATCTTCATCCATCGAATTTGTGAAAGAACACCCCCTTATATTCCGCCTTTATTTGAGGACGGCTTTTGAAAGTGATCTGCCATTCAAGCAGGAATTAGTCAAAAAGGTTTATCTTTCCTCCATGGGCTACCTGATTCCTCTTTTAGAAGAAGGAAAGATGGCTGGAGAAATTCGAAAGGACTGTAAGTCCGACCTGGTCGCCTTTATGATTATGGCCATGATTGACCGCCTCCTGCAATCATATCTGTGGGCACATCTTGACCGGACTTCACTTTCCCCCTGGCTTATGCCTGAAAATCCGGAGCAGGATCTTTTGGAATTGGTTGAAATCTTAAAAAGAGGGTTGAAAAACCCTCCCGCTGGCCCTGAGAGATGGCAGGGCGTGGAAACGATAAATGATAACTGATAGTGGGAGGCTATGAAGGAATTGTCTATTACGGAGCCTGCTATAGGGCTTATTATGGAACCTGCGGCGGGGTCAATCGTGGAACCTGCGGCGGGGCTTATCATGGAGTCTGTTATGGAACCAATGAGGGAAAGGAGCTTACCGGCCAACCGGTTTCCGACAATGATGCAAGAGGTGCCGGGGCTGTTTCTTGATTCTGATCTTGAGCCTGTTTATGAAAAAGTTGTTCGAAAGGATCGACTTTCTGCCGAGGATGGATTGACCCTGTTCAAATCGAGCAATCTTTTAGGTCTTGGCTTTCTGGCTAACATGGTCAGGGAAAGAATCAATGGCAATGATGCCTATTATATCTATAATCAACATATTAACTACACCAATGTCTGTAGGAACGGATGCAGCTTCTGTGCCTTCAGCAGGATGGAGGGAGAGCAGGGAGCCTATACCATGTCTCTTGACGAGATAGCGCAAAAGGTTCGCTCCCGGTTGAACGAGCCGATAACCGAGGTCCACATTGTGGGCGGATTGAACGAGAGCCTGCCCTATTCCTATTATCTGGACATGCTTTCCACGATCAAGAACATTCGGCCATCGGTTCATATTCAGGCTTTTACAGCCGTAGAGATTTCATATCTGGCCGAGATTTCCGGCCAGAGCACAGAAAGCACGCTGCAGGAGCTCAAAAGGGCCGGCCTTGGCTCTTTGCCTGGTGGAGGAGCGGAAATCTTCAGCCCACGGGTCCGCCAGGCGGTGTGCCCGAAAAAAATATCCGCCCGCAAATGGCTGGAAACGATGAAAACAGCGCACAGTCTGGGGATCAGGAGCAATGCAACCATGCTCTACGGTCATGTGGAAACCCTGGAAGAGCGCGTGGAACATCTCTTGGCTTTGCGTGAAGCCCAGGATGAACAGAAAGGGTTTCTGGCCTTCATCCCTCTGGCCTTTCACCCGCAGAATACGCACCTTGACTCGTTCGGGAAAACCTCCGGGTTCGATGATTTGAAAAACATTGCCGTAGCCCGTCTGCTTCTGGATAACTTTGCCCACATTAAGCCCTTTTGGATCATGGTGACTCCCAAGATCGCCCAGATCGCACTTTCCTTCGGTGCGGACGACATGGACGGCACGGTCATCGAAGAGCGCATCACCCATATGGCTGGTGGAGAAACCGCTCAGGTTTTACCTCAGCCGGAATTGGTCCGCCTGATTAAAGAGGCAGGCAGATGTCCGAGGCAGCGTGATACTTTATATAACCTGATCGAAAGCCAAAGAGCTGAGAGAAAAGACTGAAAAAAGCCAGGAGTCCAATGCTTATGAGCAACCTGGAAACTATTACCAGAAAAATTATCGCTGATACCCGGATCACTGAACAAGAAGCCGTCACCCTCTTTCAGGAGGCTGACCTCCTGACGCTGGGAGCTCTTTCCCATCTCAAGAGGCAGAGATTGCATCCGGAAAAACTGGTCACCTATATTGTAGACCGCAACATCAACTATACGAATATCTGCCTTTCAAGGTGCCGGTTTTGTGCCTTCTTCAAAGAGGATGGGGCGGAGGGCGGCTATGTTATTTCTCTTCAGGATCTGGCACAAAAGATTGAAGAAACCCTGGCCCTGGGCGGTATCCAGATCCTGCTGCAAGGCGGGCTTCATCCCCGGTTGGAATTAGGCTACTACGAGGATTTACTCCGCTTTATCAAATCCCGCTACAGAATTCATATTCACGGCTTTTCTCCACCGGAAATCATTCACCTTTCCCGTCAGAGCAACCTGTCGGTACGGACCGTGATCGAGCGGCTGAGGGCAGCCGGACTCGACTCCATTCCGGGCGGGGGTGCGGAGATTCTCGTAGACCGTGTGAGGGAAAAGGTTTCTCCCTGCAAATGCAACAGCCGTGAGTGGCTCGGCGTCATGGAAACAGCCCACGCCGCAGGATTGAAAACCACGGCTACCATGATGTTCGGGCACCTTGAAACCTTGGAGGACCGCATCGAGCATCTCTCCGTAATCCGGCAGTTGCAGGATAAAACGGGAGGATTTACCGCCTTTATTCCCTGGCCCTTTCAGCCGGGCAATACCTCGATCGCAAAACCTGCATCTTCCGGGTTTGAATACCTGAAAACTCTGGCCATTTCACGGATCTTCCTCGATAATGTTCCTAATATCCAGGCTTCGTGGGTCACCCAAGGGGCTAAAGTCGCCCAGATTGCCCTGAACTTCGGGGCTAATGACCTTGGCTCTACCATGATCGAGGAGAATGTCGTGGCAGCAGCCGGAGTCTCCTTTCGCCTGCCCGAATCTGAACTTAAAAAAGTAATCGAGGGAGCAGGCTTTCTCCCGGCCAGGAGAACCATGGACTATGCCCTCATCTGACCAAAAGCCCGATAAAAATTCCGGCCCGCACTCTGATCCACACGCTGATAGGCCAGCTCAAATAACCCTCCACCGGGCAGCCTGGATTTTACCGATTTCCTCCCCTCCCATCAGGGACGGGATTGTGGCTGTCCGAGACGGCAGAATCCTGGAAGCAGGGGCAGCACAATCAATGCGCAAAAAATATGGCCGCTTAGAAGGGATACATCAGCCAGCGGAAAAGCACCTGGTGGATTATGGGGATGGGGCCATTCTCCCTTCCCTGGTGAACGCTCATACTCACCTGGAGCTTTCCTGTCTGGCTGGAAGGGTTCAGGCAGGGGCCGGATTCGTCGGCTGGATCAAAAACCTGATCCTGGCCAGAGAGCGATGCAAAAGCCGGGACGTTGAGGCAGGAATCCTTGCTGCAATCGAAGAGCTTCGCCAAAGGGGAACCGGCCTGGTTGGCGATGTTTCCAATACCGGGCTATCGATTCCGTTCCTTCGGGAAAGTTCCCTGAAAGGCATAGTCTTTGTGGAAGCCATTGGTTTCCAGCCACAGAAAGAGCGTGAAAACTGGAAATATGTTCAATATATTATCGGCCATTACTCAAGATTTTCCCAGGGTGCAGAAAGAGGCGTTCATATCTGCCTGGCTGCTCATGCACCCTACAGCGTATCCTCTCGCTACATGCAGCTTCTGCAAAAAGATCAGCATGCACTGGATGAGCCTTTCTCCATCCATGTGGCGGAATCCACGGAAGAATCAACCTTCCTGTCCACAGGAGAGGGTGAATTCAGGCAATTCCTGATTGACCGGGGTGGATGGGACCCTGACTGGGGCCCCCCCAAGACAACGCCGGTTCAGTATCTTTCACGGCTGGGAGCTTTGCGTGGCGGAACGATTTGCGTCCATGCGGTTTGGGTTGACGACGAAGATATCGATATCCTGGCCATGAGCGGAAGCCACCCTTGCATCTGCCCAAGAAGTAATCACACCCTGGGTGTAGGACGCGCGCCAGTGGAAAAATTCCTCCAAAGAGGTATTTCACCCTGCCTTGGAACTGACAGTTTAGCCAGTAACAGCAGCCTGTGCCTTTGGCAGGAAATGTCATTTTTAAAAAACGCCATCCCCTCTCTGCCCTGTAACCAGATATTGAAAATGGCCACCCTTTCCGGATCTCTGGCCCTGGGTGAGAGGGAATTTGGAAGTATTGAGGCAGGGAAATATGCCTCATTGATTTTTCTTCCAGTCACAGCCTCATCAGTCGATGCAATCGAAGAGGCACTTGTTACGGAAGGACAGGAAAAGGAAGTCAGATGGGTCAGCACATGAATCAAACAATGAATCGGACAGTAAATCAGACGATGGATCAGCACATGAATCGGACAGTGAATCAACAAACGAAACAGACATCGGACCATATGAAACTCCGCCTTGGAAAACTCTCTTACCTTAACAATGCTCCCATGTATTACAGACTGGCAAAAAATTACCATTCTCATCTTGCGGGAAGGTATGAAATCGTGGAAGGCTCCCCCTCGTACCTTAACCGATGCATCCGGCAAAAAGAGATAGATTTAACTGTCGCATCTTCCATCGAGTATGCCCGAAACCTTGAACATTATCTGATTCTGCCAAACCTTTCAATCAGCTCGGACGGTCCGGTGAAGAGCGTAGTGCTCATGAGCCGGGTCCCGATGGAAAAGCTGGATAAACAGCCGCTTCTCCTCTCCAGCGATTCTGAAACCTCTGTGGCTTTAATTAAAATTATTCTGTCCCGGCAAGGGATTGAACCTGTCTACATCCGGGGAAAAGTGCCAGTTGCGGAAAACGGCAATGGCACGCTTTCCCCTGATCTTGCAGCCGATTTTGCCGCTTTGCTGGTAATTGGCGACAGGGCTTTGCAGCTATGCGGTCAAAACACATTCCCCTTTGTCTATGATCTGGGCGAGGAGTGGAAAAGGATGACCGGGCTTCCCTTTGTCTTTGCGCTCTGGATGGTCAGGCAGGAAGCGTATGATCGTGACCGGCAGCTCGTGTTTCAACTCTGGCAGGCGCTTCTGGCATCTCGTGACTACAGCCTCTCTCACCCCGAAGAATTCATTGCCTCGGTCAAGACGCAGGCAAGTCTGCCAAGGGCGGTCTGTCTTTCCTACATTCAGCAAAACCTTCGCTATGAGCTTTCTTCTCGATATCAGGAAGGACTAAAGATGTATTATCGTTTTTTGTACGAGCTTGGAGAAATTCCCCAGCCGGTTCAGGCACTTAGGTTTATGGATTTAATGAAGCAATGGAATAGCCCGTTCGTTTCCTGACGAAAGCAGGACACATCAGCAGGATATATTAGAGGATATATCATATGGATAGAGAAAAGCCGGGTTTCAATACATGGTTTCAGGAAAAAATCGATTCTGCACAATTACCTGAAAAGTTATCTGACTGTCAAATGGCCAGAGTTATTGCCGTCGATAAGAACAGCTATATCATTACAAACGGCAAGAGGGACGTATTTGCTGAAATTACCGGGAAACTTATGTTCAATGTCGATTCCCCGCTGGATTATCCTGCGGTAGGTGACTGGGTATATGCGCAATTCCTCGATGATGGATCATTTGCCGTCATTCACGAAATTGTCCCGAGAAAATCATTGCTCAAGAGGAAAATATCAGGTAAAAAAGTAGAATTTCAATTAATTGCTGCTAACATCGATACCGCCATGATTATCCAGTCGCTTGATTCCAATTACAATATCAGACGGTTAGAACGATACCTGGTCATGATAAAAGGAAGCGGTATTCATCCTGTCGTGTTATTGAGTAAAAGTGACCTGTTACCTCCTGACGAAGTGGAAAAAAAGAAAGCCGGTATTCATGAACTGATGCCGGATATTCGGATAGTGGCTTTCAGCAATCAAAACGACTATGGACTGGACAGGGTAAAAGAGCTTTTGATTTGCGGGGAAACATTTTGTCTGCTCGGATCGTCTGGGGTTGGAAAGACCACTCTTTTAAATAACCTTATAGGCGAGGCGCTCTTTGAAACCCGGTCTGTCAGAGAAAAAGACGACAGAGGAAGACATACTACGACACGCCGTCAGTTGATTTTCCTGGAAAACGGTGCAATGATCATAGACACACCGGGCATGCGGGAACTTGGAATCATTGACGTAGAGTCAGGCATATCCGATACGTTTCACGAGATAGCGGAAGTTTCGGCTCAATGTCGCTATAATGATTGTACTCATACCCTGGAGGAAGGCTGCGCGGTACTGGCTGCGTTAGAAGATGGAACAATTTCCAAAGAACGTTACCACAATTATCTAAAGATGAATAAGGAATCCGTCTATAATGAGATGTCGTATTTGGAAAAAAGACGCAAAGATAAACAGTTTGGCAAAATGTGTAAGGCAATAATGAAAAATAAAAAGGATAGACGATAACACCTGACAGTAATACCTGACCCGTCAAGCCGCTCGTTAAAAGCAAAGACATAAGAGCGGCGGGCAGGTGGGCTTCGCCATACTTTCATCCCCTGTCATTATTCCTGCCGAAATTCCTGCCGAAACTTTTCGGTGGTTTCAATTAAAGCATTTACCTGACTCAGGTTTCTCCTTGAATTCACGACTGCTCAGGGCCCTTTTTCGTGCGGCAGCCAAGGAGGGGGCTGAAGATATCGAGGGCCAGGGCCTTGAAATCCTCCCCCAAAGGATCGCTGCCTTTCCCGAAACACAAGGAGAAACAGGGTTCCTCCCGCTCACCTGCCTGGTTGTAGTTATTCCCTTCCCAGGCTAGTCTGGCGGCCTTCAGTGCATCCAGGGGATCTGCGCCGTTTCTGATTTTTTCGGCATAGTCCAGGGATGTTCTGGGAAAGAAAGGGATCGGCGACCTCAGCCCCTGCCAATAGAGCTGCAAGATACGCTTAAGGATGTTCCTGCTGTCCGGGATGGGGGGAAAGTACCACTGATCGTCGCTGCCGATAAGCAGGCTGGCTTCGGGATATCCATCCTTCCCAAGGCAGTTCAGTACCAGATGCTCGATCCAGATTGACAGGCAGTCGCGGGCCTTGATCGTGGCGTACCGGGAGCGCAGAAGCGCCTTTTGCCGGATGCCGCTTATCCTGCCGGTGATGCGAAATCCATCTATGTCAAGGTCTGCATCCAAAGGAGCCAGTTCTTTTTCCTGAACATGCTCCAAGACCTCATTTACAAACTCCGTTACACCTTCGCACAGGTCTTTGAAAGCCATCATTCCCACGATTCCCGGCGGCAGGAGCCCTTGAGCCCGAATCAGGGGATAGCTTTTTTCCACGCCTTCTCCTCCCCCGCGAAGCCCTTTATGCACCAGATTCTGTTCGATGTAGTATTTCTCCAGCCCGGCGATTTCAAAAGGCTCCCTCTCATCGAGGCAGATGGAAGGATCTTCGAGCCTGACCCCCAGCCTTTGAGTGAGAAAAAATTGGGCCGGATTAGCCAGAAACTGGATGAGCTGATTAAGGCTCAAGGTTCTTTTCTCTCCGGCTGGTTCGGGCAACGGCCTATCGATGAATGGCCTTTCTGCGTCGTCCATTTGACCGGACTCTTTCTGCCGGGCTGCCAGGGCCTGGAGGTTTTCCTCTGAATAACTGAAGAGCAAAGCATCGGGCTTCAGACAGGCTGGCTGGAAATACGCATGACTGAAGGCCTGAAGACGATGCACAATGACCACGTGGTCAAGGATCTTACCGCCTGGGTACTCAAATCCCCGCTCAATGGCTTCGGTCAGTTCACTCACTACCACTGATGGAGGAATTTCGCTGTTATCCCTGATGCTCTGGCCGCCATAGCTGATCAGAAAGTAGTCCCTGGCGCACAGGAGCGCCTCCAGGAAAAGGTAGCGGTCCTCATCCCGCTTTGACGGATCACCTTTGCGCGGAGCCTTGGCCATAAGGTCGAATCCCAGGGGTTTGGAAGTCCGGGGAAAGGCACTGTCCCCCATTCCCAGAAGGGCTACTACGCGGTGAGGAATGCTGCGCATGGGAAGCATGGTGCAAAAAGTGACTCCTCCGGTGAGAAATCCCGTTCCCAGCTCTTCATGGTCCAGGCGCTCAGTCAGCCAGGCGCGGATCTGTCCGATTCCAACCTTCTCCTGAAAGTCGGCCACCCTTTGGGCATCCTTCAGATCATTCAAAAGCCTCCGGATCACCTCTCTTTGCGCCTCATCGGACTCATCATTCGTAAAGAACCTGACCAGAAGGGCATCCAGCACCGCAGCCCAGTCGGCAAGGGTCCGGGATGGAGCAAGTTCTGCAACCTGGTTGAAAAGCTGCCTGATAAATTCAAGGAACCGCCCTAAAACAGCGGCATCGCTTCCCTCGATATCATCATAGGGAAGAATCCCGCAGAACATCCGCTCGCCCCTGCCGGGCAGGGCATACCCTAAAAGGAGACGATCCAGTCCGGCCTTCCAGGTGTTCTCATCGAACGCCGGAACTCCCTGACGGGCGCGGTCCTCGCCATCCACTCCCCAGCGGATGCGGGTTTCCGTAACCCATCGCCGCACACACGCAAGCCCGTCGCCATCGAGGCCAAACCTGGCCTGGACAGGGAGCGCTTCGAGAATGTCCAGGATCTGTGTCTGACCGAAGCGGCTCCCGTAAAGGCCGAGGATTTTCAGAAACACCTCGATAAGCCGCCCCTCCCTTCGGGCACTGCGATCTGCAATACTGTAAGGGATTTTCTTCGCAGGGTCCTGGCATCCCTCGAAAACTGCGCCGATATAGGGAGCATAGCTCTCGATATCAGGCATCATGACCAGGATGTCCCGCGGCCTCAGGTCCGGCTTTTTTTCAAAGAGTGCAAGAAGGCGATCGTACAGGACCTCAACCTCTCGCATGGGGCTGTGGCAGACATGAATCTGGATAGAGTCATCATCCGGCGCAATGGTCTTTTTCCCCTCATCCCCGCTACAGGTGTTTTCCTCAACACCTGTGTCTTCAACGCCATCTTCAAGACCGCCGGTGCTTTCCCCGCTCCCACTGCCACCTCCATGAGTGCTTCCGCGGTTCCGAAGGTGGAGGATATCGGACTGGAGGCACAACAGGAGTGTGTCCTCGCCGGGATCTTCGAACCGCTTCTCCTCCACAAGGGATGGGCGGTCATGGAGGGTGTCCAAAAATTGTGCGCCGAGTTTGCCCAGGGATGACAGGAGCGGATGCCCTGTTTCAAAGTGAAGGTCGCCGCTGTCGAGAAGCTTTGGACTGAACCTTTTTTGCAGCTTGGCAGTATCTTTTTCCGAGGTGAGATCAAACCAGTATTCCGGGCAAGGGTTCATGAGGAAAAAGTTCACCTCGATGTGGCGGGACATGGCTGCAAAAACATCGAGGTGCATGGGCGGCAGGGCAGGAATGCCAAAAATGGAAAGGCGCTTGGGGAGCCTCCCTGGACTGACCTTATCGACTCTCTGAAGGAACCTCTTTAAAATGGCCGCCTTGTGGCTGCTGCCAGCTTCCTGCGTCAGATCTCGCCAGAGCCGTGACTGCCAGTGGTTCGCCTTCCCATCTTCCCAGTCGAGCACCCATTCGGGGCGAAACATGGTGTACTGGTCAAAGGTGTTGGCCAGGCGCTCGGCCAATTGGAGCTGTTTCAGGCCATAGGCATCATCCAAAAGATAATTGCGAAGGCTCTCGTATCCGGGCTGCAAGGCGCAAGGGGAGAGGCGCTTCATGATTCTCCAGGCCAGAATCTTCGGATCGAATGCCGTACCCTCCGGCACATCAGGCACAATCAAGCGGATCAGCTCGTTGATCATGGCATTCGGGAAGGGGTAGCGGCAGTTGCCCCATATGCCGAACCGCTGAGCGAGCTCCATCGAGAGCCATCGCTCCATTCCCTTGCTCTGCACCACAATGTATTCCTGATCCAGGGGAAGGGGGAGCGGCTCATCGAGAATCTCGGCCAGACACTCTGCCAGAATTTCCAGTCTGTTGCTTTCAAAAACCCGTAAACATGCCGCCATCTGCACCCCGCCGCTCCATCTTCTGCCTCGCTGCTGCAATACTCCATTGCCGCATTGCCTGCACCACGATTGAAGGAGACGCAAAGACATTATAGCCAATTTTCTCGTGCAACTCAAGCCGTATCAGTGCAGTGGGCGGGACACCAGAAGGCAGGGAGGCAGAAAGGCAGAATGCAAAAGGCAAGAGCCAGGAACCAGAAACCAGATGGAAAACAGGCTATAAGTCTCACCGTTAGCCGAAAAACCTGCACAGAAGGAAATGATTCTCCAATACATCTTGATTTTTTTCATCGGTTTAATAAACTGGCTATAAGCATGGAAAGGGAATTATTGCCAGTTCCCTATTGGAAAAGGTCAAAGGAGGATGCGGGGATAATACCCTTGGTTTTGGCCTCTGTCAGGAGGAAGCGGATGGCATTCTCTCCATCCTGACCGATATCCAGAGAGTATTCATTGACGTACAGGCCGATGTGTTGCGAGGTTACGGTGTCGTCCATCTCCTGGGCATGGCTGCGGATATAGTCTTTTGCTTCTTCAGGGTGGGCTTGGGCGTAACGGATGCTCTGGCGGATGGCCTCTTCAATCAGGCTGGCTGCCGCTTGGCCCAGTGTCCGCTTCACCATGATGCCCCCAAGGGGGATCGGACAACCGCTGTACTGCTCCCACCAGTCTCCAAGGTCCAGGATCTTCCGAAGCCCGAAATTTTGATAGGTAAACCGGCTCTCGTGGATGATTACACCTGCATCCACAACTCCTTTCTGGACAGCCTGAAGGATCTGATCAAAGGGCAGAAGGACGATGTTTTGCGCTTTCGGCTCATAGAGCCGCAGCAAAAGAGAGGCAGTAGTATATTCCCCGGGCACAGCTATGCGCTGCCGGGGCAGACCACCTTCCACTATCGTCTTTTCCCTTTGTCCAACCAGCAGCGGACCGCACCCCTTACCCAGAGCACTGCCGGAACGCAGCAGGACATAGCGATCTTGCACGTAGCCGAAGGCATGATAGGAAATCTTGCTGATATCCATCTCCTCTCGGAAAGCCATCCGGTTCAGGGTTTCTACATCTTCGAGCCGCTCCCTGACAGTGAACCCCGGCAGTGGAACTTTACCATGAACCAGAGCGTAAAAGATGAAGGTATCATTGGGGCAGGGCGAATAACCCAACGAGAGGCTGCTCACAAGTTCCCTCCCCACTGAGTAGCCAGAGCCAGGGCTGCCTGCTGGCAGACATTGGCAGCGGAGGCCAGATCCCACTCATCCCGGTTTCTCTCTTTGACAAGGTTGCTGATCCCCCGGATTTCAAGGAATGGCACCTCATAAAGAGTGCACAGTTGGGCTACAGCGGCTCCCTCCATATTTTCGCAAATGCCATGGAAGCGCTGCTCCATCTCTTCAGCCCTTGCCTGAGTGCCGCTGACTTCGGAAATGGTTATGAAAGGGCCGATTTTGGGATTAAATTTTTGCAGGATACTGATCGCCCGGTTCAAAACGGTCTGATCCATTTCAAAAGCATTGTAATAAGCCCGGTCACCTTTACGTAGAAGAGGCAGATTCAGAAAATGGGTAGATCTCCACCCCTGGGAGGTGACTACACCTTCCTCCCCAAAAATTTCCTTATTGGCTATGGCCAGGTCTCCGGGCTGAAGGCCGGATCCTCGATAGGCCCCGCCGCAGCCGATGAGAAGCATAAGCCTTGGGTAATATTTTTCCAGCAGCAGGGTGGCTCCATGAGCTGCATTGGTTTTGCCGACCCCCAAATGGAATATAAGCACCTGGCTCCCGTGAAGAGAACCCTGAAGGGCGGTAAATTTACCCAGGAGAATGTGACGAGGATATAGTAACTGACTGGAAATCCATGCCGTTTCAAAAGGCATGGCAGCGGTGAGTATAATCAATTGTGGCCTCCGCTCACAAGCTGGGGTAAGAGCCGATTGATCTTCTTTTATCCTTATATACCATCTATCTATTTTTTTCAAGAGGGTATTCGCAATAATTTGTCGGACACCCCGCATCCAGTATCCAGAGTATACAGCATTCTAATATGCTATGTCCTCCGTCCGGCATATCCCAAAACCCCAGCATATCCTATTTCCAGCATCCTATAGTCAATTATCAATTTCCCTCACCTTGTATCCAGACAATGCAGGCCCTGTTGCCGATGAAAATATAGACGGGAGATTCTGTGCTTGTGGGAAGTTCTCTGCTGAGGAAGCAAACTTAAAGGGAAAGGAAATCTTTCGTGGCAAAAACCAATATCAGGCGAAAGTATTACCATGTCGTAAAAATTGCATTAGCGTTTGGCTGGCTTTTTCTTTTATCATTGCTTTTCTTAAATTCAGAATCACGGGCAGAGGACGCAAGGGGGCCACACCTTGCCTCAATTACTCCATCTTTAGTCTATTCAGGTGGACCCACACCTATCACGATTGTGGGGGAAAACTTTTCCTCGGAAGTTACCGTCAGCATATATGGCGAAGGCATGGTTTTATCCGGGAAATATGCTACCCTGGGTTTTGCCCGGGATGTGCAGGTTGTGGAAGGATATGCTTACCTGGCCGCTGACAGTGAAGGGCTGGAAGTGGTCAAGATCCAGGATGTTCGCAATATTACGCAGGCAGGAAGCTGCGATACCCCCGGCACTGCCCAGGGGATCTGGGTACATGGCGAGTATGCCTATCTGGCCGATGGCGAACGGGGTCTCCAGGTAATCAACATCCGAGACCCCGAGAGTCCAAAACTGGTGACAGGGCTGTCTTTAGGCGGATATGCCTGGCATGTTACGGGAAGGGACAGCTATGTCTGTCTGGCCAATGATCAGGGTCTGGCCATAGTCGATATCCATGACCCGGAACATCCCACTTTAAAAGCCACCTGCGAGACGCCCGGCTCTGCCTGCGGGGTTTCTCTGGCAGGGAATTATGCCTATGTGGCGGACTGGTCAAAGGGGATCGAGATCATTCGGTTATCAGATCCAAATCTTCCGCAACTGGTCCGGACCTTCGATACGTCCGGTCTGGCCAAGGGAGTGTGCACTGTCGGTGAATATGCCTATGTGGCAGATGGCGCCAGCGGTTTGAAAGTGATTCATGTCAATGATCCGGAAAATCCGCTCCTGATCGCCAGTCTGGACATCCCCGGTGATGCCGAAGGGATTCGGGTAGAGGGAAGCCGCGCTTACATAGCTGCAGCGGATGAGGGCCTTGCGATCGTAGACGTTCAGGTTCCGCAGGAGCCTGCTTTGATTGGAAGCTACGATACACAGGGCCTTGGCTGCGGTCTTTGGATTCATGACGATTATGTCTATCTGGCCGATGGGCCGGAAGGATTGCAGGTTATTAACACTCACCGTTTTCCCTCACTGGGAGGATGTGACACGCCGGGCGATGTGCAGGGGCTCTGGGTATCCGATGATTACGCCTACCTGGCCGGAGGGCAAAAAGGGCTCGAAATCGTTGCCCTGCAAGGAGTTCAAAAGCCGACGCTGCTGGTCAATTCTCAGCTTCAGGGAAATGCCCGGAAGGTTCTGGTATACGGGGATTATGCCTACGTGACCGACATCCGGACAGGCATCTATATCATCAACATCCGAAATCCGCAAAGCCCTCTGCCGGTTGGCAGCTACTATAGCCCCGGAACTACCTACGGTGCCTTCCTGGCCTATCCCCTGGCCTATGTTGCGGATGGAACCAAGGGAGTTGCCGTTCTCAACGTCAGTAATCCAGTCAGTCCAATGCTTCTGGGAAGAACCTATACACCTGGGACAGTAATGGATGTCTGCGTTCAGGGGAAAGTCGTCTATGCAGCGGATGGAGTCAATGGTCTGGTGATCATAAAAGCCGAATCACCGACTGCACCCGTGGCTGTAGGCCGCTGCAAAACACCGGGCACAGCCCAGGGGGTCTGGGTGGAAGACACTATCGCCTACGTAGCGGACGCAGACCATGGGCTGGCTTTGATTAATGTTCAGGACCAGACTAGCCCTTTTCTCATAGCCAGCATAGATACGCCGGGAGATGCCTGTGACGTGACCGTGGAAAGCGATTTTGCTTACATAGCGGACGGACCGGGGGATCTGGCTGTGGTCGATGTCCATAATCCACAGAGGCCGGTACTGATTGCCCATATGGAGGTTCCCGGTACAGTCAGGGAAGTGTATCTGAAGGATGGGAAGATATATCTGGCCTCAGGAGAAGCAGGGCTGCAAATCCTTTCCCAGTCGTCTTTCTGGACTCTGGAAGTTCAACAGGTAAACAGCAATGGTACGCAGATTCAGGCAGTTTTGCCACCTGGCCTTCGCCGCGGAGACTATACTCTCCGGGTGACCAATGCCGATGGTCTGGCTGACTGGCAAACCGATATGCTGGGCATCAGCGGAACCGTGTATATCGCAGAAGGACTCAATCTCCTGCTCTGTCCCAATGGCGGTGAGGGGATCAGGTACTCCGATGAGCTTTTAGCCTATCTGGGCGAGGAGTATGCCAAGTCGGTGCAGGGCTATGACCAGATAAGCCAGAAATTTCAGACCACATCCTGGGTTAATGGCCAGATTCAGGGAAAAGAGTTTGTCCTCGGCGAATCCGCCTGCTGCCTGCTTTATATGAAGCAAGGCAGGATGGTGGACTTTTCCATCGATCAGATCAGTGTATTTTCTTTATCGAATCTGTCAGGCAAGTTAACTCCCGGCCTCAACCTGCTTGGCATCCCGGCAGGTTTCCCGCCGGATATTTCAACCTCCTACCAGTTATTGGCCGAATTCCTGAAGACCGGAGATGTTTCCAGCCTTCAACGATATAACCAGCAAACAGGCATTTGGCTTACAACCTATCAGTTCATGGGCCAAAGCTGCGGGGATATTTATCCTGTGCCAAAGGGCGAAGGATGTCTGTTATACCTCCCTCCTGCGCATTAAAACATATATCGAGATAGTGACTTAATCCGATTTATCAATTAGTTCAAAATCAATTTTTCTATTTCTTCACAGCTTGCGGCCGTTCTGATGGCTTCCTTGATCCTCTCTAACTGCTCGATTGAATCTATCCGGCTGATCTGTGCATAAAGTCTGAGGCTCTCCTCTTCACCAAACTTCAGCTCCAGCCCAAGACAGATGGCTTCCTTGAGCCCCTTTTTTCTGCCTTCCAGTAATCCCTCTTGCCTTCCCTGCTGGAGACCCTGCTGGAGACCCTGCTCAAGCGCCTTGGTTAGTGCGCCTCGCTGGTCCTGGATGAACATTTCACGCCGTTCCTGATCATCCAGTTCCTCACGGGTCAGGTTTGCCTTATTGGCTATCCGGAAGGCATGAGATATGGGCTGCTCGACTGCCAGGGTTTGAGGCACAACCTCAAGAGATCGTGCATTCTTCAGGAAGTATATCCATTTGTCGGTGATATCCGCTAACTGCTCTTCGGTTTTGTTAAACTTGGGCAGTTCGACGAACACCAGTTCGAGATCGGAGTTGGGGTACTGGAAAAAGTTATCCTTGTCCATGAGGCAGAACTTGCTGATAATATTGGGGGATGACTCGAACATGATAAAATCGGTGATGGTAAGAGCTATAACCGGATTCAGGCTGGGGTAGTCTTCTCCCTCCCCTATTTGTATGGAGTATGCTTTGGCTGCATTGTACAGCACCCTCTTTTCAAAGCCAGCCACATTCAATACCTGCATCTCTATGATAAATTCCCTCCCATCCCTACTCCTGGCTTTGACATCAAGATAAGTATCTTTCATCCCCGCTATCTTTGGTGCCTGATAAGGGTCGATGATTGTCAGATCGATAATCTCATGCTCAGGAGCAAAGCGCAGCATGGCGTTGATAAAAGAAAGCAGAATGTCCTTACTCTCACTGCTCCCGAATATCTTCTTAAAGGCAAAATCCGTCTTGGGATTCAGAAAACGCATACTCTCCTTGCTCCTTTACTCCTTAAACCGAAAGTTAATAGCTTCTTGCATATATTGTACCTGATCTTTCGGATATCTGCCAACAAGATATGCGATCAACCCACATCACTTCATAATCATCGATCAGAGGCATGGAGCACTTTGCGGGTTAATTGGGCTCAGGTGTCCCTTTTATCGTCATTCTGCATGATGGCCGCTATGATTTTGAGGAGCTTGCGCTCATTGTGCATAACTGCGAACAGGAAAAGGAACATAGCCAATAAGAGAAAACCGCAGGTAATGACCATCACCGGGCATATAGCGGCTAGGAGTAATAATGTTGAATTGGCTAATGAGCCTTTTTTAATCAAGTCTATGACATGGTAAGGATTGGCCAGTAAAGGGTACCGGAAAGAGAAATAGAGACAGAAACCGATGAAAGCCGCTAAAGACAAACTCCCGACCCAGGGCCATGCTCTATTAAGCCGGCTTCTTTTCGAGATATACCGTACCTGTGCTTCAGTCAACATGGTCCCCTGCCCTCAAGCTCTTTTCTCCAGGAAGCATCTGTAATTCAGCATCAGTATGCCTTCAGGGAGGAAATTTCCGTGCTCTCATCACGGGGCATGCTCTCATCATGACATGCTCTTATCGTGGCGTGATACAGGATAGTAGCACTTTCTATGGTGCCAAGTCAATATTCAATGGGTTGACTTTACCCATTGGGTTGACCTTACCCATTGCCTTTTTAGCAGGTTAAAAGCGGTTCTCGATTACCCTCCCGTCCTGCCTCTCCCCCCGACCCTGCCACTCAGCGAACAAATTCAGACAAGTCTGTTGCTGAGACAATCCCCTGTTTTTACAGATTTAACAATAAGGTGAAGACATTGTACAGAGGCCAAAAAGAAGAGTCTATCCGGAGATACTAAGACAGGTACTCGCGATGTCACCCTCAACTACTCGAGAGATGCTCTTGAGCGGCCCGGCTATCTCAGAGACGGAGATCACTCCTGAAATCGAGGAATTAGCGCGGGGACTGGAACACAATCCCAAATACATCTACGAGTACGT
>JBFMGO010000050.1:0-21863 GCA_040752695.1 bacterium
ACGGCAAAGGATTTCAAGGCTGGTGCGTGAAACCTTGTCATTCTCGAAAATAGAAGATAACCATTTTCGAGCTATCAAATACTTTATCTGGAATTTTAACTCAGCATTACTTGTTTAACACTACCAATTTTCCGATCTTTTCGATCTTTTTATGATCTATTTTCTCCAGATCATGGAGCTATTGCTAATATATTCTTATTCGGGTCAGCCAATTCGACCATACGCTCTCCCCATATTCAATGTTAACCTGCTGCTGCGGATAATAACTTTGCCAATTGAACAGGTTCGGGGAGTAACTGGAGGCCGGAGCGAAAGACATATTGAAATAGCTGGATGGCGAACTGTAGTTGAAAGAATAATTGTATGAAGAGCCGGGCCACCAGTTCGAGTTATACGAGGTCCATACCTGTGCAGGAGACACCTGATAAGAGGAGCTGTAACTGGAGATGTCATTGTAACCACCGTTTAAGCTGAAAACGCTGTCTCCAAACCGCCAGTAAGAAGACACTGGATGAAGAGCCGGAGAGGTCGAAGGTGTCGAAGTCACCGGTGGTATTGTCGGAAGTATCGGCTGAGTCGGCTGGGTCGGTTGAGTCGGTTGAGTCGGCTGGGTCGGCTGAGTTGGCTGAGTTGGCTGAGTAGTTGGTTGAGTCGGCTGAGTCGGCTGAGTCGAAGGAATACTGCCGGACTTAGTCGTGAAGGAGACAACTCTCGCTGAGGACAAGTGATTTCCGGTAGCGTCCATGATACCCTGGTTGATGGTGATCTTGTAAGTAGTATTGGGAATCAATCCTGACTTGGGAGGTTGAAAGGTAATTGAGGTCAGGTCTGGCGACGGGTTGATCACAAAATCAGGGTCATCGGGAAGCACACTGATATTATTCAGCAAAGAGGCCCAATCCATTGGCTCGTTAAATGAAATGATCAAACTCTGTGACAGGGCCACACCGGAAGTATCTGGCTTTGGTGTGATATCGGTCACCAGAGGGGCAATCAGATCCAGCCTGCTAAGACCGCTATCCGTGCCAAACCACAGATTACCGGCGGTGTCCTGTTGGATGCACCGTATGCGATCGGCAGGAGGAGCGCACGGGTTCGCAGCAGTGAGACTCATCCAGGAATTCCAGTCAGTGGTAGCGAAAAGACCGCCATCGGTAGCAAACCAGTATTTTTCAGCCGGGTAATAAAGCATAGAGACTGAAAAAACCGCATTGATGGTTTCATTCCAAAGGTCAGGATAGCGGAAGCTGGTTATTGAAGACCATTGATTATTATGATACCGATAGGCCCCCTCTCCGGTAGCCATCCAAAGGGTATCTTCTTTAGCATCGAAAGTGAGAGAATTGAGGTTGAGCCCATAGACAGAGGAGAAAAAGGCATCATCACCGGAATCGTAAACCAGTTGGTTGGCTGCATTGAATGCATAGATGTCGCCCCAGACCGTGCCAATCCATTTGTTGTCTTCATCATCCAGGGCTATGGCCTTGACCCAGTTGTCCGCCAAACCATGGCTGGTATCGAATAGAACCTGCCATTGCTGATTTTGCAGCCGTATCACCCCATGATTCTGAGTCGCTATAAATATATTATCTTTGGAATCAATGGCCATATCGTGAATGGGATCGTCAGGCAGCCCGTTTTGGCCTTTCGGGAAAAGTTTAACCACTGTGCCTCTGACCGGATCGAATTTGACGATTCCTCCTTCTGAACCTCCTTCTTTTTGGGCGCAGAACCAGATATACCCTTGATGGTCCACAGCCAGGCAGGTAATGAAATTCGCGGGCAGGCCATCTTGCTCGGCAGTGTAGGGGTGATTGGCCCAATCGGTCCAATAATCCGGTTCCGACGGGTCTGCGTTCTTTTTTGGAGAATACTGGTACAATCCGTCCCCAAGGGTGGCGATCCAGAGTCTGTCGCTCTTATCCAGGACGAGATCGGACACCGGGCTGCTTGTCTGATAATGGGTCCACTCGTGGCAGCAAATGGTATATTCGAAGTCGGCCTCCGTGACATTGGGCGGAAAAGCAAGGTCTTGAGCCTTTATTTTCACCTGAATACGTTGATCTCCGTCAAAGGGAGTCGAAGAAGTATAGGCAATGGTATGGGAGATCGTATATCCCTGCCCATTCAAAGAAGCACTCACCCTGGGGTGTGTGTCCTTTTTCCCGTTAACGAACAGTTGCAGGGAATCGGGGTCTACGCCTGCTCCTATATCGCTGATGCTGAAAGTCAAAGTGGCATGAGCCGGCACACAGGTTTGGTCAGGTGCAGGACTACGGCTTTCTATGGATGGTTTATTGACGTCCTCGACGGAGAGGAAATAGGTGAGCACGGTTTTATTGCCGTGCTGATCACTGACCTCGACCGCCACTGGGAGCATGGCAGAGCACTCGAATGGCACATCCGGCTCATAGGTCAGGGTGCAGACACCTTGAGTGCAGGTAATGGCAAGAGCATCGCCGGAAATATCATGTCCATCGACCGTGAGATGGGTAGAATCCTTATCTATCGAGGAGCAGGCAGGTATAATATTCATGGTGATCTTTGAATCGGCTGGTATATTCAGGGAATTGGGCGGCGGGCTTATATTGCCGATCTCTGGGGGTTGCGTGCATATATCAAAGCAATCTATGTTAGAGGTAGTGAATGAATACTGATCAAGCTCGATTGGGTTCCCGGTCTGGCCTTCCTGATCACCGGTCCGTTCACTGGCTCCGTCAACTGCCTGATCACCGGTCAGTTTACTGGCCATAACCTTTACTTCAACCAGCTTTTCACAGCCAAACGGTTTATCCAAGGGCCGATGATAGGTCAACAGGTACTCGTTGGGACCTAAATCCGCTTGAGTGGACCGGATAATCTCCGTATCGTCTATACGGCTCCCGTCAATAGAGAGATAGATCAACGCCCGCTCTGCCTCCGGGCACACATCCGTCACTTTGAGAATAATATCAGGAGTCCGGAAAACTTCTGTTGCGCCCTGTACCGGACTGACCAGTTCCACGGAAGGCGGTTGTGTGCACTCTGTGACAAGGGGAGGTGGCATGGTTTCATCGCTTGCTGACGGACGAAAAGCGATCGCCATCTTATCGCGCAGAGCTTCCGGCTTATTGTATGAGTACTGCCGTGCCATTTGACTCCGGTATTTCAAGCCGACAGTGGCTGAACGTCCCTGGGTAATCTGCTCATAACCCTGGAGGGTTACATTCTTATATTGAAATACAATCTGATTGGTCCACTGGTAGAAAATTACCTCAAAGCTCAGTGAATAATAGGTAGGTTTACCACTGCTCACTGCCGGCACCTGGGACCACTCGACAACGAGTCGGGGAGGGTTGGAATCCTTGTCCAGGAGATAATAAACCGCGCCCTCACCGGATGAGGGATCAAGATCGTCCCAAAATGGAGCAATGATGTCATGAGGGTTTCGGTCAAATACTTTATTGGGATCATCCGGCTCCACCAGCGGGTCATTGTAAAACTTCTTGGCGTTGTTGTCGGAAAAGGTGATGTAACCATTGGAAGAAACCGTAATCCGAGTCAATGATTCTCCAAAGAATGTAAAAGGAAAACCAAGGCTTAAAAGATCAATGGATTGAGCATCGTCATCATCGAGGTCTAATTTGACCTTGTCAGGATTCGATGATACTTCTACCCATTGATAGGGATAGGAATCGTCAGGATGGTAGGGTGAAAAATCCGGCTCGGCTGCAAAGGCAAGGGCATTACTTAGAAGGAATCCTGTATCACACTGAGCGAATCCTGCATCGCTCAGAGCACAATCAGCCTTGCTCAGGCAAGATCCATTATCGGCATGCTTTGTACTGCTCCACGACGAGTCATCCCGAAAAGGGTGAATGTTTATGCCCACCCCTGCGGTTAAAAATACGAAAAAAATGCTAAGGTTTAAACATAGAACGGCCTTCATAAACCTGATTCTCATCGAATTACCTCCCATTAGCCTTAATATTTTCCATCAAACAATGGGGGAAATTATTTTCCCCACCACGGCGGAAATTTTCCACCCGCTTTCTCCTCATCGTAAGGAGAAGGTCAGGTGAGTGTAGTTCCGGTTACTACCTTCAACCGGCTGGTGATGAATGTCACCGCGTGCTCGTTCGCTTGCAATGCATATTCATGGGAGAGGCAATAGGTACCGTTTTTATCTCCCTCAAACGGTATCTGACCTGCCATGTCTTCTTTCCGAGAATATCTCTTTAGCCGCTCATGGATAACTGCCAGGGAATATATCGGGTGGGGCTTTTTGCCCCACCCTTAGCATCTTACATGCTGATGATAACCAAAGATGCGTATTGAATGTGCGTACGTATATCAATCTGATTCATAAAACTGCTTATGGCAAGCGCCGCACATATCACTGCCCGCTTGGGTTGAAAAATTATCCATTACAAGCAGTTTACCGTGTTGTCTTGCCTTGCTCGGATCCGTATCAACCGCTCCGTCCCAAGAGGTTGATGCAGCATGAACATTATGACAGGTCAAACATATTACCCCTGCATTCTTGCCATCTCTAAAATTACCATAGGTGATGCCTCTATTCGATCCGCTTCCCCCGCCATAGAACTTTTCCGTAAACGGTACCCCTGTCATGAGGGGATTGGGAACTTCATTAATTCCGACAGGATGTGTCCACCCTATATCCATTGGATCAGGGCTGTCCTTGGCACAATGGCACTGTTCGCAAAATCCATCCCTTTGAGACTGGAAAGGAAACGGGGCATCCAGCTTACCATCATCATAGTTAGACGTATAATCATCAGACTTATATGGTGAGGCATGATCTTTATTGGCAACAGGCCCGCCCAGTTGATACAAATAGGGCGGCTTTTGGTTATTATGTACATCATGGCACGTACCACAGTAGATCTGCCCGATCCCTGTTCCATAATCGTCCATAACACCACCGGCTGCACCGGGCTTGCCGTCCGCCAGCGGGAATTTGCCTTCTCCGATGCCGGTATTGGCTTTAGTATTGACACTGGAAGGCAGACAGGCGAAGCGATGGCTGAAAAAGCCCCTTACCCCCGCGTTGAGCAGGCTTCCACCCCCATCGTTGTCATATGGGCCCACTATGGCAGGATCGCCGTGGCATCCATAGCACATGGCCTCATAGCGTTCTGTCAGGTTATTTCGCAGCGAGCTGTTTCCCTGATTTCCCCAGGAAAGTGCACGAGGCGGCACCCGCATCAGGGCATTAATATCCGCCCGGACACGTGTCTCCCCGACCTTATCCTCTGCCCATGAAGACTTGGGAACATCCCTGGGATCGTTTTTATCCAGATGAATGAAGTGACAGAACATGCAGCCGTTGCGCTGCTCTTCCTTCCCTGCGAAATTTTTAATCGCACGGTTCGTGGGGTCGTTCTTCGTTTTATAATGCAGTCCCGTGAGAAGAGATGCGCTCTTCGGGGATGGTTTACAGGCACCGTGGCAGTGCTCACAGTAGGCAGTGTTATCATCCTGGAAAGAGTCGTAGAGCAGATAGTATGGATTGCCTGGTACAGAAAACCCGGAGTTGTCGGTCTTACGGTGATGAGAACTGAGGTGACAGGAAATGCATTCAAAGGTCCGCTGCGAAAAGGGAAGAGGTTCACCGAAGCCGCCATCGCTGTTTTTATAATAGCCATCGAGCCTGAATAGATTATCGCTGGGAAGCGTGGATGATCTATGACATCCCGACACTGCACAGGAAGTGTTGGCCCAGGTTCTTCCCAACGGATGATTGCCATGATCCTTTCGTATCTGCGGAATGCTTTCATCCGTGGCATCACTGCAATGACACCATTGGCAATCTTCTTTGGATCTATAAATAATGCTACTTACGACCGGATTATCGAATCGTATTCGCGAGACGGCATTTTTTATCGGAACATTTACAAAGATCAGGTTCGTTCTGCGTGCGCTCGTCGGATCATAATAGCCGCCATGAGGATGATGGCATCCATCACACTTCGTATCCTCTTCCATGGGGTGACACTGCCTGCAAAAGCCCTTCCGGTCATGGGTTTGCCCTGCACTGACGCCCGCTAAAACCCGCAGGTAGTCACCGTTTCCGGACTCGTCCGGTTTTCCCTTGGCGTCGTTTGGCTGTTTATGCGGATTATGGCATGATCCACAATAAAAACCCTCTCCTCCCGTCTTCGTATCAACAGGAAAAACAGTAGGTACGTCAGCTTTCGAAGTATGCAGGCGACCGGCGACACCTGTTCCCATGACATGGTCGGCGCCATCGGTAAGGAAAACATTTCCATAGACGGTAATGTCTTTTCCATCCACGCTGTATCCTGTGATCGACAACCCTGAAGAAATAGTGATAAAATCGTTATTCGGTTGAATATGACAACTCTTGCAAAGATCTTTTGTCTCAATTTTTTTATTTAATGGTAGATCACGCGCCCAGATTTTTTTTCCGTTTCCTCCATGCGGCTTATGACAATTAGCACAAACCTGCTTTTTATCTCTCCCCGCGACTTCACACTGATGACCGTTATAGTCCCCCCCTGATCCATCAACGGCATAGGTCATAGGAGAAAAAATAAGCGTAAGTAGACAAGCTCCCACAACGAATGGTAATACACTAATTCTTCTTCTCATTCCTCAACCCTCTCTCCCTGAATTCCTCAATTCCTTTCCCTCTCGATTCCTCAATCAATCCGCACGCTTTCGTTTACACGGGCCCTTACAAGACAAGCTCGCGATTCTGGTTCAACTTATCAACGGATATCTATTTAAAATCAGTATATTCTGGAAAAAATTGATGCAAAATTGATACCAGTTAATCTTTCATATACCGAGGACCCTCATTACTCAAGTCAGGTTGATAGTAACAGTCCATTACGATAACAGAGTTTTCATTGGATTTGGTTTATTACGAAAGTAAATCGTTTGTTATTTTTATGCGAATGGTCACTATTACAAAAATCTGGCATCGTATTGGTGCTCTTTCATGATACAGTATAGTGAAGAAGCCTGATTGAGAAATTGTTCTAACGATAACTTGCTCTAAGAGCCTATCCCAAAACCCTGTTTTGGGTAACTGATTATGCCGGTTACCGGAGGTTTCGGGATGGCCTCTAAGATCCCAAGAAACTGACAAATCCTTCATAAAAAAACAGGGCATCGAGATGGCGGGCTCTCGATACATTCTTCTTTCATTACCCGGTCAGCGAAACGTGCGTGGGCACGGTCTATTGTCGCCATCCTCAAGCGGGTTTTTTCACACACCGCGGGGAAAAAATAACCGGCCTCGTATTTACGCGATGGGTAATTTATATGCGATCTTGAGCCATCTGCAAAAAGGGGGCTAATCCTTCATAATGAGCAGGAATCAATGACGCCACCGGGTGCAGGTTTTTGCCCTGCGCCCGGTGGCGTAGATAACTATGCTTAAGCCTTTTCGATTAGCCTTAATACTTTTACCCGAATTCAGTATTAAGCTGATGTAAAAGCCCTATCATTAGAATTTATCAGTGCCGTGACAGCCCTGACACATATTGCCGCCTGGCGGTCTATCCCCAGGATAATTATCCTCAACGAGGAGAAAGCCATGGAGATCCCGCTCGAGCGTAGAGGATCCGACTTTTCCACTCCAGGGAGTTTTCGCTGCATGAACATTATGACAGGTCAGGCATATTACTCCCCCGTTCTTGCCATCTTTAAAATTACCGTAGGTAATACCTCTGCTCGATCCGCTTCCTCCGCCATAGAATCTTTCGGTAAACGGTGCCTTTGTCTTCAGGGCATTGGGAACCACTTTTTCTCCAACAGGATGGGTTATCTTGGCATCTTTACCCATTGGATCAGCGTTCGTCAGTGTGCAATGGCACTGCTCGCAAAAACCCTCTCTTGCAGCCTGATTAGCCACCGTAACCGGCGAACCATCTGCATTCACCAGACTATCGGACTTATAAGGTGTTGCCTTATCATCAAGACTCAGCCGATACAGGTAAGGCGGCTTTACATTGTCATGAACGTCATGACAACTTCCACAGTAAATCTGGCCGGCCTCCGTACCGTAATCATCCATGGTACCGCCAGGTGCACCGGAACTGCCATCCGCTATGGGGAACAGGCCCATCATGAAATTCTCTTTGGTATTGGAACTCTCGGGCTTACAGGCAAATCGATGGCTGAAGAAGTTCTTCCCGGATGGATTCAGTAAGGAACCATTTCCTGAACCATCTTCAGTATAATTTCCGACTATTTCAGGATCGTTATGGCAACCATAACACATTGCTTCGTAACCGTTCCGCCCAAGAGACTTAACGGAAGTTCCCTGAGTACCCCAATCCACCGCCTTGGCCGGTATTCGCATCAGGGCTTTAATATCTGTCGGAACGTCTTTCGGCGTAGCATTCTCGCTGAGTTTTCTGGCATTTCCACCAAGATCGTTATCATCTCTCAGATGAATGAAATGGCAGAACATACAGCCGCCACGTTGATCGGAGGTTGCATCTCTCAGATGCTTTCCAGCGAGAAATTGTTTATCCTTGGGATGTGGCGTTTGCTTGGTTTCGGTTGTTCCATCCACTTTTAGTCTGGAATTATGACAATGCTCACAATAGTCGGTAGCGTCATCCTTAAAAGATGCGTACAGCAGGAACTTATCATTCTCTACTTTTCCATCGGTAGTATGAGCACCATGACAGGAGGTGCAGCCAAAGATCCTTCTCGAATCACCCGTGGGGAGAGGATCTCCGACCTTACCGTCAGCGGTCTTGGAGTAACCATCTAAATGGAAAAGACCTTTATCAGGCAAATTAATGGTATGGCACTTGTCAGTTGTACACGAGGTTTTTTCCCAAGGTCTGCCCATTGGATGATGACCACGTGCTACACCCAGTTTCGGAGCCTCTTCCCATACAGGCGGGCCATTGTATCCTGGTACCCGGTCAAGATGGCATGATGTGCAGTTAGTTGATTTATAATATACATTCTGGGTAGCCGGGTTAAAGTCACCGAGCGTCTTGGGGAATTGGAAAGGAATTGATGCAGGGAGAAAGTCTATAAGAATAAGTCTTTCTTTACCGTCGTCATTTTCGTATTTATACCCATCATGGGGCCGATGGCACGCTTCACATTGAGGATCGTCTCCAACGTGAATTTTAACCCTGCCGTCTTTTTCCCCAGGGTGACACTGTCTGCAAAATTCTCTCCGGTTGTGAGTTGTTCCTGCGTTTTCACCTGTCATGACTCGCAGGTAATCCCCATTTCCCGATTCATCTTTGTTGGGCTGCTTATGAGGGTTATGGCACGATCCACAATAAAAGCCTTCCGCTCCCTCTCCCTCACTGAGGTGAAGAAGTTCACTGGGCACTTCGGCAGTCAACGAAGTCTTGTTACGAACCCGGTTGGCTGCATCTATTCCCATGACATGATCAGCGCTGCGCTCGGTTTCACCCTTTTCCAGTTCGAAAACATTCCCATTTTTATTATTATAGTGAGCATCCTTACTCGGTATGCCATCCCACTGGGGTGTCCCTCCCTTCTCTCTATACGTCAATCCGGAAGAGATCTTGCTAAACTCGTTATTCGGCCGGTGGTGACAACTCACGCACAGGTCTTTTGTCACAACTGCCTTGCCTTTCGACGATAAATCACGAGCCCAGATTTTTTTCCCTTTCGCTCCGTGCGGCTTATGGCAGTTAGCACAAACCTGGATTTCTTCTCCTGTATCGTGCTGAGTACATAAGTGCCCGCCATAGAGTGGCGACCCATCAACCGCAAGAGCTATAGGAGTATGATATACAAAGGTAAATAACCCAATCCCTATAGCTAATAATGCAACTCTGATACCTTTTTTCATTTACCGGTTCCCTCCTCTCATAGACTCTCTTAACCATGAAGATTCCCGATTAACCGCTCTTTACTCCATATTCTAACTTGTTAATCTCATGTGCCCTGCTAAGGTGCTCCACTCACTGGCGATGAGCAGTTCATTCTCCCTCCCTCATACCAAGGCAACGTTTCAATCATCCACCGCCCGCTGATTTATTTTAGTAAGATACAAAAAGATAAAACCCCTACCCCCTCATCTCAATCGCTAGGTTATCATCACCGATTCCTCCTCTTCCTTCTTCTTCTCTTCATCTCAATAGGCTGACCACCCGTAGTATCGAGACTTGATAAACATGCATGGATTTATACCCGCGTCGTGTAAGACACTGATAAAAAAACAGTCTACCTGCACTTCAAATTCATATCAAAAAACAGGATCATCTCAATGATTATTTTGCATCCTTTACAATGTAAACCTGGTCAGTTCCCTGATCCATAATCAAGAGCGAGTCATCATTGCCCATAGATATCCGTATCACCCTTTTAAAAAATATCTTTTCGCCCTTATCATCATCCAGCCATTTGATCACTCCGATGCATTCCCCTTCAGAATTGAACACCTGGATACATTTCAGCAGAAGGTCCGATGCATAAATGCGGCCTTGAGAGTCAACAGCCATACCCGTTAACCGGGAAAATTGACCCACCATATCGCCGCTTTCTCCTATTTTGAGGAGCTCTGTCCCATCCTGTTTGAAAACCCTGATCCTGTCACAGAGTCCTTCCGGAACATATACTCTTTCATGATTGTCAAAACGGACGATCCCCGGAGTACAGAACATGCCCGATTTTTCTCCTTTAAAATACTGGAGAAACTTCCCTTTCAAATCATGAATAGTGACATGCCCATTGGCAGGATCACTGATGTATAACCGGCTGCTCTTCTTTTCGATGGCTATACAGCCAGGAGGATCGTTCTTATACCTGTCACTCTCAGCCAGAGCCGACCTGGAGGAGAATTCTTCCAGGAATTTGCCGCTCGGGTCAAAAACCATTATTTTTTCCCGCTCTACATCACAAATGAAGACCCTGTCCTTATTATCTATAGCAAGAGTAAAGGGGCGGCCGATTTGTCCGGGTCGGTCTCCTTTCTCTCCAAACTGAAATAAAAACTTCCCGTCTCTATTAAAGACCATAACTCTGGGAGGAAGATCCTTGAGCAGATAATATTCACCCTGCGAATTCTGGGCCAGATCGATTATAATGCCAGAATCCTGCTGAACACCATTGACGTTTTGTACTCGCGAGCAATCCAGTGTTCCTATGAACTTAACCTGCTTATTGGCAACTACGTCTTCTTCCTGATTAGCGCTCTGACTGCTCTTGTCGCGGTCGGGGCCTCTTCTTTTTTGCGAGAGAGCAGCCTTTGGAAGCAAAAAAGAAGACACCAGGATGAAGATGATTAATAAACATAAGCTGAATGAAAACCTTTTCATAATTCCTATCCCCCTTCAGTATTCGCTCATTCCTCATCAAGAGCCGCTCATTCATACAGCCTTCAAGCAGGTAACCGGCGACGATCGATAATAACGCACGGCTCTCCGTGAGATTGTGCAAGACCTTGCATAATCATGCGAATTATTCCCTCATTGAGGAGTACTCAAACCCTGCGCTCCTCATCATAATAAACGACTTGATTACCCATACCTAAAAGACAAAAGGGTGATGAGGAAACTTTCTTCTTTTTCACCTGCTGAAACACACTACCAAAAAGAGATGCAAAATAAATACCATCTACTTTGGGCTTCTCTTTCTTGTTCCCTGCCTTTTCCTGGAGGAAGCTAACTGATTGAATAAAAAATTTTAATACATTACTCAAGGATGTTTGAATTTAGTCCAGACAAGCAAGCCATCGAAAACAAGCATGTATTCGTTTACCTATAGTATGAACAGGGGATGCGCCCCTTTTCAATCATGAGTGGATACCCGTGAAAAAGACCACAGAGTGATTCTCTCATAATTCACTATTTTGATATATGTCGGCTTACTATCTTATTTATAGTTACTGTCTTAGAGAAATTGATGTAATACTTTCTCATAATCTTGCCGGAATAAACTTGTTGGGGAGCATATCTAAGATGATCATGATTGACTTTTTTTGCAATTACTTGTCCCTTGTGCCATCACGGGCAACCACAGGGAGCGAGGCATCTTGCTTTTTGGCAGGAAGATTCCTCTTACTAGATATTCAGAAATATAAAATAACAATGATAATATAACAAAGGTGCAGCCTTAAGTCAAACGATATTTTCCCATGCAACAATCACTGCCAAAGGCCAGACGCAAGTACGGGCCAAGACACCGGCTCCATACACGATGCTTAAAACTGCGGGAGGAACCGGGCAGAAACTTCCGCCCTCTCCGAATATTAGAGCATATCGTAATGGCAGTTGCAGCATAGTCCGCTGCCATACTGATATGCAGGCTGATCCTGGAACCTTCCGCCTGCGGCATTATCGATGATCAGGAGTTTGCCGGAATTGGAATTCCCGGTCCGGCTGATGCCATGATGACTGGTTACGGCTGAATGAACGCTGTGGCAGGACTGGCAGATGATATCCCCGTTCACCATATCATTCGATGTCTGTCCTCCGATTCCCCCGCTAAAGCCTGCGATCAGGTACCATGAAAAATTATCACCAAAACGAACTGCCTGCTGATTCAGCGGTACGTTGACCGGATGGGAGTCACCGGGCTTTGGATTTTTGGTATGGCAGGCGATACACAAAGCAGAGCCGGAGTCTTCCCAGGTTACATTCGGGTAGCGCAGATAAGCGGTGCGCCGGCTGATGAACTCCTGTGAGTAGTGAGCAGGCGGAGAGTCCTGCCTGTGGACATTGTGGCAGCTCCCGCACCAGATTGTTTCCTTTTCCACTCCATAATCGTTCTTGCACTTCTTTTCGATACCATCGGAAACAACGGGCTTTCCGTCCTCAAAAGGATCGATGATATTGATATTGGCAGTAGGTTTCACATTGAACCGATGGGAAAAGTACCGGTCGTCCACGTTATCAAAAAGTAAGGAATTATCTTCATTATCAGTCTCTTTCGACTTAACGATCTCGGTCCGTGAGTGGCAGCCGTAACATGCATCCTCATAATCACGCACATCTCCATCACTGATCTTGTCACCCCACCGGAGGTTTACCGGTGCAACCCTCATAATCACATCCACCGAAGCCGAAGAGTTCTCCATCGTGGCCTCATCGCTGTCAGTCTGGAAAAAGACAGACGGATCATCCGGTGACTTATGGATGCAATGGCAGAAGAGACACTCGTTCTCATTTTGCGGCTGGCCGCTGTTTCGCCCAACCTGGTTATGACCCCGGCCAGGAGTGGATTCAAGATCACGAACCTTTTTGTCAGAGTGGCAGGCGACGCAGAAAGTGCCGGGATGGGCCGGATCGTACCTGCCGATGACCTGGGGATTCAGATACTTAGCGTTGGTGGCATTGTGAGGGTCATGACAGGAGCCGCAATAAAGCTCACCTTCCGGGGATAACGGCCCGGCTGCGGTCTTTTGATGCCCCTGGGTGGAAGCATCTGCCCCTGTCCCCATGGGGTGATGCTCGAACCTGTGGTCGCAATCATCAGCGTTTAAAGGAGCCACCAAAGCTCCTTCACCACCGCCTTGAAACTTGTGACAGCCATAGCAGGTAGCTGCATAAGAAGCGGCATTCGGGTCGGAAAAGCCGGGTACGTTGGGGACAGAAATGAAAGAGATGTTCTTGGTTTTTATAATTTTTTTATCGCTGCCGGAAGCATAGTACGCTGGCATGTCCTTGCCGCGGACCAAAGAGCGATTCAGAGCCTTTCCCATCTTGCTGCTTCGATTGGGAGAATAATGCGGAGTATGACAGTCGAAGCAGCCATCTTTGGTTCCATGGCCATGGGCCTGTCCATGGACCAGAGGAGCATGGCATTGAATGCAAAACTCATAGTGTTTCTGTGAGATATTTTGAATCAGCCCTTCTGATTCCTCCCTCAGGTAATCGCCGCTGTTGTCAGCGTCAATATAGAAAGGATCAGTATGGGGATTATGGCAACTTCCGCAATAGAATCCCTCCCCGCCCTCCTTGGGTCGCAGGGGGAATTTACCCCAATCTTTGCGGGTAACTGCCGGGCCTTGAGAAGAAGCATTGATTCCCATGGGGTGATCACTTCCCTCCTCAACGAAGATGTAGTCTCGAGCACCGAACAGATGCGTTCCATGACAGGTTGAGCACAGCCTTTTGGTGCCGGTAAACTCTCCGCCCGGCGTACGGGCCCACAGCATGTCATCGGCAGCATGGTGGGGCAGATGGCAGGCTCCGCAGGGGTCATCCGGTATACACCACGCATGAGGGCCATTCAGCGCCCAGGCGGGCTGAAATCCAAAACCAATTACGGAAAGAGAAAAAACAATACCCGCAACCCACCGAAAGAGGGTTCTCCTTGAAAATTTACCTTGAAACATCAAACACCGAAACAACTTTTGTCTCCGCATTAACCACATATACTTTGTTTTTCGCATAGGCCAGACCCAGGGGCTGGCTGAATGTTTTAGAATCGTCCGCCTGGCGCAAAGAATCCAGGTACTCCCCTTTTTGGTTGAATACCTGGACCGAATTGAGGATAAAATCGGAAACGTAAATCCGGTCCTTATCATCAACTGCCACATCATAAGCTCGAATAAACTCCCCTTCTCCCGTACCGCTTCTTCCAAAAGCAAAGCGGAACCTAAAGCCGGGGGTAAAAGACTGTATCCGGTAATTTCCCGCATCAACTATATAGATATTTCCCTTCGAATCAAAAGCGATATGAGCCGGACCGCTCAGCTTTCCTTCCTCCGACCCCGATGTGCCAAACTGGTCCTTATATTCCCCTTTCAGACTATAGACACCTACCAGGTGATTACAGGCGTCAGGAATATAGAGCAGATTATCGGCCGGATTGCAGGAGATGAAGGGGGCGCAGGCATTGCGGCCTTTTTCCTCCGCTTTCGGCTGGTAAATGGGAAATTGATCTTGAAATACCCCATCCGGATCGTAGATGGAAACGGTGTCCAGGGCAAGGTCACTTACGTAGATCCGGTCCCGCTGATCAATAGCTATCCCCGAAGGCTCGAAAAGAACTCCCTTCCTGGTCTGGTCCTGAGAAAGACTGGTCTGGTTCTGAGAAAGAGATGATTTTTCACCAGGAGATTTTTCATCAGGAGATTTTTTACCAGGAGATTTATTGTCTGAAGATTTCTCGGCTGGTGAAGTTTTCCTGGCGGGAGATTTCTTGGCTGAAGTTTTCCCGCCAAAAGCAAAAAGAAACTGACCGGAAGGATCAAATACCCGGACCTCGTTGATCAGTGAGCAGGTCACGAAGAGGCGGCCTGTTGAATCTATGGCCAGGCAGGTGGGCTTACCAGGGTGGCTGTCCGAAAAAGGAATCGGAATCTGCCTCTCAAATCGAAAAAGTGAATCTGACCGCCGGAGAGATTCCGCTGCCTGGATCGGGCCGGCACAGAGTGAAAGGAGTAAGAGTAACTGCGGGAAAATAAATACGAACAAATGATGCCGTTTAGGTGTCATAAAATTTCCTGTTCCCATATATTTTCTGGCATACCGGCTTCACCCATTTTGCTTTCTATCGTCATAACCTGTAAGAATTCTGGAGCCAGGTGTCCAAAATTCTGAAGCCAGGTGTCGCAAATCAAAGAGCCGGCAAGAGTAAGGATTGCATGCCCTTGAATTCTGACCCCTGGGGAATGTCCCCTCAAAGGGTACAGCTCATGTAGTAAGCAAGACACGTACCATTTATGAGCTTAAGATGTCAGCAGCCGGTGGCCAGTGATAGCGGTTAAGCGTTAATCCTCAAAAATGAAAAAGATGAATTTTTTACCCTATTCCTAAGCCCAAATTATCCGATTTTTTTCTTATTTATTTACAAATTTTCATAGATGATCACAGAAAGGAAAACGTCAAGGCACTCGATCATCGATTATCCTCACCCTGCATCGGTGATCAGGAGGAAACCTGAATCAAATTTTATTGGTTGCTTTATTACACATATTATGAAAAAAAATGCAGAGTTAGTCAATACTAATCTCAATATTTTTAACGAGTATTTTCACTCATATCCCCATTTGCTTCTCCAGCCCTGGCGGTTCAGCCCATCGAGAGAGCCTTTTATCACTCGCCCCGAATGAGGAATTTTTTTGTCACCTCTTTCAATAAGGGGATCTTTTATCCCCCTCTTCCAGATTGTACCGCTTTAATTTTTTGTGTAAGCCCTGCCTGGTAATCCCCAATAAGGCTGCTGCCTTGTTCTTATTGCCTTCGGCTTCCTTGAGCGCCTTTCTGATAAGCTTGATTTCCAACGCCTTGACCTGGTCAGGGATCGAGTGATCAACGATGCCTTTTTCTTTCAAGTCCAGGTGGAAGTTTTGTAATTCCCGGGAACAAGTATCGATGACAATACGCTCACCCTCGGGGGTCAGTGCAACCAGGTGCTCCACCTCCCGCAAAAGCTGGCGGACATTTCCCGGCCATGAATAATCCTCCAACAGGCGCAGCACTTCGGGAGAAAAACCCGCCACCCTTTTGTTGAAGCGGTGGCTTACCTTATCCAGAAAGGCCAGGGCCATGGTGATGATATCCTCCCGCCGCTCTCTGAGGGGCGGTATATGGATCTCGACCGAAAACAGCCGAAAGAAAAGATCTTCCCTGAACCGGCCCTGGGTCACCTCCTGGCGAAGATCCTTATTGGTAGAGCTGATAATGCGCAGGTTATAGCGGTTCACCCTGTTGCTGCCCAGCCGGCAGCCTTCCCCTTCCTGAATGGCCCGCAGGAACTTGGGCTGTATGGCCGGCGGCATATCGGCTACTTCGTCCAGAAATAAAGTGCCGCCATCGGCCTCCTCAAAACGGCCTTTGTGGCTCGATACCGCTCCGGTGAAAGCTCCCTTCTCGTAGCCAAAGAATTCGCTTTCCATGAGGCTTTCCAGGATTGAAGCGCAATTGACCGCTACAAAGGGTTTATCACGCCGGTCACTGCCTTCGTGAATCATACGGGCAATGAGCTCTTTCCCCGTCCCGTGCTCTCCATGGATAAAGACATTAACCGGAGTCTTGCTGACCATCCGCACATCATCCAGGATGGCACGCATGATCGGGCTCTCGACAATAAACGGGATATCACGGAAATAATTTTTCTCGAACCGCTCAACCTCGCAATTCAACTGGTTCGATATCCGCAGGATCTCCCTGCTCAAAAGGATACTCTCGATGGAGGCTGAAAGGAAATGGGCAACTTCCTGCAACTGTACCTCATCTTCCGAAGTGAATCTTTTCCCTCCCATCTTGTTAAGCACCTCGACAGCACCAGCCGCACCACGGCCGGTCAGGCTCTTGATGGGAACACAGATCAGGCTGTGAGTGACAAAACCGGTCCTGGCATCAACTTCGGTGTGAAAGCCACGCCGCTTGTCCAGGTCGTGCTCTATAATGCACTGACCGGTAGACATAGCCCTCCCCACGACGCTTTCATCCCTCGGAGGCTCAATTTTTATCCCATCCAGGCCAGTGCCGAACATTGACCAAATCTTGTCAATTTCAAGGTCAGCTATGAAAATAGTACATCGCTCGGCATCCATAACCTTGGGCAGAATGGCTACGTAAAACTTCAACAATGCCACATAATCATCAACTGTCCATGACCGGGTAACCTGCTCCAGACGAAACTTAAGGTTGGCAAGCCGCTGATGAATTGTTGTAGGCTCACTGAGAACCACTCTCTTTCCTCCACCATGGTATGAATGATACCGTGTAAATTATGTTTACTTTTCGTAACGCTGTTAACACCCCCGAAATGTCAGACATCCCACCATTGCCTGTCTGCCGGATGCCGGATATCGGCCGATGGTCTTCTGGCTGCTGAATACTGGCTTTTTTCTGTTCTGCTGCTTCTATCCGGTCGCGAATTTCCCGCGATATAGACTTAGTTTTATTTTACTATAGTTCTGGAATACTTGCCAGATAAAGTGAAGCAATTTGCAAGATATTAACAAATTTCCGATTATCAGGGGGCCAAAAGGGGGAATAATTGTGTATCCACCTCCCAATCCCGCTCATAAGGAGCGTAAATTCAGGCGCAGGCAGTGGACGGGACGGCAGGGGTGAAGGCCGCATCAAAAGCGGCCTCCTTTGAGGAAACCGCCGTTTACACTGAAAAGCTCCTGCCATGGCCCAAACGCCGCACCATGAAGTAAGGGTAAAATTTTTATAAGCCTGCACTATCAGTATATTACAGCACATTATTGATTAATATATTGTATCTGGTATACGGTTTGCTATATCATAGTATATATTATAAAGTAGTTATCTTAAAACGCTGTTTTCTGGCTCCGGACTTCTTCGAATCAGGGTTAGACTTTCAACTTTCCATAATAGCAAGAGACAACCTGGAAAGAAAGCAAAAAGGAGGAACTCACATGGAAAGCTTATTGAGCAGTCTGGCAATCACCGTTTCGGCACAAAGCGTCGTCCTCCTGTTTACTCTCAGCCTTACTATCAGCATTTCCTCCGCTTTCTTTGAAAAGCGGAAATCTCCCTTCTCGTCAAAACGGGCCTTTGCTGCATCCTCTTCCAGGGATTGCTCCTCGAATACGGCCAGGCAAATATAACGATCAAGTGTGCTTTTCAATCAAGGGGAAATTTTAAAAACTTATATCACCATGGAGGTAAGGATCTGATGAGATGAAATAAAAAATTGTTATGCATCTTTGTTCAAGCAATGAGGGCTATCGAAGGAATAGCATACGGTTAGTGAAAGAGAGCAAAATTGAAATTGTTGAGGAAGGAGTAGGATAATCATGGCTAAAATAAAAAATGCTTGGTGGTCAAAGGTATTGGGCTACAGTTTTCTCATGTTCTTCACCATGGCCGTTGGCGTTGGGTTCATGGGAATCCGTGAAGGGAAAACGAATACAGGAGTAAACCTGGCCTTGGATGGGCAGGCGATCTATCCTCAATCCGTAGATCAGGAGGTCCCGGAAATCTACGAAAACAAGGTCGTCTGGATGCAGCAGGGAAGTGATTATTATTATAAGGTATTTCTCGGCGATCTGGAGACCGGAAACAGCAGGCAGCTCGGTCAGAGCACGGCTGCGGAAAAATATCCATCCATATGGGAAAACAAGGTTATCTGGATGGATTACCGAAGCATCATGGATGATCCGGCTGTCCAGGACAAATATGCGTATATTTTCAAATACTATGACATATACGCCTATGATCTGGAAGAGAACCGGGAATTTCCCATCTGCACGAATCCGGCGTGGCAGGGGTATGGTGACCTCCAGAAGGACCGCGCAGTATATGCGGATATGCGCACAGGCAGCCCGGATATTTTCCTCTATGATATGAGAATCGGCCAAGAATTCGCCATCTGTCTGAATCCCGGCTGGCAGGGTAATCCGGTCATATATGATAACTACATCGTCTGGATGGATGAGCGCTCTGGCAATTATGATATCTACGGCTTTGATTTGACCCGTGGGCAGGAGTTCTGTATCTGCGCGGCTGCCGATAATCAGGCTTATCCCGCTATAAGCGGAACAAAAGTAGTCTGGCAGGACAAGAGAAACGGCACCGACGATATCTACGCGTACGATCTGGCCACCAGGCAGGAAATCCCTGTCTGCATCCACGAAGGGAAACAGCAGGTGCCGGATATTTACGGTAATATTGTTGTCTGGCAGGATGACCGGAACGGGAACTGGGACATTTACGGATACGATCTGACTACCGGCGAAGAATTTCAAATTACCGACCAGGAGAGCGATCAGACCTTCCCGGCCATCTTTAAAAACCGGGTTGTCTGGATTGATTCCAGAAGCGGTCACAAAAATGTCTATGCTGCTTCTCTGCCGGCAAGTTTTACTCCCGCATCAATTGATCATGTCCGAAACCGGAATTCGACTGCCGGGCAAGATACAGCCAACGGGAGCGGGCAAGATGCAGCCAGCGGAAGCAGGTCCGTCACAGCCAGCGGAAATGGTTCAGTTGCACGCAACGGCCAGGATATGAGCACCTCTACCGAGGTTTTAACAGTTGGACCAGTTGAAGCCAATGGAAGCGGTGCAACTAACGGGAGCGGTCCAACTGCAACCAATGGAAGCGGTCCGGCTGCACGCAACGGCCAGGCAATGAGCATTTCCGCCGATGTTTTAATAAGTGCCCCCTCAATCGTAAGGTATGAAAACAGCGGTTGTAAAAATGAACTTAAGATTGATGATCGTGCTTTTGAAGAGGAAAAATTTTCTGCCAGCTATGAGAACGGGATTCTCTATCTGTTCCATGAGAACGCCATATACAACTGCTGCATCGAGGAAATCACCGTTACCATGGAGATGGTGAATAACACCATCAATATTTATGAAGACGAAAAGTTGGAAGGGAGCGGATGCAAGTGCCTATGCCCCTATGATATTTCCACACAGATAGCCTGCCTGCAGCCAGGTACCTATGTCGTACAGTTTTTCAACAAGCAGACCGGAAACCTGCTCGGAACGATCAGAAATGTCATTATCCCCGGAACCGTCTGCCCGCTTCCCTCCTCCATTCCTGAGCAGGTGTGCTGTCCGATTCCCTGCGTTGCTCCAGACCTCAGATGCTGCCCGCTGTCTTCGGCAGACCCGGACCAGAGGTGCAAACCCATCGTGTGCCCGGTGGCCTGCCCTGTTGCGGTCGCATCAACGCCAGTCCAGCTCTGCTGCCCGTGTACCTATGAAGACGACATGGAAAGCGACACGTGGGTATTTATTCAGGGAGCAAGCACTCTATCATCGGTACCTCCTCCGATCCAAAAGATCGATTATTCAAGTAATAACTTCGTCTCTCCCAAACGGTCAATCTGGGCCTACCTGGCCAGCTATCTGGAAAAAACCGTTGATACCAGAGCATATACCACGGATATCGCTTCTATCAGTGATATCAAGATCAGCCCAATAGCGGCCACTACAATAACAGCCACTGCTATCGCCAAAGATCTTGCCAAGGTAAGCGCCTATCGGAAATTTGAACTGTGCGGTTGTGAAAACCTCCGCTTCAAACTTCGCTACTTTATCCGGCAGAATATGAGTTCCCGCAGTTCCTATCGCAGGGTATGCGTGGAGGTTGTTGCCTTTGATGCCGCAGGCCAGAGCATGGGCCAGCACACCTATATACTGTTTCAGAATCCTTCTCAGGAATTGGGAGCGGATACAACCTCTATACAACCCGTTACACTGGACAAATGGGCTACACTGGGTAGAAGCCTTGAGGAAGATATGCCTATTCAGTGGTGTGCGGTAAAAACTCTCAAGGTGATTTTAACGGCAACAGGAGATTTCCCGGCAGGGCAAAGTGACCTTCTGGAAGTATTCTGGGATGACCTTTCAATCCAGGGCAAAAACTGCGAAATTGTGCAATTGTGTACACCGTGCCCGATTTCGAACACCGATCCCAAAGGGCTCTGCTGTCCCTATCCTTCTGCTGATCCGACATACTACTGCAAACCCTGCCCGGTACCGAACACTACACCTTATATCTTCTGCAAACCATGCCCGATCTCGGACATCGACCCCAAAGGGCTCTGCTGCCCCTACTCTTCCGCTGACCCGGCATCTTACTGCAAACCCTGCCCGTTACCGAATACTACACCTTATATCTTCTGCAAACCATGCCCGATCTCGGACATCGACCCCAAAGGGCTCTGCTGCCCCTACTCTTCCGCTGATCCGGCATCTTACTGCAAACCCTGCCCGGTGACCAGTACATCGCCTAATCAATTGTGTACACCGTGCCCGATTTCGAACACCGATCCCAAAGGGCTCTGCTGCCCTTACTCTGCTGCTGATCCGGTATCCTACTGCAAGCCTTACTGCCCCGTGCCCGTAGAGCCTGTTCCTGACGAGTGCATCGTCGGTGTTGTCGAAGCCATTCAGCACCATGCTTCAGCGGGCCGGTCCGATCTGAAGCTGGTGGATTCCGAAG
>JBFMGO010000050.1:21963-36976 GCA_040752695.1 bacterium
GCTAATACTGATCCAGTGGCTTACTGCAAGCCTTACTGCCCCGTGCCTGCCGGTACAACGCCTGATCAAATCTGCAGGCCTTGTCCGTATGCTCAAAAACTGCCGACCGGCGAAATCAAATACTGCTGTCCGGTTGCGACCGCAACCACTGCCAATGTCCAGCTCTGGTGCCGGCCATGCCCTGTGGCTGAGACCGGCAAAGGTGGCCCCGCTCAGTACTGCTGTCCTGTGCCTCAGGTCACGGCAGCCGGTGAAGCCCTCTGGTGCAGGCCCTGCCCATTGGCCACCGGTGTTGACGATCAGGTCCAGATGTGGTGCTGTCCCCTGCCTGACGTAACCGTGCAAGGGAATCATCTCTGGTGCAGGCCCTGTCCTCTGGCTGTTCAGGTGGATGAAAATGTCCAGCGATGGTGCTGTCCGATAGCCCAGGCAGAGGCAGCAGGTCAGTCCTTATGGTGCAAACCCTGTCCTTATGCAGTGGAAAAGAATGGCCAGCTTACTCTCTACTGCTGCCCAGTGGCAAGTGATGTCGATAACGTACTCTGGTGCAGGCCCTGCCCCTATCCGAAAGCTACGGACCGGGAGTTAACTCCTTACTGCTGTCCCATCGCCACCAATACAGGTCAGGATTTATGGTGCAAGCCCTGTCCTCTGGCCAATGGCGTGGATGATATTCTCAAACAGTGGTGCTGCCCATTGCCAACCGTGCAGGTCGATTCGGATATTCTCTGGTGCCGTCCCTGCCCCTTTGCCCAAAATGTCGATGGTGGAATTATCCGCTACTGCTGCCCTGTCGCCCAGATGCCCGACAGCGACCTGACCCTGTGGTGCAAGCCCTGCCCATTGGCCACCAACAGCCAGCCAGCTCAGGTTTGCTGCCCCATATCAACCGCAGAGGCTGCCGGAGACCGTTTATGGTGCTGCCCGGTATCACACAGCAGTCCTGTAGCCTGGTGCAGGCCGTATGTCACTCTTGATAGCGGTGTCAGAAACGGCAAAATTTACTACCCGTATTCCTTCATACCGCAAAAGGGATGTGTACAAGGTGATTCAGGGGCGCTGGATATCGAAGATGCCCAGGGTATGACCCAAGATGAGGTAAAAATCCCCGTAAGGATTCAAACCGCACCCGGCAGTGTCTATGCCATTGGCTTTGAAGTAATCTATAATCCGGATGTTCTCGAGTACCTGGGTTTTGAAAGAGGTAATCTGGTCACCTCTTTCACGATGGTTGATGTCAATCCTGACGGATCAGACAGAGTAAGAGTAGGAGGAATGACTATCGGTAACGGTATCCCGCAGGGAGCAACCGGTTATGTCGTCTGGTTGAAATTCAAAGTGACCGGTGATATAGAGAGCGGATGCACTCCTGTACTGCTGGAAAACCTGACGGACGACCTCGCGCAATTCTCTCAGACCGGTGGGTGTTTCTGCATGAAGGACAACATTCCGCCTGAAATTGCCTGCCCTAAGGATAGAATCATTGCCCAGACAAGTCTTGAGGGTACACCCGCCGACGATCCTGACGTGCTCGATTTTCTGGCAGAGGCCAGCGCCTGGGATAACCTGGATGGTGAGGTCGAGGTGACCTATAATATCCTGCTGGCATCCCAAAGCGGTGTACCGGCTTCCACATCGGCGAAACCATACAGTATTAACGAAAAAGGGATAAAGGCTTCCTTCCCGGCCATACTTCCACCCGGAACAACCAACGTTATCTTTACAGCCGTTGACAGTTCAGGCAACAGCGCTTCTTGCGTATCCACGATCACTGTTCAGCCGATAGCCTGTGAGGAGGATGAATCAGGAGAACTGGACATTGAAGGCACTACAGGAAAAATGGGAAAAGAAGTTGTCATCCCGGTAAGAATCCAGTCCGCTCTCGGTACCGTCTCCGCCTTCGGCTTCGAAGTAACCTACAAGCCATCTGTTCTCGAATATACAGGCTATGAACGTGGGAACCTGGTAACTTCCTTCCCCATGTTTGAGGTCAACTCCATTGGTTCCGGAAGGCTTATCGTCGGAGGATTCTCTGCTGTCCAGGGTATCTCGCAGGGAGCAAGCGGCACTGTGGTTTTACTCAAGTTTATGGTTAAAGGCGGCATGGAAGGTGGTTGTTACCCCTTGATGCTGGAAAACCTGACGGACGATCTGGCTCAATTCTTCCCGACTCCGGGCTGCATCTGCATCAATAGCTGCAACGGAGATCTGAACGGCGATGGTAAAATTACCCCGAAAGATGCTCTGATCGCCTTCCAGTGCTATCTCGGATCAGGCCCCTGTGACGACTGTACCGATGTGAACGGGGATGGCAAGACGACTCCGTCCGATGCCCTCTGCTTGTTCAAAAAATATTTAGGGCAGCCTTCCTGCCTGGACGATCTGACAAATCTGCCGTGATAACCCGCGATAATTATCGATAACCATTATGATTATCGATAGCCGTTGATCTTAAAATCATTACCGATCAGGGGCGACTCCACATAGGGAGTCGCCCCTTTCGTTACCCCTTTTATTGTGAATGGCACTTATCGATAACCATTATGATTATCGATAGCCGTTGATCTTAAAATCATTACCGATCAGGGGCGACTCCACATAGGGAGTCGCCCCTTTCGTTACCCCTTTTATTGTGAATGGCACTTACAGAACAAATCTATCAGCTAACCATAAATCCAATAATTTTAAGGACACGGACACGAAGAGCACGAACGAGCACGAATAGAGAAATCATTATAGAGTTCAGCTTCGATCTAAAAAGCCAGCTTCTGTAGGTTTAGTATTTCAAGCAAGTCTTCAACTAACGCTTTTTCTATCTTTATTTGCTTTTCAGCCGGGATTCGATGAGAACTGATCTGTCACTACCCACCAATTGCCCTCTTCTTTGACAAGCTCTCCCTGATTATTTTTTGGTTTTGTTACATTTCCCATTCTATATACAGGCGCAGTAAGAATGCATATTTGCACATATGCCTCCGAAAATTGTAAATAATCCCCAGAATAACGGCTTTGCCAGAATACTGGTAAAAATAGGCTCACTTACAGGCAGGAGATATATGCCCCAGGTAACAAGGTACAACCGACAATGATTAGCACATGGCCAATCAGTGCCTTTTTTCCTGTCTATCATTCTATCACCTCGATTGAAGATCAAGCTTTAACCTGTATAAATATTTTACTCACTGCAGTTAATCAACTCAAGGTATTCCTGCCAAAGGGTTTCTCTGTGTTTACAAACCCTATTCAATAATATATGATAAAGCAGAAATAATTAACAATCAAAGAGGGGGCATATCATGTAATGGAAAACAGTACTTAGGCCAGGATACTACAGGATACAGAAAAGCTCTGCCACTCACTTGCAGGATATTGCGATAAGGAGAGTAATTTTCAGGCGGGGCTGGAAGTTTCAGGGCAAGGAACTGATTCAGATACGGAGGTTCTGATACTGGGGAAAGAAGCTCAGCCCGGCCAGAGTGCCTTTCCATATCCCTGAGATGATTTTCAAGCCGCACTTCAGGGGATGGTGGGATGATAATACTATCGAAGATTTTTACCAATCGAACAAAGTGGTTCAGGTAAGGGGATGAGAGTTTTCCTTTAAGAAAAAAATTTGAACGTATCCGAGAATTCGGATGAGAAAGGGAAAGAATTCGGATGAGAAAGGGAAATGGGAGAGGTGATTGATGATGAGTTTTCAAATACACAGGCCAAAGGGATATAAAAAAGGGGGAGACAGGTATCTTCCGGAAATAGTAAAAGAGCTTAAGCGTGTGCTGAAGAAAGCACAAAGCTCTTTTGCTTATGATGCCCTCTATCTGCGAGACAGGCAGATTGGAGAGCTGGCAGGTGTTTTGGTCGAATTTGCTGAAGATATCCATAATGACATTGGTATCTGGAAAAGCTATGAGCAATACAACCGGGAACTTTTTCATACTTCACTGCCCATTACTGTGCGGCCAGGTGTGGAATTAGAAGAGAAGGAGTTGTTTAAGCGCCGTATCCATCATCTGACATGGGTATGGTATTCGGTACTGTGGTCAGGGTTTATCTTTGAGCCGGAGCACAAGGATTTAATCCTCCTGACAGGCATGGCTGCTGATTTCCTGGAAGAGCGGTTTGCGAAGATCCCCCTGGGTTCCGGGATAAAAGAATTCCTTTCCCAGCCCAATGAATATGGCTGGGATGCAAAGAGAAAACTGGTCTGGTTAGGCCAGCATTCATACCTGTTCCGCGACAGCTTTCAAAATTATGCTCTTGAAGAATATGCTGGAAAAGTGAATATCTCTATCATTGATGATTTTATCTGCCAGGAAAATACCTGCTGGTCAGGGCTTGGCGTTATCGATATCCTGGCTGCAACACTGGATATCACCGAAAAGCAAAGATCACAGGTAAGAAGCTGGTATGAGAGGCATATGGCCTATTATAGAGTTTTGGCTGTCAAAGGCCCTCTCATAGAAGTGATAAATCTGATCAACGATAAACTATATACGGTTATGGTAGGAGAGCCTAATCCGTTCAAGGTCCAGCAGGGAATCTTTGGAAGTCTGATTCCCTGGGATAATGAATGGTACTGGTCTGGTGAACAAAAAATCTTTCCTGAATTGCCAGAAAGTATTATCCAGGACGCAAAGGATCAGTTTTTCAGAGAACTCTCAGCAGTAGCTTACCGCTATTGTGAGGATCGCGCTCAAAAAGCCAGGGAGAAGGTAAGTGTTTATTACCGCAGGTTTGTTGAATGCAACGGTGATGATCTCGTTATCTATCCTGATGGTGCTTCCATGTCTGCTGACATGAAAAAGAAATATCCGTTAATATACAAGCCTGATGTCCCTTCCAGAGAGCTGGAAAAGATGAAAATACCTGAGATATCTCTTCCTCCCGAGATTACACAAAGCAGAAACGGGATAGGTGTCTATTTTAATCCGGATGAGGGGGAGGAGATTATGTTGGGATTCAACGATGTTGTCAGCGGTCTTGAGAAAAAGGGGATTGACCTGAATGAGTATGAGGAAGAAAGCATCACTGGGTTTATCCGCTCTGATTCGATCAGTCCCGGATTTGTTAAAAAACTGGTTGAGAAATATGGCGATGAGTCCATAGCAGCAGTATTCTTTATTGACAGGCTTCAGCATACATATTATCTGGACTATCTGCTTCACCGCTATAAAGGGCATTTCTACAGGAAAAGGTATCCAGGTATTTCTTTTTCCTGAGAAAATCTGCATAAGGGCTATATGGGCTTATCTTCAGGATACTTCCTTCTCCTCAGATAAACACCTTTTATCCCCCTTGCCTTTCATCAACCGTTTGTATCTTACCATGTTGTATATTCCCATAAAACGCTGCTGATAAAAGGAGGTGAGGCCAAGTGAAGGCATTATTGCCTCTATGCCCAAATACCCCATTGAACAGCGGGGATACTTGACCTTCGGGTTCATATATGCCTCCTTAGTAAACAAAAAAAATCCACTCATCTGCTGACAAGGCACTAGCCGGTCGCATATTTAACGTGATGTGTACTTAGGGATATTTTCCCCCTTATATAGTAACTCGCTAAAAAAGTGTTCCATAGATCATGCCGGTAATCGTGGCCATGGTGATTACAAGTAAAACAAAAACTATCGCTTTCCTGGTTCCCATAATACTGCGAATGACCAGCATGGAGGGAAGAGACAGGGCTGGTCCGGCCAGAAGAAGGGCCAGAGCCGGACCTTTGCCCATCCCACTGCCGATGAGGCCCTGCAGGATCGGGACCTCGGTCAAGGTGGCAAAATACATAAATGCTCCTACTACTGAGGCGAAGAGATTAGCGGAAAGTGAATTTCCGCCTACAGCTTTACTGATCCAGGTCGAGGGAATGAGTCCCTCATGGCCAGGTCGGCCAAGCAAAGCACCGGCGATGAGGACTCCAAAGAGGAGAAGATGCAAAATCTGTTTGGTAAATCCCCATGCTGAACTGAACCATTCCCCCATCTCGCCGTCATGGGTACTGGTAATGGTCGATAGTCCGATGACTCCTGCAGCAAAGGGGATCATCGGTTCGGAGGGAAAAGCAAACGCCAAAAGGATGACCGGGACTGTCGCTAATAATACCTTTGGCCACTCCAGATTGAACCAGGAAATAAGCATCATGCCAAAGATGAGAGCGCTGACGGCAGTTATGGTCCATTTGACTGAATAGATGGCCTGCCAAAGGCCGGTCGGCACGGCTGGTTTGCCCCAGTTTGCAAAGACCAGAATGGCCACCATGGCTGCAAACCAGGCTGCATTTTGCCAAAGGGGTCTGGTTACTTCAGCAATATCAGCACAGATGGCAAGCTGCTGTGAACGCTTTCCATTTTTTGCTTACTTACTCTTGCCTGGGGCAGCGAATGCACCTTGAGGGTCACGTTCTCCATCCAGATGAGACTTCAGCCTGTTCTCCTGAGATGAAAGAAGTTTTCGCCAGATGCACTTCTTAAGGAACAAATAAGCGCTCTCCTTATCCTCATCAGTTACGATCCGCTCCAATTCCATGACCTCTTCCGGCTCTAAAGTTACCACTTTTCGGGTAATCTCTAACAGAGCCAATTAACCTTTCTCCTTAATTTTTCCTTGACTTCTCCTTGGTTGTGAAAGCGGTTGACTCTTGAAGACCTTATTCAAGCCAGCATTTTTTAAGTTCGGCAACAGAGGGTACCCTGCCGGTGACCTTGACCTCTCCATTAACGGCCAGGGCCGGAGTCATCATTACCCCAAAGCTCATAATGGCCGTAATATCGGTGACTTTTTCAAGCTCGTACTCCAATCTAAGCTCTTTGGCCGCAGCTTCCGTGCTCTCAGCCAGTTTCTTGCATTTTGGACAACCCTTGCCCAGGATTCGGATGCGACAGTGCCTTGATAACCCTGGCCCTGGCTTCACATCGGGCTTTTGTCTTGGCGTCCACTCAAAAAACCTCCTTTAGTCATAATGATCAGATCTCAGACGGTCATTATTATCGGCATCATCAGAGAATCAGATTAAACAGATAGCCCGTGAAGATAATGCCTGTTCCAACTATACTGGCAAAGATAATCAGGAGCCTTACCTTCATTACCTTTCGCAAGATCATAAATGCGGGCAATGATAACCCTACCACAGCCATCATAAAGGCCAGACTTGTTCCCATACTGACACCCTTTTCGGTTAAAACGCTGATGAGCGGAATAATACCGGCAGCGTTAGAATAGAGAGGTATGCCGATCAAGGTGGCAAAGGGAACAGCATACCAGTTGTTTCTCCCTGCATACCGGACGAGAAAGTCGGTCGGCACATAGCCGTGTATCCATGCTCCAATGCCGATGCCGATGACAACATGGGGCCAGATCTGCTTTATAATATCAAAGGCATAGGTTGTCGCATAGTTTACCCTCTCAGCCCAGCCCATTTTGAGTGGATCTGCGGCTTTACCGGTCTTGCTTTGGTAAACAAAATCTTCCACCAGACTTTCCACCTTGAGCCGGCCAATAATTATTCCCGAAATAATAGAGATGACCAGCCCGCTGAAGGCATAGACCAAAGCGACTCTCCATCCGAATAATCCCAAAAGCAGAACGAGGGCCACTTCGTTAATCACTTGATTAACACTATTCCGGTAAAACTACAAAAGAGCAATAGGGACACTATCTTCTTGCTGTTTCGTCTCATTTTTTGTCTATTAAATGTTGCTTTGTTGGTAATATAACCAAATAGCCAAAAATTGTCAACTATTTCGTTGGTCGTAATATTAGGTTTTATAGGCAATTAGGTAATAATGAGGGGATGCCTGACGCTTTATATATTCTTTTTGGTTATATGCTCTTCTGGCTCAGTCCGTACTTTTTCATCTTTCGCCAGATGGTGGGTCTGCTGATGTTCAGCTTTTGCATGACCATGCCAAGATTCCAGCCGTATTCCTCCAGAGCGTTCAGCAGGATGTCCTTTTCGATCTCATCCCTGCAGAGGCCGCTCTTTACTCCGGCCCTGATGATATCACTGGTCTTATGCTCAGTTATATTGCAGGGAAGATGCTTGGGCAGAATAGAGGTTTTATTGCATCTGACAAAGGCATGCTCGATAACATGCTCTAACTCCCGCACATTTCCCGGCCAAGGGTAGTGAGTCAGAATGCTCATGGCATCCCTGGACAAATCGGTAATTCCCTTGTTGGTTTGCTGGTTAAATTTCTCAATGAAGTGAGTCACCAAAAGGGGAAGATCGTCCATTCGCTCGCGCAAGGGAGGGAGCCTGATCTCAACTACATTCAGGCGGTAAAAAAGATCCTCCCGGAACTTTCCTTTGAAAGCCTCCTCTTTCAGGTCTTTATTGGTGGCAGCGATGATCCGCACATCCACCTTAATGGTTTTCTCTCCGCCGACCTTCTCAAATTCCCGCTCCTGCAATACCCGCAGAAGCTTGGTCTGGATATTGAGGCTCATGTCACCCACTTCATCCAGAAAGAGGGTACCTCCATTGGCCAATTCAAACCGACCGGTCTTGTCCTTGACAGCACCGGTAAAAGCTCCCTTTACATGTCCAAACAGCTCACTTTCCAGAAGATTTTCGGAAAGTACAGAGCAACTGATGCCAATAAAAGGTCCTTTAGCCCACGGTCCCTGGTAATGAATAGCCCTGGCTGCCAGTTCTTTCCCTGTCCCGCTCTCACCCTGGATCAGGACAGTGGCTTTACTCTGGGATACTGCCTCAATCAATTCGTAGATTTCCTGCATCTTCTGGTTCCTGCCGATAATCTCCCCAAATCTGAAGCGCTTGGTCAGGGAGAGCATCCGCAGCCGCTCCGATTCCAGCAGTTGCTCTTCCAGTCTTTTTCTCTCGGTAATATCCCGGTAGACGCCCATGATCTGCGTTTCCTGTCCTTCCCGGTCAAATACCGCCGATTCATTAGCCTCCAGCAGGATCTTATCCCCCTGCCTGGTTTCACATTCAAGCAAGTGGGGTCGCAGGCGGCTCTGCAAGTCTCCCTGACCCCCGATTTCCTTTCGCCAGGGATCATTGGCCGGGCTCTCGGTAAGAAATTGCTGAAATGGTCGCTGGCAGAACTCTTCCGCCCGGTATCCCAAAAGGTTTTCAACCGATTCGCTCACAAATAAAACCGTACCCTGAAAATCCTGCACCATGATCAGGTCCTTGGTGTGGCTTACCAGAGTGCGATACTTTTTTTCCGAGGCTACCAGCTTTTCCTCCAGTTCCTTTTCCTTGGTAACATCCCTGATAATTTCCACGATGGACTTTGTTTTATCATGCTTGATCAGAGGAGCTGCACTGATCTCATACCACCGGTTTCTGTGGCAGTCATGACAGTGAAAAAGTATCTGTTCCGAGGAAGATCGCCCCTGATCCGATAGCTGGCAAGAGGAACAGGGGCGGTCGCAGCCGCACAATACCTGAAAGCATCGCCTCCCGATCTGCTTGCCGAAACGGGAGATGGCGGGCTGGTTCATAAACTCCACCTGATAATCACCGTTAATGACCAAAACAGCATCAGCCATGCTGTCAAAGAGGTTGTGAAGACTGTCTCTCTCCCTTTTGATCTCCTCTTCGAGCTCCACCCGCTTTTTCAAAAACTTGGTTTCAGCCTCCAGGAGACTCCGCTTCTTGTTAGAGTAATGGAGAAGATATCCGCCCAAGCCAAAAATACCGAAGATGGCCAGGGTAAGGAAAAACATATTCCGGTGATTATTTTTGATCGGAGAATAGAGGGAAAGATAAGGGGTGGTTATCCCTACCAGCCACTTTTTGGAACCGATCAGAAAAGGGGTGAAGGCATAGAGTTCCTGTTCACTGCCCCAGAAGGGAGAGATCCCCGTGGTCTCCAGCCCTTTTTTGATAGCCGAATCAGGGATCTTTTGACCTGCCGATGGCTGACCTCCTCCCTCCAATCGGGTTTTCCCCATAATATCTCGGTAATTTTTTAGAATCAGACTCCGATCATGATGGTAGATAATTAATCCGTCCTGATCAATAATCCAGATGTTCTCCTTTTTTCCTTGCATCTTTTCTTCCAGACCCAGAGGTTGGAGAAACAATCCCGTCAGGGTGTCCATGCGGATAATGCAGCGAAGCACTCCCACCACTTCCTTCTCCTGGCCGATTCGGAAGATGGGCTGATTTATGGCCAGAACATAATCCCCATACCCCGTAGTAAAACACTGACCGATGGTGGTCTTTTTGCTCTGGCAAGCCTCTCTCACGCACTGGACATTTTCCATGTCTTTTCCAATCTCCTCTTCAGCGAATGGGAAGATATATTGAATCTTCCCATTCCGGTCAATCTTGCAGATTGAATTTATCCTGCCGCCGAAGATGCGATAGAAATCCTGGCATGGTTCCGCATAGGCCGAAGTCTCATCCTGACGTAAAGCGTTCAGGCTGCTCAGATGGACAATCTCCCGATTCAGTTGATTAACAATCTGCTGCATGCCGGCGGCTACCGTTTTGACCAGGTAGAGCTGATCCTGATGGAATGACCGGATTATAGTCTCTGAAAAGTGATGGCTCATCCTGAGGAAAAGAATGATTATGATTATCAAAAGGACAAGAAAGATAGATACAACCAGAAAATGGAACCTGGTCTGAGATAGATTGATCCGAGATAGAAAGGGCTTCATTTTTTACCCCCCTGTTTTCGAAGAGGTGAAACTCCTTATTCCATCAGCGGCCCTAAGCGGAGAAATACCTTGAATACCGATCGGTTAAGAGAGCGAACTGAGGGAAGATATTTTAGCCCTTTTCGTACAAAGGGTATCCCGGTTCACACTCTTCATGAGTTCCCTGTCCATTTGTGTCTGGGTGTGATCCTCGAGCCAGGAATCAAGGTGATGAAGCATAACCGATGTATAAGGATTTTTATTTCCATCTGTAATAAGCTGATAGTTTACCCACTGGCCGCATTTTTCACGCTCGACCAGGCCCGCATCTTCCAGAATCTTCAAGTGACGGGAGACACTGGACTGGGCAATCCCTAATATCTCCTGAAGCTCGCAAACACACAGGCTTTTCTTTTGCAGCATCTTGATGATTCGTACCCTGGTCGTATCCGCCAGTGCCTTAAAGGTCCTCATTAATTCTTTCAAGTGACTTACCTCGCAACTGACTGCTCTCCTTATTTACCAGAAAAAACACGGGGGGATAAATCGATTTATCTAGATATCTAAATATAAGTATAGAGCACTGTCCCTGATGGAGTCAAGCTTATAACATGCATTAAAAAATAAGGGGGAACAAATGATAGAGGCTACCAATACAAAGGTAGCCTCTATCACCAATACGCTTTTTGGCGCAAACATTCCATAACCATCAAGAAAGCATGAGGAAGATAATGAGTAAGATAATGAAGGAGTCTTTCCGATGACAAAGGGGTATGGTTATCTGCCGACCGGAAAAACAGGAGAAGAATTGACATACTCAAATTTCTTTGGCGGTTATGACTTTCGTTGTATGAGAGTGATTATTCATGTTTTTTCATTGATATTTCAATAATGAAAATGGTTTTAACTCTGAAATCAAATTCGGACAATGTCTTATCTCCTTGTAGAACAGATAGACGAATTTGTTAACATCATCTATCAGATATCTATATACCTGACTGGCTTCATCAGGATTTGCTTACTATTTTGGCATCTAAATTGCTTTTCTTTATTATAGAGCTCGCTATAAGAGTTCATAACTTAAACTTATTGAATCTTATTTGAGCTATTTGAAAGGGGTGATGAAAATGTTTATTGCATTTATAACATTTCTCATGGTTTCTATTCTTTTGATCGCACTGTGCCTACTCTGCGTCTCACTTGCCAATTTCAGCCTCAAGGAGGAGGATAACATTCCGGAAAAGGACCGGTTAATATATCATGGGATGGAGGACCAATTAATAAGTCCCGTGATAGCTGATAACCTTGTCTACCATACTTGTTGAGAGTGGGAAAAAGTACATAAAGCCATTTGCCTTGTGATTCCGATAGATTAACACCCAGTAATCATAGCCGTAACCGCAATAATTCTCCTGATATCAAGATAACATAGTGCAATATCTAACGATGCAATATCTCACAAAGTCAAAAATTGGAAGGGGAAACCAAGGTGTTGAATTATTTAATAAGTATAAAAAATTTAGACAGTTGAATAATGGGTGAGGGTTCTTCATGTTCAGCTTCACGATAAGACCAAGGGTATTGATCGTCCAGCCGGGAAAAGACATTGACGGCCATATAGGAAAACTCTTGGCAGAGAAAAATTGCCAGGTAGAGGAAACTGATGGTCTGGACACAGGAGCAAGGATAATCAAGACCTTGTCATTTGACGCCGTAATTTTAGACCTAGATCCATCTTATGAAGATCATTTTTCCCAATTCATCAGGGAGTATGAAACAGGACCTCCCTTAATCTTGATTAGCGATTCCTCCCAAAAGCTGGTCAATGAAAAAAGGCTGGGTTACCCAATTTATGACTGCCTTGTCCGTCCGGTATCAGACCTTGATATCAGTAAAATAGCCCAAGAGCTCACAGATCGGAAACTCCTCTTAGAAGAAAACAGACTCCTGAAAGAGCGCTTAAAGGCTTTAGAGAAACATACTAACCGGCTCTTTACCGAACTGGAAGATAAGGTTATGAGAAATACCAGGGAGATAGCTGAAAAGAAGGAGGTTTTACAAAAAATATTTAACCGGACTGATGGAGAAATTATCTTAGTTGATAAAAACAATCATATTATCCAGACCAATAACCATACGGTTGGTCAGCCTATAGAGATGACGTCGGATCAGATCACTGATGAAAAACCAATCATGGCCGCGGATCTTCAAAATGACTCCGAGGACTGGCCGGGGTATCGGGCCATGAAAACAGGAAAGACTATAAGTATTGAGAAGACTGCGGCTGAAGGTAAAGACAGGATTATCCGGCAAACAGCCTTTCCCGTGTTTGATAGCAATATGGAAGAAATCTGGGGATTTGTTCAGTTTAACCAGGATGTGACTGAGGAAAGGATTGAGCAGGATCGATTGATTCAGTTAGAGAAGATAAAAGTTATCGAAAAGCTGGCAACGTTTTTCTCCTGCAATCTTCAAACTCTGCCTGTGGTCGCTCATGATATGATCAATAAGCTCGCCAAAAGGCTGAAGAAAAAGGATGCCGAACTTAAAGATTTTCTTCAGTTGCTCGATCATCAGGTAATCCGGGCTGAGGATTATATGGCAGATCTGTTTTATGTTTTAAACCAGGGACCTGATGGCGCAGCTTTAATAAATGTAAACGATCTCCTTCAGGTAATTCTGAGCCAGAATAAACAAGCCAAAACAACGCCTGAAAGGATAAATGTCGTGTTTGAGCCGGTGAAGGGCATTCCCCCCCTGGTCAGAGTAAACCGGTCTCAACTGGCCAGGGTTTTTGCCCATCTTATCGATAACGCCTTTGATAGTATGCAGACAGGCGGTGAATTGAAGGTCGTTACCCGAAAAAAGGATTCTGAAAAGGATTCTGAAGTTGAAATTGAATTTTCCGATACCGGAACCGGCATACCTGAAGAGATAAGGGATAAAATCTTTGAGCCATTCTTTACGACTAAAGCAAAGAGACTCGGCCTTGGTCTCTACGTATGTAAATCTATCCTTGAAAAATATTATGGCAGGCTTATTCTTCGCCATAACCAGACACCTGACCGCCCTACCTCCTTTATCGTCAACATACCTGTCAGTCGTCTTGACTGCCATGCCTGCAAGAGATGAATCCCTTGCCGATCACATCTATATCTCTGATATCTTTACCTTTGATCAGATGCTCTATCTTTACCTTGACCTTTGATCAGATGTTCCGATCTTTTTCCGCAATGCCTTGGTGGGGTGAGATAGCAAGCCAGGATATGCCCTGAAAAATACTCTTCCTACTACTAATGGGTGAAAGCTTTTATAAACTTTTCAAAGTTGAAAATGGTTTCACCTCTGAAATAAAGAAAACTTATATAAAATCAATCAATAGGTTTTGGTTATAGTCTCTATCATGAATTACAATACAGCCCATTTTTCAAGGAGAGCTTTGTGGTTCATCTTTATTCGAACTGTCGAGATAAGCTGTCATTTCTTGATTCCCAATATGGCACATAAGTTGCTGTAGCAGTGAGCTATAGAGATTGAGTAGTTGCTCAATAATTATTGAGAGAAGAGATTTACAGATATGCTGCTCATGCTGCTTCTTGAGCGGCTGAGCAAAAATTATCAGATACGGGACCACTTGCTAATAGGCCGGAAGGTAGCTGAATATCGCAGGGAACGAAGCCATTTTGAGATGGAAGGAGGTGAAAGGAACTGAGGATATCTAATGCCTTAGCAAGTCACTCAGATCGTGGAAGGAAGTACATGAGTCGAGGTTAGTGTGTGGAATGAACAAATCGGCTTTTATGGATGGCTTATCAGACTGTATTTTGACGAAATCATCTGAACGTTTCCCTAACGCAACTTTTTCAATAATTCTCTGAAAAGTCAAGGCATCGGGAACTGCTCTTGAGATTGATTCTTTCCAGGTAATTCCCAATCATAATCAGTACAAGGCTAACTATTCGACTTGATGAGGTTCATTTTTCCCAGTAATACAATACCATTTAGCAACATCTCTCAACAGTTTTTATTTTACAGGCTATTTTGTTTTGGGAGGGTAAGATGATGAAAAATTTAAAATTTAATCTTATGTTAAAGATATTGGTATTGTTAATAACCATCTCTTTTTCAACCTTAATGCCGAATTATGGCCATGCCTATTATGGTGCTCTGTATGGCGGCATATATGGCCTGTATGGCATGGGCGGACTGTACGGCATGTACGGTGGGATATATGGCTTGTACGGTATGTATGGCCTCTATGGCATGTATGGCGGACGTGTGCTTCCGGTAAGCGTGCATGAAAATTAGATAAGAAAGCATTATCATAGGTTATCCAAGAGAATAAGATAAGGGAGGATAATCTATGAATCAAGAAAGCCTACCAGTAGTTAAGCCAACCATA
>JBFMGO010000051.1:0-36741 GCA_040752695.1 bacterium
AATTAATAAAATTAAATACCAATCTAATCATTTAATTTTCTTCCAGCTCCCAACTCCTGATTCCTGGCTCTTCTTGCCCTAAAGTTTGAACAAAATTTTCATTGTGTGGGCTGTAAGGGCCTATTATAAGAATATTTGATCCTAACGGAAGTATATACGGGGATAGGTTCGAATATCAAAAAGATGATTTCGCCCAATTCCAGGCAGATTGTGCCAGCGGTAGGCTTGGGTACCTTTTCGACCTGGATGGAAATGTGGGAGCCAATAGTAAATCAATATATGCTGACCCGCTACTCATAGATCCGAATGATAGTAAATTTGGTTTGTCTTCTAATTCTCCCTGCATTGACTCTGGTGTCAATCTGGGATCCATTTATACAGATGCACTCTCTGTACTGAGCGTCTGGCCGACATCGATAATTTTAGAGAGCCAGGATATTGATGGGAGATGGGATATTGGGCCATTTGTATACTCAAAAAGTGGCGGTATGCTTTGGTGACGTTACACGGGTTCCTAACAGGAAAGGGCGGCCATATTGACCGCCCTTTCCTGTCTCGGTGGTAGTTGCTACCGCATTTAATTACGGCCGCATTCCCTGAACCGCTTTACCCACCGGTAAACCGATGCAGGGCGTGCTTTGATCTGCCTGATAATTTCCGGAGTCTTGGTACCCGCCAGGAACAATTCGTATGCCCGTCTGAATTGCTCCAGGTTATCGCCATACGCGGCCTTGTGGCTCACCGTTACAACGCGGGTCGATCGGTAGTAAGGCACGCCATTATCGTCGAAAACAAGCTCTTTCGGGCTCGAATTCTCATTTCCTTCGATAGAAGTTCCCTCAGATCCATCAGATCCCTCAGATCCTTCCGCCTGATCTGCCTGATCTGCCTGATCTGCCTGTGCTACCTGGACAGATTTGGGATAAATACCTGCCATCTCTAAAATACCGGCGATGTAGCCTGCCGGATTATCCGTCTTCTGGGCCAGTTCCACCCAGGCCCTGACCTGATGAGTATACTTGGGTAACTGCGCCCGTTTTTCCTCGATAACAGTATCAACCCACAAGGGGAGCTGTAGGATTTTTTGTTTTTTTTTCATGATTCATGCTCATGGCTCGATTCCTTTGATTCCTGTTTTAAACGTAAAGCTTCCAATATCCTGCGATTTCTTTCTTCGTACCACCATGCCCTTTTTAACTGGAATTTTAACTCAGCATTACTTGTTTAACACTACCAAATCCGAACCCGTTTCATTCTTTCTGACTATGTTCCAGAATACCACTGATACTGGATGGGTTACATACCGATATAAAAATGGATGGATGTATCGAATCAGTGTTGACCGCAGTTCCCGCCATGCCTTGGTCATATGTATGTCGTATGTATAATTATGTATAATAAGGAGAAGTGCTATGAAGCCCTTCACCAGAGGGTTGCTCCTTGCTCTGGCTGTTATCCTCGTTGTCCAGTTCAATATCCAGCCCTATGCTCAGGCTGCAAGCGGAAACAAAGAGTGGAAAGACAGTGGGTGTGAATCGAAAATTCGTATCCCATGGGAGGAATTCAAAAATTTACTGAAACTGGACCGGAATGAGTTAGTCTTAACCTGGGAGGAGTTGAATAGACTCTTACAGCAGACTGATCCCGAATTCAAGCCGGAATACGATCTTATTGACGGCAAGGTGTTATTATCCCATGACGAACTTATAAGGATGTTAAACCACTTCAAGCCTCTCCCTCCCGAAACCATTGACCCTGTCAGAGCTTATCTCTTCACCAAATCCATATATACGGGAAGAATGGGAAAGGAAGATTTTACCTTTACGGCGGAGTTTGTCCTGACTGTCTTAAAAGAGCGGGCCTATGTAAAAATTCCCATCCTGTCGGATTCCCTGGCCTTGCAGAGTGTGACTGTAAACGGCCGGCCGGCCCTCATGGTTCGTGAAGGGGGCTATCATTGCCTTATCGTTGATGAGCAGGGTGAGTATAAGGTAAGGGCGGCCTTTTTCATAAAGCCTGATGTAAACCAGGGACCACAGAGACTACGGTTCCCGATAAAAGAATGTCCCATCACCTTGGTTGATGTAGAGTTGCCTGCGTCGGACATAGAGCCTGAGATGCTTTCAGCCCAGTATCTGGAGGCGAGCGTCAGGAAAGATAAAACCCTGCTTAAGGCTGTCCTGGCACCCGGTAACTATTTTGATTTGCAGTGGAAAAGAAAAATGGTCAGCGTGGAGAACACAGAGAGTGCAGAGAGCGCAGAAAGCGTAGAGAAGGTTCCGGCCATGATCTATGCAGAAGCATATCAATTACTCTCGGTGGAGGATGAAAGCGTAAGGATCACCCAGGATATATTTTACAACATCTTACAGTCTGGTGTAGACAGTTTGCGATTAGCTGTTTCAGAGGGGTTAACTATTCTATCGGTTTTAGGCCCTGGAGTTGGCGAGTGGCGCGAGATGAAAGAAGGGGATGAGCGGATCTTGTATATCCCGTTGGATTATGAGCGAAAAGGAAAATTTCAGCTTACTGTTTCGGCTGAAAAAGCCTTTGCAGATATGGCGTCAATGATAGAAATTTCCGGCCTGAAGGTCTTGGATACCGTGAACGGTTTTGGAGAAAAAGGATATATCGGGGTAGAGATGAAAACAGGTGCAGAATTAGTGCTCAAAGATTCTTCCGGCCTGGAAAAGGTCATCGTTAACAATCTACCGCGACGGTTATTCACCCAATCAAGCAATCCCTTATTATTAGGGTTCAAATACCTGAAACACCCCTTTCATCTTCTCCTGGATATCAGAAAGCATGAGAAGGTAGCCTTACCCCAAGCCACTATTGATTCAGCCCGCGGGGTGAGTTTCTTTACTGAGGATGGTTTAATCATCAATAAAGTTGAATATGATGTAAAAAATCAATTAAAGCAGTCTCTTCGCTTAAAGCTGCCTGAGGGTGCTTTCCTGTGGAGCGCAGTTGTGGGGCAGGAGAGTGTAGAGGTCAGGCAGGATAAAGACAGCATCTATATTCCTCTGATCAGCTCACGGCGGTCCGATCAGAAACTTGAATCCTTTCCGGTAGAAATCATCTATTATACCGAGTCTCAAGAATTTGCTCTCTGGGGCCGAAAACATGTGACCATGCCTCAACCTGATTTAACGGTAAGCCAGATTTTATGGTCTTTGTATTTACCGGAAAAATTTATTTTCTACCGGTTCATAACAAATCTGGAAAAAGAAGAACTGGCCAGCGGGTTGGCTCCCATCTTCAACCGCAGGAAAAGCAAAGTTACCTTACCGGCAAAAAGTCCCTATGGCAGTACGGAGACATCCCCCGGCCCGGAGCAAACCAGGAGGATGCAATGGTATATGAGCCAGAGGGAGCAGCCCACCTTTCGTAACATCGACATAAGCGGCGGATCAGTGTCGCGGCAGTCCCTGGCTGAATGCGATTTTGACAATAGATTACAACAAATTGAAGATACCATGATTCAAGGCGGGACACCCATTCAGGCCGGGGTGGGAGTCTTGCCGATGAATATTCAAATCCCCGCCTCAGGACAGCTTTATCGTTTGGCTAAAAATATTGTAGGCGATGAGCAGTTGGAAATCACGGTGCATTATTTTCAGGAAATCCTCTTGGAGGCTGCAACCTGGCTCGGCCTTCTATTTTGCATCTTACTCATTGTCTGGCAAATGCGCCGTATTCAGGCCACGTTCGCCTTTCTGGCAGCCAGGATTACGAGACTTATTCGGGTAAGCCTTGCGGCCACACGGAGATTTTTTTACTCGCAGTGGTCCATACCTGCATCGGGTCTTCTCTTTTTATTCTCGTTAGCTGCGAGCCATAGGATAGCTGCTGTTATCTGCTTTCTTATTTTGTGGACTGCGGTCATGATCCGTCTCGATAGAAGGATAAGGAGATATAAAGGAAAAATAGAGGCAAAATTTCTTATGGTCTTTCTGCTCCTCTTGCCCGGCCTGGCGATTTGGAGTCACGTTCCGTCCGCCTTCTGTCAGCAGGCCATGCTGAAGCAAGAATCTCAGGTAAGTATGGAGTGGAATGAATTGAGAAAGATCCTGAAACTTGACAAGGACGAGATTCAGCTAACCTGGGATGAATTTCAATCAATTGTAAGCCGAATCCCTGAAAAAAGAAAACCTGTGTATACCCTTCAAAAGGGCCTGGTTACCTTAAGCCGTGAACAGTTCGACCATCTGTTGGGACAGATGACCGTGCCCCGGAAGGAGGAGATTCCCGCCCCCCTGGACTATCAGATAACCAAAGCCTCTTACAAGGGAAAAATGAGCCAGGACTGGACTACCATTACGGCCGACTTTGTCCTGGAAGTGCTCAATAAACAGGGACATACGCTTGTCCCATTTCTCCCTTCCCGCTTAGCCCTTCAGGAAGTGACGATACATGATCGACCAGCACTTTTACTTTCAGAAAACGGCTATCATCAGCTTATTCTTGAAGGTCCCGGCAGCTATCAGATACATGTCGTATTTTTTATGAGGTCATCCCTGAAGGAAACTCAGTACCAGGTTTCCATCCCCGTACAGGAAACGTCCATAACCTTATTAGAAATGGAGATTCCGCTCAAAGATCTTCGGGTAGAAGTACCTCAGGCCCAGCAGGTAACCATCTCTCCCGGTGCCGAATCAACAAATATCTCGGCTGTTTTCCCTCCGGTTAAAGAGATTGTCATTCAATGGTATGGCCGAAAAAAGGTTATTCCCGTCAAACAGCCTCCTGTCCCTGCCCCTGTCCTGTCCCCGTTCCCTGCCCCAGTCCCGGCCAAGGTATATGCAATCAGCTATCATCTCGTATCTATTGAGGATGACGCCTTAAAGGCCACCATGGACATTGCTTATACTATTTTACATGCAAGCGTTGATAATCTGGAACTCCTGATACCCAAGGAATTGCATATCGTGTCGGTTGAAGGACAGGGGGTAAGCAAATGGCGAGAGCGAAAACAGGACAATAACAGAATTCTCCTCATCAACCTTGATTATGCACATAAGGGATCTTTCCAGTTGACCATAGAGTATGAAAAGACCTTGATCGAGCCCTCCAACAGATTTTCTTTTTCAACACCGGAAGTTTTGAGGGCGGTTAAGGATTCGGGATATATAGGGTTGGAGTTGAAAAGCAGCGTAGAAGTTAAGGTCACCCGCCACGAGGGTCTGGAAAAAGTAGCTGTTCCCAAATTACCTCAACAGATATTTGCCAGAAGCATAAAACCGCTCATCTATGGCTTTCGATATTCTCAACATCCACATGTCCTGGAGCTGGATATTCAACGTCATCCCAAGATCTCAGTGCCCATGGCCGTAATCGACTCCGCCAATGCGGTAAGCTTTTTTACCGGTGACGGAAAGATTGTACATCGTATTATGTACGAGGTGAGAAATCAGTTGAAGCAATTCTTAAAGCTCCAACTTCCCGAACAGGCAGAATTGTGGAGTGTATTTGTCGGGGGGAAACCCGCAGAGCCAGCCAGAGAAAAGGATATCCTTTATATTCCACTCATCCGGTCCCAGGAAGACAGTCGGAGATTAAAGCCTTTTACTGTTGAAGTAGTTTACTATCAAAAAGCGTTCCCTTTTTCAATGTACGGCCAGAAATCTGTATTTCTCCCCCAGATAATTGATGTCATCATGAGCAAGGTATTGTGGTCTCTTTATTTACCCAAAGACTATGCCTTTTTACATTTTCAGGGCAATGTAGAGAAAGAACGGTTGATCAGCGGGATACGACCGCTTATGGTCTGCTCTTTTTTGGGTTCTAAACGGCCACATCATTTAAGTTCCGATCCTCTTCTGGATCAGGCTGCGGATAAGCTTCAATGTGCGGATGAAGAGGCCCCAACCATCGCCAAGAGCGATAAAGATGGAGTGGCCTTAAGAGAGAAAGAGGAGACGGAGTTTAAAAAATTCAAGGCCAGCAGGAAAGAGATGATGAAACAGCAGGTCATGGAGAAGGGCTTTGCGCTTGCTCCCCAGGTGGAGAAGAGATTAGAGCCGAAGAATCCTCAGGGCCGGATATCCGCAGGTTATGATACCGCTGTCATGTCTATTCCCATCTCAATCCCCGTGTCTGGTCAATTATATCGTTTTGCCAAAACAGCAGTGCGTCAGGAACCTTTAGGTATTACCATGACCTACGCCCAGGACTGGATAATACGTGGTGCAGGCTGGGGCATCTTTTTGATTCTTATGGGCGGACTGTTTCTTCTCCGGAAAAGGTTATTCGGTTTGCGTAAGTATTACCAAAAATTGTATCATCCTCTTATGGTTGTCTCCGGTCAAGCAAGGTTGATGCTGAGAAAAGTCTGCCAGGCTACCCTTACCCCCCTCATCTTCATCGGATTGATAATTGCTGCCATGTTCACGCATCATCTCCTATCTGCCTCTTTCATCTTTCTCGCGACCCTGTGCCTGGTAATACACCAAAGATCATACTGGTTTGCTGAAAATCCACAGAAAAAACGGCATCAGTCGTTCACGGGAAGAGAACTACCAGAGGAACCTTCTCCTCCTGAAGGAGCAGCCGAACCAGAGCAAGACCTGAAGGAAGAAACGGGGGAAAAACCGAAGCAAAGAAAGTTATGGTGGAATATCCTGTTGAGCCTCGGTATTATCATTTTCTTTGGGCTGTATGCACTCCTTTCACTCTGCCGCTATCCATATTACCGCCGTATCTTTTTAAGCGGCTCACTGGTAATCCTTTACTATATCGGTCTGTTTGTCTGGTGGCTTATTTACAGGATCAAGGGCTTCACTCGCCCGATCTAGGAGACCATGCAGATACAAACAACCTGACCCATCCTTCGGCATTCTTTATTGAATCTGAATTCAAAGCGAATGAGGTGATTGAAGCAAATCTCTAGCTACCTGTCAGATTATGTGGATAAGTCCAGAAATAGAGAATGAGACCGATGTGGAGAGGGAGTGCCTGAGCAAGTTGCCGGAGAAGCCATCGGTAGCCGATATGGAATATGCTGATATCACGACGATGATTTCTATCGACCTGAGATCTCCATCCCCTTTTTATTACCCATGAGCCAGTATGCATCAGCCATACATAGAGGATACTCAAGGCCAAAAAGAGACGAGAGATCCGAGAGGTATCGTGCAGATGAGTCTGGTCGATATGCAGTCCATGGCCTTTCAAGTCCCCATGCATCTCTTCTATCCACATCCTTACTTTGTAATCAGTTAACGTACCTTGATGAGCCAGTTGATCAGTGACAATATACCAGGGATCATCCTCCCCCTTTTTCCAGGTTATGGCTAAGCTTACTGGTCCAGTGGGATCTTCCCTGGTGAGGAAAACCCCTTGCAGAAAGAGCGTCTCTCCTGGAAATAGCCTCAGATCCTGTAGCTGTACCCTCACCATATTCATCTCTTATATAGGTATCCTTGGCTACTCTAAGCCGATAATGCCACCTTTTGGTATAAAGCCACCCGATTAATCCTGTACTGCGAAACTCTCCATCCCCTCTGATCACCACCTCTACTCCCTTAGAAATGAGTGGGATCAGATGCTCTAATAACTCAATCTGAGTGGCAGCATCAGTGACTCCTGCCTTATCTATCACTTTCCACATCAGGGGAACCGCTCTTCGGCGATAGGCTATACTGACAGTGAAAAGTTTTAGCTTCCCGTGCAAAGTGGTCACATCCACTATCAGCCGTATCCTCCCTCCGGCACTGGCTGAGTGTATTATCCTCTGGGCTATTGGGTTATACACTGCTTTATCATCTATCTCCTTAGATAGCCTTTATGGCTGCACTTGATTCAGGCGCATTTGCTGTGCTCTCTCAAGCAGCAGAGATGCCTGGGTGAAATCAGGCTGAAGGCGCAGGGCTTCCTGATACTCTTCGATGGCCTCGTCGAGCATTCCTTTTGTGTCATAGGCCGTAGCCAGGTTGAAGTGGGCCTGAGCATAGGCAGGGGCAATCCTGATGGCCTGCCGGTAAGCGGCAACAGCCTGATCCATGGCCTGCTGGCTGAAGTAGATGGTGCCGATATTCATATAGACCTCAGGATAGTCGGGCTTGGCTTTGAGGGCTTTTTGATAGGCGGCAAGGGCTTTATCCGTGTCCCCTTTCTGGCCGTAGGTCACACCAAGGTGAAAGTAGGCTTCTGCATTATTCGGATCCATGGTCAGAGCTTTTTGAATTTCGAGAAGAGCTTCTTCCTGTCTATTGAGGCTATAGTAAGCGATCCCCAGATGTACTCTTGATTTGACCTGATCAGGCTGCAATTGCACGGCTTTTTGAAGCTCTTCAGCAGCCTGGACCGGTTTGCCTGTCATCAGGTACAGGTCTCCCAGTTCTGCGTGAATGGTCTGGTAACCGGGCTTGATTCGAAGGGCTGTTTGAAATTCGTCGAGAGCCGGACCAAACGCTCTTTTCCTGGAGTACAGGAGCCCCAGATTGTAGTGAGCATCGGCAAAGTTCGGGTCTAAGGACAGGGATTTTCGAATTTCAGCTTCTGCCTCTTCAAACGCCTGCTTCCAGAGATAGATGCCACCCAACAGGGTATGTACTTCCTTATTGTTCGGGTTGAGGCGGATTGCTTCCTGAAACTCGGCCATAGCCCGGTTTGGGTCCGCTTCTTGGGCATAGAGCGTACCCAGTTGCCTGTGAGCATCAAAATAGGTGGGATTAAGGCGCACTGTCTCCTGGTACTCCCGAAGAGCCAGAGCGGTATTCTTCTGCTTTTCGTAAACCAGGCCCAGCATAAAGTGGGTGGAAACATCGCCAGGATTCACCTTCAGGACATTCTGGAAGATCCCGGCAGCCTCTGCAAGCTGCCCCTTGGCGTAATACGAGAGACCGGAATCGACCTGGTCAGCAACGGCGATGAAGTCTTTGGGATCCGCACGATTGCTCCCCTCCCCTTCCGGTCCGGTGCTGCCGCTTCCCGCTGCCGGACTGTTCCACACGTAGCCGAGGCTCTGCAGCCTTTGCCGCTGCTCGCTGCTGAGCTGGGTCCTGGTGGCTGATCCTGCATAAAAGTCGGCCAGGGATTTTCGAAGCTCCAGCAACCTTGCTTTCAACTGCTCAGCCTGCTCTGACTGCATTGACTGCCCAGCCGCCTGATCTGCTTGCACTGGCTGCCCTGACTGCTCAGCCTGCACTTGCTGCCCGGCCTGATCTGACCGTATTGGCTGCCCAGCCTGGACTGATTGCCCTGATTGATCTGGTTGATCAGACTGGTCTGGCTGGTCCGGCTGCCCTGACTGGCTTGTCTGACCTGGTGCCTGCCCTGCCTGGCTGACCAGGAGGTTATCGATTTCCGCCGGGTCTTTCTGGATGTTGTAGAGCTCCGGTTTTGGTGCCAGAATATATTTCCGGTCCTGGGTGCGCAGCCCGAAAAGAGGGCTGAGGTTATGATTTAATCTTGGATAAAGGGTCTCGCAGTACAGCACAAGGTTTAATGCCTCCCGGTCACTGGTTGCTGCCTGATAAAGGCTCACGCCCTGCATCCTGAGCTCACCTCCCCTGCCCTCGCCATTGCCTGCTCCGCTCTCCCCTGCTCTGCTGTCCTTGTCTGCTGCGCCGTCCTCCGCCCCGCTCCCCTGGGCAAATGCCGTTACAGCAGTTGCATGGGCAACTGCCGGTGCTGTTGCCTGCTCTATTGCCCGGGCAGCCGCCTGCGTAGTTACCTGCACATCCAATGCTTCCAGAATGGTAGGCATGATGTCGATGGTCCGGACCAGCGATTTAACCATGCGGCTGCGGGGAAACTTATCCGGATAGCGAAAAACAAGGGGAACCCGCAGGGTGGAATCATAGATAAAAAAAGTGTGGGTCCTTTCCTTATGCTCTCCCAGACCCTCGCCGTGGTCAGAGGTGAGAACGACCAACGTCTGATCGAGCAGGTGAAGCTGTTCCAGTTTATCCAGCACTTCACCCACACATCGGTCGGTATAGGCGATTTCTCCATCGTAGAGGTTTTTTTGATATTTCGTACGAAACGGCTCTGGAGGAGAGTAATCCGCATGAGGATCAAAGTAGTGTATCCAGAGAAAAAATTTTTCCTGAGCGTGCTGATCCAGCCATTGGATCGCCCTTTCGCTGGTTTCCTCTCCTATCCGCTCGTTATGGAGAATAGAGGGGCCACTCTGATTCTGTGGGAAATTATCGTCATAGGACTCAAATCCCTGGTCCAGCCCAAAGCTTGAGTCCAGGGTATAGGAACTGACTACGGCTGCTGTCCGGTAGCCGTTCTTTTGTAAAATTTCTGTCAAGGTGGTAGCGGATGAATCCAGGATGAAGGTTCCATTATTTCGCACACCGTGGGATGGCGGATAATTCCCCGTAAATATCGATACATGCGAAGGCAGAGTAATGGGAACCGGCGTAAGTGCCTGGGTAAAGAGTACGCCCTCTTTGGCCAGCCGGTCGATTCGGGGAGTTTCAACCTGCGAGTCACCATAGCACCCCAGATGATCGGCCCGAAGCGTATCGATAGTGATCAAGAGCAAATTGGGCTGCTTTTGCTCCTTGACGGATGTCTGGCGGCGTGAGCAGGAAGGAAGAAAAGTGCAGGTCACAAGAGCGAAAGCAAAAGCAACAGTAACAGTAAACGCGAACCTGAAAGCCAGCCTGGAAGCGAACCTGAAAGGAAAATGAAAAACAGAACGAAAGACGGAGGCCAAAGCCGAAGTAAAAAGGTCGCAGAGAGCTTTTGGACGATTTGAAATCAAGGTATTCTCTCCTTTCCCAACGTGACTCATAGTCCACCTGAACCACTTGAACGGCCCGGACCGCCTGAACAGCCCGGACTGCCTGAACCACTCGAACCGCCCGGACCGCCTGAACCTCCCGAACCACCTCCACCCGAACCGCCTGGTTCCGATCCGCAGGAAGCGAATGGAGCACAGGGATTATCCAGCTTCAGAGGTCTATCGACCCAGAGTGCTTCGCCATACTCAACATTGATTAATGATCCGAAGTAGCGGCACCTCGACTCAATATGAAACAGGTAATCGGATATGCCTATGGTTCGCTGGGAATGAGCGCCAGCGGGGAAAACCTGAGACCTGTAGGCCGCTACAGCCTTCATCTTTTGTGTAAATTCCGGCGTTATATCCACCACGAAAGTTGGAATAATAGGCTGATGGCAGGGGTAGTAGTAAACATGACGGGGATAATGCGCAGGGAAGCCAAGGTCCAGGTTAACCAGCCTGGCCTGAAAAAAGGCCTGTTGAACAAGCCTGCCTGCTGCCGCATGATCCGGATGCCAGTCCTGAAAGTATGAGGTCAGCAGAATCGAAGGCCGAAATTTTCGAATAACGCGGGCCACGGCCAGTATATTTTTATAGCTTTCAGCAAGCTGAGTATCACCCAGATCCAAATTTTCGCGCACATCCACCTCTAAAATCCGTGAGGCTTCGGCCATCTCCTGCGCCCGAATGTCCGGTGTTCCTCTGGATCCCCTTTCTCCTCGGGTCAAATCCACGATGCCTGTTCTGTAGCCCTGTTTCTTCATCTTAATGAGCAGCCCTCCGAGACACATCTCCACGTCGTCCGGATGCGCGCCAAAAGCGAGCAGGTCAACCGGAGGAAAAGATATTGTCTGGGAATCCATATTCATGGTTTTCTCCTGATCTTGTCTGATCTGATGTCTGGAACAAACAATGCACGACTAATGCCCGACTGATGCACGAAGATATAATAATCTCAAAATTCACTAATCTCAAAGTGCAGTACCCTCAAAGTGCAGTACCCTCAAAGTGCAGTACCCTCAAAGTGCAGTACCCTCAAAGTGCAATACCCTCAAGATGTCATATCTCAAGATGCAATAACCTCAAGATGCAATAACCTCAAGATGATAATGGAAAAAATAGCTTTCAATCTCCAGAGACTGAATGGCCCTTATAAAATCCGGCCCATAGGCGTTGAGCAGATAAAAGATATTCAATCTTCTCTCCTGGGGGTAGACATCCCGCAGCAGGCTGGCCGGTTGAGGATCGCGCAAGGTAGCGCTGAATCGGGGCAGAATAATGGGCATTTTGAGCCCAAAATACTCGTACACTCCCTTGATTTGAGCAAAATAGCCCACCTCACCAGGACCGGCCAGGTACATAAGGGTGGGAAACAGGGATTCGGAAAAAACAGGACGCAGGTAAACATTCGGGCTGAAGCGCTCTGGTTGATACTGGAGCAGCTCCCGCAATTGTTCCGGGGAATAATCCTGATTCTGAGTATGAAAAAGCCGACCATCCCATGTCACTCGCTCACGGGTCACTCGCTCATGGGTTACCCGCTCTCCGGGCATCCAATCACCTTTGGCCTTTTCGTAGAGGAAAAAAGGACACCGGTCAGGGTAGGATGGTAATTGACGCCGATAGCCGCATTGTTCAAGCTCCTGACCCGTCCGATCGACCACGATAGGCAGGGCTGGAGGATCGGCCAGAACTTTTTGCCGGATCGAGCCGGTAAGCCGCTTGATTCTCACATCATTGGGCTCGAACAGGACCAGCCCGCAAGAGCCGAAAAACTCCAGCATCAGGCGGCTAAACCACTCACCCAGAGTTCCGGACCGCGTCAGCGTGTTTTGCAGGGTGCTTTGAATGATGCGATCAACCTCCCGTGAATACATGGTAGTCCCGAAAAGCAAGCGTAATTTTCTCATAAACGAACTCAACTCCTTCCCCTCCGGGTTCAAGGGAAGGAGCCCGATCGGCTGCTTGAAGTGGCCTCGTCTGGGGCAGATGGACAATGTACTGTAGCTGCCTGCACCGCCGCTCTTGTCTGCACTGCTGCTTCCGCCGCTACTGCCTCCACCGCAGATGCCTGCACCGTTGCTCCTTGCGTGGCTGCTGTTTCCATGTCCGCTTTCTTTGCAGATGCTGTCTCCACTGCTGTCATGGGGGTCTGGCCAGGAGATCGAAGCGGCCTCAGCCAGATTGTGATCCTCCGAAGCGATCCAGAATACCGGGATACAGGGCCTGCTAAAAGTCTGCCGGATGCGCTGTGCCTCCCACAGGCAGGCTATAGTCTTGTAGATGGTATAGAGAGGACCGGTCAGCAAGCCTGGCTGCTGACCGGTCATGATGACCAGTGACTGCTGGTCCCTCAGGTCAGCGATGTTGCACATGGTTTCAGGCGATGCGCCCAGGCTCTGATGATATTCGCAGAGGTATTCTACCAGGGCTTCCCGATGAGGAAATGGCTGATTCCGCAAAGAGGTAATCTTCTCACCTATCTGGCCCGGATTAAAGTGAAAGAACTGCGGAAATCCGGATGGATTCTGCGCATAGCCACCAAGAAATGTACCTTCGGGGAGAATACTGGAAAAATTTTCCTTTTTTTTTACTTCCAGGTGATAATTCATACAGTTTGCAGTTCACACAGCCTACAGTTCATACAGCCTACAGTTCATACAGCCTACAGTTCATACAGCCTACAGTTCATACAAGTGATAATTCATACAAATGACACTTCATTATACTTTTACACTTTTTGTCATTGCAAAACTATCAGTATTTCAATCACTTAATAAAAAATGCAAAAGCATAGACAATTCAGATAAACAGGAATACATCATAGCATTGTCAAGAATAACCAATCGAAAAACCTTACAATGATCTCCTCTTTCGTGCATCATCGGCCAGTTCAACAATCTTGCGATAGATCGCTTCAAGAAAGGCAGGCACATCTTTGACTTCGAATTTCAGCGATCTTACAATGTCCAGTGCCTGATTGAGGCACCATTCTCTGTTCATCCGCCAATCTTCAACCTCCGGGACTGCGGGAGCGGGAGGAATAACCGGCTCCGGCTGATTGGCTGCGGATGACTGCTGAATATTTTTTGACTCTTTACCTGTCTCTATGCCTGTCTCTTTACCTGGATCTTTGCGCTTTACCTCGCCCATGATTTTCCCCTCCATAATCTGGTTAATTCAAGAATTGATCTTTGTTGTTATTATACTTTCGCGGGAATGATGGATGGAGATCATAAAATTACTTATATTTTCAATCACTTGCTAAAAAAAATGCGAAAGTATGGGTGTTATTATACAATTATTTTTTTACACCTGACAATAGATATCATTTCAATCAGCTAAAAAATACCCGCCTATATCCTCGCGGGAGGAAATTTTAGTAAGAAAGTGAGGGGAGAGAGCAGCAGTTTACAAGATAATATGTCGATACCGTGCATAAGTGTTACTTTCAATAACACTGATTGACCGGGAACCAATTAACTCAACAACGACCGACTCATAATGATTCATATAGATTCATATAGACTTATATAGACTTATATGGAACTCGATTATGCAGCCAAGATCCAGATTCATGTTGTCGGCGGAATTTATGGAAACAGGCCGAAAAGCATCGAACGGTTTGTCGAACGGTTTGCCGAACTTGATGAGAAAATTAAACAGCGGCTGGTCATAGAAAACGATGACCGGAATTATACCCTGAAAGATTGCCTGGATATCCACGCCCAATACAGGCATTCCGGTCTTGTTCGATCATTTTCACCATACTGTTCATAGTTCAGGGGAGACCCTACAAGAGGTATTCTCCTTTTTTACTAAAACCCGGCAGGAAACCGATGGCTTTCCGAGTGATCGATTACAGCTCTCAACAACCTGGCCAAAGGAAAAGAAGGCATACTGATGATTTCAGCCTGTTTTATTTACTTAATTCGTTGATTTTTTGTTCTATTGACTTCAAAATTAAATTAATATACAATAAGGAGCTTTCCAGGTAATGGGAGGCTCTTTAAGGATTCCTCAATGATTTTACTTTTTGGGTATTACGTTATAAATATGCTATAATTAGTTGCATAGAGGAGTGCTATTTCTGACCCGATTATGATGTCTACCGCTTTCAGCTTTCATCAATCTCCGGTGAACGGCTGATGATGAGCGGTCATCATGAAAATCACTACTCAATAGAACAGGAAGGATCACCATGGGAGAACAAAGGGAAAAACAAATAACGAAAGGAAGATGCTATTTCTGTAACGGCACCTTCGGCAAGGCAGAGATGGCTAAGCATTTACTATCATGCAGGGCAAAGGCTGTATCTGAGCAGCCGACTCAGGGAAAGCGTAAGCAGAGCAAGAGTGATAAAACCTTTCATCTTCTGGTCGAGGGACGCTACCAACCGGAATATTGGATGTATATCGAGGTAAAAGCCAAGGCAACCCTCGATGACCTGGACGAGTTCCTCAGAGACATCTGGCTGGAATGCTGCGGCCATATGAGCGCTTTTACGATTGATGAAAGAACATTTATATCGGGACCGGACAGGGAGAGCGGCGAAGAAGGATTCGATATTAAACTGGAAAAAATCCTCAGCCCCAAGATGAAGTTCTACCATGAATATGACTTCGGCACCACTACGGACCTTACCTTGAAAGTATTGTCGGAGCAGGAGGGGAGCCTGGGTGATTGGCCTGTTCAGCTTCTGGCCAGAAATGAAGCACCGAAGATAAACTGCGAGGTGTGCGGTAAAGTCGCTACGCAGGTATGCAGCCAGTGCATTGACGAGGGTGAGGGGTGGCTTTGCGGCGAGTGTGCCGAGGAACACGAGTGCGGCGAGGATATGCTCTTGCCGGTAGTTAATTCACCACGCGTTGGAATGTGTGGATACACAGGAAATGGAGACGACGAGGACAGTATGGACTGGGAAGACGAAGACGAAGATTTGTTTGAAGAAGAAGAGGATGACGACGATGATGAGTTTGAAGACGACGATGATATTTTCGGGGATGATCTGATCTTCGAGGAAGATGACGACGAGGAGGAAGAAGAAGAGGATTTTTTCGAGGACGATGAAGAGTAAACACTCGACCCTATCCGACGGGAGCGAGAAACAATTCACCTCGAAAGAGGCCACGAAGCAGCAGTCAGCAGCCAAACTGAAGGCCCTTTTGGTAATCACACCCCTGATTACCGGTGCGGCTGTGATGATGATTGAACTCCTGGGTACGAGGATTATCAGTCCCTATTTCGGAGTCAGTCTCTACGTCTGGACATCGCTTATTACCGTTACGCTGTTAGCCCTTGCGGGCGGCTACTGGTGGGGAGGCTACATAGCTGACAGGAAAAGAACGGCCAGTTTTCTGTATTTTTTAATCTTTCTGGCCGGGGCTTTCCTTTTGTTCGTCCCTGTCCTGAAAAAAACCTTTTTGGTTCTCTCCTCTCATCTCGGTCTGAGGTTTGGCAGCCTGGCAGGTTCGTTTTTGCTATTTTTTCTTCCACTCTTTCTCCTGGGAGCGGTCACACCATACCTGGTCAAGCTCTATGCCCGCGATATGCGCACTATTGGTAAGGTCGTCGGCAACCTTTATGCCATTTCCACAGCAGGCAGCTTTGCCGGCACTATCCTGAGCGGCTTTGTATTCATTCCCCATTTCAAAAATGAATCGATTCTGTTCTTTATCTCTGCCGCTCTCATCGTTCTGTGCCTGGTTTACTGGCTCTTTTTTCTGGATAAAGGGCACTCTTGCATCTGGCTCTTCGTGACGGCTTTAGTGCTCCTGCCTGTTCTGTTCATACAAAAGCCTTTCTCGAAGCAGGAAATCGACTCGGTTTTCAAGGGTGCCAGTTTTCATCTTGTTACAGAGAAAAACTCCGCTTATGGCCAGATCAAGGTGTTCGACGTGAATAACCGGATCAGGGTTTTAATCCTGGATGGTCTCACGCAAAATGCTGTTGATCAAATGAGCGGCCTTTCCGTTCATGAATATACCTACGCTCTGCCGCTCATTGCCAGGTCGTATAATCCTGAGGGGAAGACAGCTCTGGCCATTGGCCTTGGAGCAGGAACTATTCCCTCCGAACTCAGGAGGAACCATTTTACGGTTGACTGCGTTGAAATAAATCCGGTTATGGTCACAGTAGCTCAAAACTACTTTGGCTTCAATCCCGATGACGTTAACCTTTCCAAACAGGATGCCAGGTTCTTTGTGAGAAATTGCCGCAAAAAGTATGACATGATCTTTCTGGACGCTTTCAATGGAGACAGCGTGCCTGAGCACCTTCTAACTCTGGAAATGTTCCGTGACCTCAAAAGGCTCATGAATCCCGACGGAGTGTTATGCATAAATTTCTTTGGCTCCCTGGCCAGGAAACATTCCTTCGGTACCCGTTCCCTGGCCAAAACCTTGAAACAGGTTTTTGCCCAGGTAGTTGCCTTTACCAATCTGCCACCAGAGGAGATAGGGGGCAATATCTACTTTCTGGCTACGGAAAATGAGCGAGACCCTGGCGGATTCATTCAGATTGACCGAACTCGCTGCTATTATTCGGTCTATGGCGACCTTTGTAAGTTGTGGAATCATAAAATCGATGTAAACAAGGACGCCGATCGGGGTATTGTCCTGACCGATGCTTATAACCCCATCCTTTTCTACGACGCCAGTACCAGAGAGATGGTCAGGGAAAAAATGCAGGCTCTCCTGGGAGGCATTTTGCTCTAAAATAAAGGACTCTCCTTATCTCCCCTGGCCAGTTATTCCCTAAGTATACATCGCGGTAAATATGCGACCAGATAGATTATCATCCACTCAGCACGTTATTCGTCATTCCCGCGATGTATAAACTTGGAGGCTATCCCAAGACTCCTTTTATGGTGAAGGGTTGCACATACCGCCTGAGGTTTTGGGATAGTCTTATAGTATCGATGGTATTCATGAAATTGAGCGGGGAATTCTCTCGATCGATACGTACCCATTACCGTTTTTCTCTTCAACCATGGCATACGTATCCACTGGCCAGCGCTTCGAGAATAAGGTTTATGCCCGGTTTCGGATGAAAAATGGTATCAGTTGCCTTCCCTGCTCATTTTTTCTCGCTTACTGTTTTTTGGCCAGGTCTTTTATGGCTGGTGCATGGATGACCTTCCCGTCATAGTCAAACCGCGAACCGTGACATGGGCAGTCCCAGCTTTTCTCCGCACTGTTCCAGTTCACCACGCATCCCAGATGAGTGCAGTTGGCTGAAAACGCATGTACCTGTCCCTGATCGTCTTTATAAGCTGCAATCCTTTCTGCATCCACTTGAACAATTGCACCTTCCCCTTCAGTGAGATCAGCGAAGGATCTCTTTTCGGGGGGATGCAGCAGATGACCGGTGGTGAATTCCCTGGCAGTATCGAGATTCTGACTGATGAACCTTTTGGCCGAGGTAAACGGGGGAAGACGGCTCGGATCAAAAAGGGAAATCCATGGATTGTGCCGCTCTAAAATCAGATCAGAGAGGATCATGCCGGCAACCGTACCCAGGGTCATTCCCCATCCGCCAAAGCCTGTGGCGACATACAGTTGTCTGGAGAGCAGGGTGAAGGTTCCAATAAAGGGCACCCGGTCTATGGGGATATTGTCCTGGGTTGACCAGCGATAGTCAATAGATTCAACTTCAAAACGCTCTTTCGCATACTGCTCAACCCGCTGATAATGCAGCGAGGTGTCTTCGCCCTGTCCTGTTTTATGATGTTCACCGCCTACCAGCAGAAACTTTTCCCCTGATTCCGAGATATAAGAGCGAATAGTATGGTATGGTTCCCCCTCGCTGATGTACATTCCTTCCAGAATCCGGTCTCCTTGCACATGCATGGCCATTAAGTAGGCACGCCGTGGATACATCCTTGCGAAATACAGACCGCGGTTGAGGAAGGGGAAATGGGTAGCCACAATGACACTGCCGGCAGTGACCTCACCTTGCGAAGTCTTGATGTGGTATAAGCCGTTCTTTCTCAAGCTGATCGCCCTGCTCGCTTCAAAAACATAGCTGCCGTTACCCGGTATCGATGCAGCCAGGGCTAGCAGGTACTTTCGCGGATGGAATTGGGCCTGGTTGGTAAAGCAGATTGCACCCTGGATTCGAAAAGGCAGGGGCAGAGTGTCCGCATATGCGGCCGGCAGGCCAAGCCTCTTGGCAGCCTTCACCTCGGCCTGAATTTTATCCAGATTCCTCTCATCCTCCGTGTATGTGCAGGCAAAGGTGCGGCTGAAGTCGCAGGAGATATTCTTCTCTTTAATAGTTGCAGCTATATGCTCGATCGCTGCCTGATTGGCATCGGCATACAGTTGAGCCCTCTCCTTGCCAAAGTGTGAGATCAGATAGTCGTAAATAAGGGTGTGAGCTGAAGTAATCTTAGCTGTGGTGTGACCGCTGACCCCACTTGCTACACGGTCCGCTTCGATAACGGCAACTTTCAGGCCTGCCTGTTTCAAAAGTACTGCCGCGGTCAGGCCGGCCATGCCCGCTCCAAGTATGGCCACATCTGCCGCTCTACTTCCCTCCAAAGCCGGATACCCGGTCTGCATGGTGGTGCTTATCCAGAGTGATTGCGATTTACCTGGCAGTGATTGCCTGCACAGGTTCTTTGGCATCATATGATCAGAATCCATCCCGGTTCCCTTCCCTTCTCTTACTCTTTTTAATCACTTGCCTATCAATGAGAAGATCGGCATCTACCGAAAATCCCGCTCATAGAATTCTACCACTCCTTTTTCGTAATCCTTTCGGAATAACTACCAACCAGTAGTTCTTTCAGGCAGGATACCGAAGGTACTGCCCCCTCGTGACGGTACGTCTATGAGACGATACTGCCACTCTTAGTTGGAAGGGAATAAGCTGTGCGCGGTGCGTAATGCGCGGTGTAATTTCGACCCGTGCCTTGTGCACCCCGCGCTTTTTCAAGTTTTCGCAAGAGGAGGTTTTTAACGATAGGTTTCTCTTTAGTACCGCTCAATCCACGGCGACCAGGACGCTGGTTGATTTTATAATGGCGTAAACCTCTTTCCCCTCAGCAAGTTCCAGATTATCTGCGGATATCTTGGTAATGACAGAGGTAATCTTATTACCCCCCGGCAATTCGATCGTAATTTCTGAATTAACCATACCATGAACGATGCGGATTATCCTACCCTTTAAGACATTCCGGGCACTTATCTTCATTTCCCTGTCCTCCTGGCATATTTTTAAGAACCTACAACATACGTTTGAAATTTAATCATTACATTACATTTGTAACCACAGACGTTATCGGTTCAGAATTCAGAGTTGGAGTAATGAAATCGAAAATGTCCGCCTTTTCTGGCCCTTAATAAGTGAGCCGCCGGTCTTAAGGCAGCCGGCTTCCGATCTCATTTTGAGCTTGATAATTGACGATCTTTCAATGGATTAAGCATAAAAAAGGTACCAAAAGAGAACCATAGAAAATCGTACCATGTTGGAACGGCAACACTCTCAGCTACCAGGAGTCCGCGCATACCAAAGGCAAGGAGGGTAAGGGGCAGGAGTATCCTGAGGTCCGGAATACCAGCCTTTTTCAACTGATCATTGAGTGTTCCGGAGAATTCCGAGATCCTGCTGGCCGTGAGACTGGGTGAAGCGGCTGAAGAGGCGGGGGAAGTCAGGCTTGTTTGAAGCTTTTCAAAGTCGATCTCGGGAAAAAGACTGATGAAAGAGTCCGCGAGAGAGAATAGGATGCCGGGCTGGTCTATCTCCTCCGGACTATAGTGCAAAAGGATACTGCCGGTAAACAGGTTTGTCTCAACCCGCTGAATTATCTGAACGTTAGAAAGCCGATTCCGGATATTAGCCTCAAGAGCCGAATTTTGCCTCATCTTGGGTACTTTGATTCGCACCCTGCCAGGAATAGCATGAACAATTTTTATTCCCTCGCTGTTCGTCATTCTTGATCTTCCTTTCTGAGCGTTTCTTCCTTTCCCGCCTGGATCTTTCTCCCTTTCCGAATCTTGCTTCCTTATCTATAGTATTATCCCTTGATGAATATTTTTCCCTTGCCGGGACTTTCTTCCTTCTCTGGCTCGTTCCTTCTCTCGATCGCTCCTTCTGTCACTCGACCGCACGCGATCTCGTATCCTGAACCGTTGAACGTGGTTCTCTGAATCTTATTCCGGCTTCTCTTCTGTTTTCCCGGCAGGGTATGCCTCTTCTTCTCCTCCTGTCGGAGTGGCCGCAGAGACACCTGGTTGCGCGGCAGCGGCAGAGCCACTCGATTGCACCGCAGCAGCGGCCGGAGCCAGGCTTTCCGCTCTAACTTCGGCCACCAGGTCGCTCAGTTGCTCTCTGGCCTCAGCAGTCATCTCTTTTACCTTATCCCCGATGGCAATGCCGCTCCTAATAACTGATTTGGCCAGCGGGCGAAGCGCAGCCCCCAGTGCGGGTATGATAATCGGGGCAGCCAGGGTAACGCCTACTCCGACCATGATACCCGGAATCCAGCCCTTGGACATATCCTTCAGTATTGCCATGTCAAGCACCTCCCTCTTGAGTCCGAATTGTTCCTCAAATCCGGTAAGCAAATAATGCTTATCCCTGGTAACGTGATCAGTTGATAACTTTTCATAGAAAAAGACATGGGAATCACTTTATCAGGATTTATATAAAAATTCAAGTACTATATTTATAATACTCTTATAATGTACAAAAAATAAAGATTAAATATTGTAGTACACGTCACAGGAATTACCTGGCCTGTTATTGGAATGGGGCCATGTGTCGCCCCTCCCCTTTTACGAAGAGGGGGATAAAAATATTTCCGGGCTATGCAGTTGGCTCGGCAGTGGTAGATCAGCAGACTGGCGGGAGCACATGGACGCTCCTGGGAACATTCTCTTTTATCGAGGGCACTTCCGGCTACGTCCAGCTCTCTGACCTGGCCAATGGTGCGGTAGTAGCCGATGCGATAAAGTTCGGCGATGCCCTGGTAGACTCCCGCATCAGTTGCCCTGCCTGCCATAATGTGCACGGCTCACCCAATCCGGTCATGATCCGCCACGGGGAATTGATCAGCACACCGGCTACCCAGAGGTAAGATCCTTCGCTTCGCTCAGTGATGATACTGGGTGTGGTGTGATGCATTACCGGCTGAGCCTCCAGTCTTAACAGATTGGCAAACTGAGCATGGTCCATAGAATCCCAGTATTGCTCCATAGACTTCATGATGTTCCTATGAACTTCATATCCTCAGATGGCATAGTGACTTACGCTTTTCTCTTCTCACGATCTTCGCTTCGACCTCTTTTTTCCTATGGTCTTATTCTCCTGCGCCTTTTTCCCCTTCTTGTCAATGCACCTCGCTAGAGCAGTATTTGCAGGCAATCTCACCGATTACTCAGATAATTTCAGGTCAGGGCATGAAAGTTGCTCATCTCAAATATGGATCGCGAACCTAATTATTTGATTTATTTTTACATAATCACATTGAGATAAGTACTGCAAAATTTGGGTACCCGTCGGGAATATCGCGCTAATCCCTCGAAATGCGGGGTAATTCTCGCTGTATTCGGGTGTCTCTCGGGACAGGGGATAACTTCTTGAGAACTGGATGACTTGCGTGAGAACTGGATGACTGCTGAAGTATTGGGTAATCCTTGCCTTTTTTGGCATTGGGTAATTCTAGAAGTAGCGTAACCTTCCTAATTCTAGAAATAGCGGGTACCCTTCGGAGTATTTGATAACCCTCCGATTATATTGAGTAACCATCATGATTACATGGTTAGGTAGGAATTCTATAATCTTTTGCACTCTGGAAAGGTGGGATAGCCATGATGAGAAGAAAAGGAAGCTGGTCTAAGACAGGATTAATGGCATTAGCTTTTGGGCTTGTGTTAATGGCGGCAATACCGAGCCGGGGAAGTGACGATATCTGCAAATTATGTGATGAATCCAGTGTAAAAATTGGATTCGGAAGCAGCGCCACCTCGCATGAGAAATGGTACGATTTAAGCCCCGTTTTTAGACTGGGTAATCAGATCATGGTGCATACGAACAATCCATGGGACAGGCCCGACAAACCCAATATAACCATCTATGCATCCTTCGATCTTCAGCAGAATATTAAGCTTCATCCCCAGGATAATGCCTGCCCCTGCGATGATCAGGGCCACAGAGCCACGCTCTCTGCCGCGGAGTATCATCTCACTATTGGCACTGAAGTTCAGGCGCTGGCTGCCAGGTTGCGGGCTGACGGCGTACCCAAACAATTGTGGTCTGAGCTGATGGGACCTTATGTATACAGGGTTGATATCCTCGCTCCGGATTACGGTCTGTCCGCCACCACTTTACTCAGTTTAACCCATGCGGCCAACTATGCCATTGGCAAGGCCCAGGTTGATCATTATCGGATGGACGACAATGAACGGGCAAGGGTTTGCAACTATGCAGGCACTATAAGTCAAGAAGGTGCTGAGATAAAAGGTGCAGATGCCAGCCGCCGGACGTCATCCTCTTCGGTCATGACCTATGGGAAGTCCTCGCCTCTTATGGCTCTAATTAAGTAGTATGGTACTGATTACGTGGTCTGGCACTGATTAAGTAGCCTGGCTTGTTGCTTTTTTTGCTTTTTGAGCATGGACATCTTGCAGTTGTGAATGAGCACCCTGGAATTGAAGAATGAGCACTTTGCATTGAGCATGGGCATCTTTCAAGCAGGAACATCTGCTTACAGGGGATAAATTACCACCCTGCGATATGGCTCTACGCCCTTGCTTTCCGTAGGGAGACCATAGCGCTCGGCGAGCTGATGCTGAAGACGGCGCACGTAATTGCCCTGTGGGGAGAGTTCCACGGGATGCCCGTGCTCAAACACTTCCCCGATAGCTGCCTCTGCTTCCTGCATGGCAGCCTGATCCCTGTTCGGGTGACCGCCATTGCCAAAACCGAAGAGTGATCGCAGGAAGTGTTCGATATGGGTCACGGTGTTGCTTTTAATAATGTGAACGGGGAGTCCGCGCATCTGTGCCTCGTGCAGGCGTTTGGGCTGCCCCCTTTTTGGTGACTTCAGGATCACAACCAGGTCTGCCTCATCAATGGTATTTACTATCAGTGCCGGCATCCTGAACTTGTGAATGGCCCGCAGCAGCCGACTCCGGCTCACCGCATAGGGATAGATCCGTATGTTCCTTACGTTTTTTCCTGCTTTCCTTGGCATCCGGTATTCAGGCATCGGGGCGGCTGCGGGTTGCTCCTGCGGCAGGTGAACCGGCATGGAGGATTCGGCCTGTAGCATGGGCTTGATGATCTCGATTTCGCCATCTTCCTTGCGTACTCTGAGCTCAGGATCGATTATCACACCCCGAAGGAAATCATCCACCACCTCGGCGAGGTTGTGGTGTATGGCCAGCCGGTCCTTTTCCTGGATTTCAACGAGAACGTCAAAGGTTGGGGGCGCTTTGCGCTCCAAAACCGTCTTCTGGGTGCCGCGACGCCTGGCCTCTTCATCGGACAGGGTAACCGCCTGAATACCGCCGACCAGGTCAGAGAGCGTGGGATTTTGCAGGAGATTTGCAAGACTGTTCCCATGCGCAGTGGCAATGAGCTGCACTCCCCGCTCGGCAATGGTCCTTGCAGCCATGGCCTCGGCCTCGGCACTGATCTCATCGATCACGATCACTTCGGGCATGTGGTTTTCCACAGCCTCGATCATCACGGCATGCTGCCTGTCAGGAGAAGGAACCTGCATACGCCGTGCGCGGCCAATCCCGGGGTGGGGAATATCGCCATCACCGGCTATCTCGTTGGAGGTATCGACAATAATTACCCGTTTACCCAGGTCATCTGCCAGCACCCTGGCTGCCTCCCGAAGAATCGTGGTCTTGCCTACACCGGGCCGTCCCAGGAGCAGAATGGACGCGCCGCTCTCAATCACGTCCTGCAAAATGTCCACAGTACCGAAAACAGCTCGCCCGACGCGGCAGGTCAGACCGATAATCCTGCCTACCCGGTTGCGGATCGCCGAGATGCGGTGCAAGGTCCTCTCGATGCCAGCCCGGTTATCTTCCCCAAATTTCCCGATCCCCGCCACTACATGGTCAATGTCCTCCCGTGAAACATTTTCAACGGGCAACTCCTTCATGCGATCCAGGAACCTCATCTCCGGCGGTCTTCCCAAATCAAGCACAATCTCAAGCAAAAGATCCCCCTGCTCTTTGAATTCGATTGCCTTCCGAATGGCCGGGGGCATCACACCAAGCAAGAGATCCAGTTCATCCGTGACACTTATTTGCCTTCCAGCCAATCCTTTCTTTGCCTCCATAGTATTGCAGAAGAGAATGCGGCATTTTTTGGACCTCGCCTATGCTCATGCTTTCTTTCACATATTCTATTCTTCATGTGCTGTTCCTCATGCGCTGTTCTCCGTACGCTCTTCTCCATACGCTGTTCCTCATGCTCTATAATTTATGTACACTTGTTATACACGCCTTATCCATATGCTTTGTTTCAACTCCCGCACGCAGCGACTGATTATCGAAAATCCAAAAGAAAGGCTCGATCAGCACTCGATATGATCCATAGTCAATGTTTCGGACGGAATCTTGAGGAATATTGCTTCTTAAGGCTTGGGATACTTTCATGACCATGAGCCACTCAGTCTGAATCTTCCTTATGGGGAATTATACGTTCAATTTTTTATATATATCAAAGAGATATTTCTCTGTCAAGAGAATTGGCCATTGCTCAGGCAGCGAAACTATATCCTGAAGATGGAGAGCACCTGGAAGATGGAGAGCACCCGATTAATGAAATTAATTAGGTTGAGAAATTGTCAATCTTGATGTATGCTGAATAAAGGTCTTGGGCACGCGGGGTGACACGCGGGATGAGGTGATGCAGGTGACTCAAAAGGGCCGCTTCCAGAAGCGGTGTTAAGTTATATGCGCTGCATATAATGCTTTGTATTCCTCAGGTATCTTGCAGCATATTCTGGTGCTTGCGGTATAGGAGGATGGTGGACAAGCCTAAAGCCGCACGGGTAGCTGGATAAGCCTAAATCTGCCTGAGAGGCTGGACAAGCCCAAACCGCCAACAAGGTGGCCGGATAAGCAACCGCCGGATAGCCGGACAAGCGCAAACTTCTATAAAGGCACCAACCACTCCCCCTTGTGTAAAGGGAAGATTTTCAGCAAAGGAACACACCTTACACCCCCTTTTCCAAAAGGGGAGGGAGGGATTTGATTTTTGCAATTTGATCAGATGGTAACCGGCTATAACCACCTATTAATTACCGATAGCCACTACTACACTAACTACTAACCATTGGCTATTGGCCTATTATAGTATGGAGAGTAAAAAAAAATGTGGAATGAGATCAAAACCCGGCATCTGCTCCGCCTGCCAGCCAGCGAGCGATCCGGACCGATTGGGGACACAGTGATCACCACCTTCAACGTTGAGAACCTTCTCGATCTGGCAACGAATCCCCTCGCTGGTGGATGGGATGAAAGAGGTGTGATGACGCCTGAGCGGATCGAAATGAAACTGACCAAGCTGGCACTGGCCATCCGGCTGGAGCTCAGGCGGCCTGAGATCATTATCATCCAGGAGGCAGGGAGCACCGGCATTCTGCAAAACCTTGCCAATCGGGTGAATGCTGCTGTCAGCACTGCCTATATGGCGACATCATGCAAGACAAGCGATAAGCGCGGTCTCGAGGTCGGGTTCCTGTGGGACTCCTCCCGTGTGGAATTGCTCGAGGTTTCCCAGCTTTGCGGCCCCGATGTGGAATCGGCTTTCGGCCTCAGCAGCCCAAGCCCGGGTCGGGAGCCGCTGATAGGAATCTTCAAAACCAAAGGAAAGCGCTTGACCATTGTCGGCGTTCATTTTAAAAGCATGCTTGGCGATGATCCTGTATCTGGCACAAATGGCCCGATTGTCAGTGTTACCGAGATCCAGCGAAAAGCCCAGGCCAGAGTGGTCCGCAATTTCGTGAACTCCATTCTGGATCATGATCCGCAAGCCCTGCTCATGGTAGCCGGAGACCTCAATGATTGTCAGTTTGTAAGATCGGATGGAAATGGGGATAGAAACGGGGATGGAAGTGCGGATGGACGTACGGATTACCCCGTGGCTATCCTTGAAGGCGGACCTGGAGAGGTGCCACTCACCAATTTGATAACCCTGAGGGAGAAAAAAGATGGCACTTTTACTTTTATTCATGATATCCGCGCCCAAATGCTCGACCATATGCTGGTCAGCCCTGCCCTCCTGAAGCTTTTCGTTGCTGTAGATATCCTTCACTTCAATGCCGGATTTCCTCTCGATTTGAGCGAAGATACCAGCACCACTCGCCGTGCCTCAGATCACGATCCTCTGGAAGGGCGATTCAATTTCAAATAACCTTCCCCCGTAGAAAGTTACAGGAGGCGATAAGATAATGAAAATTGAGGTGAAATCATGAAGTACTTCAATCTCCTCTTCTCAGATGGCAGTACTTCAATCTCCTCTTCTCAGACTCCTCTTCTCAGATAATGGTGAAAAGCCTCGACTGCCCTTTCGACGCCCGCTTCAGCCCTGATTTTTTGGCCCAGGGCGGCAGCACACTCCTGCATTCTCCTGCTGGTGGTAGCGATGCGGATAGCGTCAGCCAGCCGCTCTACCGATAGACGGCAGTAGGGTATGGGATGGGGCCCCACTCCTAATTCAACAACCCGCTGTCCCCAAAAAGGCTGATCAGCCATGGCCGGAGTAATAATCGAAGGAACACCTGCCCTCAGACCTGCGGCTACGGTGCCTGCGCCGCCGTGATGCACCACGGCAGCCATCTGCGGAAAGAGCCAATCATGAGGGCTTGACTCAATTCTGATCACTCCATCCGGCAGATCAGCCTCACCCAGACCGGTCCATCCCGCCTGCAAGATCCCCCGCCGGCCTGTACGAATCAATGCTTCCAGTGCCATTTCAGTCACTTTTCCGGAATTTTGATCAATCATACTGCCAAAGCCAATGTATACCGGAGGCGGGCCTTCAGCCAAAAAATCCACGAGGTCTCCAGGAGGACGCCACTCGGGCGGGTAATTCAAAAACCAATAACCGGTAACATGGAGCCAATCGGGCCAATCCGGCGGCTTCGGGACCACGGACGGACTGTATCCATACAGAAATGGCAAGTGCGGCTTCCTCCGTCCGCTATAAGGATTGGCAAGGGTGAGCGGTGGAAGACTTAAGGTTTCCTGTCGCCATCGGTTGAACTGCTGCCGGTAAAGCTGCCAAAAGAACTGTTCGAAGAGAATATGGGTCAGCCAGTTAAAAGTACTTCCCAGGCGAATCCCGGCAGGCAATAACAGGCTGGGAAAGGCACAAGTACGGCTCTGGGGCTGGAGCGGTGCCATAAAACATGGTATGCGCAATTTCTCGGCAATGTGATAACCTGCCTTCGCGGTCGGAGAAAAGATAATTGCTTCGGTTCCCTGACAGGCACGCCAGCAATCGGTCAAAAGACGCTCTACGCGCAGCCCTAAAGCACGGACAAAGGGACAAAAAGCAAGCGCATAGGTGCTCATGAAACGAATCGGATCACGAATGGATTCCAGGCGAGCTTGCCCTTCCTCTCCTGAAAAAACCTCCCGAGGGTCGCCCCCCACGGCAACAGGAGTCAACCCGCGGCTCCTGACCAGGTCATGATAGACTGTCTGGGTGGCTATAGCAACATCATGGCCAGCAGCTTGAAGTCCCATCCCCAGGGAAATATAAGGCTGCACATCGCCTTGTGAGCCAACCGCCAGAATTGAAATGCGCATGATCCCCCTTGCAAGGTAGTCTTAAGGCCCACCGTCAATTTATCATCTTATTCTTCAGCTTCAGACCGCTGGTGTACTGAGGCAATACAGGCTCAAATGCTGTCGCTGTGTCTTCTGTATTCATCATCCTGTATTCTTAATCCCCTCTCTTATAATTATTTTTTGTACCACCTTGCTGTCTGTATTTGATAAAATCTGCACCTTGTTTCGGTTATATCTCTGCGAATTAACGACGTATAGGATGTATAGAATGATCTCTGCCGCAATCTATAATGCCTGACAGGGTGAACAGTGTCGCACTCTAAATGCCTGACAGGGTGATCAGTCGGATTGCAAAGGAGAACCGGATACTAAACTCTTGTGAGATGATAATATGCGGGAATGCTGGAACACAGGAATATGCGGGATACGGGCATAATGAGATACAGGCATGATGAGACGTATGGAATGAAGGGATGATGGCACGATGGGACGATGGGATGATAGTGATGATGGTACAAAGGGCTGATGGCATGAAGGGAAGAAAAGAAACAAAGATGACGGGATTGATGCTGTATTAGTTAAACACCAATACTAATGAGCCATCCTTCTCATAACGTGCGTTATAGAAGGATTACTCCGGGCATTTTATGGCTTTTTTCGCCTTTTAGATCAAGGCACTGATCAGGCTCTGGAAGGCAGCCTTTACCATAACCTGAGCCAGGTTCTCGACCAGTTTTTTGCCCAGTTCCTCAGCCAGTACCCGATGGACAGAGATAGCACTTTCCGCCGGCACATCCTGAGTGTTTTCGCTCTCCTTCAGATAGCCTAGAGTTTTTAAGGCATCGATGATTTTAGCTTGGCTGATTCGTTTATAATCATAAAGAACCAGAACATTGCCCGTGGTTGGATTTGCCTTAACATGCTCGACTCTATCAAGTTTTAGGAGACAGCGCTCAAGTTCAGATGCCTTGACAGTAGATCCTTTTACCTGAGTAATCTTAATACGCAGCCGACCGTTAAGCGAATGAAAATAAGGTGAAGAGATTTGCATGATTCTTGCCTCCTTTTCCTGCCAAGTGTTACATGGTAATGAAAGTTCAGGATTAAATTAATGTATATGCTCTAAACCTTTTCAGTTTGTAGTATACCGGATTAAGGTTAAAAATGAGTAATAGTTGTGTTAAAAATGTGTTAGAATTCTCTGCCGGATATTTTAAGGGAAAGTCTCAACTGCCGATTGAGTGCAGGCGCAAGAACTATCCGATCATTTGTCGTGCTCTGAATCCCCCTTACCCCTGACATCTCTCCCCAAAAGGGGAAAGATGGCTAATCAGCCGCGTATTTTTAACGCGGCCCGCATTAGGTGTGTATAATGACCAGTTCCCCCCTTTACCAAAGGGGGAAATTTTAGCCCCTGATGGGCCGGCATCCTTGCCCTCTTGACAAAAGAAGGAGTGATAGGTACTTTAAAAAAGGATGACAGGGGAACCGTAGTTTGGCAGGGGATCTGGAGCCGTAATAAGTGGAAACCGCTCGACGGAATAAATGCCGCATTGAAATGCCCTGTCAGGAACCTTTTATACGCTGATGCCGCTGAGTTATTTATTTACGACTTTTTATACTATGGTATATGCTCCGTGCCTGTGGTATAGTATTATCCTCACGGTTAACCTCCTACGATGTAATGCGTTTAACCTTGTGATGCGCTTAACCTTGTGATGTGTTTAACCTCCGGCGATATGAAAACGGTTAACCTGTCACGCAGTGAATTTACGGCCCAGGTGGTTTTACTCTAGACACAAAGCAGAAGGAATCCCTGAAAAAATACGCCCGGCAATCGATAGGCCGGTAAACTTTAATAGACAATCAGTGTAAGACTGGCTCTATTATCATCAAATCATGAGCATATCATCAGATCATGAACAACAAATAATTGACAAGCATAAATGACAAGCAAAATTGAAGCGGAGGAATACCATACATGAGGATATTAGTAACCGGTGGAGCAGGGTACATTGGCAGCCATACATGCCTGGAGCTGTTGCAGGCCGGATACGAGGTTACTGTTGTAGACAACCTGTCTAACAGCAAGGAAGAATCTTTGACAAGAGTCCAGGAACTTGCCGGTAAGCCGCTTACGTTTCACAAGGTCGATTTGCTCGACAAGGAGGCCCTGTCCGCCGTTTTTAACCATTCGAAAGCTGATGCGGTGATTCACTTTGCCGGTCTGAAGGCTGTCGGAGAATCTGTGGCCATGCCTTTGCGTTACTATCGCAATAATGTTACCGGAACGCTGGTGCTCCTGGAAGTTATGGCCAGGCATGAGGTTAAGAACCTGGTTTTCAGTTCATCCGCCACTGTTTATGGAGATCCTTCCACGGTTCCGATTACCGAGGATTTTCCACTCTCCCCGACCAATCCCTATGGCCGGTCGAAACTGATGATTGAGGAGATCCTGCGGGACTTGCACCGCGCGGAAGAGTCCTGGAATATCGCTCTCTTGCGTTATTTCAATCCGGTAGGGGCGCACCCCAGTGGACGTATCGGAGAAGACCCGAACGGAATCCCGAATAATCTTCTTCCTTATATCACCCAAGTTGCAATCGGCAGGCTCTCTCAACTCTCAGTGTTCGGAGATGATTATCCAACCCGCGACGGGACAGGCATTCGGGACTATATCCATGTTGTTGATCTGGCTGTCGGCCACATCAGGGCACTGGAGAAACTTGCCTCAAATCCCGGCGAAGTTACCTATAACCTTGGCACTGGCCGGGGATACAGCGTCCTGGAGGTAGTATCGGCATTTGAGAGTGCATCAGGAAAAAAGATACCCTGCAAGATTGTTGACCGCCGGCCAGGGGACATCGCCACCTGCTATGCCGACCCGTCAAAAGCTGAAAAAGACTTGGGCTGGTCCGCGACTCTCGGCATTCATGAAATGTGTGCCGATGCCTGGCGCTGGCAGTCCGCCAACCCGGATGGATATGAGTGATGATAAGGGTATGAGTGATGGCCAATTGGGTATGATTGATGGCTATGGGTATGTGCAATGGCCATGGGTATGAACAATGGCCGTTTAGGTATGTGCAATGGATATGGACATGTTTCTCAACCCACTCTGGTCCGGTATCTGATCACCAGTTTCGTGCAGGAGGATTGGGTAAAAGAGATTGACTTCACTCGCATGGAGAAACTTGACAAGGAGTTCATCGGAGAGGAATATCAAAAAAGGGAATCGGATATCATCTACAGGGTAAGCTATCGGGGAAGTGATGCCTATCTCTCTACCGGCACTATGGTGAAAATCCGCGGTCCATCCTTTGACTCACTGGCTATGGCCTGCATGATCATCATGACATAATTGGCTATACGGCTTTCCAGCCCTTCGAACTCCTCTTTGAATTCCTCCATTACCTGTGCAAAGCCATGGTCTATCTTTGCCTCTATCCGGTCAAGCTGCTCGCGCGGATTCTCCTGCTCGAAGCCGTAGAGTAAATCTACAATTTTCTGCGGCTGGCGGCAGACCTGGCAGGGAATTTTATCATAGCCTTGCTCAAGAAACTGCTGTAGCGCATCAATATCAAAACGGGCATGGCATGGTTTGCCGTTCGGCCTGGTAGTCTGGCAGGGGACAGCAAAGTAATACCGGTCTTTCAGCCCGGGCCAGTTATCTGTAATGAGCTTGTGCAGCGTCTGCTTCAGTACATTCATGAAGAATTGCGGCCAAACCGCTTCAGCATAAAGATGAAACTCCCGCTCACGCAATTCCAGCATGGCCTCACCGTGCCCTTTGGTATGGACGCGCCCTCTGCCGCTGTCGTGCCCCCTATCGCTATCGTGTCCTCTGGTGTCAGCATGTCCCTTGGTGCGGTTATGCCTTTCGCTACAGTCGCGGCCCCTGTTGCAGAGGAACATTCCCTTTTGCCAGTGCAGCCTGTGGATCTTGCCGTCCGCGTTACATTGCTCGTATGCGTACTCATGGGTTCGTACAATCATCCAGGGAACGAGGCCGGGCGGCTCTCCCCGTCCATCACGCAGACCATAGCCAGCCCGCGCATGCAGGGCGAAGGCTCATCCTCCGGCAGCCATGGCAATCCGGGCCGCACCTGAGGCACATGCTGTGCCACAAGGCTCGCGTCTCCCTCTTTCAGCCGGTACGATACATCGTCTGCCCCTTGCTTGCGGTCAGTCCTATAATTTCAAGCAGTTTTTTGTTCGACATCATATGATGTATCCTTAATCCATGCCGCGTGAATTACACGACCAGTTAGTGGACAAACTTTTACTTAAGAGTGTCCGCTTTCGCACCCTTCCCATTATTTTTATATACTTCAAGGTATCACGTATGAGCGCCAGTCAATTCAGAATGAAATATATTGAAATTTTATGGGATAGAGTGGATTATTACAAGAGATAAATATATCAGGGTACAGATAAAATGCAAAGGGAAGGATGCTGGCCACCTTTGTCTCAATAATGCTGTGAGGTTAATCTTCATTGTTGAGCAAGAGCCCCGTCTGTACCTTAGTACTTTACATTCAATGACTTTGCTCCTTGCCGCCCAATACAAGGGTCTCGCCTATGGCAGGCAGTTTAAAGGGGAGGGAGGTATTAGGCTGAATCTTCAGCCAGACCAGAGAAGGGTCCTCCAGGGGCGTGGAAAAGCGGTATCTGACCTCTTGCGGCCATCCTTCGTGAGCCAGTTTCATCACCTCAACCGCCATACCTGGCAGTTCGATAAGGCTTCCAACAGGCAGGGGATGGTCACCGTCTCGGAAGAAGGTCCAGACATATCCCCCTTCGGGCTCGACAATCAGGGTGCACTCGTCAGGTCTGGATATACGGATCGGCACCGTAAAACCCCGGTCGGAGGCCAGGGTTATCATATGCATGGGAATTGGTTGTCCCTTTAATGCCCTGGTGATGAGAAGATATGTAGAGTAAAACCCCGATGCATTCACTGTTACTACCGTTTTACCGGAAACCGTGTCATCCAAAGGTGCTGTCTCCAGGCACTGGATTTGGGCCCGGCTCCAGACTGAGAAGCCGTATATTTTGAGCGGCCACAATAGAGCTGCAAGGATAAGATGGATGATAATGATGAAGAAGCAAATCACATAAGCGAGAGCACGACCAGCACATCGAGCACGATGAGTACGGTGAGCGTGGTTTGCACGGCCACCATGGTGAGCGCGGTTTGCACGTTGAGTACCGCGAGCACCATGTGCATCATGCGCGTCATACGCATCATGCGCATCATGATGGTTGGCAGGCTGAGCATAGTTGGCAGGTTGTGCATGGCGAGTGTCTCGATCATGATCTGAACCTTGGGTTTGGGTGCAGTAAAGGGTGTTTTGAAGAGAGGGTGATGACGTTGTCTTCAGGGAGTTACTCAAGGCAAACATAAGCTGGGCCAGGAGGCCCATGGCTCCAAGGCCGATGAAAAATAATATGCGCTCGTTGGGGAGACTGGTGCATGCAGGCACTACTGCCAGCATCATACCGGAAAACCAAAACCAGGCCAGGCGATCCCGCCATAACCAGGCCGCTATGAGGAGGAAAAAGACGGTCAGGAAGGTGGCTTCCCACGGCCTCATGATAATCAGACCCAGGGAGTCTGGTACACTGAGAGAGAATTGGCCAAGGAGCAGTTTCGGCGCGCTTGCGATGGTATTTTTGAGGAACCGGTACGGTGAGAGGAGAGGATCTATGTACCAATCAGGACCCCAAACCCCATACCCGCCTGCTCTATACATCATACGCCAGACCGCCGTTACCAGAGCATACGGCACAAGGCTTGCCGCTCTTTTTTGCCAGTAGTCATGATCGAGGAATAAAGCGTAGGTCAGCAGGTATCCGCAGACAGCGACAGCCGCCTCTTTGGCAAGGAGCGCTGCTCCAAGGCACAAGGCAGCGAAGATGCAGTCTTTTGGCCTTTGATCCTTTCTCCACCGGTCATGAAAGATTATTGCTGTCACTCCGAAAAAAACAGCTATGAGCACATTTCGATTGGCCAGCCAACTGGCCGGTATCGCATGCACATCGTCGATCGCATAGAGAAGTGCTGCCAGGCCAGCTACCCACGGGACACCGATGAGCCGCCGATAGAAAATCGTGACCATTACTATGGCAGCTCCAAGCCAAAGCAGGCTGTGCAGGTGCATCGTGAAAAGTGAATTGGGCCAAAGCCTGTAGTCGAGCCAATGAGTGAAGGCGCTTACCGGCCGCCAAAAGGCTAATTTTACCTTGTCAAACGCCCACCAGGGAATTAAACCCTTGTCAATATAGTACCGCATTTGGCTAGGGTCGCCATTAAGAAAAGAGAAAATATCCATTGACGGCCTTGCCAGTTTGCCGGAGAAGGGTAATCCGTGAGGGATAAGGTGAATGGGCCAGCCTTGGACGGTTATTTTATGGAAGTAATCATCTAATGCCAAACCGCTCCACAGGGATTGGATGGACAGAAGCATCGAGATTGCTGCCAATGCAAAGGGCAGATACTGATGAGCCAGCCACAGATTTCCATAACGGGTCACCAAGCCCTTACAGCGACTTGTGAGCCCTGAGCTCTTACAGAGATTCATGAATCCTGGACCCTTACAGCGATTCATGAGCTCTGGCCGGTCGGTACTGGATTGCCCTCTTTCTGAATCCCCCCTCACCTGCCAAGGGGCTCCTTGCCAGTTCTCTCCCCAAAGAGGGGCGAGGGAGGTTAAATGGATGCGCATTTAACGCAGCCTGTGCAATAGAACGGTCGGGTATGATAACGGTAACGGTACAGGTGAACCTATCCCAAAATAGAATTCAATGTTAAAAATCCCCCTATTCTCCTTTCGGGATTGAGGAAGGGAGGATATCCTTTGTAAAAATCCCCCGTCATCCTTAAGAAAAGTATTCTTATTTTCGGGTTCTTGCACACCCTCCCTTTAGAATTCCGCAAGCTCTTTGACGATTGATTCCTCTTCTCTGTCTGTTTCGACCAGTTGAAACTCTGCATACCGGGGCTTGCCATCCTCAATCCTTTTAATCCCTAATTCTACAGCCTTCCTTTGAGGATGAGTTTTAATCGTGATATACGCCCTGACCAGGTTGGCTATTGTGGCTTCCTGAAAAAGGAACTGCTCACCACTCGCAGTTTCGATAACTGTACGAAGATGTTTGTGGCCATCAGGAATGCCAGCCATAACCCTTGTTACCTCCGCATTGGAGAAAGACCTCTTCATGATTTTCTCACTTCCTTTCTGGAAACCGGCTGCTGGTAGCTGCTAGCTGCTGGCCGCTTGTTGCTAGCTGCTGGACGATGGACGCTGAAGAGCTACCAGAGGGTGTATGCAAGCTCACGCACAGCCGTTCGCTGCCATTTCGAGCGACCTTTAGAGCCTTTTTCGTGAGCGAAAAATATATTCGATGGTTACTAACGGCATTTCAAAAGCTGTGAGGCTCCTTAGAAGGCACCTATTTTCCCCTCGAAGGATATGATATCCCCTCTTTGAAGGACACCTGTTCTCCCTCGGAGGATTCCTCTGTCGAATTGTAGCAGACAGTAGTCGCTATGGCGATAGGAAAAAAAACAGAAGAAACAGAAGGAATAGAAGGAACAAAAATAACAGAAGGAAGAAAAGGCTCAAAAAGGTCAGAAAGAACGGAAAGGAGAGCCAGGGATATCCCTTCAAAAAATGATCCCAGGCAACCCATTCTCCCCCTGTTCTTCCGCCGCTTTCCCTGACAGCCACTTCCTTAAGCGCTTTGACTACTCCTTCTTGCAAAGCAGCCGAAACCACCTCCAGAAGCGAGCAACCCCTTCAGGTCACGCGGAAGATCAGGTGATTTTTGAATTACCTGGGACCTGCCTTATTAATCGGCAAAAGGAAAAAATAGATGCTACATTGCCGCGCTAAAAAATGTGAAATGAATGAAGAATCAATGCTGCTTATAGATTGTTTATAGATCTCTCATACTTGGATATCAGCTATATTCATTGTTTGTCATTCCCGCGAAGGCTCACAATCAAATCTTTGAAACAACAATCCCTTCTGGATTCCCGCCTACGCTGCAATGATGGGATTTATGGCCCTTCAGGGATTACGTTGCCTTTCACAGTTGCGTTGCCTTTCATAGTTGCGTTGCCTTTCATAGTTGCGTTGCCTGTCACAGTTGGGTTGCCTGTCACTTATGACCTACCGGAATAAAGCAGTATAGACTCATGAAACGGTAATGGAGTAGGTACAG
>JBFMGO010000052.1:0-36556 GCA_040752695.1 bacterium
AGTAGAAAAACAGGGGAACCTGGCAGAAAAACTTCGGGGCACTTCTCAATGGAAGGAATATTTTCCTTTTTATTGATTGGCCATGATATATATTATATATTATATATTATTAGTTAAAATTAACTACTAATTCACTACTTTTCTGTTCGACTTCTCCGATCTTTTCGCATACCTGATCCGGATTTTTCCTCGGCGCTTGGGGATTATATTCAGGAACTATTTCTTTCAGCTTGGCTCTGATGCCTATGCTGTCGTTTCTATCGGCCAGTCTTAACAGTTCGTTAATCTTTTTTTCCAGATCATGATAACAAATGCCGTCGCTGCTGTTATTTTTCAAGACCATCAGTTTTTCATGCGGGGTAGAAACAATGCCTTCTTCATCTGTGATCAATTCTTCATACAGCTTTTCTCCTGGCCTGAGCCCGGTTATTTCAATACGAATATCTTTATCGGAGCAGGATAACCGGATGAGGTCTCTCGCCATATCGATTATCTTAACTGCTTTGCCCATTTTTAAGATGTATATCTCTCCACTTTCTCCCATTGCGCCAGCCTGTAAGACAAGCTGGACTGCTTCATTAATTGTCATAAAGTAACGAGTAACGTCTGGATGAGTAACCGTTACCGGTCCGCCATGGGCAATCTGTTTTTTAAAAAGCGGAATCACACTGCCTGCGCTTCCGATGACATTCCCGAACCGGACAGCCATAATCCTGGTCTGAACAGGCCTTTTCTGGGGATAGGTATTTTTTATTTCCTGGCTTTTCAATTGCAGGATAATTTCCGCTACCTTTTTAGACGCACCCATGACATTGGTTGGCCGCACAGCCTTATCTGTGGAAATCGAAACAAACCGCTCGGCCCCGAACTCCACTGCCGCTTCGCAGACATACTTTGTACCGAGAATGTTATTATAGACTGCTTCCCAGGGGTGTATTTCCATCATGGGTACGTGTTTGTAAGCAGCAGCGTGAAAAATCACCTGCGGTCTGTAGCGGAAAAAAATTTTCCTGAGATGGGCCAGACACGTTATCGAGCCCAAAACCGGGACGATATCCTGTCGAGGGAAAAGGCGATTCACCTCCATCTCTATATCGTACAAGTTACTTTCAGCCCGGTCCAGCATGATGATGATTTTCGGTTTGAATCTGGCTACCTGCCGGCAGCACTCAGAGCCAATTGACCCGCCTGCACCCGTTATCAGTACGCTCTTTCCGCCTAGATAAGCACCTATCTTATCGATATCCAACTCAACCTGGGTTCTCCCTAAGAGATCTGAATAGGAGATCTCACGAATATTCGACAAGCTTACTTTACCATTAATCAATTCTCCCAGGCTTGGAATCGTTTTACACGTAATCCCCGATTTTTGAACAATATCCACCATTGATCGCATGTTCTCCGCAGACGCGGAAGGAATGGCGATAATAATTTCATCGAGGTGAATATTTTTAGCCAAAGAGGGCAGGCAATTTATGTTCCCCATCACTTTAACACCATGGATGTACTTGTTAATTTTGTCATACCCTTCGTCAAGAAATCCGACAACTTCATATCGTAAGCTCACATTTCCATGAATCTCGCGGAGAATCTTCTCTCCCGCATCACCAGCACCGATGATTAATACCTTCTTTCTCTTATAGTCATCCAGTTTATTTTTTTCCAGCCTGAAAAGCCTTTGTCTTTTCTGGATACTGACAATTCTAATTCCTAACCGAAAGCCTCCTATAAGAACAAGGGTGAGAATGCTGTCTATAAGGAACACAGAGCGGGCAAATCCCTGGAATCTATGAGTAATGAAGATAAATAAAAAAACCATGAAAGACCCGGTTAAGCAAGCTTTGATGATAGCTTCCAAATCCTTTAAACTGGTGTACTGGTAGACGCTCAGGTAAAGGTTATAATAGTAAAAGGAAGAAATCTTCAATACAAGGATAGGAATCAGGGTGTTTCTGAAATTGAGATACTGGTAAAAAGGAAATTTCATATCAAAACGAAGCAGGTACGATGTCAGATAAGCAAGAGTAACCAATATGCTATCCACTGCCATGAAAAGGATTAACCTGCTCCTGCATTTTTTATCAAGCATACTATTCGATGTCGTCATCTAAGGAGCCTCCCAGTACAATGACAATGGATTAGTAATGAATACCCTTTCAGTGATAGTGAGAACAGCAGGCGAGTAGATTTACTCCAACAGGCGGGACTTCCTAAGAACAAGACTCAACAACAGGCATAATGAACCGCTCGTGAATTATGAGTGATCCGGGGGCGAAAAAATGGTGGCAAAGACAGCATCCGAAGGGTAATATTGCTGGACCATTTGCTGAATCTGTCCCCTGTAGCGAGGATCGATCTGATATGTCTTCTGAAAATAATAGATAAAATGATTAAACGCTTGCAGGTATTCCTCTTCATCTTCAACCACTTTAGTTTTTAACAAAAAATAGCATCCTGCGGAAAAATGAATATTCGCCGATCCCGGCATAAAATACAGTGCACGCTCGAACTCTTTTTCTGCAGCAGCCGTGAGAAACGGTATCTGATCCCAATTTTCAGATAAATTCACGGATTGCATGATATGCCAGCCCAGTTTTTCATGATAATAAGGATTGGTCGGGTTCAAATGAATGGCTTTTTGTAAGGCCAGAGAGATTAACTCGTTCAATAACGCCGTCCCCCTTTTACCCTCGTTGACCTTCACTTCTCCGAGAATATGCTGGATGCGTGCTAAACCGGTCTTCTGTCGATGGGCCAACTCTTCTTCGACTGCTGATCCTTCCTCGATGGTACCAGCAGATTCTTCTTTATCATGGATGCCGTTATCATGGATGTCCTTATCATGGACACCTTTATCACGGATATTTTCAAGGGATAAAGCCAGTTGAAAGAAATATTTCGGATTTCCCTTTTCCAGTTGAATGGCTGCGCAGATTTGTTCCAGGGCAGGGGGATGCCGCTCTCCAATGGTACTGTCTGGTAAGGTGGGAAATATCTTTTCTGCCAGGCATGGCCTTGCTGCAAGCACTGCGAGATAGCAAAATCCTGCCGGCAGCACCAGGGCTAACGGCCACAGGAGCCAGGCAGGGTAAGAGAGGGTTATAGTATTTTTTTTCTCTTCAGCGTGGTCGTCATGTATTCCGGATATGCCGGTTTTTTTTCGTCTTGTCTGATTCGTCAATGCTGCGCAGGTAATTCCTACTGCCATACTCAAAAGCAGAGGATTGGCAGGGATATGCATGTTAAAATCCGTCAGGCTATGCAAGGCCAGAGAAACCATAGCCCCTATACCGCCCAATCCGATTCCGATACTAAAGCTGTTTTTCCTTCTCGTCCAGAGGGTAAGAAAATACCCCAGACAAAAGATAAAAGAAACAATGACGATTATGAATCCCACAGAACCAGTCTCTACAGCCAGCTCCAGCCAATCCTGGTGGGCGTGGTTCACCTCGTGAATTTCATCTTCCGGGCTCTTATATTTTCTGTACACCTCCATGAAGGTTCCCCATCCTGTTCCCAATACCGGAAAATCTTTCCATGAATTCAGGGCTGTTTTTGCAATCCGCATTCTGATCACACAATCTTCCATAACGTTTTCAAATCGTTGGAGTGTTCCATCCATTCCGATCTTCATTGCGTAGAGGAAAAACAGTGAACAGATAATTAACCAGACTGCTGCATATTTCCTGTACTTTTTACGGAAAAGTAATAAGGTATTCATGAAGATGAGGCTTACAGCCAAAGAAATGATTCCTCCCCGTGATCCGGAAAAGAATAATCCGATCATCATCAGAACTGTTAAGAAGATCATAAGTACTTGTTTCAGGCAGTCCGGATTATCCATATTCCTGGAAAGTAAAAACCCTCTGATTCCACCAATGGTATTATTCCTTTTTTCCCTCTGCCTTTTCGATTTGCCTACAAGAGCAATATAGAGCCCGAAACATAAGGGTATAACGATCTCCAGCAATCCGGCCAGGTGATTTCTGTTGATATAGGTGCCTGTGGCACAAACACCGTTACGGATATTTTTAAACCACCAAATGTCGCTAGATACTTCTAAATATCCCCAGATTCCATATATTGCCTCAAAGGTTCCTATAAAGAGGAAACTTTTTATTACCGCTTGAATCTTCTGTCTTGAATCTGCCCAATTGATAATGATAAAAAATGCTCCAAAATAGGCCAAAATTTTATATAAGTCGATTTCGGTACCATAGCAGTATAAGGAGAGCGAAATAAAGGGAGGGATTTTTTCAAACGCTTTGCGGTATACCGTATATGTACCGGGAGAAATCGCCTTTACGAACCGCCAGGGCAAGGGCACCCGTTGGAAGAGGATAAGCCCGATAAGCATGAGGCATACATAATTTAATGGCATCATGCGCAATGAAAGGCTGTATTTCTTTCCCTTATCTTTGTTTTCTTTCATCGACCTATTCTTCCTGTGATCAAAAATCTCTTTGGAATCAAAGACTTTCTTGGAATCAAAGATCTTTTGTAAGAGCACTGCCAGGAGAAGCAAAAATACCCCCATTTCCATGAGGGTAAAGGAAAAAATGTGTATTGCCCCAAAAGCACATGGGCAATAGACGATTAAAAAGATGAGTCCGTATTTTATAAACGTATTCAAGATAAGGTTCGGCAACCCTGAAGGAAGTCAGACTTATGCATAAGAGAAAGGCAGTCAGGAGATGCTGTCCAAGTCATCTAAAAACGCCCTGACCAGAACAAGTTCAGTATCGGGAATATACCCATCGGCAACGAAAGCTTCATAGCAGGTATAAAGATTTGCAGATACATTCCCTGCGCCGGGCTCAAGCTTCAATGCTGACAACCGGTCAACAATGGCGTTATTATTGATGTATCCCGGCACTTCATCACGAAAGTCCCGCATAAGGTCATGACCGTTCCGGTCCTGATCCACTTCAGGTGCGTGAAACGCGACCCCATGCCCGATTTCCCATAGACAACGCTGCGCTATAAAGCTTCTCCAGATATCGGTCATGCGAAACGAGCAATGACTGGGCAGATACAGTAACGGATAAGCGACTGGCCACCACCATGTGCTTTGGCTGTTAAACGGGCACCATGTGCCCGGTAAAAGAACCAGACTGGGTTTTTGTTGAAATTGAATATCCTGATCGAGTACTAACCGCCAGACTGCGTCAACATCGGGAGATCCGTTAGCGAGTCCCTGCTGAACCGGGGATTCAATTTCCTGTAGGGTTTCATCAACATGATGAACAAAGGTTTCAGGGTTGGCAATTTCATCGAGCGGAAAGCCGCGGGGCCAGATTAATCCATCGCTGAAAAACCTATACACGTTCATCCACCGGCGAGAATGTATCTTCCGGGCCAAAATCGATCTGTCTCTTGGCTTCCAGCCCTCAGCCGGAGCATTGTCGTCATCTGTTTCATAGATACAGGTGGCTCCTTTTTCGATCGCTATCAGGTAGCCCAGGTTTTTGCGCGAATAATGATTCTCAGGAAGAAGCCCGGTCAGTTTAAAGCCGTGTTGCCTTTCGAGAGGGAAAAAATCGACACCAGGCAAATCATAGCTGCAAGGTCCCTTTTTATCTCCAATGACGATAAGGGTAGATGCCGATGTATTCAGTTTGGTGACTAATTTCACCATGGAAGGGGTTGGAGTCTGAACGGTAGTAATAACGCTCAAAAGCTTTGTATCCGACATTACACCTGCATCCCCTCTAAAAGAATTTTGATGGATCGTTTCAATGGCTTCATAAGGCTGCTTTTCATCACGCTCTTTTTAAAGTTTCCCTGAGGGGGAATGGTTTTATAAAAATCTTCCTTTAGAGATTTAAGCGAGTGCAAGCGGGTGGGACAAATGTCTTCAGAACTGCCGGGGTCTGATTGCAGGCGTACCCTTCTCGGTTCGAGAATCGATATTGCCTGGATGCTGGCGTCATAGAGTTCACTGTCAGGATGACTTAGATGGTATCCGAATAAATCCACTACAGAATATAAACAGTGTTGCTGCCCTGTACGCCGCAGATAATGCATGACCCGGTCGTTGAATTCCGAATCCTCGTGGCATACTATTTGGGGGTCGAATCCACCGATATTTTGGGCTACCTCCCTGAGCACGGTCCAGGGAGAAGAGCTCCCGCCAGTCTTTCTTCCTTTCAGATTTTCATAACCTCGCATAAAATCAAAATTATTTTCCAGGGTATATGTTATTGGCTCCGATAAGGATTGGGTTTGTCTTGCGTTTAGATATACCCGGCTTCCCAGGGCATAACAGATTTTCCTCATTGATAGTTCTCGAATATATTCTCTCAAAAAATTACTCGGGTAGATGACGTCGGAATTTGCAAATAAGACATAGGTCCCATTTGCATAATAAAGCCCCAGATTATTGGCTGCCGCTATATTGAAAAATTCCGGCTGGGGATACGATTTTATCACCGGCGTGCACCGGGAATTGCACCCGGAACTCAACATTTTGAAATAGTGCTCCTTATCGTTGAAAAGATTCAAAATTACCTCATAAGGCTGCTGAATATCCTGAAGCATCCATGATCTGTAACCGTAGGCAGCATAAAAAGTACGATTCATATCGTTGAGAACAATCGAGGCTATCATAAGAACCTGTGCTCCTTTTCCTTCCTGAGAGTTTTCATTATCCTTATCGCGGTATCATTGCCCGGAGTGTCGCAGGGTGTATTTTTTCCCTTTTGGCAGTATAGCCCCATAAGCTCAGGCACATGAGTGGCAGGAGGAAGATGAGCATGATGTCGGCCCACTGTTTTTTTCTCATAATCAATAAAGAGAAGATAATTCCCAATACATCAAGTCCTCCATACAATAAGGTAACGATCCGGTGGTCATGACCTGAAATAACCAAACGCTGGTATATATGAGTGCGATGTGCAGCAAAAATATTTTCGCCATTTTTCAGACGTCGAAAGAAGGTCAGGCTGGTATCAAATATAAAGGGCCATACGAGAAGAATCCCAACGAGGCCAAGGGAAGGATTCTTTTGTGACCCGATAACTGCCAGGGATGCAAAACTGTACCCTAAAAACACACTGCCCACATCACCCATAAAAATACTGGCCGGAGGCCAGTTATGCCAGAGAAACCCCGCCGATGAAGCCGCCAGTAACGTACCTAAGATTGTTATCAACGGCAGCCCCAGGTACCACCCCCCAAAAGCCCACCCCAGGCCGGCCATAACCGCCTGACAGCCTGCAATTCCGTCTATGCCATCCATAAAGTTATAGCTGTTGGAAAGCCCGACGATCCAGAGAAAGGTGAGGGGAAGGCCGATCAGTCCAAAGCTGACCTGGCCTAAGATCGGGAATACCATGGTCTTGAAGAAGCCGAAACCGGAAATGATAAAAGATGCCGACACTGCCTGGACACAAAAACGAAGAGAAGCGGGGAGGGGATGCACATCATCCAACCATCCGATTACGGCGGTCAGCACCGAACCCGTCAGGTAGGTTACCAGACATGGCCAGGTGCATAACGGGTGTATAGCCTGTACTGCCACCAGGCTGCTTACTGTAATGATAACAATAGCCAGGCCGCCGCCGCGCGGGGTTGGAAGCGTGTGGGAGCTTCGGTCATTCGGGATGTCAAAGATAGAACGGCGGATGGTATAGGAGCGAATTGCCTGGGTAAGGAATGCGCCTGCGATGGAAAGAGATATAAAAGCAAATATGAAAATAATGCCGTCCATTTTTATCAGGCAGTGTAAGAAATTGAATTGGCTTGAATTGATATATCAGGATAGTTGCAGGGATTGCCTGCTGGTATCAGGAAATTTCCCTGTACAATCTTTCCTTATCGGAAGTCTTAGGATAGGTGTTAAATGAAGTTGTAAAGATTAGACTTAAACAGTTTCCAAAAAAGACATCTCAATTTATAGCTTCGCTGAGGCGGGAGTAAAAACAAAGAATAATAGAGAGGAGTTAAAAAGATTACCGGGCAAGGGATACCGATACCATCAAATCGTTTTGATAATTGGTTCTGACAATAGGGATAAGAATCAACTACATTGATAACAGCTTGGCCTTTTGTTTCCCCCGCCAACAATGAAAGTATTGTTCTTGCTAGTGTATTTACATGGCATAGACCATAGTGCGGTGAAGGCATGATTACTAATTTTAACTTTGATTGACCGGGCAAATAGATTCTACTTTTAATATTTTTTTGGCAACAATCGTCAAATACGGGACAAAGACGTAAAATTTGATAATTGGCAAGCGAAGAACGCTTGATGATTTCTTCGCATATGACTTTGCTCATTCCGTATTCAGTTGATGGCCTTAACTCGTCAAAAACACTGACTGGAGCAGTACGGCCATCCTCCCCATAAACAGCGACAGAACTGAGAAAAATAAAATAAGGTTGATTACGCTTTGTTGCCCTCACGATATTTTCGGTTATCGTTTTATTAATGGATATGTAATCACGGCCCTGACCTTTTTCCCCCGAAATATTTAAGGCAGCTCCATGAATTATAATCGGGCAATCGGGAATTAAAGAAATGGCATGCATCGTTGAATCAAAGGAGAGAAGATCACCCTGAACGATCCGATTGTTGACACTTTTCTTTCTTGAAATCCCCCAAACTTCGTAACCGGCTTCAGAAAGCTTTTTATAAAGTGATCTACCAATAAATCCACTAACACCGGTTAGTAAAATACACTTACCCTGCTTCATGAATTACCTTTCCACTCAATATGAGATATTATAGGACTCTTTCATTTGCGTAGGAGATATTTTCTTCATTTCGATGAGAGGATTTCAGAAATTAACCGGTGATACTGAAGAGCTACAGACTGGTGGGAATGATGCTGGACGACATACTCTCGCCCCTTATGTCCCATTTCTCCCAATCGTATCGGTTGATGAAAGGCATATTCTACAGCATTGGCCAAAGCTTTTGAATCATCGGGGGGAACAACTATTCCGCACTTTGCTCTTTCTACTATCCAGGCAAGCTCAGAATCTTTATCAGCAGATACAATAGCAGGTCGCCCTGAAGCCATAATGGTGTAGATTTTAGAAGGAAAAGTTTCCTGGGCCGTCCCTTTTTTGAGGGGTATAAGACAGACATCACTGCTGGCATAAATAAAAGGCACCATACTTTGAGGCTGGTAGGGAAGAAGTTTAATGTTCGTTACGAAATTTTTGGACAGTTCCCTGTTCAACCATTCGAGTCTCACGCCATTTCCCAGAATCACAAATTGAATCTCCTCAATATAAACCAGTCTTTGCGCAGCCTCAATAACGGTCTCGAAACTTTGTGTCATCCCTATATTTCCAGCGTAGAGGACTACAAACTTTTTAAGGAGTTCATAATTTTTTGCAAAATTATTATTTTTGTTCGATGGCCTCATGAAATCTACATTGACAAAATTCGGTATCGTACTTATTTTATTACTTTTAACACCTTTCAACAACAAACGCTCTTTAAACCACTCCGAGATAACTACATTCATTTTGGCCTGGTCATATATAAACCGTTCCATCAATTCCATCATTCTTATCAAGTACTTGTTTCGTATGAGATTAAGACTGACCGCCAAATCCGGGTATATCTCCTGTACATTGTATATAAAAGGGACATGCCTGGCCGATCCCAGGATCCAGGCACTTAAACCGATAGTCAGTGGTGGTGAAGGCGCTAAGATCACATCATAGCTTTCGTTAAAAACAAGCCCGGCTATGGTGCTCATTACGTGGAACCGAACATAGTCTATTAAACGGGAAACTACACGGGCTCCTTTTTCACGCACAGGCACGTGATAAACAGGGATACCGCAATCGCTTCTGTAAAGGAGACCAACCCACTTTGGACTCAATGGCTGCTTTCTCCGTGCCTCTGGTTCAACATTATAGTGAGGAGTGGTGGTTAGTACGGTAATTTGATGTCCCAGCTTCTTCAATTCCAGAGCTAATTCAGTCATGAGGACAGATGTAGAAACACTATCTGGAGAAAAAACCAAAGTAAGTAATAAAATTTTGGCCATATTTAGCTTTATATTAAAAATTAATAATAATATAATTTATCATACGTAAACATTCATCTTTACTCTATCATCAAGGATATGATAAGACTTTTTATGGCTGAACATGGACATCATTCTCCGGGATTACCCCTTTTTGATTAAAAATGTCTGCCCTGATTGCATATATACAGGCGTAAAATATTGGCCTTGTTCAGATTCTAAAAACTCCTTGAGTGCCAGACGCGCACCTATCAAGTATGGGGTATGACCGGCATCTTCAGCGATAATGATGCCACCCGCTATCACCCTGGGGGACACCTTATCAAGAGCTTCTTTTACCGCATCATAGATATCCACATCGATATTCGCCAAAGCAATCTGCCTGATGGCTGATGGCAATTGCTCTTCTATGATGTTATTTTTTATAACAAACACCGAGGGCCCATGGTTACAGTCCTGGTATTTTTCCAGCCTTTCACGTACCTTTGCAGGACCTTCCGTTTTATGTGATCCGGCCCAGACAGCATCGGAGCTCTTCTTTGCTGCCTCATAATTGAATCCGTCAAATACATCGAGAAAGTAACAATTCCTTCTAAATTGATTTTCTTTCATATATCTTAACGCGACGCGAGAGCTGCTCCCCCGAAAGCACCCTATTTCCACATAATCGCCCCCTAAGGAAGAGGTAATATCAATCGCCTGGATGAGATTGATAAAGTCGTATGGTCCGGTATCCCATTTGGCAAAACCTTCGTTAACCTGATCGATATACTCTTTTTCAAGTACTGTTCTTGCCTTGTCGTTAATATTTATATACAGGGAAGGCGTTATCACCGAAACCGGGAAAAACGAACCGCCTTTTAAAACTATGTGTTGAATAAAGGGCAAACCGATTTCATCTGAATCGCAGGCATAAATAAAGATGGTATTTTTAAAATCAAAACCATCTAAATAATCAATGGCTGTGTTTCTACAATTCAGCCATGGTAAAGGCGCTAAATTAATATATCCATCTCCGAGAATAACAATATCTTTTTGGGGAGCTTTTTTTTTAAGATTTTCGAATGTCTTCTTAACGGAATTACAACTGAATTTTGGTGGAAACAGATTGAAATATTTAGATTTTATATATTTTTTTTTCACATAGTGCCTTAGATTGGCGGGGACTAAATTTTTTGATATATTTTTTATTTGTTGAATCGGCATGATTATTATACCTCACAATCTCATTATTTTAGTTCACGACCCGACTGCCTTTCGACGGTCAGGTATGATCTCATTATCATTGGGGATAGAATAATAATGACTTAAAAATTTTTGTCCAAGAATAAGTTATTGAAAATAAATATTTTATCGGGAATAATATCAATATTATTACCTTTAAAATAAGATTTTTAGGTATTGTTATATAAAATGAGTAATATTTAATATAATCAATTAAAAATAGAGTTTTAAACATCTCCACAGATCCTGATTTTCTCATTATTTTCGATTCAGTATCTTTTATTCTCTTATACAATTTAATAGATTGATCAGTAATGATTTCTCCATATTGTGCCAAGTCAAAAATAAAGTGCATATCTACAAAGTATGTATCTTGAGAAGACAACTTATTCTGATGAGCCTTAAGAAAGGAAAGATTATAAATGCCGTAAAACACATTTGCTTTACCATAGGCTTCCTGGCGAAGAAAAAACTGAATAAGCCTGAGAGTTTTATTTTTACTAAACGGATAATATTTATAAGTTCTTACTACCTTCCCATCGGTATTTATACTCATTACATGGCCAAAGGAAACAGCCGCATTTTCTCTGAAATTTATAAGAGCTTTTTCTATCCAGTTAGAATCCCACTTATCATCGTGTGCTGCCCACATAAAGTATTGGCCGTCAGCCTGTTTTAAAACAAAATTAAAATTAAAGAGAGCGCCTTTATTTTCCGGTTGTCGAAAATACCGTATCCTTTTATCATTCTTTCCATATTCCCTGCAAATCATGCCCGTCCTGTCTGTTGACGCATTATCTGAAATAATGAGCTCAAAGTCGGTAAAGGTCTGAGCCAGTAGGGAGTCAAGTGCCTCACGGATGAATTTTTCCCCATTATATACCGGCATTCCGATGCTGACCTTTGGTGTATGATTATTTTCCTGCAATTGATACTCCTCTATGATATACCTTAAGCCTGGTAACTCTTTGAACAATCCAAAAGCGGGTACAAGGGGTGCATAGGGCTGATGCAAACAACGTAGTAACTGAAACACAGGCTAAATATATACACATCGTATACTTCAACAATCCATCCGGAGTAAATATCCGCCAGAATAATGCAATGACCAGAGCCGCCAGGAGGGGCATTCCCACATCTTGAATAAACCATCGCCATTGTTCCCCTTTAAGCAGCCGTGAATGCATAATCTGAATAATAACTAATACGTAGCTCACGTTCAGGATAACCCAGGCACTCGCTGCTCCGATTGCGCTGTAATAGCTGGCAAGAAAGTAAATGGCGGGAACAAGAACCAGGGATGCAATGATATTCGTATACAATACCAGTTTTGTCCAGGCATGGGCTAATTGAAGAGCATAGGGGAGGTCCATCAATCCGTTGATGGCAGTACCTATAATCAGAACGCTCAATATGCGATGCGTATTTGCTACAGCTTCCGGATTACCCGTCCAGAGGAGCAAAAGTTCCGAAGAAAAAAGAGAAACCACGAGCGCGGCAGGCAGGATCATTACCGACATAAATTGGCAGCTTTTGTGGTATAATTCTTTTAAGCCGTCTTGATCATGCAAGCTTACCAATTGAGAAAATCGGGGAAACACAGCCTCGAAGACAGGCCCGATAAAACGACACAGCATGCTTGCCGAAACTGTAGCCAGGGTATAGTACCCGAACATTTTCAAAGGCAATACCTTGCTCAAAACAATCTTATCCATTTGAGTGAGAATAATGGCTGTAACGGAAATACCGGTCATTCCTGCTGCAAAACGCCAGATACGACGCAGCGATTCTTTCTGAAAACGAGGACGATGACCGCTTTTCGGCAGATTGCGCCATAAAAAGACAGCCATCGTAAAAGAATAAATCATACCTGCAAAAGCCTGCCAAGTGAAAAATGTCTGTATGGTGGGGGAAATCCTCCAGAGGATGAGAATGGCGCCAAGCCCTCGCAAAATAGCGGCGGTAATATCTATGCCATTTAAGAGCACCTGCTTTTGAAGACCATGCAAACCGCCTGAATAAAAGCTGAGCGGCCATCGAAAAGCTATTACTCCACCCATTATCATTATCGCCTGTTGAACTGCCACGGGTGATAAATCCACTCCCTTGATCCAGTAACGGGCAATAGGTCCTGCCAGGCTAACTACTGCCAAACCGACAAAAATGGCAATGCTCCAATAGATAACTTCCATTGTCCTGACCATACAACGCATCTCGTGGGCTTTGTCAGGCATTACAGAAAGCCTTGCCAGTTCCCTGTTCAAGGTTGTGCTCATACCCATATCAAACAGATTGGAAAAAACTTCCAAGGAAGAAAAAATACCTACCAGTCCATAAGCCTCAATGCCCATGAACTTTATATACAGGGGGACGAGCACGAGAGATAGTAAAGCAGTACACGCTTTGCCTCCGAAATTTGCAATGATGTTTTGTTTTAAGAGTGACATAAGAGATTAAGGATTGAAATCGTTTATCCGATTCTCCTGATAAACCCCCCTGGCCAATATGTTATCCTTTCAGTAATACTCCCTTCATTAAACAAAAACTGGGGCTCTTCCATAGTAAAACAGGGGTTCTTCTCTATAAACTCAATGGCGGCTCTTTTTGGGTTATTCCTGAGCCAATCTGGTTGAGTACGAGGAGCACCTGTCAGTTGCTCCATAATTCCATCCATCACAACAATGTAGGAGCCAACGGTTACGAGGGAAGCGTAAGAGTCCAACTCTGCAAGGACATGTTCCTTATCATGGCGCGAATCTAAAAGGACAAGAACTTTTTCTCCCGGTTTAATTTGCCCTTTTATCTCATTGACAACAGCAGTATCCACAGAGTCGCCTTCTATCAGGGTAATGAAAGGGAATAACGGATGGGACTCAATCGCTTTTCTGTTATGAGGACGGATTTCGATATCTACACCAATAACCCTCCCTTTATCCATGGCCTTGCAAAGGCTCGCATAAAAGATGAGGGAACCTCCGTGAGCAATTCCTGTCTCGATAATCACATCCGGTTTTGTTGAAAAGATAATTTCCTGGATTCGGATCAGGTCTTCGGGCAGCTGTATGATGGGTCTCCCAAACCATGTGAAGCTGTAAACATACTTATTGTCCCACCCACACCGCAACCATGCTTTTGAAATATGAGAAAATGCCTCTTGTGAAGCGAGAGGATATATGGTCACACCCTTCTCGTCTTCTACAGTTAGTTCACTCTTTTTAAGATCAATTTTTATCATGCCTTCCTCCGTGAAACACTATTTACTTGGCGTGAAACATTATTTAATATGTTGAATTTTTAGAATTACTCTGCCGGGAGCCACAACATATGGACGAGACTTCGCTCACTAGATTGCACTGAAATATCTTCAACCCAACAGATTTTGTTTTTTTCTTCAACTCTACGAAGAGGAATCCGCCTTATTTCATGAAATCCTGATTTACGATAAAATTCCAAGGCCGTATTGTCTGACAACACTCGAACTCCCAAGGTATTGAGTCCAAGCTGCCTCCGTGCCCAGATGAGCATTGTCCGAAGGGTTAGACTCATTATTCCCCGCGGGGCTTCTGCGCCCCTGACGACAGCGTCAGCTTCGCCCGATGCTTTCTCCCAGTCTATAAAATCTAATCCCATATAGCCAAAGGTGCGCCCGAACAAATCATCAACCATGAATAAAATCTTGGTATCACCAGGGCCAACCAGATTTACGAGCCAGTCAGAAGTTTGTTTCTCATTTGCCTCAAATTCAGTAAGGAATGACCTTACAAAGCGGTTGCGCCACTTTGTGAGACAACTGATATCTTTTGCATCAAGAAAATCAGGTTGTGTTGCTACCGGTCTGAGTAATACCGGGTTTGGAGAAAACACAGGTATACACAGCGGTGGCCCTTTGGAATTAGCGGTATCTTTCATTACGCGCACAAGATACTTACCATCTGAATTATTGGATGTATTCATCATAACAGTAAAATCCCTATAGGCTAAAAAAACGATAGATACTGTCGGCAATTCTCTCGATCGTATCCGTTTCCATATATGACCAGAGTGGTAAGGTCATAATCTCACATCCGATCCGGTCAGTTATGGGAATAGAATCAGCCCCACGGCAATCTTTAAGCCAGGTAAACCTGTTTCCGGTCATCCAATGGATTCCTGTCTCAATGCCCTGTTCTTTCAAGTAAGCCATCAATTTTTCACGCTTGCCATCCAAGACCCTGATAACGTAATTAAAAGGACTTACATCCTTATACGATGTGCGGGGTGTAACAATCCCCGGACATTCACTCAATAAGCGGTTGTAAAGCAAACAATATCTTTGACGATTTATTATGAACTCCGGCAGTTTCTGAAGCTGGCTTAATCCAATGCTGGCATGGAGATTAGCCAGATGATACCTGAAGCCTTGTTTATACACGTCATATTTATAAGCACGGCTGTTTGAGTAGAGCTGATTATTACTCTGTGTCATCCCAAGCAGTCTGGCGGGATACAGGCTATCGGCCTCCTCTTCGTCATTGACAACTACAGCCCCGCCATCGATACAGGTGAGGGTTTTGATAGCATCGAAACTGTAGCAAACCAGGTCTCCGTAACTTCCGACTCTTTTTCCATTTATCTGTGTTCCGATAGCGTGGGCAGCATCCTCTATTACCCGAAGTCCACGTTTACGAGCCAGGTCTAAAACATCACCGATTCGGCAGGGGATCCCCGAATAGTGCAGTACAATGATGGCCTTCGTCTTAGGACCAATCACTAGATCTATCTTATGAGGGTCAATCCCAAGGTCCTCTTCGGAAATATCGCAAAACACCGGACGTGCCCCGCACATGCCGATAGCCTGAAAATCGCCAATATTGTTTAAAGCAGGTGTAATGACCTCATCACCATCCTTGACACCGGCGATCAAAAGGGCCAAATGTAATGCTGAGGTGCATGTATTGACAGCAACGAGCTTTCTGCTGCCGCCAATCTCTAAAAAGCGGGAAAGTTCCTCTTCGAACTGATTTACATAACTCCCCATCCCTAGCCATCCCAGCTCTAAGGCATCGACGGCGGCTTTCATTGTGTCCGACCCGATATAGGGTTTAAATAGAGGTATCATTTTGTCTTGCATAAGAGTCCTCTTTTCAATAAAAAATTCGACTCCAAAGGATTTACCCTGAAAAAAAGGGATATGATTTATCCCGGTCTGAAAGCGTTACATTTTTCAAAGGCCACTCGATCCCAAATATCGGGTCATCCCATCTCACTCCATAAGCGCATTCTGGATAATAAAACTCGGACATCTGATAAAAGATCTCGGTTTTATCCTCCAGTGCCTGAAAGCCATGCGCGAAACCTTTCGGGATATAGAACATTTTATGATTTTCAGCACATAACTCCCCGGCATGCCATTGACCATAGGTAGGAGAATCGGGCCGCAGATCTATCATTACATCGTAGATCGCCCCCCTGATACAGCTCACGAGCTTGGCTTCTTCATGCGGGGCCGCCTGGTAATGCATGCCGCGAAGTGTGCCTTTCTTTTTGTTGTAAGAAATATTGCACTGAACAATCGTAAAATCGATGCCCTGTTTTTCGAACTCTTTCCTGCACCAATACCGGCCGAAAAAGCCCCGCTCGTCATATATTGGCTCAACCTCGATACTATAAGCACCTTTTAACCTGGTTTCCGTAAATTTCATGAAATGACTTCCACCTCAGGTATCAAGATGACAAACTTTCCGCCCCATTCTCGAATATATCCCATTTGGTTCATTATCTCATCCTTGAGATTCCAGGGAAGAATGGCCAGATAATCCGGTTTTGTTTCCCTTATCCTGTCCGGGTGTTCAATGGGAATATGAGTGCCCGGCAGGAAGTGCCCCTGCTTGTGAAGGCTGAGGTCCACGGTATAGTCTAAAAAATCGGTACGTATTCCGCAGTAATTGAGGATGGTGTTGCCTTTAGCCGGAGCGCCATAACCGGCAATCCTTTTGCCTTCACTCTTCAAGGCAATGAAAAATTTGAGAATTTTCCGCTTTGTTTCTTTTACCCTTTCGGCAAAATCCTGATAGGTTTTAAGGTCGGCCATGCCAAAAGCCTCTTCTTTGCGTTTTAATCCCGCTACCCGGTCTGTAACGGCCCTGGAAGTATCTTCCTTATGCCGGGCGTAAATTCTCAGGGAGCCGCCGTGAGTAAGCACTTCTTCAACATCGAACAGGATGAGTCCATGAGCGTCGAATACCTTTTCCACCGTGGTGAATGAAAAATACGAGAAGTGTTCGTGGTAAATGGTGTCGAATTGCTTCCCTGCCATCAACCGCATAAGGTGAGGAAATTCCATGGTGATCACGCCCCGCGGTTTCAGGAGTATACTCATTCCTTCAACGAAATCATTGAGATCGGGGACATGGGCCAGCACATTGTTGCCCACGAGCAAATCGGCTTGTTTCCCCTTCACGGTCAGTTCCCTGGCCGCTTCTACGCCGAAAAATGCAGTCACCGTAGGGATTCCCTTTTCTTCCGCCACCCTGGCTGCATTCACTGCGGGCTCAACCCCAAGAACATTGATCCCTTTGTTTCTGAAATATTGAAGAAGATATCCGTCATTACTGGCCAACTCGACAACAAGCTGTGCCCGATTCAGCCCAAAGCGCTGAATCATCCGTTCCGTGTAGTCTTTGGCATGCTTCAGCCAGGTATCGGAATAGGAAGAAAAATAGGCATAGTCACGAAAAATATTTTCCGGGCTTTCAAATTCTTCCAACTGGACCAGAAAACAGTTGTTACATACATATGCATGGAGCGGATAAAAGCGCTCCATATCCTGTAAATGTTTCTTCTCCAAATAGGCGTTCGAAAGGGGGGACATCCCTAGGTCAACAAAAGAATGCCTTAACGGCTGGGCACAAAAACGGCATTTTTTATTTCTCATTGTCTCACCAGATTATGGTAATGATTAATTTGTGATTCGGTAAGCTTCCGAACAGATGATGGATCGCTTTTGTAAGTTCGATACCAGTCCACCGTAAGCTCAAGGGCCTGCTCGATGCTCAACTGCGGAGTCCACCCCAACCTTATTTTGGCTTTTGAATAATCCAGTTTTAGATAATTGGCCTCATGCGGATGCATGCCGTCATCCAACTCAAACTGCACGCCGTCCTGGCCAAACCTTTGTCCGATATGTTCCACGATCCACAGGACCGCTTTGATATCACGGTCGGATGGTCCGAAGTTCCAGCTTTCGGCATATTTTGAACCATCGGCGAAAAGCTTTTCAGCTAACAGGAGATAGCCTGCGAGTGGTTCCAGTACATGCTGCCAGGGACGAGTGGCATGAGGGCTGCGAATACGAAAGGTGCGCTTTTCGAGAAAGGCTTTCATCATATCGGGAATTAAACGGTCTTGAGCCCAATCACCTCCGCCTATGACATTTCCCGCCCGCGCCGACGCCAGGGCTATGCCATGCCGGTCAAACGTTCCCGGAGGAAAGAAAGAATTTCTAAAGGCTGCGGTGATCAATTCCGAGCAGCCTTTACTGCTCGAATACGGGTCAAATCCTCCCATGGGATCTTCTTCCCGGTACCCCCAGAGCCATTCTCTATTTTCATAGCACTTGTCGCTGGTCACGTTTATAACGGTGCATACCCGGTCTGCCTGGCGGATGGCCTCAAGGAGGTAAACCGTACCCATAATATTGGTAGAATAGGTTTCAATCGGCTCCTGATACGAGCGCCGCACCAGAGCCTGGGCCGCCAGGTGAAAAACGATTTCCGGAGAGGAGGTTTCAATCACTTTTTTCAGATGATCGAAGTCCCTGATGTCACCTTCTACGGAGGTCATCCCTTCGGCTACCCCGGCCAGTTCGTACATGTTGGGAATAGTCGGTGCAGAAAGAGAATACCCCGTGACCTCGGCACCCAGCATCTTGAGCCAGAGCGACAGCCAGGATCCCTTAAAACCGGTATGCCCGGTGATCAGAACCCGTTTTCCCTTCCAAAAGGCTTCGGTTACCATACCTTCCATGCAGCCTTGTTTTCTTTCCACAACCTGTTCAGGTAATCCATGTCCCTTAAGGTATCCATGCAGGCCCAAAATCCTTTATGTTCGTACACCATAAGTTCCCCCTCCCGCGCTATTTGCTCTAAGGGGCCGCTCTCTAAATCACAGCGATCATCCGGCAGAAGGTAATCGAAAATACGTCTGTTAAAAACAAAGAATCCTCCGCTGATAAGGCCGCTGCCATCTTCCGGTTTCTCTGTGAAGGCCACTGCCTGATTCCCGTTGACCTTGAGTTCCCCAAAACGCGAAGCAGCATTGACACCCGTTACGGTAGCCAGTTTTCCATGGCTGCGATGAAAGGCCAAAAGATCGTTGATATCGATGTCAGACAAACCGTCACCGTACGTCATCATGAACTCGTCATCGGTTATGTATTTTTCCACTCTTTTTAACCGGGCACCTTTTAGTGCATCGTTACCGGTATCCGCCAGCGTAACAGTCCATCCATTTTCTTCGTGGCATTGGTAAATATGCGTCTTTTCGGGATGCCCCAGGGCAAGAGTTACATCGTTATTCATAATCTCGTAATGGAAAAAATAATCTTTGATCATTGAACCCTTATAGCCCAGGGCAAGGATGAAACTCTTATAGCCAAAATGAGCATAATGTTTCATGATATGCCAAAGGATCGGGCGGGTGCCGATATTGACCATCGGTTTTGGACGGAACTCGGTTTCTTCGCGAAGGCGTGTGCCGAAACCTCCACACAGGATTACCACCTTCATACCTTCCCCCTCGTCTTTGCCATCCCCCTCAAATTTTAAGGGACCGTTTTTAGTTGCATTGGATTTAGCTTTTTTCAAACAGATAGTTTATGGTTCCTGACTCGCATCTTTTCAATTGAGCCCATTGTTCAACATCTTCAAACGAAACTGCCCTGCGCTTAAGGTTGGCGGTCCATGCCCGGTATCCGGAGCGCCAGAAGATTTCAAACGTCTCGACATAGTGAGGATGGATGCCTTCCGGGTGATGCTCCGTCAGCCCGATCTCGATAATCCATACTGGTGCGGGCGACATCGCCAGCGTATTGGCGGCGCCCTGCAATAGATTATATTCCGCTCCTTCCACATCCACCTTGATGCACAATCTCCTCCCGCAAAACCGCTCGCAACACACGATATCCAGTGTGGATAAGGGAATCATCCTCCGCAACAGCGGCGAAGCGCTGGCCCACCCGCTCACCAGAGATGCTGCTGTACCATCCCCATACAACATGGCCAAACCCGGTTGATAGGCCAGTCCCACCGGATAAACCTCCACGTCATGCCAGCCATTTGCATCAAGATTGGCATAGAGATAATCCAGGTTCTGAGGCAGAGGCTCAATAGCAAGGGTGTATTTGCCCAATGATCGAGCCATGCAGGTGTAAAAGCCGATGTTAGCCCCAACATCCACAAACACGTCCGCGTCAGCAAGCAAATGTTTGATGAGGGCGACCTCTTCGGTCTCAAAAGTTCCTGTCTGCATGGCGCGATTACCCATGAGCTTGATGCCGTAAGGGGTAACTTGCGGCTGCTGCTTCTGAAAGGCCCAGGCATTGCGGAGTGTACGATAGGTAAAGGCCAGGGTGGGATACTGTTCGACATATGGTTTGAGCCTGGTAAGCAAATTTCTCCTCGCCGATTTTCCTGCACCGCAAACATCAACAAAGGGCTTTTGTCCCATTTTCTCATCCCCCTTGATTTTTAAGGGATAGTTTTGTATTACCCAACTAATGATTGATATATTTTTAAATGTTGCATAGCTATTTGTTGCGATGAAAAATCATTTTCAATCCTTGCTCTTGCTAAATTCCCAATGGCCAGTCTCTCCTTTTTGGATATTGCATAAACCTTCTCTATGGCATATCGCAGAGCGACAGGATCGCTTGCTGGAATAGTGATACCCATTGAAGAGCTGGAGATAATTTTGGGAACACCGCCTACGGATGTAGCCACACAAACACACCGCATGGCCATTGCTTCAAGTAACACAGTAGGACATGCTTCGCTCCTGGAAGGTAAAACAAATACGTCGCAATTCATAAGATAGGAACGAATTTCTTCCTGGTTCTTATACCCGAGAAACCGGATATGAAGATTGGGAAGCTTTTTGTTTATTTTTTTTGATTTCTCCTGTAGGAGATTGAAATACTTTTTCTGAGTTGTCAAAGCTGAACCAATGAGGAATAACTCCCCCTCTGAATTAAATTCGCCTAAAGCGTCAAGTAAGATATCATGCCCTTTCAATGGGTTTAAATTCCCCACGCATAAGATATTAAATGTATCATGTGTCTTTTTAATCTCTTTTTTTTGTTGATCCGATATGTTGTTAGTATCCCAAAAGGCTAAATCAACTGAAGCATGTAAGACAACATAATTTACTAAACCATATACCTCAGCAACTTTATCAATTACTGCAACCAACTGATACCGGCCAGGACTCAAAAACTTTAGTCCTGTATTTACAATCAATTTATAAGCTTCAACGGCTTCGTGAAAATACCATACTACTGGAACATGAAGGATTCGGGCTGCAATAATGGGGGCAATATTAGCAGCCCCGTGTACACAAAACACAGTTTGTTTTCTTTCAATTTTTTTGAATAGTGAAAAGAAAAGAATGAGTAAGACATTAAGAAATATCTCGATAAGATAAAGCGGCTTCCAAAAATGTCGAATACATATCAACCTGATATCAGTAAACGGCCCTTTTCCTGGAGTAATAATAATCTGGGAGGTTTTTGAAGATAATTTTCCTATGAATGATTTAACATAAATATGATGACCATTAATACGATGATCCAATAGAAAATGGTAAATTTTCATCATTTCATTCCTCGGGGGGAGAGTATTACGTTTCGAAATGATAAGAGCACAGCTTATGCGGATTATAGTGAATATATCTTTCATCAACCAAGCGCAGCATGATCCAAATGAGGCAAAATAAACTGGCTATTCGAAAAAAGGCAAAATTCTGGTACCAGACACCACGAGCCAGCATTAATCCATTGACAAGATACCAGGTCAGGAAAAATAGGCTGTTTTTTTCATGTACTCTCCGTAAGAGCCAGGAGAAAAAGAAAGATAGGAAAAATGAAATGATAAAGCACCCAAAATAGCCAAAGTTAGCATACGCCTCGGCCGTTTCAAAGATTCCTCCCATGCTCATAAGAGTACTCCTTACACTGGTCTGCCACTCTAACCCTTGCGGTCGTGGTAAGCCAAGAAAAGCAGGTGGCAAGGACAAAAAATAATTAAAATAACTTTTCCCTAAAAGGAAATTCATTTCCCCGGAAGATGTCTTGACAATCATTCCATATAAGCCACCAATCATGGACCAGGCGGTTTCTATATTTAATACCTTTTTATCACCTACATATTTATCAACTACATGAAGAAACAAGAGATTATCTTTATCTTTTAAAACATCCATTTGAGTTTCTGCGAAGGACTGGCTGCCACTTGCCCTCCAATATCTGATACCATTGGAAAAAAGAAAACCTGTTATCATTAATGTGACCAATAATAGATAATACCTGGAATTTATGTTCGAATAAGCTCCAGCATGATGACCAGGAAAAGACAACGTGTTGACAGAAGCACCATGTATACATCTAAAACAATATGTATGTGTACTGAGGAAATAAAAAACCAATAAGAGTAATGGTAGTAAGGTTTCGCAACGAGCTCCTGTCGAGATAGCGAATAAAAGAGATATTACTCCTAAAACGAAAGTCGTTTTCTTCCAGTTTGTTACATATTGTAAGGCTATCATAATCAAGGCAATGCCTATTGACCAAAAGACACCGAATACATTCAACTGAAATCCGAGACGCCTGGTCACCCACCCCCCACAGACATCCTCCGCATAGGTTCGCCCACCACCTAACGGTCCCCCGGCCAGGAGCAGCCATAGGCCGCTCCAAAACAAACTCATGACGAGCCCGCTCCAGAGAATTATTGAAATTTTTCTTTCTATAACTCTTAAAAATAAATTAAAATCAAATTTTGTTTTTTTAATAAAGCCGGCAAACCATCCGGCAGAGCAGCCAAAAACAGATAACGCGCCGCTCATGACAACGGACGATGTTGTGGTAATGGTCTGATATGGTAAGCCCCACGGAGATAGATAAACCTCCCCTTTCCATAAGAGCCAGGTAATTGAGGTTAAGATCATGGGAATAAACAATAAAAGGTACCTGAAAGTAATAATCAGGTTGCCCTTAAATAGCCAGATACAACAGAGTGCATGAAAAAAAAGAATTAAGGAAGAAATAGCCAAGAAAAGATATACATCGGAATCCTTTGAATAGCTGAAGACAATAAAATGTAAGATAGCTGCTGACACGCTCACAACGGTCATGAAAAAGGCTTTCCTTTGATCTGGAATTTCTGTAAGGCAAGGTACTATTGGGTGCATTGAATCCTCTGGGTTAATTTACTACCAGACACTTTTTGAGAAAGAGTCTATAGTTGACTCAATATATTCTTTTGCTTTGTTCTGCTAATTTCAGGACAGGGTTCTTTTTTCGAAATCGTTCCCAGATGACCTTTCGAGCCAGCGGATTACGGACCAGTTCGATTATGAAAGCCTCGGCTTTTATCGTAAAGGCAAGGTCAGAATGCCAGGTATTTCGCAGCCTCTTTAAGACCTTACTCCGATGAAAATATTCCGCCATTTCCGTCCGATCCTCAATCCATAATAGAAATTTTTTCCATGCATCTTCTTCCATCCGGGATGGATCAAAAAGACCGGCCTTACGGCGAAAATGGCAGATGAGAGCTGCCACTGCCATAAGAATCTGTAATCTTCCTGAGTCAGTATTCGATATTGAATAAGAATGCCTCCTGAGCTTAAGCAGGGTCTTATCCACACACCCTATCTTGCCGAACCCAAGTTCTGAGAGCCTGAGCCATAAGTCATAATCCTGGCTTCGAGTAAAACGGCCGTTATATCTTATGGGAATCAACCCCGGCATCCTTCTATAGAAACCTGATGAGTGTGGAAAAAACTTTCCCATGGTTTCCAAATTCTTAACCAGCGGGTCATGATCAGATGGATAAGCATGTTCCTTAATCACTTTTCCTTCGGCGTCGATTTCCATACAGCCACTGCCGAGCAGAATACAGTCAGGATGCTCTTTTACATACTCCAATTGTTCTTCTAACCTCCAGGGGAAACAGATATCATCAGCATCCATCACGGCAATCCAGGTGCCCCTGGCTATTTGCAGGGCAGCATTTAACGCATTCGTATAGCCTGAGTTTTTTATGCGAATTGTATTGATCCTGGAATCAAGATGCACAAATGCTTTTATAATCCCGGGCGTCTTATCAGTTGAGCCATCATCGACAATAATATATTCAAAATCCGGTAAGGTTTGGTCTAAAACACTTTCTATGGCCTCAGCCAGGTACTTTTCGCCATTGTAGACAGCAGTGATAACGCTCACTCCCGGTTCATGAGACATAGTATTTTCCCTGCCTTCCGCTGACGGTTACCATACGGCGGGGCTACCTGAGCCCGATGACTTTCAATATCTTCTCAAACCTCTTTTCCCACGTATGCTCCCTGACCGCCCTTCTTCTGCCTGCATCTCCTATGACTTTAGCCTCATCTGAGTGCCGAAGATAATAGACCACTTTATCGGCGCATTCTTCGGGGGTTCGATACGTTATAATCTCATGACTGACATCATACAACTCATACAAATCAGGATTGTCATGGGTGAGATAGAGGCTTCCGCTCATAGGTCCATCAAAATCCCGCAGCTTTAAGGAATAAAAATCAGAGCAATGGCCAATAGTTCCAACTCCCAGAATAATTCGCGAACGGGCAAAAAGTTCAGGTATTTTTTCAACAGCTATTCTTCCATTTGGCCAGCCATTACCATAGCAGGTAACAGGTACCCCTCTTTTTTCTATTGTCTTTACAATCCTGCTGCGTATTCCATAATTCGCTCCTACAAAACAAACATCGTAGTGCTTTGGCTCAGCCAGATGCACGAAAATTTCAGGATCGCTTGCTTCGGGTACATATATGGCGGGACACCCTTCTACAAGATACCACAGGCAGCATTCCCTGGCAGCAGTACAGGCAAGATCGATAGATCCGATAAGACCGGCAGTTCCTGACCAATTTCCATTCATTCGCTTGCATCGAAAGGCATGCCGGTCGTCCATGGAGATATTGACAACAGGTATACCAAGCTGACGAAGCTTTTGGAGTGTATCTGGAGGCATAGTAAAAGCCCACATCTGTCCAATCACCATATGAAAAGGGGCTTTCTTGTGATCTTCCTGAACCATTTCCAATAGCCGATTGCCGTTTTCCCTTCTCTCATCTTTTCCCACGTTTCGATAATATTGACCATATCTTCCCGTTTTGTGTTGAAAGGGGACAACCTTTCCAAACTTTCGCAAGCCCTGGATAATTCCCCCATAATCCTGACCTGCAACAGTGCCTACATAGAGTATTCTTAGTTCTTCTTCCGGCAATGGCTTGAGATGAATACACCGCCTGGCGAAAGAATTCGCTGCCAGAGCTGAAATATCGGCCTCGCGATAAGAAATTTTTTTTCCGGCAGCCAATTTTTTATAATATGCTTGTAAAGAGATATAGCGACGCTTATAAAGTGTTGCCTTCCAATGCCTATTAACGGCGTACAATAATGGGATTTTTTTGAGGCTGTCCTTCACTGAGGCAGATGTCTGTTTTGTAAAAAACTTGAAGGGCATATCACCGAAAAGTGGGCAATACGCCACTATTGATACAGCATCTCAGGATTTTTCGGACGGGTTCTATGCATAAATCATAAAGAGTGCATTCATATTTTGAAACTGTTGGCGGTATTTTAAAATAAGGATTGAATCTGTAATATCTATTTACCCTCGAGTTATGCCCTTTTAAAAATAATAATCCTCTTTTATCTTCATATTCGTATAATTCACCGTTCTTTACATATCGGTAAAGTTCCGACCCGGGCAGGCCAACAAACACATTTTTCCCGACAAAATCAGGTTTTATTCTTTTTATCAACTGCTTGGTTAACTTAATATCCTCATTGGTTTCTGTAGGCAATCCAAATATGAAACTGGCATATGTTTTAATACCTGCTCTGCGTGCATTGTCAAAGGCATGTATGAACTGTTGAACTGTTTCACCTTTTTTTATGAAATCAAGCATCCGCGGGCTGCCGCTTTCAACCCCGATATAAAATGCCTTGCACCCTGCTCTCGCTATCAGGTCAACGTATTTAAAATCCTGCAGGCTGTCCGCCCTTGTCTCGCATAACCAGTCAATTTTTACATTATTCTTCATAAGAAGATTGCATAGTTCAATAATCCTCTTTTTATTTAAAGTAAAATTGTCTTCCCTGAAATAGATGCATTTGGCATGATAATTTTTTTTTAAAAAAGCCATATCTTCAAATATCCTTGCTGGCGACATTGTTCTGTATGTTTTTCCCCATATGCCTTTAACAGAACAAAATTTACAGCTAAAAGGACAGCCCCTGCTCGTATTCATGGTAAAAACTGAACGGGAGTTTGTCCAGGTATCCGTCCAATTATAAGGTAATTTTATAAATTCTTCCCAGGCAGGTCTGGGCAGCGAATCCAGGTCTTCTATTCTTTCTCCATAAAGGATTCTATCTTTTTCATATCCTTCAACAATATCTATTATTTTTTTTTCACCCTCTCCTATAACGACATGATCTACATAATCTGGAAAATCATCCGGCATGAGCGAAGGATGGGGTCCACCGACAATAATTTCCCCTTTCCATTTTTTTTCTATCCTCAGTTTCTGAATTTTATCAAGAAGTTTAACCGTCTCAATAAAGCACACTGTATTTGAATATATCCCAATATATTCTATATTATTTTCTTGTAAAAAACCCGATTCTATACTATTTGATCGTTGTAAGTATTCATCGCTAAAGTGTACTCTATGTCCTGCCTTTTTCAGGACGGCCATCAAAAAACCCAACCCAAGAGGAGGCTTTTTTTCTTTGGTTGAAAAAGGAGCAAATCTCGGTGCAGGGGAAGTCATTAAGAGAACGTTTTTACGGTCTTTCATTTTTTGATTCCTTTACTTCGATGGCTTTTATTTTGGTGGCTTTTATTTCGATGGCCAGTGTTTCGATGACCAGAAACTTTAAGATCACAGCGAGTTATTATAAAGGTGATATACCATTTTAATCCCGTGAGAGAGGGAAACTTGAGCTGCCCATCCCATACTGTTTAATTTCGTTACGTCAAGCAGCTTTTGCGGGGTACCGTCGGGCTTGTCGGAATTGAACCTGATTTCCCCTTCATATCCGACAATGTCTTTGATCAAGAGAGCGAGTTCATGGATCGTAATGTCCTTGCCTGCGCCGATGTTAATGATCTGTGTGCTTTCATAACGGTCAATCAAAAACAGGCAGGCATCTGCAAGGTCATCCACAAATAGAAATTCCCGACGTGGTTTACCCGTACCCCAGATTTCAACAAAAGGTTTTCGTTCGGTCTTGGCTTGATGAAATTTTCGAATCAAGGCAGGTAAAACGTGAGAACTGTCCAGATCGAAGTTATCATTCGGACCGTACAGATTGGTAGGCATAACACAGATAAAATGTGTGCCATATTGCCTGTTATAGGACTGGCACATCTTGATTCCGGCAATTTTTGCTACTGCATACGGCTCGTTGGTAGGTTCCAGTTCACCATTCAGCAAATACTCCTCCCTGAGAGGCTGTGGTGCCAGTTTCGGATAAATGCAGGAGCTTCCGAGAAAGATCAGCTTTTTCACTCCAAAAAGGTAGGCGCTGTGAATAATATGAGTCTGAATAGCGAGATTTTGGTAGATAAACTCTGCCGGACAGGTATTATTCGCCCAGATACCTCCGACTTTGGCGGCAGCTAAAAAGCAATACTCGGGCCGTTCCTTCTGGAAAAATGCTTCCACTTTATCCTGTCTGGTAAGGTCAAGTTCCTCGCGCGTCCGAACCAGAAGGTTCCCGTATCCCTCTTGTTTTAACCGGCGTACAAGAGCTGAACCGGCTAAGCCCCGGTGGCCGGCAATATAGATTTTAGAAGATTTCTCCAATTGATAGCACCCCTTCTTGATGAGAACTCTTGAAGATATCCATGATGGTTTATTGATCCTGATAAATAACATGGCCTGAAAAAGGCAACCCGTTATAACAGCTTACATAAGAAGCCATAATGTTCTTCATTACATCCTGACATTGTTTCACTTCGGAAAGGGCATGCACATCTGCATCAGTCATGATATGTGCCAATTCTTTGAAAGTCACCTTGGGCTCCCACCCTAAAACTTTCTTTGCCTTGAGTGGATCGGCGAGCAGAAATTCAACCTCTGTTGGCCGAAAGTATCGGTGATCTATCTCGACATACTTCTTCCAGTCCAATCCCAGGTATGAAAAAGATTCCCTGACGAATTCTTCCACCGTATGAGACTCTCCGGTCCCAATGACAAAATCATCAGGGTTGTCCTTTTGCAGCATCATCCACATGGCCTCTACATATTCTGGAGCATATCCCCAGTCGCGGCGGGAATTTAAATTTCCCAGATAGAGTTTCTTTTGCAGTCCCAGCTTGATTCTGGCTGCCGCACGGGTTATTTTGCGGGTAACAAAAGTCTCTCCCCGGCGGGGGGATTCATGATTGAAGAGGATGCCGTTGCAGGCAAAAAGTCCATACGCTTCGCGATAATTTTTGGTCACCCAATAGGCATACACTTTCGCTGCCGCATAGGGGCTTTTGGGATCAAAAGGTGTCTTCTCGTTCTGCGGCGCCGGGGCACCGCCGTACATTTCGCTTGAGGATGCCTGATAAAATCGAGTCTTGACCCCTGATTTGCGAATAGCTTCCAAAAGCCTTATAGCGCCGATACCGGTAATGTCGCCGGTGTATTCGGGCATCTCGAAACTCACCTTAACGTGACTTTGCGCCCCGAGATGATAAATCTCATCCGGTTTGATAGAATAAATTAATTCTGTCAGATGACCGGAGACCGATAAATCACCAAAATGGAGAAAAAGCCTCGACTGTTTCTCGTGGGGATCCTGATAGATATGCTCGATGCGATCGGTATTAAAAGTGCTGGCCCTGCGAATAAGACCGTGAACCTCATACCCTTTATTCAAGAGCAGTTCTGTCAGGTATGATCCGTCTTGTCCGGTGATGCCAGTGATGAGGGCTTTTTTCATAGCTTCTTCCTCTTTTGCTTTTTGTAAATTCGCTCTTTGCTCTTTGTAAAAAGGTTAATCTCTCGCTTGCCTGCTCTAGTACCCCTTCACTCTTAAAATTGTGGTCTGCCATTTCGTCATTCCCGCAAAAGCTTAGAATCCAGTCTTTACAAACTTGGCTGTGAAGAGGTATTAGATTCGATTTACCGTATCCCTTACTTCCCACACTACCGCACATCAATCCACGGAGGCATATTCTGTCCGTTTCCGCCTTTTTGATTGTTCTCCCTCATCACCGCTATAGTATTGATAAGAATAATATTTGTAATTGTAATAATAACTGCGCTTAGCCAAGTCTATATTGTTGATGACAGCTCCCAACAGATGGGCATTCGCTTTTTGAAGGAGATTGCGACCTTGTTTGATGATGTCTCTATTGGTTGCTCCGCCGTGGATCACCAACGCGATACCGTCCACCAGGCGGCTGATGATTACAGAATCCGTTACCGCCACTATTGGCGGTGAATCTATGATAATCATGTCATAGCGGGATTTAAGATCATTGAGAATTTTTTCCAGGTGAGGAGATACCAGAAGTTCCGAAGGATTCGGCGGACGATGGCCAGAGGTAATAACCATGAGATTCTGGACCGGGCCTTTCTGAATAACCTCTTCTATTTGACATCGGCCGACAAGAAGGCTCGAAAGACCTTTATCATTTTTTACCTTTAAGACTTGATGGAGCCGGGGTTTGCGCATGTCAGCATCAATTATCACTACCTTGGCACCAACCTGGGCCATGGTGAGGGCCAGGTTAACCGAGGTAATAGTCTTGCCTTCGCCAGGAATGGCACTGGTAATGAGAAGCGTTTTGGAACCAGCATCGGAAAAGGAGAACATTATACTGGTGCGCAATCCCTTGTACGCTTCACTGATTGAACTTTTAGGCTTGTGCAGGGTGATCAACTCGGGAGTTTCAAAATCTTTCATCGATGATAAATCGGCATGAGGAACAGGTCCTAAAAAGGGTGTGTCCAGATAACGCTTAAGGTCATCCGGCGTTTTAATCGTATTATCCAGGTTGTTCTGAAGAAAAGCCAATCCTAATCCCATGAGTAAACCAAGGATAGAAGCGACAATAAGATTTTTTTTCTTATTGGGTAAGACAGGATTTTTAGGGGGATGAGCCTTATCAACAATGCGCACATTACATGTTTTTAAGGCAGTGGTAAGATCCGTCTCTTTCAGACGGTTTAACACCATCTCGAACATGCCTTTATCGCTATCGGCATTTCGTTTCAGGACATTATACTGAATTGATTTTTTATTCAGATCCATAGCCTCTTTCTTTTGCTCTTCCAGTGCCTCCAAAAGCCCATTCTCCTGGGCCAAAGCTATTTCGTATTCTGTTTTAATGCCGTTAATAATGCCGTTCGCCTCAGCCAGGAGACTTTTTTTGGTGGTCTCTAATTGTGAATTAATCGCAACGATCTTCGGGTGGTCAGAACCATAAAGACTGGACTCTCTGCTATATTCCACCAAGAGAGCGGCATAATCTGTTTTAAGCTTTTGCATGAGGGGAGTACAAATATTCGCAGGAAGGGATTTTATTATCTTCTCATTATTCTCTCCCTGAGCCAAATCCTGCTCCTGATTGCACCCTTGCCCCTGCCCTTGTCCCTGATTCTGATTCTGCTCCTGACTAAGACCCTGTCCCTGATTTTGATCCTGATTCTCTCCCTGAGCCAAATCCTGCTCAGGGTTCTGATCCAGGGATCCTTTGATCTGATTATACAGGGTCTCAAGCCGTATTCTTTTGGTATTGGCCTCGGTAACTGCCGTATTCAGTTCAGACAGCTTTTGGATACTGATATTTTGCTTTTCCTCAAGGGATACGATTTTATTTTGTTCCGTATAAGAAAAAAGCGCTTCTTCGGAAGCTTCCAGCTTTTTTTTCAACTCTCCCACATGCTGGCTCAGCCAATTCGTTGCATCCATGGCTGCTTCATATTTATGCTGCAAATTGCTTTGAATATACTGTTCGGCGAGAGAATTGGTAATGGCAGCGGCTAAAAAGGGGTCTGGATGCAGGAAGCTGATATTAACAAGATTACTCCCCTGGAGCGGTTCAATTTTTAATTTGCTGAGAAGGGTATCGATCAGCTCATTGTCCTTTTTTGCTTGCAGATCTGCCTCTGTTACCGTGATAGCAGTTACTGATTGCGAAGGATTTAAAAAATAACGGAATGGTGAATTCTCAGTGATAACTTTGAAAGAATCCTTGATCTTGCATAAAAGAACATTCCTGGTTTGCGCAAACTCCGTTTTCCCTTTATCCTTATTACCGGTAAAAGCCGCGCATTGGGAAAGATTCAGGTTGTCAATTACCGTTTTGGCCAGGGTGCGGCTCTGTAAAATCTTATACTGGGTCTGGTAATAATTCCAATCCCATTTGGCATCCGAGGAAATCACCTCATCAATTCGTACGACATTCGGACTGTCTTTATCTATTTGAATCTGGGTAGTAACTTTATAAATCGGTGTTGTCCTATAGGTAATAATACCTACCGTTACTATCGTAACGAGAAAAACGGTAATGATCGACCACCGATATTTCACGATCACATGCCAGCAATCGCGCAATGGTGTTTGATTCTCTTCTTCTGGAAAACTTCTTTCCACATACTCACTGTTTATTTGGGAGGCCATAAAATAAATTCCTTCTTTAAATTAGGGAACAGGGTATACCAGGGTATATACTGGTTATATTGGGTATACTGGTAATAGTTTGGTATATTGGGTATACGGAATGATACTGGAAATATCTGAGATACTAGAAATATTGAAGATACTGGAAATACTGGGAGTACTGGAAATACCGGGTAGTAAACACTCTATCCGAAAAGCTGGTTCGGCACTCACAGGGATGCGGCCTCCCGGGGTTTTTCGGACAAGGCTCTTTAGAAAAAACTTGCCGGGACCTTGATAATATCGTTTGCTTGAATTAAGTCATTCATTTCAACACTTATTTTATGCTCTTTGTCCTCAACCGTTCTGATGATTTTCGTTCCTTTGCCGTAAGCTTTTTGAGTAAATCCTCCGGCTATTGATATCCCCTGGATAATATTAATCCCATTATCCAATTTATAACGTCCAGGTGATTTTACTTCTCCGATTACATAGAAAAATCTCGCCTTCGGAATATAGACAGTATCGTTGTTCTCCAACTTGTAATGAAGATTGACCCCCTGATTGAAATCATGAAGATCGATGGTAATAATCTGGCTGTATTTTCCTTCCTCCAGAATTGGATTTAACGGAGATAAATTTACCTCCTTGACAGGAGGGAGTAAGATACCTGCCTCCTGACCTTTGCCTTTGGTATTTTCCTCGAATCCGCGTAAGATGTACGCCTCCTGACCAGCATCTTGAGTTAGTCCGCCGGCCATGGAGATAAGTTCGACCATGGTCATTGCCTTGCAGAAAGGGTAATTGCCTGGTCTGTTGACCTCTCCCAGCACATAAATCTTTGCACTATTATATTCTATGATTTTCACATCGATCTGGGGGTTAACGATATACTTATCTGCCAGGTTATTGTGAATAGCTTGCCGTATTTGTTCGCAGGTAAATCCTTTTACGGTGATCTCCCCTATCAGAGGGAAAAAGATGTTTCCCTTAAGAGTAACCGTTTCTTCTCTTGAAAGGTCGGGATTATTCCACACTTCTATTCTGATTATATCCCTGGGACCTATAATATAATCTGTTAGAGAAGCACATGGAGAGAGAGGATGAATACCGTGGCAGGTAGCTAAAAAAATTAATAATAACAAAGTGATCTTGAACATTTTTTGCATTTTCTCCATCCCTGGGGTTTATTGTTAAACGGTGGAATTTTCCATAATCAACGTAACCGGTCAATGTGCTCAGTCAAAAGAGATGCAATTAAGCATAGCTTCGCCCTGTAAATTACCTGTCCAATTTTTATATAAAAGTGTTGAAGTTAAACGATCCGGACAATTTATACGACAGGCGATATCTTAACCGATAGCATTCCATGAATGCTCGCCTTGTGCTTATATACGGCAGGCGGCATCTTTACTGATAACAATTCATAAGAGTATTCGTCTGCTTAAAAAAAGTGTTTAAACAAAGGTATAATGGTAAATGAATAACTTTATTTTGATGTTCAAACGAAGATAAATATATATGGAATGATCAATGTGTATGAATATTTTTCGGATGCTTTTTCTCTTGATAGCTACAAAAAAATTAAAATATACTGGAAAAAATTCTTAGGTAGGCTGGAGTTCATTACCCCTCCTCCTCAGAAACATGTTTCTGAGGAGGAGGGGTGAGAGGTTTTTCATCTCAGGGAGAGTGATTTTTCATCCTTAGGTACCCTGTCAATCGAATCTTGCATGGATAACTGGAGCTTTCGCTCAGAATGACGCGGGTAGGCAAATTAAGCCCAATGGTCATTACCTTCCCCAACAATTGTGGCTTGACAGGACATTGGTCCATCGTTTTATGCTACAGTCACATATGGCTCTTCCACTCCCGCATCTTTTCGCAATTGCTCTGCCTTATCAGTCTTCTCCCAGGTAAATTCCGGTTCATTCCTTCCGAAATGGCCATAGGCGGCGGTCTTTTTATAAAGAGGACGCCGCAGGTCGAGATACTGAATAATCCCTCTCGGAGTCAAATCAAAGTTATCCCAGATAATATCTCTGATTTTTTCCAAGGGAATCCGTCCCGTTCCGAAGGTATCCACCATGACGGATACCGGCTTCTCCACACCGATGGCGTAAGCCAACTGCACCTCACAGCGATCGCAAATCCCGGCAGCTACGATGTTTTTGGCAACATAGCGGGCCATATAGGAGGCTGATCGGTCCACCTTACTGGGATCTTTTCCTGAAAAGGCACCGCCGCCATGACTGCCAAGCCCACCGTAGGTATCAACAATAATCTTTCTGCCGGTCAGGCCGGTATCACCCAATGGCCCGCCTACGACAAACCGGCCGGTAGGATTGATATAAAAGACCGTATCCGAATCCAGCAATGATGGATCGATCACTTCCTTGATGACATGATCGATGATGTCTTCCCTGATGGTCTTGTTATCGATTTCAGGGCCGTGCTGAGTAGAGATAACTACGCTGTCCACCCTCACCGGTTTATTATTCACGTATTCCAATGTCACCTGGCTCTTGCCGTCAGGCCGTAAATAGGAAAGGATGCCTTTTTTGCGCACATCGGCAAGCCGTTTGACCAACTGGTGGGCCAGTAAGATAGGCATAGGCATAAGGACTTCGGTTTCATTGCAGGCATAGCCGAACATAAGGCCCTGATCTCCGGCTCCTCCGATATCCACGCCCTGGGCAATATCGGGTGACTGCTCGTCAACAGAGGTAACCACTGCGCAGGTTTCACAGTCAAATCCATAACCAGCATCGGTATACCCGATTTCCCGAATGGTGTTGCGAACAATTTTAGGTATGTCTACATAGCAACTGGTGGTGATCTCCCCGGCCACAAATGCCAGGCCGGTAGTTACCAGCGTTTCGCACGCTACCCTCCCCGCAGGATCGTGGGCAATAATGAAATCCAGAACAGCATCCGATATCTGATCTGCTACTTTATCCGGGTGTCCTTCAGTGACTGATTCTGAGGTAAACAGGAAATCTTTCTTGTGCATCTCGCCTTACTCCTTATTACTATACTTTTGCACTTCTTAGCAACTGATTGGAATACCTATAGTTTCGTAATGTCTACCCGTCATTCTGAGCGAAGGCTTAGAATCCAGTATTATTAAGGCTTCTGGATTCTAAGCCTTCGCGGGAAATGATAAAAAGTGTAAAAGTATAGCTTATTAAAAATACAGTTAAAAATACAGTTTATGATACAGTTTAAAATACAATCACTACGGTTGATGGAGCTTATTATGGAAGTAATTGAAATAGTTAAAGTTTTTAACTTTTAACGAACGGCAAAACCTACAGCGTGTCCATACAGATCGGTAGAATATAACTCTAACTGAAACCCTGCTTCATTCAGTTCAGAGGCTATTTCCTCCTCATTAAAAATATGGACATAATTAGGCACTAAATCATCTCCAGCTTCTGCTAATTCACGCCCAAGAGGCCATCTTATGCTATTCGCCACTGCCTTAATCATTCTAAAATAGAAGGGCTTATCGGGATAGGCAAAGAAAGACAGCAGAATTGGAGCACGCTCCCTGAGAAGTTTTCGCAAAATCTTAAGAAAAGCTATTCTGTTTGTTCTCCCCTGAATATACATATAGGCGCTCCAGCCAACGATAATGCCGTCATATATTTTTGTGACAGGCGGGCATTGATCTCTGGGAGCCGATTGTATTCTGGGTGGGAATCCCTCTTCTATGAATAACCTGTGAGCACATTCGACCAGAGCATTATTGCATTCAAAACCCTCAACCTCATATCCTCTTTTCATGAGGGCCAGCATTTCTCTCCCACCTCCAGCGCTGGTAACCAAAAGTGATTTGCATTGCTGAAAATAATTCTCGATAATTATTTTCTCCCATTCAAAAAAGCCACTTCGATTATACTCATTATTATGATATATTTTTCTATTATCGTCATTATTAAAAAATTTATTATCGATTAAGTGAAATGTTTCTCTTTTTAAAATTCCAAGCCAAAAGCCAGTAAATACTATCTTGGACAATCCTACAATATTGCGATAAACTTTTTCGACAGAGAAATGTGTTTCGTCCACCCTGCGGTAAATTTTTTTCGTAACGAAATGAGAGTTAAATATCTTGCGGTAAATCTTATCTGCTCTGAAATATATTTCTACGATAAAAGGATATTTTTGCTCATTATTCTCATTCTTTACTTCCATATTTCTTCCTGAGATATTTTCGTACTTCCTGTCTAATACATATGTGAAGGCTCGCTATAGCCTCTAAGTACACGGCGCATTAAATACGCAGCCGGTTGACCTCGTTCATATAGTGGACACTTTTGAGGAGAAGTCTAACCAACCGTCATTCCCGTGTAGACGGGAATCCAGGCTTTTCAAGGGCTTTTTGGATTCTAAGCCTTCGCTCAGAATGACGAATAACGTGCTGCGTGGATGA
>JBFMGO010000053.1:0-36464 GCA_040752695.1 bacterium
ACATTTCTGTCTGGAGAAACGAGCAATTGAGCAGGGAGGTAGTGGTAAGACCTGATGGCAAGATTTCATCCCCTTTGCTGGATGAACTGGCAGTAGCCGGATTAACTCCTCTCGAAGTGAAGGAAATCATTACGCAGAAACTTGCGCTTTATATTGAAGACCCTGAAGTAACGGTAATTTTACAGGGAATTAACAGCCATAAGGTTTACATAACCGGCAATGCCGGCCTGCCGGGAGTGTTGAATCTCACCAGAACGATCACCTTATTCCAGCTCCTGGCGATGGCCGATGGGAAAGCCCTGTCTGAAAATGTCGATCTCGATGGGGCTTATATTTTACGAGACAGGAAGCGATTACCCGTTGATTTTGAAAAGCTGGTAGAAGAGGGTGACCTGACCCAGGATGTCGAGCTTTTGCCTGACGACATTATTTCCCTGCCGGATAATTACCGTAACCGGATTACTGTTATCGGCGAAGTGAAAACTCCACGGGTAGTTCCGTTCAAAAGGGGAACTACGCTCCTTGATGCCGTGTTATTGTCCGGAGGTCCCACTGAGGACGCCAACTTAAACGGCACCAAAATAATCAGGAAGAAAACGGACAAAGAACAAACGGCTGCGACGGCCAAAGATGGATCGGCAGATAAGGAAGGGAAAAGAGATGAAAAGAGAGCGATAAACAAAAAAGGAGAGGGAGACAAAAAGGGAGCCGCGGACACAATGAACAAAAAGGGTGAAGCGGCTACAGAAAGTGCAACTGAAGTCATAAAGGTAAGATTGAGAGATATCATGAAAAAAGGTGATCTCAAAGATAACCTGGAGCTTCAGCCAATGGATATAATAATTATCCCTGCCAGCATCTTTTAGCCTCGCATGCCGGATTTAGAAAAAAGAGTGAAAATTCGCGAACTGAATGCACCCTCATTCCCTGACTCTTAAAAGGCCATGAGATGATTGAATGCATAAGAAGAGCATACCTTTTATAGCCATTATTGTCATTGCCATTGTTATTGTCATGAATGATGCTTTTTCCCCTCACTTCTTTGGGCTGGCTGAAGGCATGGAGATCGGCAGATTTCGCTGTGTACCTTCCCTCATTACGAGAAAGACCTTTGATGACAATGTCTACCTGACCAAATATGACCGTGAGGAAACGAGCTTCACTACCATCCTCCCTTCATTATCCATAGCCAAAACAGGGAAGATCATAGATCTCACCCTGAGCTATCAGGGCGATTTCCGCTTATATAATGAGAAATACTCCGATGAAAACCGGTATAATCAAACCGGCTCCTGGAACATCGGCCTTAAACCGACATCGAAGCTGGGGATCGATATCAAAGGACGCGATACCTATAGTTATGCCAAGCGTGATGAAAGAAGAGAGCTGTTCAAGAGCAATAATAATTTAGCTGAATATAACGACCTTTCCTCTGCCTTCGATATAACACAAAAGATCGGCAAAAAATGGAGGGCCAAGCTCACCTATCTGCATGATGAGAAGAATTACCGGCAAAGTAAAAATGACCCGGATCTTGAGGACAGTAAAAATCAGGGAGGGAATGCAGACCTTGAATATAACCTGTACAGGAACGCTTTTTTCACCCTGGGCTATAGATACGCTTCAATCGAGTTTAATAAGGAAACCCCCGACTATGGGGAGCAGGAAGTCTCAGGAGGTTTTTCCTGGGAGAAAAAGTCCAGCCTCAAATTAAGTGGGAGATGGGGTCAGGCATGGAGAGAAATTGAATCCACAGTGAATGAATCGAGAACGAAAGAATATCGGACCCTTGCCGCGAGCCTGGATATTTATTGCATCAAGGACACCGTAATCATGGCATCGTACAGCGAAGTGCCGGGCTATATCTCGCCCTACCGTACCGAAAACGACCCTTTCATTTCGCACCAGCTCTCTGTCAATATCAAACGTGACCTTTTGCATCAAAAGATTATCATAGATTACAGCGGATCACAGCGGGTCGATGATCATGATCTGACCGGTACGAAGGATAAATCGTGGAGTGAAACGGTACATATCGCCTGGAGGATCTTGAAACCGGCATTACTATCCCTCACCGGCAGCCGTACAAAATCCCGCTATCAGTATGAGCCGGATACTGGAGATGAAAACAGGGATGAAGACAGAGAGGATAAGACCTGGAGCTGCGGGGCAAACCTTGAGTGGAGAATACTCAAACCTGTGGTGTTAACCATACGCGGCAAATATACCAATATTTCCTATCATACCCTTTATCTTTCTAACGTGGAAGATCAAAACGATCATGCGCTTCGCGAAGATACGCGCTATGAAGGATCATGTCAATTGGCCTCTACCCTTTATAAAAATATCTCCTTTGAAATGGCCTATCAGTATCTGAAAAATAATTCCGAGGACAAGGAAACACACGAATCGCTGGACGATAATGAATACACAGACCACAGGTATAGCCTTGGGTTGGGAATAACGTTTTAATATGCCCATCAACCACAGGTATCAATCGCAGGCATTAACCAAAGGGAAAAACGACATGAAAATTGTCCATATCGTAGGTGCGCGGCCCCAGTTTATAAAGCTGGCTCCGCTCTGCCAGGCTATACAGACTTACAATGAATGTACTCTTTCTGAAAGCATCCCGCTCAGCGTTCCGATAAAATCACTTATTATCCATACCGGCCAGCATTACGACTATCTCATGTCAAAGGTCTTCTTTGACGATCTGCGGATACCGGCACCGGATTACAACCTTGAAGTAGGCTCGGGGAGACACGGCCAGCAGACAGGCTTGATGCTCGACCGTATCGAGGATGTGTTAATCAGGGAAAATCCTGCCCTGGTCATTGTCTACGGAGATACCAATTCTACCCTGGCCGGCGCACTGGCAGCAAGCAAACTGCACATTCCGATCTGCCACATAGAGGCAGGGCTTCGCAGCTTCAACCGAAAAATGCCGGAGGAGATAAACCGCATCGTAACGGATCATATCTCCACGCTCCTGTGCTGTCCCACCTACACAGCAGCCATGAACCTGCAAAGGGAAGGCTTCGCCGATGTCCTGAAAGAAGGCGAGCTCATGGACCCGGCAGGGGATTGGGCGGTGTGTCCCGGACGCGTTCCTCTGGTAGTGAACACCGGTGATATCATGTACGACTCGGTGCTGTTCTCGCTTCAAAGGGCTATCGGAAAATCCACCATCCTTAAGGAACTGAATCTAGCCTCTTCCCAGGGCCAGGGCAGAGCGGTGCCCTATGCCCTTTGCACCGTTCACCGGCAGGAAAATACCGATGACCGGCAAAGATTAAACACTATTCTCACTACCCTGGAAGAAATTGCCGCCAAAGGGATGGCGGTCATATTTCCCGTACATCCCAGAACGAAAAAATTCTTGGCCTCCGTTCATGGTACCTTTCCGCACTTGAGAATCATCGATCCTGTTTCCTACTATGATATGCTCATCCTCCAAAAACATGCAGGCATAATTCTGACCGATTCAGGCGGAGTGCAGAAAGAAGCCTTCTTCATGCATGTCCCCTGTATTACTCTCCGTGATGAAACGGAATGGGTCGAGACAGTCACAGCGGGCATGAATATCATTGCCGGAGCAGACAGGGGAAAGATACTCCAAGCCTTTGAGGAAATGCTTCAGAGGCCGCCAAGAAGGTACAGGGACGAGGCATCGAGCCAGCCTTTTGGAAAAGGAGATGCATCTCATCTCATTTTAAGGGCGATCTTAAGCCAGTGCAAGGTATCTTAGGCTTTCACTCTGCCTTTCCCAAGCCAATTAATCCGAAGCACATAACCCAAAAATCCGGATACTAAATATGAATACTCTTGAAACTCAAGCACCCAAAAGTGAGCCCCAATCACCCAAAAGCCAAACCGAGGTAAACAGGAGGCTGGTTGTAACCAATTCAATCTCCAACTACGGTCAGTATGCCATAGCGATTCTCGTCGGTATATTCCTGCAGTCTTATATGATTAGGGCACTGGGTAAAAATGAGTATGCGCTCTGGCCTTTAATTAATACCTGCATAGGCTTTGTAGCCCTGATCCCGGTAAGCATCGGGTCTGGTACAGCACGCTTTCTTGCTCATGCCCTTGGTGAAGCAGATTTAAAGAAAGTAGAACAGATTACAACAAGCTCATTCTGCGCTTTGCTCGTCACCGCTGCTGCCTATGGCATCGGTGTTATATTCTTGAGTATTTATTTTGAGCGCATCTTCGATATCCCAACAGGTGCAGTCGGGGTTGGTCCCTGGGCTATGCTGTTGACGGGATTGAGCGGTATGGTGTCCATACCGTTTTCAATCTTTAATGGAGGACTCAGAGCAGCTCAAAAATTTGTGATTCTTAATACCTTACAAGTCGTATTCCAAATTACTCGGTTGATACTCATTATTTCTGCCTTTACCTTCGGGACACCAAGCCTTATCTGGGTTGGGGGCATTTACCTGTTCTTAGAGCTGGTGAATGGAGTAGCCACTCTTCTGGTGGCAAGGCAAGTCATCCCCTGGAATAAGATAAGACGGGAGTCGTTTAGCTGGGATGTTCTCTGGGAAGTTAATAATTTCAGTCTGTTAGTGCTCGTCATACAGATAGCAGGTCTTTTATACTGGAAAACCGACAATATCATTATCAATAAGTTACTCGACCCCTCTTTGCTAACGGGTTATTCTGTAGTGGCAAGCTTTGTCATACACTGCTATCAATTCACATCCCTCGGAACAACCGTTCTAAGACCGACAGCTACCATCCTCTACGCTGAAAAAAATGTACCAAGGTTGCGCCGGCTCATTTACCGGACAAACAGGATCATAGTACCGGTTACCGTATCCGTTTTATTTTTCCTGATAATCTATGGCCCAGTTATACTGGATGTTTACATAGGCCCTGCCTACAGAGAATATGCTGTGCTCTTTCCACTCCTGGCAGGAGGATGCATCTTCTCTGTCACCCAGAGTGCGGCAGGGACAGTACCTCATGCCTTCGGGCGTTTGCTCCTGGTCTCATCGATATCACTGATAAGTGCGGTGACAAATGTTTTGTTGAGCGTATTTTTCGTTCTGGTATGGAAATGGGGATTGATTGGTGTAGCAGCGGGCACTGCTATTGTTACCGTGATTGAAAAGGCTGTTTTTTGGCCATGGTATACAGCATCCTTATTGGAAATACCGTGGCATGAGTATGTATATGAAAGCTACATCGTCCCGTTAGGGAATTGCTTGCCTATTGTTTTCGTTATGCTCGGCCTGAGGTGGATTGGATTCGGCAAGGATCTTGTGGAGCTGATAAGTGTTGTGGTTATCGGAGGATCGATAGAGGCAGCTTACCTGTTTGCGTGGGGAATCGATAGAAGTGATCGAGCAACAATAAAGGTACATTTAAGGAGGTACTGGCATTCTTTTTATAATATTAAAAATACAACAACCTATTCAGTATAAAATATAAAAAATATAAAATTATTGACTTTATTAAACAATAGGATTATAATATTTATCTAGATAAGTAATGACTATTAACCTTTAGAGTGTTACAAAAAACAGGAGGGACTCTCCTTGAAAAACATGTCCTCGTCTAACCCGGCTTTCTTCTTGCCAGACTCCACGGAAGAAATAATAGTTGAAAGAGAAAACATGCTGCATACCATCTGTGCAAAACACTTTTACCGGCATACTTTCACCCTTATGCTCGTGTTGTGCATCAGCTTAATGGCCTCTTTGGCAGTTGATTTTCATTCCATGAAAATTGGTACAGCGAAAGCGATGGCGGCTTCTGGTGCCGGGCTCTATTTTCAGGGCAACGGCGGTTATGGCGAAATCGTGAGTGATGATTTTACCGACCTTGATTATTCAAAAAGCTTTTCCATTGAAACTGTGGTTTACATCAGCCCGTATGAAAACAAGGATAACCTGTGGCCGGGCATTATTACCAAGATTAAAAAGTATGGTTTAAACAGGCCCTGTTACAGGGGATGGGGGTTGGGTCTATATTCGACTCAGACATATTACGCTCAAGTACATGCCAAGGTAGGCGACGGCAATGGTCATGCTACCGTTCGATCAGGGGCTGTTATAGGCAGACTGCACCTGGTCATGACCTGGAACAAGGATAAGAAGCTGTTAAGTTTGTACATCAACGGCAAACAGGCAGCCGAGTCAAAGAATGAATTAGTCGCCCTTGCTGATATCGCCAATTCAGAACCTCTCTGGTTAGTCAGAAGCGAGACGGTATTACAATCCCCGATACTGTACATACGCTTATGGAACAGGGACTTATCCTCCGATGTCGCTACCCTTTACAACCATTATAACAGCACAAAGCAGCACAATCTACCTGAAAATTTTAGTAAAAAAGATTTAGTTTCTGAATGGTTGATGTTCGATACATCGAACAGCGGGGGGGAAAGTGGCACAATCCATATAAAGGATACCGCAAGTACCAATGACATTGAAATGAAAGATGGTGCCGCTGTTACCTCAAGTTCGGGTCCCCTCACCCTATGCTCTCCGATACCTGGCGCCACTGCTCAAGACAAAAGGGTAACGCTGAAAGTAAAAGGCGGCTACGACAATCTTGCTGCCAAAGGCCCGGTAGTTGGGCCCATACAGTATTATTTCCAGGTTGACGAAGTGAATACCTTTGACTCGGCGAATCTCCAGGAATCGGGATGGGTGGCTGATCTTTCTCATTGGCAGCCCCTTTTAAAGCCGAATACCAGCTATTACTGGCGAGTGAAAGTAAAAGACAGTAAAACGACGCCTTTGATCTCCCGGTTTACTTCTTTTGCCTCCTTCACGACAAAAGGGCCCTCCTCATGGTATGTTCGTCCCTCTGGAGGGCACTACGGATCGGAGGATGGAACCAGTTATGAGAATGCATGGAATGGGTTTAAAAATATCGTTTGGGGAGAAAATGGCATCGGGCCTGGAGACACACTGTATGTTCTTGGAACTTTCGACTCTGGAATTTATATCGGAGATGATGAATTAAGCGTCTTGGCTTCCGGATTACCTGAAAGCCCCATAACGATTACCGGCCAAAATCCCGATCACAAGGACACCCCCGGTATCATCTGGGGTATCCGGGATAAATACCCCATCGGTACCGACTGGGGATCTCCGGATAGATTTGGGGTATACTCTCAAAAACAATATGGCTGTTCCAGCACCCATTCCTTTGAGGATGGGAACCTTTTAATGAACGCTGGCAAAGCTCCTGATAGTACCTGGCAGCCGGGAACGTTTTGGCACGATACAAAAAAATTCGTATTTTACTATAAACCCTCTTCCGGATCACCGAAAGATCATCTTGTTTACGCTGGTTATTTCTCACAACCACTATCAATTAATGGTCAGAGCCACATACGAATAACCGGTCTGTCGCTTTATGGCGGAGGCAGGGGAGCGATAGATTTAGAAAAAGACGCTGATTATATCGAGATAGACGATGTAATCATAAAATACTCCTATAATGGCGTGAGTATTCGAGACGGCTGCGATAATGGAAAATTCGTTAATTCTCATATGTCCTATTGCGGTAACGGACTTTATATATTTTCCCCAAGCTCCGACACACCCCCGTGCAATGCATGGACGATAAGCAACAATATCATCGAGCATATGGATGTGGATGATTATTACCAGGTTCCTGATGAACATGCAATCGGCATTCAGGGGGGGAATGATCATATTGTCGAATCCAATAGTACGAACGATACCGGGGAGGCTATATGCCTCTATGCCAGGACGTGGGATGTCATGAAAAACTTCACCGTCAGATATAACTTTGTAAAGAATTGCAGAAAAGGAGAAAACGGCTTAGGGCATGGCATAGATGTCGGCGGCTCCAATAATGTGCCCTTGGGGAATATAAGCGGTCAAGTCTACGGTAATATTGTGACCGGTTGCCGGGAGGGTGCCGGTTTCGGGTCCAATTCAAAAGACCTGATAAGCTGGTGGAACAACGTTTCCGCTCAAAATAAGCAAGGATACCTTTTTGGCCAAACCACAAAGATCGACGGAGTGTTCTATGGGTGCAAGATCAAGTTCTATAACAACATCTCCTTATATCAAGACAGCTATCATATATACTTTAGAACAAATGCCCGCTCGGATCAATGTTACAGCTTGATTTCCGATCATAATATTTTCTATCCGGACGGGGCTGAGAAATTTTATTTCCTGGACAAAGAGAAAAACTTCGCAGACTGGAAATCTTCCACCAGGCAGGATGTAACATCACTCATTCTGGACCCTCATTTTGTCAATTCTACGGGGAATTACTCTATTGCTTCCGATTTTCGCCTCCACCCTGCCTCTGCGGCTATCAATCAAGGCAAAGATGTAGGTTTAGCGAGAGATTTTATCGGCATCCCCGTCTCTCAAGGGACTGCACCGGATATCGGAGCATACGAGTTTCTCTCAGATAAATAAGCTATCTGCACTTATCTTTTAAGCATATTATATTATCTCCTTCTCACTACCGGACACTTTTACTGTCATTCCCGCGAAAGCGGGAATCCATGCATGGTTGCAGCACCCCCCTGGATTCTAAGCCTACGCTCAGAATGACGGGAAATGTCCGTACTTACTGACGTATACAGAATCATAGATAAAAAGTGTCCGGTAGAGAGATCCCCTTTTGATATACTTTCATACAAGTTGAATCGTTCAGCTCCATTCTCCACCGAATCTGCACGTCAGGAGTTTCAATAATGAAGATACTGATTGCTTCACCGCTCTTTACCGGTCTTTCTTCCATTATTTTAGGGGAAAAAGAGGCTGTTGGCATGCCCGCAGTTTATAAATTTCAAAAGGACCTGGCAGCCAGAGGGCACGAGGTAGTAATGGTAGGGCCTCCAGTTATGGCGGATCTCTATGATATGATCGGAAGCGATAAATCTGTCACGAGAAACAATATCAAATACGTTCTCCTGCGGCCGGCGGGAAGTTTCCAAAGGTGTAACTACCTTGGCACTGCATCTCGAAGAGTGAGCAATTTCAGTGACTTCATGTACTACGCATCGAGAATCGGCCAGGTGATCAAACAGGAATCCCCTGACCTGATCTATTCAGCCTTTCAATTGGGGATGATAGGAAATTACTATGCCAGGAAAAGGAACCTGCCATCGGTATTAAGAGCGTACGGAACCTTCCTTGGGTCAAATGTCAGGCCAGGCAATTTATTCCACTGGTCATATAAATGGAAAAACATTACTGCCTGGATGTCCTTCAAATCACACTATAGTTACCTGATTATGACAAATGACGGAACCAGGGGTGATGTCGCAGCCAGAGCCTTTGGAGTACCTGAGCATAAACTGAAATTCTGGATTAACGGCGTCAAGAAGGATACCCCGGAATTGTCACAGCAGGATAAGACCCAGATCAGAAAAAAGCTGGGCTTTAAGGAAAATGACAAGGTTATCATAACGGTTTCCCGTTTAGAGGACTGGAAACGGGTAGACAGGGTTATTCAGGCAAGCCCCCAGGTGATTTCCCGGTTTCCTGAGGTAAAATTCCTGATTGTCGGAGATGGCCCTGAGATGCAGAATCTGCAAAATCAGGCATCCCGTCTGGGAACTAAAGATCATATCCATTTTGCCGGATTTATCCCCCACGAGAGTGTAAGCAACTATATTCAGGCAGCAAACGTCTTTGTATCCGTTTATGATGTCTCCAATCTCGGCAATCCCATTTTAGAGGCTATGGCCAGCGGGATGGGGATTGTCAGTATTAATGACGGCTCTCTTACGGGAGTCATCGAAAATGGAGAGACTGGCATTTTGATCGATAAGAATAACATTGAAGAGGAACTGCCTGAAGCGATTATCAGCATGATTGATGAAGACAGGGCCCATGCTCTTGGAGAAAAGGCGAAAATGTATATAAAAAATTGTCTGGAATCATGGGACCAGCGAATTGCCAAAGAAATAAACCTCCTGGAAAGTTTAGTCAACTAAAGTTACGGTTGAAAAGCACAAAGTTACTGGTTATATGTTTCCAGACTTATTGAAAGCCTGAGCCTCAACTTATGTCCAAGTTACGAATCCTCCTTATCACTTCTGCCTCCCATGATATGAGTAAAAAAAACCTGAATTCATATCAGCGGGTATATTTCATGAGCAGGGATGCAGACTTGACAATTCTGGCAGCGAAGAAATCAGACTTTTCGTCTTCTGCTTCCAATAGGACCCACATCATAAATGCTTCCATCAATGGGAAAGCAGGGCTGATCCTCTTTTCTTTCTTTTGGTTATTAGTACCGGGGAAGAAGAAAAAATACGACATGGTCATTACAGAGCCGTCAATAATCGGAGTATGCGGCTTTTGGGCTAAAGTGGTATGCAGGATGAAGTGGGTGGTGGACATCTGGGACATCCCCATAAGATGCCATTCAAAATCGGCTCTCTTGAGAATAAAAGCATGGCTCACCAGAAAAATTTTTAAGCGCTTATATCAGTTTGCAGATCTTTTTATCGTTTCAATTTTACCTGATTTTGAATTGAAGGAGTTCGATCTGCCGCCTGAGAAAATGTTAATCCTCAAGAACGCCATCTGGCTGGACGGGGAAAAACCTGCTCGATGGACATGTAGTAATCAAAATTCGTTTAACATTTTATGCATGCGAAGCCTGCACACAAGCGATATGGGACTCGATATCCTTTCCGCGGCTTTTCTTGCTTTACAGGAAAAACTACAGAGGATCTCCCTCACTATTATAGGAATTATTCCCGAAGATATCAAATATCAGGTAGCCGGCTTGGAAGGTTTGAAAAATGTAGAGTTTCATGAATTCGTTGAACACGATCGATTATTGGAGATGATCCAGGCAGCATCAGTATGTGTTATCCCATTTAAGAACGTACCAGACCTTTCCCAGACCTATCCGGTAAAAGTATTGGAGTATTTTTCCCTGGGGAAGGCTATCATCGCTTCCGACATAGCCGGTATCAGCCATATGATCAGGAACGGAGACAATGGCTTGCTTTTTCGTGCAGGGGATTATCAGGATCTGGCTGAAAAAATTCAGCAACTCTTCCATAACCGCACCCTCATGGATGCACTTTCAAAACATGCTCTGGAATCAAGGAGCGAGTTTGATTGTGTGACGAAAAATGAGGTCATACTTCATAAACTTCAACACATGCTCTCATAAAAAATGAAAAAAGTCATACTATTACAGAAATATATAGCTCCTTACCGAATACCGCTTTTTAATAATCTGGCTCAATATCCTGATGTCGATTTTACCATGGTTTATTACGGCACTAAGGAAAAAAGACGAATATGGACTCATTTTCCCCAGAAAAGATTTCCCGAATTACAATCCAAGTGCTTAAGTATTAAGGTCAATTATGAACAAAATATAGAGCTGCCAGTATCTGTTTTAACAGACTTGAATAAGCTAAGACCAGATATAACTATCTGTGCTCCAGATTTTGGAGGTATTGCAGCTTATCTCTATTCAAAAAAATCACCAAAGGGTAAATACATTATCTGGAGCGAGGCTACTCATACTACTGAAAGGAAGGTCAGCTCTGCCAAGAAATATTTAAGAAAATTTATTTTCAATAATGCTGATAAATTCATTGTCCCTGGCCAGTTAGCAAAAAATTATATATATGAATATGTCCCCCTGGCACCAATTATCTATGCAAATAATTCAATCAATGAGAACAATTTTACGATATCAAAAGAGCAATTGTACAGCAAATTTTCAGGGGATAAATTAATTATCACCTTCAGTGGTTCATTGGTTGAGAGAAAAGGTATTATCCTTTTATTAAATGCATTTAAAGGTTTGATGAAAGAAAAATCCTACCTTAAGGAGAGATGTTTCTTAAGGATCATGGGAGTGGGACCTCTCGACCTGTCAGCCTATAGAGAGGAAAATATTTCTTTAGAAGGCTTCTGCGAGGGTGAAAGGTATTGTAACCTTATGAAGGAAAGCCATATATTCATATTGCCTTCCTTACAAGATCCTAATCCCTTAACGGTTATTGAGGGGCTTTTTTCCGGAAATATTATTATTGTTTCAGATGGGGTGGGAAATTACCCTGAAGCTGTCAGGGATAATGGCCTTGTCATTCAATCCGGCTCCTCGGCCCAAATCAGGAAAGCCCTTGATTTCATTCTTAATTTACCAAGGGAAAAATTAACCGAAATGGCCCTGAATTCCCTCGCTCTCTCTGAGACGTTCACGACCAAAAAGAGCCTTGAAGGTTTTGTTTCCGCACTGGGACTGAATTAAGTGGGTGATCTGAAAAAAAGAGCCTCTATCCTGTGCTTTGCTCATCTTCCCCCTCCTGTTCACGGTGTTACGCTTATGGGGCAGATAGTAGTAACCTCGCAAGCTCTCCACACCTCATTCCAGGTAGATATTTTACCGCTCCATTGTTCGCAGTCCATAGAAGACATCGGCAGGTTTCGGTTAGGGAAGTTCATAAAGATATTTCGGCTGGCATGGGATTTATTCCAGCGATGCCTCACGATAAGACCCGATCTGGTTTATTTCACGCTCGCACCTACAGGAAGCGCCTTCTACCGTGATCTTCTCTTTGTGGCCATACTCAAAATCACGGGCTCATCACATGTGTATCACCTTCACGGCAAGGGGATCGCCAGGCAGGCTTCGGGCTCATTCCTCAAAAAACAGCTCTACCGGTGGGCCTTCGGAAAAGCTCAGGTCATTCACCTTTCCCCAAAGCTTTACTCTGATATCTCTCAGTTTGTGCCTAAGAATAAGTGCCACTTCCTGGCAAACGGAATTCCCGATTCTGCCGATGGTTTTAAATCCGCTCAGGTCAGGAAGTCTGCGGACAAGACACTGTGTATCCTGTATTTTTCCAACATGATGATTACCAAGGGCCCCCTGGTGCTCTTAGAAGCCCTGGTCAATCTGAAACGCCGGGGAGAATCCTTTCACGCTCTCTTTGCCGGCGGGTGGGCTTCCGATGGATGTGCTGAGCAGTTCTCCTCGATCGTCCGGGAAAATGAACTTCAGGATTTTGTTGAATATCTTGGCCCAAAATATGGTTCTGACAAGTCTGATCTTTACAGAAAGGCTGATATTTTTGTCTTTCCGACCTATAATGATGCTTTTCCTTTAGTCCTTTTGGAGGCAATGAGCTATGGACTTCCGGTAATATCCACCTTCGAAGGTGCAATTCCTGATATTGTTCAGGATAACGTGACAGGCTTTCTCATTCCTCCGAAAGATCCGGAAAGCTTGACCAGTTCGTTATCGGTTCTGTTGAATAATCACGATCTTCGTTTTCAATTTGGGCAGGCGGGAAGAAAGCGGTTTATCGAATGCTTCACCCAGGATACCTTCGAAATCAATCTGGTCAGTACGATCGAGAAGTGCCTTAATGGTAAGGGCAATCGAGAAATGCCTTACGGTGAATTGCATAAAGCTCATGCCAGGCACCATCACCACGGCGGGGAATAAAAAGTGATCCCTTACCCGGTCCCGTACCTTCTCATCTTCATCACGGTGGCTGCGCTGGTAATCGACACCAGGAAGGGAATACTGATAGCCTTAATCGTCCGCCCCATAATCGACGCCTGCTGGCCATATAGATATGGCCTCTTGGGCATCCGTCCTCCGGAAATCATAGGGGTTGTATTTCCGGTGCTCGTTTTCTTTAAAATAATAACCTCTGAAGATCAGAGCTTTTTCGATGCTCCCTTATCCTGGATCTGGATAGTGTATATCTACTACCAGTTATTCAGTGCCGTGATGATTCTAACCACGGGAAATGGCTTCATGGATGCTCTGAATTTCTTCATGAGAGCCTTCAACGGCTTTATCGGGTACTACCTTTTTCAGGAATTTTTCCATGAACATGACCATTTTAAATGGCTCTTAACCGCTCTTTTATTGAGTAGCTTCTTCCCCCTTGCTACCTCTGTGTACCAAAATATATTAGGAGGGACAATACGCATCGAGGAGACAGTCGGGGGATTAGTAAGAAACATCGGTTTTTACCACGACGCATTTACCCTGCGGCTGTATTCGTTACAGACAATAACCGCCGCTTTGCTCTATTGGGTTTATTTCCTCGACAAGAAAAATAAATATTTTATAGTAAAGGGGAGTCTTTTATCGACGGGGCTCCTTTGTGTTATAACCATCTACAGGCTGTATTCCAAAGCCGGATATTTCATCCTGGCCGGGTGGTTCATCGTCTGGTGTTTTTTACGGAAAAATTTTCTGGCACTCGCTGCTCTTGCTATCATACTGACCGCCTTTTCCTTAACAAACGTCAAGTGGACACAGACGATAGGAACGGTCTTTTTAAAAGAAACGGGTGCCCTGAAAGGCGATGTTGAATTGGACCAGACTTTTCAGGGAAGGTGGTACGGGTGGAAATCCAATCTCAACCGGTGGATTGATGCTCCAATATACTTGAAACTGATTGGAGACGGCTCTGCGAGTACAGGCATGCATAATGATTTTCTCAGGGCATTGTTTGGGACCGGTGTTATCGGCCTGCTGATTTACCTTATCCTTCTGGGAGCCACAGGCATAAAGATATTGGGAAAATTCAGGGGAGAAATCAATCCCTTGATCATCATGGCCCTGATGCTCTATATGATGTGGTGGATCGATGCTCTTGGTCTGGTACCGGGAGCTTACACGTCGTATCAATGGTATGCATGGGGTTTTATAGGGCTGGCACTGAGGGAAGTTAAAGGCTTCCCTGTGGCCGTTAAAGCCGACCAGCAGCAATGTTCTCACATTTTTCAGCCTGATGGCCATGAACATTCAATTCGATAATACTCTTTACACGATCCCTGATCCGATCCAGGACGAGGATGAAGCCATCATTCAGGTTGAAAAGCTTGCTATCATTCCAGTCCCTGACAGCGTAAAAAAAGACCGGTTTACCTTCTCACATTCACTTTCCAAATTGTGGTTTTTTCTGATGCATGAGGGAGTTCGGTTAACATTCGATAAAACATGGTCTTCGATCTTCCATAAGAAAGTCATTTCTGAAAGACAAATAGTATTCGCCTTTGGAAAAATAAAAGACTCAGGCCATTTTGCCATTGCTGTCGGCCCCCAGTATTGCCCTTATGCAGACTGCCTTTTATTTCCTCTTGCGCTGACGCTCAGAATAGACGAAGAGAATACTGTGGATGATTATTATCAAACCGTACGGGAATACCTTGGGAGCAATCCTGAAACAGCGGAGGCACTCTATCATTATTCAAAACATTCAGGGAATGCCCTGCCATTGTGCTTAAAAAAAATCATAGATCAGACCAAACCGGGGCATCGTGCCATTTCCGTTACGGACAAGACCTTACAGCAGGCAAAATTTACAGCAGGCAGGAATGAAGAAGGAAAGAAAAAGAAAAAAACTCAGAAAAACAGATTTCATTTATTCCTGGCAGGAGGAGGAGCCTATGCCACAGCGTACATTTTGCCAAGCCTGAAAAATGTGAATTACCATACGGTTATCGATCTTAATCCGATATTGGCCAGCGTTACCGGTGCAAGATATGGATTTCTCCATGCGGACACATCGTATCACAGAGCATTGGACAGATTGAAGGAGAGCAGGGATTCACTCCTGGTCGTTGCCACCTACCATTCCACTCATTTACCGATCATTGAACACGCTTTATCAAACAATCCGGATACAAAAATATTTTTAGAAAAGCCTCCGGTAACAACCGAAAACCAGTTGAAAAAGTTGCTTGCCCTGAGAGACGATCCCCGGCATTTTATCGAAATTGGATACAACCGCCGTCACAGCCCCTTCATTCGTGAAGCAAAAGAGAGAATGGACTCTCTGTCCGGGCCGATGACCATGATTTGCGTCGTGAAAGAACTGACGATTCCCACTTCACACTGGTATTACTGGCCGGATCAGGGAACACGGGTTACCGGAAATCTCTGTCACTGGGTTGATCTCGGCGTACACTTCATCGGGAAGAAACCGCTGTCTATTACCGCAATTTCAGCCTCACATAAATCTTGTGCGGACGAAATTTCAATCTCCGTTTTATTCGAAGAGGGGTCCTTGCTTACCCTGGTAGCTTCAGATCGAGGGAACCAACTGGCCGGTGTCCAGGAATATATCGAAATAAGACGGGCAGATTTGACCATAGCTATACATGACTTCATGCATATGCACATACGGCAGGCAGGTAAACAATGGATCAGGCGCAAAATGATAAGAGATAAAGGTCACAAAAGGATGTACAGAGACTTTATAAACCGGTGTGAAAAAAATCAAAATCCAGGGTATCCCAATGATGATCTTTTTATCTCCACCATACTATACCTGACTATGAAAGACGTCCTGGTAAGAAAGGAAAAATATTTTGAGTTTGACAGATTGACATTCGAATCAATCCGTGAAAACGAAAAGGTGTCTGGAACTTTAAAAGGAGAAAGAAAGAGAAATTTGCCCCAGGGTTCGAGAGAGATTTCCTCATGCTCGACCAACGCTATTCTATAAAGTTCGTACGCGCGGGAAATCTTTACGGGAATTCTACCGGACGAGGACGGATTACATGTCTATTGTGGATTTTGAAGTTTTAAAACACCTTAATACACATAACCTTCCAAAGCAGGCGGAAAATGAGAGCACCCGGAAGTTAGAAGGGAAAAATGGGGAAATCGCTCCTGCTCGATCGCCAAGAAACGTGCAGATTGATTTTTTAAAAGGACTTCTTGTCCTGACGATGATTATTTATCATGTTTCTTACAATTTTTACCAAAATCATTATTCTATTATCGCCATTACCCAATTCGCATCCGGAGCGTTTATCTATATCACGGGCTTTTTCGTCGGGTATTATTACCTCAATAGATATCCCAACCGTCTCGATATTACGAAACGTTTATTCATAAGATTTCTTAAACTTTTTTTGATTTTTTCTCTTCCTAATATTTTTTTATTTCTCAAAAGTAAATCATTCATTGATGTACTTTATACATATTTTATTCTCGGAACAGGAAAAACTCATTTTGAGATATTGCTGCCTATCGCCTATACACTGTTTTTCTCTTCATTTTTGGTTCTTTTTGTAGAAAAGCATGAATATTGCTTTCACGTGTTGCTCATAATTCCCTATCTTCTGGTAATATTCAATATCATTCATCTGCCAACAAACTCATTATTCTGTTTAATCGGTCTATTCGGATTTGCCAATTCTCTTCTGATTTCCCGGCTGCGAAACTCTCTGCCTCTTAAAGCAGTATGCTTCATAGCCGCGGTTGTATTAGGATGGTCATTTCTCGAATTTGAAATTCAAAAAAATTCGATTCTTTACCTGCTTTATATTATAACAGTTCTGGTTTCCCTCTATAATATCGGTTGCTTCTTATCGTTTAAAACGAAATTAGAAAAGTGGATAGTGCTCATTGGACGCTATACTTTATTTGCCTATTTATACCATTTAGTCATAATTGTGTCTGCTTATTCACTCTTCCCTATAAAAGTGAATGCCTGTTTGACTTTTGCCATTATTGTTTTTGTTACTTTCATTTTGGTAGTATCACTCTTCCTGTTAGAACGTCTGAGAAGGAAAGTTACCATCATCAATAAATCATATGGATTCATTTTCTCTTAGCAAGCCTTGACGAATTCCCGTAAAAGATGAATAAGAACAGGGCAAAATTCTACCTCTCCCGGTTAAAGAGCTCTTCCGTGCCTGAGCTCATCTACCGGGTAAGACAGGTTATCCTAGCCTGCCATTGGGAAGTTCTTCTGAAAAAAGCCAAAAGCCTCATCCAGGTTCCCTTCATCAGCCCTGAAGACATCATGAATCTTCAGTGCCCATCCTTCCGGCAGCAGATGGACGAAGCACATTTTGGGGAGATCCTGGGAGGGAAAACCTTCTCTCTGCATGAAGATAAAACTCTCGTGCAGGAGTATGAACAAAAATTCAGGTCTCTCTTTCTTCCCAGAACCAGCCGGCACGGTTCTGCCTCTGATCCTGCCCCGGATATCAGGGCGGTCTGGGAGCCAGCCAGGCTGCAACATATCACCCTTCTGATAGCCTCTCTTCTTCATGAATCGAAACCATTATCGAAGCCATTATCGAAGCCATCATCGAAGCCGCCGTCAAAGTCACCATCGGAACCATCATCGGTGCCACCGTCGGAACCATCACCGGATTCTGACGAGGGTGCAGTCAGGCGCTTTACCAAAAGCGCTCTTTTGGAATGGATCAAGGCAAACCCTTTTCCTTTGGGACTTCATTATCTCTCGGCCATGGAATGCGGCCTTCGGGTACCGGTCTTTTTCTACTGCCTGAAGTTCCTCGATGACCTGTCGGACGATGAATACCGGCTCATCACGGAAGCGATCTACCTGCACGCTTTTTGGATATCGAAGCGGCTTTCGCTCTACTCCTCGCTCGGAAACCACACTATTGCAGAGTGTCTGGGGCTGGTTTTTGCCGGGGTAATCTTCGGGAAGACCAAAGAAGGAAACCAATGGCTGGAGACAGGCTTCCATTTACTCAATAAGGAATCAAAGCACCAGATCCTGAACGATGGAGGCCCGGCGGAGCAGTCATTCAGTTATCACCGGTTTGTCCTTGATCTTTACTGGCTTGCGGTTGACTTCCTTATGAAAAATACTGCCTGCGATTGCAGTCAGATGAAAGAAAGGCTTGCGCTGGGGGAGGACTTTTTAGCGGCATTCACTGCCTGCTGTGACCGTGTTCCATCTCCGGGCAGTATTCCATCCTCCGGCAGTATTCCATCCATTGGGGACAGTGACGATGGCTTTGCCCTTGCCCCAGGGGTATTTCCGGCGCGTTCCGGGACGACGGGAAAATCACAGCGCTGGTATGAAACCTTCCCCGACTCGGGATATACGATCGTAAGAACAAGGGGGAAGGCTCTTTTCACCTTTGATCATGGTCCCTTAGGGATGTCTCCTCTCTTCAATCACGGGCATGCTGATGCCCTGTCCATAACACTGTCAAAAGAAGGACAAAAGATTCTGGCAGACCCCGGCACCTGTCAATATAACGGGCCGCGGGAATTGCGGCGATATTTCAAAGGGACCAGGGCACACAGTACGGTAACCGTTGACGGTGAGGACCAGGCGGTTCAGGAAACGAGTTTTATATGGAGTAAACCCTATGAGGCAAGGCTTTCGGAATGCGCGGAACTCAAAAAAGGGGGCCTTTTGCTCAGGGCCTCTCACACCGGCTATGCGCGGCTGAAAGAGCCCGTTATGCACCATCGGGCTGTTCTTTTTTTCGATCAGGACAATTTTATCATCAAGGATACCTTCCAGGGCAAAGGCAGGCATACCTTTGAACTGAACTATCACCTTCACCCCCAGGCAGTGGCAAAAAAAGAAGATGATGGCTGGTGGCACATAGGCACGGCAAGTCAGAGTGTTTTTATCAAGCTTATGGGAGATGGGAGAAACACCGGGGATAGCGAGGATAATTTTCTTTTTGTGTACGGCCAGGAGAATCCGCTCCTTGGCTGGTATTCTCCCTGCTATGGGATCAGGGAAAAAAGCGGCGTTCTGCACTGTTCCAAAAAGGGCTTTCCTGATGAAATTACCTTCATGACCGCGATAGGCACTCAATCGCCGGTTAAGGAAAGCACACTGAAAGGGGTGATTTCGCAAACGTGATCGACAGACTTGAAATACCCGAAAAACTGGAAACTCCCGACAGCCTCGAAATTGCCGACAGGCTTCAAGTACCTGACAGCCTTAAAATACCTGACAGGCTGGAAATACTCAACATCTGGGTGGACCCCGTTGATATGGAACAGGCCCTGAGCCAGGTCAGGCAGTTTGTGGAAAAAGGTACGCGGCCCCATTGCATATTTGCGGTCAATCCGGAAAAAGAATTCTCCATTCCCAAGGACCCTGTTCTTTATGAGATTTTCAAAAAGGCTGATCTTTTAATCCCTGATGGCATCGGAGTAGTCTACGCTGCCCGCATCCTTCACGGCGCGCGGTTGTCCAGGGTTCCCGGTGTAGACCTTATGGCGAAAATATGCGAGCTGGCGGCACAAGAGGGGTACCGGATATTTATCTACGGCGCCAGGGAAGAAGTCAACGCGGCTGCCTGTGCTGCCCTGATAGAACGCTATCCCGGATTGAAAATAGCAGGCAGGTCGGACGGCTTTGTCAAAGATGAGGACATGCCCGACCTGGTAGCCAAGATCAACGATTCAAAGGCGCAGATCCTTTTCCTGGCACTTGGCTCTCCAAAACAGGAAAAGTGGTTTTCCGCCTGGAAGGACAGCCTGAAAAGTGTCAGAGTCGTCCAGGGGATAGGGGGGACCCTGGATACCATTGCAGGCACGGTAAAGCGGGCACCGGAGTTCTGGCAGAAATGCTCCGCGGAATGGCTTTACCGTTTGCTGAAAGAGCCATCGAGGATCAGAAGGCAAAATGTTCTGCCCATTTTTGCCTCAACGATTATCTTTGCCAAGCTCATAAAAGCGCAGGTACAAACGGTTCTCGATCTCACGCAGGGCCGCAGGGAATAACACACTCACAAACAAGGTCACAACTCACTCATAACTCACTCACGACACACTCACAACTCATGGAGAGTCGCAAGGTTCACTGATAGCTATGATGAAACAGCTGACGCAAAAACTGAAATCAGGAGAAATGAGCATCCTAAACGTCCCTGTCCCGACGCTCAGCGCCGGACAGGTTCTGGTAAAAAATTATTACTCTCTCATCAGCGCCGGCACAGAGGCAAGCACAGTCAAGGCTGCCAGGAAATCACTGATAGGCAAGGCCAAAGAGCGGCCGCAACAGGTCAAACAGGTGATCGATACCCTGAAGACGCAAGGGATTACGCAAACCTACCGGGCTGTCATGAAGAAACTCGATGCCCACTCTCCCCTTGGGTATTCCTGTGCAGGCCAGGTCGTTGATCTGGCCGCAGATGTGCATTCGTTCATGGTCGGTGATTTTGTTGCCTGCGGAGGATTGACCGCATCGCACAGCGAAGTGGTTTGCGTACCGTCAAACCTGTGCGTAAAGCTCAATCCCGATGCTGACTTAAGGCAGGCTGCCTACAACAGCCTGGGAGCCATCGCCATGCAGGGAGTAAGGCAGGCGGACCTCCGTCTTGGAGAGACCTGCGCAGTTATCGGCTTAGGGCTCCTCGGCCAGTTGTGCGCTCTTTTGCTTCGTGCTTCTGGTGTCCGGGTGGTGGGGGTTGATATTAATCAATCCATGGTCGAACTTGCCGCCAGGCATTGTGCAGACATTGGCCTGAACCGCTCCGATTCAGGGATCGAGGGCAAAATCCGGCAGTTTTCAAACGATATCGGCTGTGATGGCGTCATCATTACCGCTGCTTCCGAGTCATTGGACCCTATCAATTTTGCCGGTGCCGTAGCGCGAAAAAGAGGAACTATCGTTGTTCTTGGAGCAGTGCCCACCGGATTCGACCGTGAGCCTCACTTTTACAAAAAAGAGCTCCAGGTAAAAATGTCCTGCTCTTACGGTCCGGGCCGGTATGATCCAGCCTTTGAAGAAAAGGGGATCGATTACCCTGTTAGCTACGTGCGCTGGACCGAGAAACGGAACATGCAGTCTTTTCAGGATCTGATCTACTCCAAAAGGGTTGATATCGAATACCTCACCTCGCATGTATTCAAACTCGATGATGCGCCCAGGGCCTATGACATGCTGATCGAGCGCTCAGAACCCTTTATCGGCATCCTCATCGAATATGAAAAACCAAAACCTGTCGACCGTTGTCTGGTAAAAGTAAAACCGTCTAAGTCAGAGACTCAGGACAAAGCGGCACCGGGGCAGGCAGTCATAGGTTTTATCGGTGCCGGCTCCTATGCCCAGAGCTTCCTTTTGCCCAATATCCCAAAGAACAGGAAAGACATCGCCCTGCGGGGAGTAATGACCGCGACCAGCACCGGTTCCCGTTCGGTCGCAGACCGCTTCGGCTTTGAGTTTTGTACCGGAAATGATAAAGATATTCTGGAAAATGAAGAGATTAACACCATTTTTATCGCTACCCGCCATAATACCCATGCGGAACTGGTAAAAAAATCCCTGCTGGCGGGCAAACATGTCTTTGTCGAAAAACCCTTTTGTTTATCCGAACAGGAATTACATGATATCAGCAAGATCTATAGCGGCCAGATCAACAACGGGCACCCGCACCTTTTGCTCATGGTCGGATACAACAGGCGGTTTTCTCCCCTGGCTCAAACCATGAAAAAAAACCTGAAAAGTGGTCCCATGGCCATGATTTACCGGGTGAATGCCGGCTTTATCCCCCCGGATTCATGGATACAGGACTCCGATACCGGAGGCGGGAGAATCATCGGCGAGGTCTGCCACTTTATCGATTTTTTAACCTTTATCAACGGCTCCGCTCCTGTTTCGGTCTATGCACGGGCGATGGAAACACCCGCCAGTCTCCATGATACGGTGAATATTTCCTTGTCGTTTCAAAATGGATCCATCGGAAGTATCTCCTACTTCAGCAATGGTGACAAGGGATTGCCCAAGGAGCAGGTCGAAATTTACGCCCATGGAAGTACGGCTGTTTTACACGATTTTAAAGGTCTTACCCTCTACACCCGCGGTAAAAAAACAGACAAGAAGCTCGCCATTCAGAACAAGGGACAAAAAGAGCAGGTCAGTCTGTTCCTCGAAGCCGTGCTCAAAGGTTCAGGCACGGTTATCCCTTTTGAAGACATCTACCGGACATCTTTGGCTACCTTCAAAGTTGAGGAGTCGATTCGCACTGGTCAGTGCGTGAGATTTTAGTTCCGTAACCTTCATAACGCTTATAAGGAGCAAACAGTGGACAAGCACTACTCAATCAGCCCTGAGGGAGAAAAGTTCGTTATCCCCCAGGAAGAAGATTACCGGCTGGAATTTGAAAAAATCGAAAAGCTGGCCCGGACACAGAAAATCATGGGGCGGGAGATTGTGGCTGTAGTCGGACTCGGGTTTGTAGGTGCGGTCATGGCTGCTGTCGTGGCAGATACCACTGACGGAACCGGCAACCCCAGCAAGTTTGTCATCGGCATGCAGCGGCCAAGTACCAGGAGTTTCTGGAAAATTCCCTTATTGAACCGCGGCATTGCGCCGGTCAAGGCGGAGGATCCCGAAGTCGACCCCATGATCAGGCGGTGCGTTCTTGAGAAAAAAAGCCTTATTGCCACCTACACCTATGAGGTGCTGAAGCTGGCCGATGTAGTAGTGGTGGATGTGCAGTGCGATTATCTTAAAAACTCCCTGGGCAATGTTCACGATGGACGAACAGCCATGGAGGCACTGGAGAAATCTTTAGAGAGCATTGCCGAGCATATCGGGCCTGACACTCTGGTGCTTATCGAAACAACCGTGGCCCCGGGCACCACCGAGCAGGTAGCGTATCCGATCATGAAAAAGGTCTTTCAGCAAAGGGGCATCCAATCCGATCCACTTCTGGCGCACAGTTATGAAAGGGTCATGCCGGGAAGAGAATATGTGGCCAGTATTCGTGACTTCTGGCGCGTATGCAGCGGCATTAATGCAGAGGCCAAAAGGCGGGTGGTAAAATTCCTGAACGAGGTACTGAATACCGAAAAGTATCCTCTCACCGTCCTTGACCGTCCCATAGAATCCGAAACCGCCAAAATCGTTGAAAACAGCTTCAGAGCCACCATGCTGGCCTTCATGGATGAGTGGAGCCTCTTTGCCGAGCGCAACGGAGTGGATCTGATTAAAGTTATTGAAGCGATCAAGGTCAGGCCCACCCACGACAATATCATGTTCCCCGGCCCCGGCGTTGGCGGGTACTGCCTTCCCAAGGACGGCGCTCTTGGCATGTGGGCCTACAAGCATATCTTCGGCTGGGAGGATGATATCTTCACGATCACGCCGGCAGCCATTAACATTAACGACACAAGGTCCCTGCACGTAGCCCAGCTCCTCAGGGACGCGTTGCGGAATATGGACCGCCCCATTGCCGCTGCCGAAGTTCTTTTGCTTGGAGCCGCTTACCGCGAGGATGTGGGAGATACCCGCTACAGCGGATCGGAGCTTTTGGTCCGGAGATTGGCCGAAATGGGCGCTGAAATGCGGGTCCATGACCCCTATGTTCAACACTGGTGGGAATTTGAGCAGCAGGACACCTATCCGAGTCCGGGCCACAGCCTGGCCCGGTTCTTCAGAAACCAGGAAAAACTGGCTTCCCTGCGGATTACCTCAAAGCTGGAAGATGCACTCCGAGGCGCAGATGCAGTCATTTTTGCTGTCCGGCATCAGCCCTACCTGAAGTTACAGCCCGAGGATGTGGTCCGCATGGCTGGACGCCCCCTGGCCATAATCGATTGCTTCGGGATCTTGAATGATGAAAAAATAGGCAGGTACTTCGAACTGGGATGCGAAGTAAAGGGCCTTGGCCGCGGACATGTGAGCCGCTTGAAACGAATGGTCAAAGAAAAAAAGGCCCGGGAATTAGTACGTTAAGGAACAGGGAATTTTTAGACAATCTTGATACGGACACCTGACCACCTGCACTCTCCCTGAGACAAGGCGAGGGGGGGAGCAGAAGGTTCCTTCTGCTCCCCCCTCCCATGTGCAAATGTGAAGAAAATGAAAAATAATGCCACACTCAAAGCAACACTCTCCTCTGCAGGTATGATCAAGGCTGCCCTCAGCGGGCTCCTGGTCCTGGGGATTTACTATTCGACACTCACCTGGCTGGTTACGTTCGACTGGGAAAAACCCGACTTTACTTATTGTTACATAGTTCCTTTACTCATTTTCTACCTTATCTGGGAGAAAAGGGTCAAGCTGGCCCGCCTGCCTTCGGTACCCTCATGGAAAGGTCTGATTCCCCTGATTGCCGGCCTCACTCTTTTTTGGCTTGGCGAGTTAGGAGGAGAATATTTTACTCTCTATATATCATTGTGGCTGGTATCAATCGGGCTTTGCTGGACCTACCTCGGCTGGAAGAAAATAAAAGTCATGGCTTTTGCCCTCTTCCTCGCCTTGAGCATGTTTCCCCTGCCGGATTTTCTCTACGGCAAGATCTCGGTTAAGTTAAAACTCATATCCTCTCAGCTTGGAGTGGCCATGATCCGGCTGTTTGGCATACCTGCTTTCAGAGATGGAAATGTCATCGATCTTGGCTCTATTCAGCTTCAGGTCGTAGATGCCTGCAGCGGCCTTCGATACCTTATTCCACTTATCATGCTGGGCTTTCTCCTGGCTTACTTCTATAAGGATTCCCTCTGGAAACGGGCGATGGTGGTCTTTTCTACCGTGCCTTTGGCTATTGTGGTGAATGGTATTCGGATAGGCATGACAGGCATACTCTGTGAAACCTGGAATCCCAAGCTGGCCGAAGGGTTTTTCCATGACTTTTCCGGATGGTTTATCTTCATGCTTTCCCTTGGCATACTCCTGATCGAGATAAAGATCCTGGCCAGGATCAAGCCCGAAAGAAAGACGCAGGAACTCTTCGAGCCACCTTCCACCCCATCCGGTGAACTCACGAGGCCGCAAGAAGATCATTCTTCTTATGTACAGCCTCTCTTTATCGTGAGCCTGATCCTTTTAGGAGCTACCCTGGTTGCATCTCAAGGCATTAATTTTCGTGAAAAAATCCCTGTCACAAAACCTCTTGCTCAATTCCCTCTTCAGGTTGGGGAATGGACCGGAGTTCATCAAACAATGGATCAGGACGCCCTCGATACCCTGGAACTCAGCGATTATGTGGTGACGGATTATCACAACCCGGAAGGCAAAAACGTTCATTTCTATATAGCCTACTATGAGAGTCAGAGAAAAGGAGAATCAATCCATTCTCCTGAAACCTGCCTCCCTGGAAATGGCTGGATGTTCGAGGAATCAAAGCCTGTGACTGTGGCTACGCCGGGGTATTATGGCGGGTCAATAAAGGTCAACCGCTCCCTCATGCACAAGCTTGGATATCGGCAGATTTCCTATTATTGGTTTCTCCAGAGAGGCCGCATTCTTACCGATGCTTACCGGTTGAAACTCTATACCTTCTGGGATGCCTTGACCATGCACAGGACGGACGGAGCTTTAGTGAGAATAATTACCCCTCTCTATGAATCCGAGGAGGCAGGGGATGCCGATGCCAGGATGCAGCAGTTTATTCAGAATATCCTGCCCGCTATCGCAGAATATATCCCAGGGAAGGAAATTAAAAAATGACCACTCTCTTTCATGGTGTTGATGCCGTATGACTTTCCTTATCGCCTTTTGTGTTTCAATCCTTCTTACCTCCATTCTGGTTCCCCTCTTTATGAAGGTCGGTATACGGATGGGAATTCTCGATCAGCCTGGAGCCAGAAAAGTCCACACCCAGCCTATACCCCGAACCGGCGGCGCTGCTGTTATCATCGGGAGCCTTGTCCCTTTTATTCTCATTGTGAAAAACAGTCAGCTTCTTTTGGGGATCTGCCTCGGTGCTCTGTGCATTCTTTTGGTCGGTCTTTGCGATGATATGTGGGATATCGATTACAAGTGGAAGTTTTTCGGGCAATTCCTGGCTGCTGCAATCACTTTGCTGGTATGCAATATCAGAGTCAATACCGTTATAGAGCTTTATCATGGACTCAGCATTAACCTGAACGTGATCAGCTTTCCCTTAAGCCTGCTCTTTTTGGTTTCTATCATCAATGTCTTCAACCTAGCTGACGGATTGGACGGACTGGCGGGCGGCAGTTGTTTGCTTATCTTCTGTTGCATAGCCTTTTTCGCCTACTTCAGAGAGGAATTTCTCACGGTTGCCCTCTGCGTATGCATGATTGGTGCCATCATCGGGTTTTTGCGTTATAACACCCACCCGGCTACCGTATTTTTAGGGGATACTGGAAGCCTCTTCCTCGGACTCATGGTAGGGGTGAGCGTGACTCTGCTCACGAGAGGGGAATGCATTTACAGCCCCGCTCTATCCCTGTATATTATCGGTGTGCCGATCATGGATACCTCCATGGTTATTCTCGAAAGGCTGATGGACCACCACCCTGTATTCAAGGCGGATAAAAACCACCTGCATCACAAGCTCATGAAAATAGGGTTCAGACACAGCGAGGCAGTGGCCATTATCTATTCCATGCAGTTTCTTATGATCCTCCTTGCCTGGAACTTGCGCTTTTGTGTGGATGGATTGCTCCTGGCGATTTATCTGTTGCTGCTGGGTGCTTTTTTGACTTTTTTCTTCCTCCATAAAAAAGGGTGTCTATCGATCCCCCCCATCCATCGGCAGCCCGATCGAGTGGACAACACTGCAACCCTGATCAAGAGCAGATTCCCTTCCACCTCGTCGGTTAACCGGATGGCCTGGTACGGGTTAATGGCCGGAATGTTTCTCTTTGCCCTCCTCTGTCCCCTGACTGTGCGACCGCTCTCCAGAGATATCGGTATTATCTGCTGCACCCTGATCCTGGGCATCCTCCTGCTCAAGATACTCAAAGCAGGATTAATGAAAACGACGGCAAAATTTGCAGCCTATTTTCTCAGCCTGTTCTACATCTCTTCCATGGAATCACAGACCAGTCTTTTCCCGACCGTCTTCAATATGTTATTCCTGTCAATGGGTATCTGCTACATATTCTATCTCGTCACTACAGCCGAGAGTGTCCCTGTTTCCACGATGGATTATCTGCTCCTGATAGGGGTAATCTCTATCCTCTTTGTTCCCAGGGCATACCCTGAACTTATCCATCTTAAGAATATAACGATACGAACTCTTTTTATGATTTTCTACATTGAACTTTTCTTCTTTAAGCTGAAAGATGAAAAGTTCTCTTTCATGCTCTGGTCTATTTTATTCACACTTGGTTTGACCTGTGCATCTGCTCTTTTGGTTTAGAAAGGAATAAAGATGCAAAAGCAACGGCTAAAATTATGTCAAGTTACTGTCCTGACTGGTATCATAATCATATGTGCGGCTTGTGGAGGGCGTGAGGCGAGAAGGGATAAATTTTATAAAAAGGGAATGGAACTCTTTGACAAATCGGATTATGTTCGAGCCAGACTGGAGTTTAAAAATACCCTTCAGATCGATCCCAAATTTGCGGATGGCTACTATATGAGTGGCAAGTGCGAATATTACCTCAAAAATTTCAAAAAAGCTTTTGGCCTGGCCAACAAGGCAGTCGAGCTCAACCCGGAACTCCTGGAGGCCCAATTGCTCCTCGGACGGATTTATCTTCTGGCCAAAGAGTTTTCAAAAGCTGCCGAGAAGGCCGAATTTGTGCTTGCCAGGGAGCCGGAAAATATCAATGCCCTTCTCCAAATGTCCGCTGTCTATGCCTCTCAACAAAATTGGTTACAAGCCAAGGAAACAGCCGAGAAAGTGCTCGCTCTTGATAGCGAGAAGATCGAAGCGTACTTGCAGCTTGCCATGGTTCATATCAGCCAAAAAGAGCCCGACAAGGCAGAATCCATACTGAAACAGGGGCTTTCCAAAAAACCGCGGGAAACAAAACTTCTTTTGTTACTGGGCGATCTTTATACTGACAAGCAAAAGCTGGATGCAGCCGAGGAAACATTTAAAAAAGTCACCGAGATCAATCCTGATAACATGGATTACTATCTTATCCTCGCTGAATTTTACCAGCGCTTTCATAAAACGAAAGAAGCGAAAAGAGTTTTAAGCGAGATGATAGCTAAAAATCCCAAAAAGGAGGAATATCAGATTCTCCTGGCCAGACTCTACGCTGCTGAGGGAACGTTGGATAATGCAGAAAAAGCCCTGCAAGAGGGCATCAAAAATATATCTCCCGGTTATAAGCTGCGCCTTGAGCTGGTTAAGCTGTATAAAGAGAACCAAAGGACCGACGAAGCAGTGAAGCTTTTAAAAGATACCTTCCAGATAGATCCCGAGAAGGAAGAATCCCTGAATGCACTCAGCCAGCTTGCAGCGCTCTACCTGGATCAGAATAAACCTGCATTAGCCATGGAGCAACTGAAAACCGTCCTGGGAAAGAATCCAAAGGATTTCCGGGCCCATTTTATACGGGGCCAGATATTCCTGAAAGAGAAAAAAGGACTGGAAGCAGTTGAAGAATTCAGATATTGCCTTAACGAGGAGCCCAATAACATACTGGCCCACGACCAATTAGCCAGAGCGCATCTTTTAAATAAAGAAGAGAGCCTGGCCGTGGATTATTTCAAAAAAACCCTGGCACTTGAGCCGGGATTTCGTCCGTCGCTCGATGCCCTCATCGATATGCACCTGAAGAAAGGTGCCTTGCAGGAGGCCATTGATCAGCTCACAGCGACTGTCGAAAAGCGACCGAACAATGTCTACGCTACCGGCAAACTGGGAGATATCTACTTCCAGAAAGGGGATACAGCCAATGCGGAAAAATATTACCGCCGTGTGCTTGCACTGGACCCGAATAACTACAGCGCTCACTACCGGCTCGGGATTGTCGCCAGTACCCAGAACAATCACGAACAGGCTACGGAAGAGTTCGAAGTAGTGCTGGGGGCCTACCCGCGATCTCTGAGCACCCTGGGGATGCTGGTAAATGCCCTGATGAAGGAAAATAAATCGGATGAGGCACTCCGAAAATGCAGGGAGTATCTTAAGGATTCTTCCAGCGATTTTGCCATTTATGACCTTATAGGCCGTATTTACAAGGCAAGAGGAGACAAAGACCAGGCGAAGGATGCCTTTGAACAGGCTATCAATATACGCCCGGACTGGCTCCCCCCCTACCTGGATCTCAGGAAACTCTATCAGACAAAAGACATGCTCGAAGAGGGGATAGAATGCTTTGGCACTATCGGGAAGAGGCATCCCCAGCAACCCTATCCGGGCTATATGATCGGGTCCTTGTATTTCATCGACGGCCAATATGAAAAGGCCAGGGATGCCTTTGAAAACGTTATCCAGGCATTCCCGGAATTCAGCCTGGCCGCTAATGACCTGGCCTATATCTACGCTGAATACTTTCCCTCAAAGGAAAATTTAGAGAGAGCCGAGCAGATTGCAAGCAAGGCAACGAAAGATTACCCCAAGTGGCCTCCCGTCATGGATACCCTGGGTTGGGTCTATTATAAGAAAGGAGATTATAAAAAGGGGATCGATACTTTTGCAAAAATGGACCTGGAAAAACTGAATGATCCAGCCTATTCCTATCATGCAGGAATGTGCTACCTGAGTGATGGTGATCTGAAGAAGGCTCAGGAGCTTTTCACGAAGGCGGCTGAGGCAGAGGGGAATGCACCCGAAAATGAAAAGGCCAGAAGAGAACTGGAAAAACTGAAAGGGAAGGCAAAATTATAATTCTGATAATCCTGATACCCCTGGTAACCCTGATGACCATGGTTACCGGGGTTACCAGGGTACCCATGGCAACCATGAGCCGAAAGATAGCACTGGATGCTCGGCATCGAAAGATAGCCCTAAACGGCTGAAAGTAACGGAAGGAGGAGATTGCAGGTGAAAAATTCTAAAATATTTCTAGAATTTTACACGGTTCTTTATATCATCCTGATCGTTTCAACCAGTAGCTATGCAATACCAACCCTGAGACTCTACTGCCCTGATATCCACCATGATCACTACGAAGAGAATACATCTTGTGCCCCCTTTGATGAAGATATCCTCATTTCAGATCCCTCTTTTACTCTCCAGGCATTGTTTTACCTTCCGAAAAAGAATGCTCCTGATGTAGTAAAGCAGGACTTTTACCTTACCTGTGCTCTGGTGGGTCTGAATGGAACAAAGGTAAGCAACTCACCGTGCCCTTTTTCCGTAAGCGTTAACAATAGTAATTACAGCTCAGACAGTTTCTCCTTTGGGCAGCCGATCGGCATACACTCGCATGGCGTATTCAATACCTATTATACCCAAATATTATTCAATTTCGATGAAACTGACTTTACACCCGATGGAATTTTCGATAATCAAGACCCTCTGGCCAATACTGAGGCGGGGTATATCCATACGTTTGATATCAGTTTAAACGGCTTGAATAAAAAGTATGGAGTGCTCTTCGACCTTTCCCCCTGCGATATATATAAGGGGGAAAAAGATATTGCCTTTGCTGCACTCTCGCGTGATAGATCATTGCTCTTTGATCAAGACACCATTGTTCCTCTCCCAAGCTCCCTTCTCCTCTTGTTCGTCGGCTTCGTTAGCATAGCCGCTTTTAAGGGAAAATTAAACGGAAAAACAATAAATCGCAACCTGCACTGACACATACTCTCTCCTGCCCCTACCCCTCTTGCTGCCTTTGCTCAAGTTTTAATCCTTCTCACCTGTACTGCTTTCGAGATCTTACCTGAAAGACTGCTTTCGAGACTGTGCCTGAAAGCTCTCTCTTGAAGGGTTCAAAAAAGCTAAGCACCTTCCCGCTCGATGAGGGAAGGCGCTTAGCTTGCCAATACTCCCCCTCAATTCATTATCCCTGTTCTCCTTCTCTGATAAGATGTATGATTTACATCGATTATGCATCACCGTTAATACATTACAATTAATTCATCATTTCCGATTACCGGGGCCAGGATCGCCGCATACACACGCGACCAGTCACCTCCACCCTTTGTATTCCCTAGAGCGGTTTTTCTGTGTGATCAGGCTCCATCTTTTCTGCCCTCCAGTTTTTCTGCCCCCCCCAGTTTTTCTGCCCTCCCCTTTCCAAAGGCATTTGCTACTCCTCCATTCGTAAAGGGGACGGGGGAGGGGATTTTCAACATCAGGAACACACCTTTTGAAAACCGGCCGTAACAAGAAAAGGTCTTGCGCTTATTTTAACCACATTGATCACAAGTCCCTGATAAGGGCTGTGTTATTTCCGGACAGAGGGCCTGGAGGGAGGGGCTTTATGAATGAGCAGCCATAAAATGAAGAGTACTGTTCTTCACAGAGGAGATGGAACTGTTGAGCAATTTTCGAGCTCTTAGCACACTGGGCCAGAATGCCCTGGCAGTTATTGAAAATGGAGTGGGCATTTCTCGAACATCCTTTTTCATGACCGCTCATGGGGCCTTTCTTCCTACTAAAAGGGGAGTAGACCACCCTTAAAGAAAAAAGGGTAAGAGTCATTGTTGACTCTTACCCTTGACTATCTTCTAACAGTTGTTTATTCGTTAGGATAGGGAACTGCTTAATTAGATAAGTTAAATTTTTTCTTGATCCCTACCATTCCAACCAGACCAAAGAGGAGGAGTACGCCGGCAGGCGGTATGGGAACAGCGTTAATCTCTGTCGATCCATTTAAGCTTACGCTGTCATGGGGAGAAAGGGTAAGGTCTATATCAACGATTAATGAAGCCCATGTCCCATCTGAATAAGGACCTGCTATCGGACCTACGTTAATTGCCGGACCTGCATAGGATTTTGTGGTACTAAAACCAGTGGCGTCAAAACCAACATTATCAATGTCAATGCCCAACGAGATCGTACTTCCACCCGAGGTAATAATAGAGCTCTTTTGAATATAACTTCCCGGAGCTACCGGCTTTACATGAATACCATTGGCCTGGCCATCCGTATAGCTGTAAGATAAAGAGGAACTCACCGTAGTTGGGTTAACCGGTATGGTTATTGGAATTGGTGCCGTTGTGAAATGGTATGTTTGAACGCTATTGGAATTGTTCGTAAAGCCAACAGCAAAGATAAGCAATGCATCAGGGTCAGTTGAGCTCTTGAAACTTAATGTCCCGCCATCGAAAATACTTTCAGCCGAATATATTGTCCCATCACCCTCGTTCATGACATCTAATGGGATTTCTGTTGTCACGGAATCGCTGCTGCTGGTAAAGACAGTTAATGCCAAAGATGGACCAACAGTTGTAGCTTTGGCATTCGATACTAAAACACCCAGAAGCGCAAGGACTGAAAGCATCGAAACTGAAACGAGTCTTACTTTATTCATAAGTTTTTTTCTCCCTTTGGGTGGATCAGGTAAAAAAGGTGAATCGTCTCCGTTGGAAAAATCCATAACCAATTTTCTTACTTAATCTTTAATCACCCCTTTTTCAAACAATCTTGACTGTTATAGTGATTGATAAGAAAAGCTAACACGGCTTGGACTCTCTTCATTAAAATAAGCTCCAGGCATTCTCTTAGGTGCCTTCTCCCTCTTGCAGAAACTCTTCGCACTCCTTTCCTGCCGGTTATTGCCTGGCAGTAATTGGTCAGAGAAATGAGCAAAATCCATGCCACTTTTTTCTACCATTCTTTCAGTAAAAAGTGAGCGATGGTGTATAAAAGATATGAGCAGTGTCATAAAAAATCGTAGTCTTCTCACAGCAGCAGGGGTAAGTAATATTAAAATCAACAAATTAATTCGACATATCAACATATCATTTACCCCCCGATCGAGTTAATAAGGCTATCTCAAAGACCCCATTTCAAGAGATAGAGGTATTTATTGCAGGATGTTTTAAGATCAGGGTTAAGAGCCCGATTTCCTAAAACATTCTGCTGCCAAAACAGCTTCAAGGAGACTCTTTTGGTAATCCGAACTCAAGGCCATGTCCTTCCCGAAAAGGTACCGATAAGCCATAAGGCCTGTTCGAATGTTCACTCTGGGGACACGTGCTGCTGTTCATTAAAAGAGCAGATAATGGTGCTCGCCTGAAGAATACAGGACGAAAGGTATCACCAGCCAGCTTTCCTCTTGATTCCTGCCATTCCGATCAGCCCGAAAAGGAATAGAACGCTTGTGGATGGTATCGGTACAGACGCACTACCGTTAAATTTGGCAATATCCCAGCCGATGAGATCCAGAGCAATCAGGTCATTATCAGTAACCAAAAGCACTTCACCCGGAGCAGCGGTTGGATCCATTATTCCAAGCCCAAGGCCGTCCATCCAGTGAGATGCCTGACGCCCGTTACCATAGTATTGGCCGGTTGACATGAGCACACTTCCATCGCTATAATAGAAAGATTGTGTATCTCCTGGGGTGTAGCTTCCGGGGACGAGGATGCGGGGTGTGGTGGCAAAGTCGAATGATGGATCTGTCAAGGCACTGGTTTGAAACCGGAAAAAGTCAAGCGGCATCGGCCCCAGGTATTGATTGACCAGCAATGGGTTATATTTTAAAAGATTATCGATAATATCAATTCCACTGGTGAACCCAAGCGCATGTCCTATTTCGTGCATGGCTATGCCGACGAAATCAAATGCGCCTGCATCAACTCCATCAGATGGATCAAAATCCCAGGGGAAATTACTCGAAAAGGTAATAGTGGCATCAGGTAAAGTATCACTTCCGGATCCCCCCAGCGCATGATAGTTAGCCTGAGATATATAGGAAATGCCGCTGTTAGGATAAAAAGTGTCAAAAGTATTCAAGTCATAATTAGTTGGCAGATTGGGAAGCAAGGCATCTTCGCGCACATTGTTCACTTCTCCCGCATTTTGGGACACTATGTTGCGGACGCTGCCATATAGTCCATAAAGGAGCTGCGTGGACGATTGGCCAAGGATCCCTGTTCCAAGCGGTTGATAGTCAACACTCAAATTGACGGCGATCGGATCGCTCAAAAGGGAAGACCAGGAATCGACAGCCTGTTTAAACGCATTCTGCATCGTTACGCTGGCCGTAGCTCCGGGGCCAAAGCTGGAAGTGAATGTAGTGGCAGCAGCAGTAACTGTAGACGTACTGCTTATCATGGCGGAGGACTGCGCGGAGGATTGCAAAGAAGTCTGCGCTGGATTTGACATTGGTATTTCCATGATCTCATACGAGTGAAGAATGCTCACTGCATATACCGGGGGATTTCCTCCTGATAGGAAAAGGAAGCATGTAACACCAATTACCGTAAGGAAGAAATGGGAGATCATTGTTTTCTCGGTTCTCTTGTGCATAGAATATATACTCCTTGCTCATGGATAAGATGTTGACTGTTATTAATCCGGCGTACCGACGGTTCCCTTTCATGCATCATAGAGTCAAATGTACATCACTCTCTCAACCCTCGCTCAATTCCTGCAACGGCTGATCAATTACTCCCACTCCCTTATCCTTAATAAAAATGAAAATTTTTGATACTGTTGAGTTATCCCAAGGATAACAAGCAAAACTCATGCCCTGATATATCCTTGCGTAAAGATTCCTTCTGTTTTCAATAAATACAATCACCGGGGAGGGCAGATTGCCGCAGGGGATCAGCCAGAAGGGATCCATAATAAATCCGAGTCCGGGAGGAATTTTTCATGACTTAAAACAAATCCCTATCAACGAGATTCACTCATTTTTCGTTAACTGCAAAGAGAATAAAAAAGGAGTAAGTTACCATGCACATTCTTCACGTTGTAGGTGCCCGGCCCAATTTTATGAAAGCGGCTCCGGTCGCGGCGGCTCTGGGGCACAAGGACGGCATTCGGCAAACCATAGTCCACACAGGACAGCATTACGACAGCAACATGTCGGATATCTTCTTCGGTCAGTTAGGGATACCGAAGCCTGATTTTAATCTGGAGGTTGGTTCGGGGTCACACGCCCAGCAGACAGCCCAGATCATGAGCCGCTTTGAACCGGTGGTGCAGGAGCAAAGGCCCGATCTGGTCGTGGTCTACGGTGATGTCAATTCCACAGTGGCCGCTACTCTGGTAAGCGTTAAGCTCGGCATTCCCGTCGGGCATGTCGAGGCTGGCCTGCGCTCATTTGACCGCACGATGCCGGAAGAAATCAACCGCCTGCTCACCGATCAAATCGCTGACTTGCTCTTTACTCCATCGCTGGACGGGGATGAAAATTTGATGCGGGAGGGAGTCCCCAAAGAGAAGGTTCACCTGGTGGGGAATGTAATGATCGATACTTTGGTGAGATTGCTCCCAAAAGCAAACGACGAAATCTTGAAGGGACTTTCGATGGACGGCCCAGCATCTGAGTCTTCAGGAGATAATGGCCTGCCTGCATTCATCCTTGCTCCCTACGCTCTGGTCACGTTGCATCGGCCCTCAAATGTGGATGATCCTGATATGCTCACCGGCATTATCATTACCCTGAACGAAATCAGTCAGGATCTTCCGGTCATCTTCCCTATTCATCCTCGCACCAGGCAAAGGCTTCAGAGCTTAAATCTAAAGATCGACTCCTCACGGTTCAAGCTGATTGAGCCAATAGGCTATTTGCAATTCCTGGCCTTGCAGCAGCGGGCAAAGGTTGTCATTACCGATTCAGGGGGAATCCAGGAAGAGACTACCTTTTTGGGCGTCCCCTGTCTGACGGTACGGGAAAATACAGAACGTCCGATTACGATTACCTCAGGTACAAACGTGCTGGTGGGGCAAAACATGGGGCGACTCAAGGAGGAGACCAGCCGGATCCTGACCGGGACCGCGAAAAAAGGTTCGGTGCCGCCCCTGTGGGATGGGAGAGCAAGTGAGCGTATCGCGGATATCATGGAAAAACGGGGGGGATTCTCTTAACGGATGCTTCTTGGGGCTCTTTTTCAAAAAGGACAGCCTTAAGGCTCATAGATAGCCGGAAAAATGATAGCCGGAAAAATTGCCTTTCCTCTTTTCGAGTGC
>JBFMGO010000054.1:0-36367 GCA_040752695.1 bacterium
AAATAGATGCCATATTCTCTCTGATGATCAGAGCGACGAGGGTAGTTCCCATGCCCAGAAAGGCGGGATCAGCCACTGCTTTTGCCCTGATCGCCTCATGAGCCTGGAAGATGGCCCTTTTGAGCAGCTCGAAGTCGGTCATCTCTTCGCCATCTCCCTCGATCATGTCCTTCAGGTAGGCATAGGCTGTCTCTACGGCCAGTTTACTGGCAACTTCTCCAGCCTGATGACCACCCAGGCCATCGGCCAGGATAAAGATGTTCCGGTCTTCATCCACCAGAAGATAATCTTCGTTATTCGCTCTTACGCGGCCAGAATCGCTCAGATAGGCTGCCCTGGTCTTTATGGAACCTGTGGGACCCATAGGATTTGAAGGATCCACAGGATTTGAGGGATTTGCAGGCTTCATGACCGGGTGTTCTCCTTCATCTTCATCCTCGCAGGTAGGGCGGGAGAAAAGGGGCTCTCCTGGCTACAGGAGGGCGTAGAATTTCAGACATGACGATCCCCTGCCAGAGCATATCCGGGTGGCTGAGATAAACAATTTTCCCTTCAGCTCCTTTCTCCCTGGAAATTGCCGGCTCTATGAGAGCGGTCGGTGCAAATTCCTCATCCATTTCCTTCATCGTCACTGGCACCTCCATTGCTTCCATTGTCGCCGGCTTCGCAACCGAAGGTGCTTTCCCAGGGATAGTTCCCGGAGCGGCCCCTGGTTGAGTCGGACGTTGCAGGGGGGGGCGTTTCGCGGCCGGAATTTCGGCCCTTGTGGGGGAGGGAACTTCAGGTATCCTGCCGGGTGATGTTCCTCTCCCTGGCGGAATTTGCGGTTCTTTTGCGCCTCCTCTTCGAGCCCTGGCCCTGTGCTCCCACTCAGCCAGAATATCCAGGGCTTCGCGTTCTCTTGGTGTGAGTACGGGTGGACCCGAAGGAGGAGTCCCCGGCATTCTGCTGCGTGAAGGGTAAGGAGACATCGGCTCTCTCCACCCAGGCTGCATCGGCTCCTCCCTCCCGGTCGGCGTTCCTGTCTGCGGCGGCAGGGGGGGAGGTGCTGGTCTTTTGTGCGGTACAGGATGAGAGGGATGATCCTTCCTTTGCTGGCTTTTCTTCAGAAACCGGAGAAAGGCGCTGATAAAATAAAAAACAATGATAAGTTCAACGATCTTATCCATAGCGCTAACTCTTATCTTTTTCAGGCTTTGGCGCATGGCCGCCCGGAGGAGCGGGTTTTTCTCCTCCCATTTTTGAAATGGATTCTCGCATTTCCGTATCGGCAGAAATATTTTTAAGATGGTAATAATCCATAACTCCGAGATTCCCTTTGCGGAAGGCTTCGGCCATGGCCAGAGGCACCTGGACTTCTGCCTCGATAACTTTTGCCTTCATCTCCTGTACCTTGGCTTTCATTTCCTGCTCCATGGCCACGGCCAGAGCTCGCCTGCTTTCAGCCTGCGCCTGAGCGATTTCCTTATCAGCCTGCGCCTGTTTAGTCTGCAACCTCGCACCGATATTTTCTCCAACATCTACATCGGCAATATCGATGGATAAAATCTCAAAAGCGGTCCCTGAATCCAGCCCCTTGGCCAGGACGGTTCGGGAAATGGAATCGGGATTTTCCAGAACGTCCTTGTAGGAGGCTGCGGACCCGATCGTCGTGACCACTCCCTCTCCGATGCGGGCGATAATGGTTTCCTGTCCGGCGCCTCCGACCAGCCGTTCCATATTGGCCCGCACGGTTACTCTGGATTTGGCCTGAACCTGAATGCCGTCCTTGGCAACGGCAGCTACGACCGGAGTCTCGATTACCTTGGGAATAACACTCATCTGGACCGCTTCCAGCACATTCCTGCCGGCAAGATCGATGCCGGAGGCAACACCGAAACCCATCTTGATACCTGCCTTGTCTGCTGAGATGAGCGCCTTGACAACGGATTCGACATGCCCGCCCGCCAGAAAGAGCGCTTCGAGGTCGTTGATGGCAATATCCAGCCCTGCCTTGACCGCGCTGATTCTGGCATTGACCACAACGTGGGGAGGCACCCGGCGGAACCTCATGCCGATCAGGTTCGTGATTCCTACATATGCTCCGGAGGACCAGGCAGCAATCCAGAGCGGGACCGGAATAAGGTACGTAAAGAGAATTAAAAAGGCAATGATAAAACCAAGAATAACGACTGGCAATGCTACGATAGGCATGGCTTAAGCCTCCAAGGTTAGTGAGAAGTTAGGCTGATAAAGGCCTTACTGAACAAACATCATTTTTCAAACCCTTATGTTAACGGTCTTCCTCTACGAATATGCGGTTTCCCTCGATTTTGATGATTTTAATCTGGGTATTTCTCCTGATGTAGGTACCATCCGTAAGTACATTCAGGCGATGCCCCTGAAAATTGGCTATTCCCGCTGGTCTGAGATCAGATATGGACAGACCGGTTTGCCCGACGAAAATGACCGAATCTTTTTTTCCGGTTCCCTCTGCCTGGTTTTTCCCGATTTCCCCTGCCTGGTCAGGGACAGCAGGCGAAGGTGCAGGTTTTCCGACGTGGTGTTTCAGTACCATGCGGCCGGTCAGGCCGCTCTTCTTTAAAAAAGCAATCGTCAGGACAATGGATGAAATGCCGACCAGAGTTGTCCCGACCGCCCAGGCCAGGTTCAAGCCGGTCCATGACAGATAGATCCCTGTAGCCAGAAAAAAGATGGACAGAATGCCCGCAATGCCAAAGCCGGGGATAATCAATACCTCGATAAGCATCATGATCAATCCCACAACGAAAAGCAGGACGATGATAATGGGCAGGACGCCGATGGTCACGATATTCAATCCCAGCACAAGCCCCAGACACAGGAACAGCACAATCAGAATGGGCCATATTACGAGCCGGTACATCAGGTTTTCTCCTCTTTCTCAATCTCTTGGACCATTTTCTCAATCTTTTGGACTATAATCTTCGTACCCTCCACACGAATGATTCGAACCGGCAAGCCCTTTTCGATAAAATCGCCCTCTGTGATCACGTTGAGACGTTTTTTCCCGAATTCGGCCTTGCCCGCAGGTCTTAGATTCGTAAAGGCCACACCATGCTGGTTGAGATACTGCATCAGGTCCGGGGTGAGAGTATCCGTTTTCGTTTCCCCTGAAACTGGCGGCCAAGGCGCCGCGGGCCCTCCCTCGGCCTGCGCGGATTCTCTCATGGGCTGCTCAGGCGGTTCCCTCCTGGCCTGGCCGGATACCTCCGCAGGTGGCGCAGGTTGTTCCCCCTTCACAGGGAGAGCGTCCGGCACAGAGGGCGTTGCAGGTGGCGAAGACTTTGAACCATGGCCGGAACGGGCATGGAGTACCAGTCTCTGCGCTATCGCGCTCCTGGCCAGGAATTTCAACGAGAAGGCAAAGGCAATCAGGACGATGAGGAAAACAACCGCGATTTGCGATACAGCTCCCCAGATTTCCCACATGTTTGGATTTTTTCCCACCAGACTCAAGGTAAGACCCGCTGCCAGGGCTATCAGGCCGAGTATTCCCGTCAAACCAAAGCCGGGGATAACAAGGGCCTCCAACAAAAGCAGGATCGTGCCGATCAGAAGAAGAATAATTTCTTCCCATCCGACCAGGTGAAGAACCGCATGTCCCCAGAAGAAAACGGCCAGGCAAATCAAGCCCACAGTTCCGGCTATCCCCCAGGTGGGGGTTCTCAGCTCCATAATCAGGCCGAGAAGACCAATGGTCAGGAGCAGGGAACTGAACAGGCTGCCGCCTACAAGCCGGAGAAATTTTTCGGCCCAGTTCGTTCGCTCTTCCATCAGGCTGGCTGGCTGAAGATCGAACTTTTGCAGGATTTCATCAATCCCATGCGAGATTTCAAAGTCTGCCACCTCATACTGAAGGGCTTCCGATGCAGTCAGAGTCAACGGCTTTTTCCCTTCGGTCAGCCCCTCGATGATTACATCAGGGTCAACCATGGCTTCGGCAAGGAGTGCGGGGCGATGATTTTTCTCCGCAGTGGCTTTCATCTCTTTGCGAAAGTAGGAGACCACTTTCTCGCTGGCAGGCTGCATTGTCTGATCAAAGGGGGACATCGTTACCGGTGTCGCCGCTCCGATCGTCGCCCCGGGGACCATGGTGATTTTCTGGCAGGCGAGGGAAATCAAGGCTCCGGCGGATATGGCCCGCTCGTTAATGTAGGCGATGGTTTGAGTCTTTGAATTCAGCAAAACATCCCGAATTTCGACAGCCGCATCCATTCGTCCGCCAAAGGTGTTGATTTCCAGAATCACCGCCCGTGCGCCCTCCTCGTCCGCCTGCCTGACCACCCGGCTGATGAAAGGGACCAACCCCCGGTCGATCTCTCCACTGACCTTAACCAGATAGACGAGATTTTCCTCTTTACTTCCTTTTTTTATTCCCGCTCTGGTTTTTATTCCCGCTCCGGCATCGGTTATTCTTTCCTCAGCTTCTAGAGGAGGAAAGATTCCTAAAGGAAAGGCTCCTAAAGGAAAGAATCGTAAGAGAACCAGAACCATCGCCAGAATAAAAATCGGAAAAGATAATTTTCCCATGTGCACATCCCTCCTGGCATGGTATTTCTCAATCAATCGCAGTATAACAATGTGTTGACCAATTAGCAAGGATTTCATGGAGATCAGTAGGGTATTCCAAAAAGGTGACTGATTAACGATGCCGGGATTCAGAACCCCGGAACTCAGAACCTCAGGATTCAGAGTCCTGGAACTCAGAACCTCAGGATTCAAGAATTCCGAAAAACTCCTGAGTCGCAGAACTCAGAATCCCCGAATTCAGATTTCATGATGTTTGACAAAAATACAACAAGATGGTATTACATTAAGGGAGGAGTGTAAAGGAAGAAGCCGAAGTTCATGCTCATGGGTAAAGGAAGTTTCGTGAAGGGTCCATCTCGATTCGTGTTATCCCGTTCTCTATATGTGCTTTCCATCTATATCATGAGTGCATTCCTCCTTCTTTGCCGACCAGGACAGAGCGGTGCCCGGTCCGTTGACAAGCCGGCTGGTTTTGATAATTCCGGTACCGCTGACCAGGAACAAATGCGAGCATGGCTGAATCAGCAGATAGCTGCGCTGTTTCCGCGTAAGGGAAGAGGATTGCAGCGGTCGGCTTCCGTTCCATCCTCTTTTTTTCCCCGCTGTGCGACTCCGCTTATTCGGGCAGCACTCAAGCATCCGGAACTTCTGGATGAGCAAAACCGGTTCATACTCTATCGCCCGACAAGTGGTACTTTGCAGGATCTTTCTTATGGTCCGGTGAAAGTTTTTGTCTACAATACGACAGGGGGGCATTTCCGGATTCACTATACGCTGGACAGCAGTCAGGGAGATGCGGTTTCCGCTTCCGAAGGTGTTGTTCTTACAATTCCCCCCTATGTTTTGGCTGTAGGCAAGGCTCTTGAAGCAGCATGGGCCAAGGAGGTGGCAGCCATGGGATACACCCCGCCATCTACTCTCATTTCATTTGATGGCAACTATCAGCTCGACTGCTATATCATGGGGATTTCCAACTATGGGTATTCCAGCATCGATCAGCAAAATCACCCTTATATGGTTATAAGCAATAATTATAGTGACATCCAGCTCCCCCCGAACCAAGATCCTGAGGGGAGCGCTCTCGGTGCCATGAAGGTTACCGTAGCCCACGAGTTTTTTCATGCCATCCAGTATGGCTATACCGAGTGGAACGATCAATGGTGGGAGGAAAACAGCGCTGTCTGGATGGAGGATGAGGTCTTTGACCAGGTCAATGATTACCTGCACTACCTTGGCGAGCGTTATGACGATATCAATAAAAATGGCAGGTGGGATGCCGGAGAGTCTTACTATGACAGTCTCGGTCATTTCATCGGCCTCTCCGGCAGGGAAAATAACGGCTGGGCTGAATGGCCTTTTCTGCCGCTGGATGCCAGCAGTTTAACCTACAGGAGGGCACCGTATCAGGAATATGGTGGAGCAATTTGGGTCAAACATCTAGCTGAAAAATATGGGCAGGATATCGTGCGAAGCATTTTCCAGCGGGGTAGGAAGATCCTGCTCCAAAGCGGCAAGGGAAGCAATGCCCTGGACTTGATCAAGGCCGAACTCATTTCCCGTGGAAGCAGCCTGGCCTCTGAACTGGAAGAGTTCAAGATCAAGGTCCTGACCAGGGAATTTGAAGAGGGGGAATGGTATCCACAGGTATGGCACGTTGCCTGCTTTGACAATTATAAAGAAACAGCCCTCTTTGACAGCGACGTTTTCTACGACAGTGGACGTGGAGGCTTTGCCGGCATCCTGAATCATCTCTCGTCTCAGTACATCCGCTTTCTAGCGCCCGAAGGGCTGGGGTCGGTGCGCATCGAACTCACCCGAACCTATGGGGAAGCGCCTTTATCCTGTCCCCTGATCCTGACTACCCGCAGCGGCCTGATTCAACGAGTCAACCTCCCTCTGAATTCTGCTACCGGCTCAGGAGCAATAACCCTTTCAGGGTTTGGAAAGAATGCGGAATTGAAATGCGTCGAGGCTATTCCCATCAATAGTTCCGATTTTCCCCGGGATGATAGCATCGGTTTTACCATCAAGGCTGATTTTGAGATTGAACCATACATCACGATTTCCCTGCTGCCTGGGATGAATCTTTTTTCTCCTGTCCTGCCTGAGGGTCAATTCCTGGATTCACATCAATTTATCCTTAACTATTTCACCCCTGATTCGCTCTATTCGCTAAGCGCCTATGACCAGCAAACAGGGCGGTGGATCAAGAATTCGCTGAAGGGGGACTCATATTCTTTTACCGTCCCGGAGGCATCCTTCTCCCTGTTCCCGGGAGGCATCTACCTCTTGAACATGAAGGCAGCCCAGACCGTAACGCTGCCAGCCGCCTCAAGCAGTGCAGGTCCCGAAACCTGGCTCATGAGAACAGGTATGAACTTTTTCTCATTCCCGCCCCTTCAGCCGGACCAAGTCCAAGGACAGAAGCCGGTGGAGGACGCATTCAGGCTTTTGCAGGACCTGGGAGACAAAATCTCGGTGATCACGCAAAAGAATCATGACGATGGAAAGTGGGTGTGCGCTTATCGCTTCTTCCAGAAGCCGGCAGGGGAAAACCTTGCCATCTCAGGCGGAAAAACTTCTGTGGTAAATATGGTTCAGGAAGAGATGTGGCGCCGCAACTGAGCCGGAGCCGATAGCCTTTCCTGTAGTGTGGATGTGGATGACTCAGGAAGAGATATGGCACTGCAACTGAGCCGGAGCCGATAGCCTTTCCTGTAAGTGTGGATGTGGATGGCTCAGGAAGAGATGTGACGCCGTAACCGGCGCAGGCTCCGCGCCCCGGCCGACAGCAACCGGCCTGCCAGCTTCCTCTGGGGGACAATGGCCCCGTAGCGACAGGCTTCATGGCAGCACATGCAGGCAAGGCAGCACCGTTTATCGATCCGGGCAAGACCGGAGGGACTAAAGGAGGAATCGATTCTGATGGCATCTGCCGGACAAACCCCCACGCAGGCACCGCAACCGCGGCATTTTGCCGGAATCACTCTGGGCCGTGCTTCGAACTGGCGGCAAATGGCCCCGAAAAGAAAGTCAGGCATCCATTTTTTAATGCTCCCCAAAGAGGTATGGCTGATCCTGAAATCCGGGATACGTACCGCCTCAAGCCGCTCGCCCATGACCTGGATCTGCTCCAACTGATAAACTCCAGCCCCCCGCCTGGCTGCATCCTTGAGGTGAAATACCAGCTCATGGTCAATTCCGGCCACTGCCAGGGCTACTCGATCCAGGGCCACCGCGTCGGCTGAAGCCAGTATGAGACCGATCCTGCGGGTGTCCCCATTGGCAGGGCCTTCCCCTTCCATCCCTACCACCGCATCCATGATATTGAGCTGTGGCCGGACCGCTGTAAAAAGGTCCGCCAGCAAGGAGTTGAACCGCTCCTCCCCTTGAAACTGAGCATGATACCGAACCCGAAGCCCGCTGGGAAGACAGCCGTAAATGTTTTTGACCGCACCCGTAAATACGGCCAGAGAGTGCGTCTTGAATTTGGGCAGGTTAATCACAACATCGGTTTCAAGAACCGCCCTGGCCAGGTGCGTCTCCTTCAAAGACTTCCCGTTCGGGATGGCGACGTGCTTAAACCCTTCCTCACGAAAGCTCAGGCATTCCACTCCGAGCCTGTCGCAGACCTGACGCAGGCCCGAAACGGCAAATCCGTCGCAGGGGTCAAGGGCGATATCATCTCCTACTCTCACCTTCGCCCCGAGACCGCTCTCCTTGAGGATAATCAGGACCTGCTCTACAAAGACAGGATGGGTCACGATTCCCCGCTCCGGCGCAGAAGGCGGAGGGAGGTGATTGACTTTGACTAAAACCCTGTCCTGAGGCTTGATGAATTGGCTGATGCCGCCCAAAAGGTCCAGGGCCTTTTGAATGGCCGGGTAAAGCTGATCCTTTTCGTAGGCAGGACACCTGACCAGGCTGACCCTGGCTGCGGCTGGGGAAGGGGTGGGGTTGAATTGGATTGTGGGGGAGGATTGAGTTGTCAGGCACGATTGGGCTGTAGGCAACGATTGGGTTGTGGTTGCATTGGATTCTGATTTGGTTTTTGGGGTGGATTTGTCTTGCATATGATCACCTATCCAATAGTGCTTATAGTTTTTTCAGCTAAGATAGTAAATGCAATGTCCTAAAAAATATGTGTCGTTGTAGGCTTAAAGCCTGCGGAGACACGCTTTTTCACTCCAGCGAAGCAAAGAGTCTCTATGGCGGCGGGAATCCATAAGCCATTGAAAAGACTGGATTCTAAGTACACGGAACATTAAGTGCCTATCCCAAAACCCAATTCCAGATGAATGATTGCACCTGTTGCCAGGATTTTGGGGTTTTCCAGGGCACTAGTGGGTCTTCACGGCTGAATTTGTGAAGGAGAGAGGTTGTTTTTGCCCCTCATTTAAACGCTTGTCCCCACAATTTCAAGTGTGAAGATCCACTAGTACCCCCTCACACCTTAATTTATGAAGATAATCCATCATCGTCATTCCCGCGAAGGCTTAGAATCCAGTCTTCACAAACTTGGCTGTGAAGAGGTACGAGCCGGAGTCACGAGAAGACGACCGGCCTGCCCTCAGCTTTCGCATCTTTTTTGGTATAGGCGACGCCGTCAACCTTGAGTCCTCGAGAATCGAGGAGCGTTATTGTGCCTCCTTTATTCGACAGTTGTGCTCCTTTTCCACTAAGCCGAACGACAATCGCCTGTCCAGGCTCGATCTTGCCTGTGATCGTGTCGGCTTTGTCGTGTTGGTCGAGAATCTTCCAGCCAGCCAGGTCCAGCGTGTGGTCAGAAATGTTAAGGATCGTCACAGATTCGTGACCGGGATCACCAGATTGAGGATTTACCATGGCGGCAACGATGCGTGCAAGACGATACGGTGAATCTGACGCGATCACTGGCCATGGTTCGACAGTGTCTGCTTCCGGGATCGGTATCGAGGGGACAGTTGGCGCGTCGCCTATAGGCGTGGCATCGTCTTCATGAGTGTGCCAGATTTGATTCTGGAACTTGAGAAAGAGCGCCGAAGCTGTTCCAGAGCCGGGGAAATCTATGATAAGAGCGCCATCGCGGTAGGTACCGTTGTTGTCACCGCTACCGCCCTGGTTCATATGGATCAGGTGGACGCCGTTACCGGGCAGGAAATGGAAGTATTCATCCCTCTTATTCTCCTCAGGACCCCACTTTTCGCCGAAAGCGTACACGACAGCCCCATCCTCAACTATGGCACGCTGCAAAAGGTCCTCTACATGCTCGAAAAGATCGTTATTCGGACCAGGCTTGAGATGTACGAGCGGCTTCATGTCCTCCGCGCGGAAGATGTTGCTTCGGATGTAGTCAATGGCTGCACCGTCCTGTACTCCATCCCTCAGGTCGTTCCAGCCGAAAGGAAGCTTGCGCGCAGAGTCGACGACCGGATGCCCGATATCGTGCATGATCAAGTACTCGACCAATCTTTTGTAATTAGGTCCACGACTTGATCGCACATTGATAGCAATCCGGTAACTCACACCTTGAACGTCCATAAGAAGTTCGGAGTGTGGATCCTTGTCGTTGTCCCGATCGAATTTGACTGCTCTTCCTTTTAGAACACCATAGTTCTTCATAAATACTTCCTTTCTTGTCGTTTTAAGTTGATAAACCACTACTGCCATTGGCTGGTTCATCGTGCAGTTGCGGTTGGTTTACGCTCTCAGGACCGGGGAGGGAACTGGCGAGCCGCTTCTATCGAGGGTGTAACAATACGCTTCCTTCAGATTTATCTTGCCGCTGTCAGTGTAAATCAGCAGTCGGCTGCCATCGGTACGGGTCTTCACAATGCCGTAAGCTGTGCGGCTGAATGCGAAAAAATCCCCTCTTTCCTCGTCCTTCTTCTTATCAGTCAGCCGTGCCCAGCCTTCGAGGTTAAAGAAAGCGACCAACTCGGTCACGAAGATAAGTGGTTCATCCAGCCGGGAATACCGGCCCAAAGCACCCATGAGGGTCGCACGGGGATGGATGTACTCTTTCCTGGCCGATTCATCGCCACTTGAGACGACGCTGATGATTGGTGAGACCATCTGAAAGAAAGCACCCGAAAAATCCGCTGACCCGTGATGTGGCACCTTGAAGACCTCAGAACGGAGATTGATTTCACCCTTTTGGTGCCTGGCCGCCAGGATGCGACTGGCCTCGTCGTTCAGGTCGCCGGAAAACAAAAAGCTGAACCCACCGTACCGGAGGCGAAAAACTATCGAATGGCCATTGATTGTGTGGGGCACCGAGAAGCCTTTGAAATTCGCTTCGCCAAAACCCATCGACTCGTGACCGATCCTTGGCCCCTTCGGAGGTTTGCCAAGAAATTTGAGGCCGGTGACTGCTCCCTTCCTGGTCAGAATTGGCCCAAGAACGGAAATTCCCAGGTCGTCGCCTTGAAAGAAATCGAAAGCATCATCATCACCGAAGGCTATCCTGCGAAACTCGATCTTGCCACGCTCATTCCATTTCTCGAGGGCTTTCTTCCACCGGCGGAAATGCTGGTTCATCTCCGTGTCCGACATATCAAGCAGAGAGTCCACAAGCCCTGTCAGAATTGTCTCACCGTCAACGGTTTCCGTGGGGCCGAGCAGTTCCTTCTCAGGAGTGGATCTGCCGGCTCCGTTCTTGCTCGGACGTTTCACAAGGCCGTTATGATAGACCCGCTTCGGGGCTATGAAGAGTCTCTTTTTCAGATTCGGGTTGGTCTCCGACTCGTGAATCTCCGTCAATCCGGCGAAGTGATCGGCATCGCCGTGGGTCACGACCATACAGTCGATCTTTTTGGGCTCTTCTGCACTCGTTCCCCGGAAACGGGCAGCTAAATATCGGGCAAAGAGCTGATTATCGCCACCGTCCACCAGAATGATCTTTCCATCCGGGGACTCGATAATTGTCCCATCCCCTTGCTGCACATCGACAAAATTCACCTTGAGAACCTTATTGTCCTCCCGCGGAATAACTACATCGGATGGTCTCAGGCCGGATGATTTTTTGGGGCAGATGTACGCTTCAGTTGTCACCGGCAAAATACTGCCGTCCGATTTCTCCTCGTATTTAACCGTGCCGATCCGAAGGTGTTTGTCAGTCGTTTGGAGCACATCGACCTCATCGCCCCAGGCAAGCGTATGAAGTAGCTTCTTTTGGTCAGGCTGCTCGAATACATCAGCCAGATCTACGTTAATGACACATGGCGTGCCCACGTTATGATTCCCCCCCTTTTTTGTGTGACTATTGAGTACTCATGGCAAGATACTTCGACAGATGGCTTTGATTGATTAAAAAAAATGTAATTTATTCTGCTACTGCTGAAAAAGAATGTCAAGAAGAATTCATCAGCAAATGCTCTGTTTTGTTTTTATTAAGAACCTAGTGGGTCTTCACGGCTGAATTTGTGAAGGAGAGAGGTTGTTTTTGTCCCTCATTTAAACGCTTGTCCCCACAATTTCAAGTGTGAAGATCCACTAGAAGTATTCGCTTAAACAAGGCATCTTATTTGGATTCAATAAGTTTACTGAACATATTTTATAAGTTTATCTGCAAGTGATTGTTTAGTTTCATAAATTTCTTTTCCATGATTTATGGATAGTTAGCCGATTATAGCTTTTTTAATCCGTCTGGCTACCCTCCTACATTAACCTTTATGAGGTAGATCATGGAAAAGAAGAGTTCTCGCAAAGTTAATTGACATGCACTCATTTTTTTCAACAGTTCTAACTCTACAGCGAGACTTTCAAGTGGGAACTTGCACTGATGCTTGATTCCACTTGGCTATCTTATCAACGTCATTCTAAGCCTTCGCTCAGAATGACGGTTGAAAGCTTCGTTGTATTAGGCAGGATCTTATTTCCCGCTTTTTGTGAAGCGGGTCAGGGGGATAAGAATAGGCAGCTATCCAAAAAAGCTTGACATTAAGCGTCAGGTCATTAAAATAGATGAGGATTTGGGGAAATCGTTGAGCGGACTTTTATTATAAATTACAATAAGGAACCAGGCTATCTTTTCCTGGAATTATAACCGATTTGAGGAGTAGTCAGAAGTGCCTGGGCGAGATTTTTGGAGAATTCAGCGTTCATCGGGCTCCTGCAGGACTTTAAGGTTGGTGCTAAGAAATGTTCCTCTGTATTCCGAAAAAAAGCCGAACTATTTAAACGTGGGTCACACAATGAAGAATACCAGGCGGAGGGCTGATGTCATGATTGTCGAATCAAACGATAGAAGGACAACCAAAAGGTTTATCGCAGAAATTCCCCTCGAGTTAGTGACTCTCCCTATTACTATTGCCAAAGGATCTCAAAGCGCTCAGACTCAGAATATTAGCTGTTTTGGATTATATTGCAAATTGAGCAAATATATCCCCCCCTTCACGAATGTAGAAGTAAGCTTGTTCCTGCCTCAAAAGCAAAACACTCAGTCCCCCTCTAAAATTTCCTTTGAAGGGATCGTTGTCCGCACCGAGCCGGTAGAAGAAGGCGATAGCTGTACAGAGTATAATGTTGCCATTTTTGCACCTTCAGGTATTGACCTTAAGGATCAGCATATAATATCCCCTGTCGGAGATTAGCCGCGAAGGGGACGCGTTGCGTGTCTTTTCAGGTTTTCGATCATGAGACACGGCAACTGTTTTCCTTTTCCTGCACAAGGACAACTGTTTTCCTTTTGCTGCACGAGATGGTCGAAGTTTCAGCCTTCAGTAGACTTACTCTTTACTCTATCCACAGAGAGATAATTCGGCTCTGTTGGTTTACCGACAAGAGCACGCACTACGGAAAATATGCCGCGAATCAAGGTTTTGCCGGAAAATCTGGCCAATATGATTGCCGCAGGAGAGATTATTGATCGGCCTGCCTCGGTCGTGAAGGAATTGGTGGAAAACGCCATCGATGCCGGGAGCGACACGATAGAAGTACATCTTTCCCGCTACGGCAAAGAGGAAATAAAAGTCATTGACAATGGCTGCGGAATGGGCCGCCACGACGCCCTTTTGGCCTTCGAGCGGCATGCTACCAGTAAAATCCGTGAGCCCGAAGATCTGCACAAGATCCTCACTCTGGGATTTCGGGGAGAAGCACTGCCCAGTATTGCCTCTGTAGCCAGATTGTCGCTCGTTACGAGGGAGAGGGGGGCAGAGATCGGCACTCAGGTGATTCTCGATGGAGGAAAATTGATTAAGGTTTCTGAAATCGGGGCTCCTTTAGGGACCTGTATTCAAGTTTTTTCTCTATTCAAGAATATTCCTGCCCGCCTCAAGTTTATGAAAAGCGATGCAGTAGAGTTCAACCACATTACTCAGATCCTGTACCAGGAGGCTATCGACCATTATCGAATCAGCTTTACGCTCAGGCACAACGGAAAAACCGTCTGGTATATGCCGGCAGTCAAAACGCTGGCCGGGCGGATTCAGCAGGCTTACGGTTATGAGATCGCTGATCATCTGCTCGAAATTAATGGCGAGTTTAAGGACTTGAGAATTCAAGGGCTTATAGGAAAAGCCACCTATACGAAGCCAAACCGCTTCTCTCAGTATACCTATGTCAATAACCGGTTTATCCGAAGCCCGATTCTCCTGAAAGCTGTTTCCGAGGGTTATAGCCAGGTACTTCCGCGTGACCGGTTCCCGGTCTTTTTTCTGTTTCTTGGGATCCCTCCTGAGGAGGTCGATGTGAATGTGCACCCTGCTAAAATCGAAGTCCGGTTTTCCAATCAACAGGAGGTTTTCGAGGGAGTAGTCAGCCTCATTCGAAATCGGCTGGCCACCTCCCGGACTACGGCCCCCGGGATCATGGTGCCTGCTTCTTCGGCTGCACTCGACGGACCGCAAGCTACGGTGATTCATGAATTCGAAGGGGCACCACCCGCTGCCCCTGCAAGGGGGATTTTCGTTCAGGACGGAGCGGGTGGACAACGACTCCAGTCTGAGACTGAAAGCCATACTTGTGCTCCAGCCAGAGCGGCTGGGGCGGTGGATGAACGCCAGGCAGAGGCGGTGGATGTGCGCCAGGCAGAGGCGGTGGATGTGCGCCAGGCAGAGGCGGTGGATATGCCCCAGGATGAAGGCAAACAGGATGCAGCTCCGCAGAATGAGGCAGTCCGGCAAAGGGAAACCACGCGGCAGGGTGAGGCAGTCCGGCAAGGCCAGGCTATCCGGCAAGGTGAGACTGTCCAGCAGGGTGAAACCGCGAGACAAGGGGAAACCACGCGGCAAGGCGGATCTATCCGGCAGAGCGAAGTCGGCGGGCAGAGCAGCGAGGATTCCCGGCAGCTCTTTCTGCCGGTGGGTGATCTTATTCAGCTCGATAACTCCTTTATTCTCTTTGAAACCAGGCTGGGCCTGGTCATTGTGGATCAGCACGCAGCTCATGAAAGGGTCCGATATGAGCAGTTACAGCAGGAATACCGCACCAAGACCCTCCACAGCCAGAGGCTTTTGGTTCCCATAACCTTCGAGATGCCGGGGGCTACTGAAGAGTCAGCAAAAGAGTTGCTGCCCCGGCTTCACCTGCTTGGATTCGATATGGAACACTTTGGCCATGACACATTCATCATCAAGGCCACTCCGCTTTTGCTCGCCAAAAGCGATCCCAGCGAGGTCATCCAGGGTATGTTCGATGATTTCTCAGAGCTGTCCAAAAGTGATCCTCAAAGCCTGTTCGACGAACTGCTGAAGCGAATGGCCTGCTCTTCAGCCATAAAAGCAAACCACCGTTTAAGCAAAGAGGAAATGAGGAGCCTGATCGAGCAATTGCGGGCGACCTCTATGCCTTTTCGCTGCCCGCACGGCCGTCCAACCACGATACATCTTGACCTGAGGCTTTTAGAGAAGCATTTTCAGAGGACATAGAAATCCGTGTCGAGAAGGCATTGAAAGATGAAGATTGACCAAAAACCTCTGGCTGTTGTCTTAGGCCCTACGGCAGTCGGGAAATCCCATCTGGCTCTCGAAATGGCCCGTGCAGGCAAAGAGAGAATGACGTGGACAGCGGAAATCGTCAGCGCCGATGCCCTGCAAATCTACAAAGGCATGGATATCGGCACTGCCAAGCCTTCCGCCTATGAACGATCGCTGGTTCCTCACCACATGATCGATATTGTCTTCCCTGACGAGCAGTATAATGCGGGCAGGTATGAGCGGGAAGCAACCGAGGCTATCGATCGCATCCACGGGGCAGGGAAAGTTCCGCTGCTTGTGGGCGGCTGCGGGCTTTACCTCAAGGCTGTTCTGCATGGCCTTTTTCAGGGGCCTGAGACTGATCTGGAACTGCGCGAAGAGCTTCGTCAGGAGGCTGAAACTCATGGAGAGTATTACCTGCACGAGAGGCTCAAAGAAATCGATCCCGAAACCGCTCAACGGCTTCACCACAAGGATCGCCCACGGCTGATTCGCGCCATCGAGGTTTACCTGAAAACCGGCGTACCCATTTCTGTACTTCAAAAGGATCATGCCTTCCGTAAGGTACGCTACCGGACCAGAATCATTGGATTAACGAGGGATCGCGCCGATCTTTACAGCCGGATTGAAAAAAGGGTTGACTCCATGATCGAGGAAGGTTTGGTTGCAGAAGTCGAGGGGCTGCTTGATTCGGGTTATTCGGAAAATTCAACGGCTCTTCAGGGGCTTGGATACAAACAGATAGTGGCAGCACTTAAGGGAAAGTCCTCCCTTGAGAACGCCATCCATCTGCTGAAAAAAGAAACCCGGCATTATGCCAAGCGGCAATTCACCTGGTTTCGCCAGATGGGGAATATCCACTGGATCGACCTTGGCGACTGTAGCTCTTCGGAAGAGGCACTTCATGAAATGAAAAAGGTGCTGGCAGGTCTTTTTTGACCTGCCAGCACCTTTTTGAGTATCGCAAAAATCTCGATAATTATAATCTTTAATAATTATAATCCTTAATAATTATAATAAGGATTGGTAGTGCCGCTATAATAACTGCTGCTGGTGTAGGGGTTATAGGTGGTACCGTAAGGATTATAGGCCGTACCGTAAGGATTATAGGTCGTGCCGTAAGGGTTAGAAGAGCTATAGGTACTGGCATAGGGGTTGGTATAGTACTGGCTGTAAGCACCGTAATTGGGGCTATAATAATAGGGTGTCGAGCCGTAAGAGCCATAGCCTGTGGTGCCATAGCCGTAGCCTGTGCTGCCATAACCATATGGGCTGTAGCCTGTGCTGCCATAGCCGTAGCCTGTGCTGCCATAGCCATATGGGCTATAGCCTGTGGTGCTGTACCCGTAAGGGCTGTAGCCGGTTGAGCCATAACCATATGGGCTGTAGCCTGTGCTGCCATAGCCATAGCCTGTGCTGCCATAGCCATATGGGCTATAGCCGGTGGTGCCGTAACCATAAGAGCCATAGCCTGTGGTGCCATAGCCGTAAGGGCTGTAGCCTGTAGTACCATAGCCGTAAGGGCTGTAGCCGGTAGTAGCGCCGTAACCATAGCCATAAGGGCTATATGCTGTAGTAGCGCCATAGCCATAGGGGCTCATCGCATAGCCGGCACCAGCAAAGGGGCTCAAGCCATATCCGGCTGCATAAGCGCCCACTCCCAGGCCACCATATCCCAATCCACCCAGGGCACCCAATCCGCCATACCCTAAGGTCCCTAATCCACCGTAACCGCCCATCAAAAGCGGATTCATCATCAGTGGATTCATAAGTCCCATCATTATGGGGTCGGACAGTATTTGATTCGTAGCCATCTGCCCCATGTACATCGGATCGAGTCCGCCAAGCAACTGGGCCTGGGTTACCGGGACGGTGCTGAGCACTACGAGGGTCGATAAGGCAAATGCCATAATAAAAGATCTCTTCAAAAGCCTACTGGTTTTCGTATTCACAATTCTTATCCTTTCTGTTCCTTCTCTCTTCTTCTCCCCCCTGAGACAATCAGAGAAAACGCCCTTGAATCTCCTACCATACAGTAACGAACACTTGAGTCTTACGACCCGAAAGATACTTCCAAAATCACCTCCCTTTTTTTGCCCCGCTGTTACAGTCTCTCATTTTCTCAGGTAAAAAAAGTGCTGATTTTCACGGTTTCTTAGCCCAGTTTACTTCGGCATCAGAAGGACGCAGGTAGGTCGGTACCAGCGTCTCTATCCTGTCAACCTGATGTAAGGCCAAACGGTGCAGCCCTAAACCCGCCACCACCGATGCCCTGGGAAAGTTATGATGCCAGGGAGAAAACTCAGCCTTTTCACCGAATTCAGCACGAATCATCTCCTCATAGAGGTGTGAGCCATTACCTACAAAAATTGTCTTGCACGACCGATCCAATCGATGAATCATAGTCTCTGGAGAAACTGCCATTTCCGGAATGAGCACTCGCAATTTTCCTTTGCTCCATTGGTATAACGCAGTATAGACCTCGCTCTTCCTTGCGTCGATCATGGGACACACTAAGCCGCAAGGAAACGGTAGATTCCAGGCCAGAGCCTCAAGGGTCGAAATTCCCAGAATAGGCCTGTTCATGGCAAAGGCCAAGGCTTTTGCCGTACTGACTCCGATCCGAAGGCCGGTAAATGACCCCGGCCCGATTGAGACTGCCACTGCCTCACATTCTTCCAGCGATTTTCCCGCACTGAGCAGAATTTGATCAATTTCCCTCAATACCTGTTCACTGTGGCTCTTCGTATTGATTATGTACTCGGCCACAATCTCGTTCTCACTCACCAGGGCTGCGCTGCCGAGCCTGGTGGAAGTTTCTATGCCTACTATAATCATAGCAAAATTCCTGCCTTTTAGACAGGGATAAGTAAAATAAATTTCGTTCCCGCAGGTTGATTATCAACGCCGGTGATACTGCCATTATGATCATCGATAATCCGGTGGACTATGGCCAGACCCAAGCCCCGGCCCTCCCTTTTGGTGGAAAAATACGGCATGAAGAGTTTTTCTTTATCTTCCGGAGAGATTCCCTTCCCATTATCGCTGACTTCGATTCTTATTTTAGACGCGGTACAGTCATAAATACTTACTACGGATATTCTTTTTTCCCCGTGGCCGACTTCTGCCATAGCATCGATCGCATTATCGAACAGGTTAATAAACACACGTTTTATCTGTTCACGGTCAAGATTGACCAGAGGCAGATCCTGTGAAAGGTGCTGTTCGAAGTGGACATTAAAATACATCTGCTGATACCTGGTTATAACCGTGGTAATCAGATGATTGAGGTCTTCGGGCTTCAGATTGGGCAGGGGGAGTCTGGCAAATTGGGAAAATTCGTCAATCATCGTCTTCAAATCGTTTACTTCCTGGATGATGGTTTCGGTGCATTCTTCGAAAATTGCTTTATAACCGGAATCCGCCTCATAGAATTTCTTCCTTAAACGCTGGGCGCAAAGCTGAATCGGAGTCAGGGGATTTTTGATTTCGTGGGCCAGTCTGCGGGCCACCTCCTGCCAGGCAGCCACTTTTTGGGCCTTAATGAGCTGAGTGAGATCATCGAAGGCGCAGACCATGCCAATATAATTATTTTCCTTATCGAGAAGGACCGATATATTGACCAGAAGGTGGACACTCGCACCCCCCACCTGCAGATGGGCCTCCTTTTCATAAACGGCCTTCTGCCGCTTCTCCACGCTCTGGAGCAGCACATGCAGCCCGTGAAGGCTCGGGCAGCCGAAAATGGCCTGATAAGGGGCTGCTATGGCCTCTTTTTTGGAAATGTGCAGCATCTTGCTGGCTGCGTTATTGATGGTGATGATCCGGCCATCACGCATGATGGTCAAGACTCCGGAGGCGATATTTTCCAGAACCGTTTCGATATAGTCTCTCCTTCGGTCCAGTTCCTGGTTCGTCGTTTGCAGCCTTTGATGGACGGAATGGAGCTCATCGGTCATTTTATTGAAGGAAGTGACCAGCATTCCGATCTCGTCATCCGCCTGAACCGTGACTTTATAATCCCAGTTTCCCAGGGCCACTTTTCGGGTGCCTTCGGCCAGCTTCTGGATGGGAATAGTGATGCCCTTGGCCAGATAAAATCCGAACCAGGTGGCAGAAAAGATAATCAAAAGGGTAATGAGCAGGAAGGTAATAATATAGCTGCTCTTGATCGGAGTTTCAAAAACCTTCCGCTGCTTGTATTCGTCATAGGAGTTTTTGATGGCATTGATTTCATCCATGATGCTGTGGGGATCAAAAATGCTGAAGACCAGGGCCCCGGCAATGGCCTCTTTTCCCCATCTGGAGGCGATGGGAACGACTCCTTCGATTAAATCCCCGCCCTGGTCCGCCTTTTGAACGATGGATGATTCCTGGCCAGAAAGAGCGCTGGCTACGAGGTCCGATACAGGATTCGTGAAATTGCTCTTTGGGATATCGGGATTATCAAGGTGAGCGATCTCCACACCCTTGGCTGTAAATACCTTGACTGCACCGAGCGCTGAATTTTGCCGCACGCTTTGAATCGCGGTCAGTAATTCATCCTGCTTTCCTTTGCCGATCAGGTCCCTCGCGGTGATGATTTCACTCATTTCACGAGCCTTGTTGAACGCTTTTCCCAGTTCCGCATCGTAATAAACCTGAGCCACCTTCATGGCCTTTCGCAGGGATTCCTCATTCTGGGCATTAAACCAGCTGTCAATACTGGTATTAATCAAATTACTGGCTACCAGAAACAGGAGCACGCAGGGGATGAGAGAGAGCCCGACGAATGAGGTGATCAATTTTGTCCGGAATTTGGACCCCAGCACATTATGCTTTCTCTCGAAGTACAGTTTCACCAGATTCCGCAGCACTAAAAGGACAAGGACCACCAGGAGGATAATGTTGAGGTTCAGGGCCACCAGGATCAGAACGTTATTGGCAATATTGATCTGTGCCCGCAGTTGATAGATAATGGCTTCGGTAGCGGTCAGAACCATGATCAGAATGATCAGGCCAATAATGACCTTCCACCTTTGGTCCTTACCTTCGGTTTTTTCCGTTTCTTTCATTATATTGAGGTTCCAGCCAATGTACTATGAGATGTGATTAAGGTTGTCGTGCCCAGATACGCCAGCTCATCGCTGATGTATCGGAGACCGCTGCAGGGATGGGTAAAGTAATCCAGGGAGTATCGAAATCCAAAAACGAAATAAGGTAATATAAGAGATAATTCAAAGGAAACGGCATCTTAATACATTTCATTTCAGCCTTGAGCCTGATCAGATACTTCTCCTCGGATAACGACAATTCCTGAGAGGGCAGAAACCTGACCGAAACAAGGCTGGACATCCATTTTTTCATTTGCTCCTCATCCTTGGTAACTCTCACCTGAGAGGAAAAACCGTCATCCAGGATAACCTGGTATTCTTTTTTGAGGGTGTCATAGGCTACCTTATGCTGTATCACCCGTTTGGCCGGTTTCTTGTCCATAAAGAGCGGACGGGGTATAACCAGCTCCAGGTAGTATCTGAAAGTGGTTGGAATACCGCTGGCAATAGCCTCATTGATCCCGTCGGTAAAGGCCCCTTTCAGCTTGGCATCGATATAAACGTAATCTTTTCCCCTCGTAATGCTGAATTCCCTAATTTCCGCCCTGGCCGTCCAGCCAGCGGCCTGGGCGCCTGAGGCCGGAATCAGGTGAAAAACGATAAAAAACATCAGGAAACGCTTCACAATCCTACTTTGCATATGCCTTCTTCTTATTTTTTTAAGGTATGGGATCTTGGTCTCTCAAAGTGCCCCTATGTCCTTGCTGTCTGGCTTATTTCAGCCGGTTAACCAGCCCTGCTTCCATTTTGATGACCTCATCAGAATCATGGGCTACCCACTGGTTCATCAGACCGCACATATCCCGGAAAAATCGCGTCTGCCTGGATACCGGGACTATCCCTGCACCCACATCATTGCTGATGAAAAGTACCCCGTCCAGATTCTGACATGACCGCGCGGCTGCCAAAAGCCCCTTGATATCTTCCATCAGCCATGCCTCAAACCGCTCCTGCTCATCGAGCTTTTCCAGTGAGTCATGCCTTTCAAAATGATTGGCCAGATACATGGTCAGACAATCCACGATGATAAAGCCCGCGCCTTTGCCGACCTGTTGAATCGCCTCTGTCAGGGAATAGGGCGATTCGATGACCTCCCATTCTCTTGGTCTGTCTTTTCGATGCTTTTGTATCCTTTGCTGCATCTCCTCATCCAATATCCTTGCAGTGGCCAGGTATATGACACGGGGAGAATCATTCACAAGCTGCACGGCGTAAGAGCTCTTTCCACTTCTACAACCACCAAAAATAAAAACTACTTTAGCCATAAAAACATTCCTCATACGGAATTCTCAAGGTAACGCACAAATCAGGATTGAACTAAATGGTAAATTCTATCAGAAAAACAAAGAGGTGTAAATCTTTTATTTTTTAATAACCGGTTGACTCTGCACGATTAATTCTATACAATATAAGGTAAATTTATATATTTTTATAATCCGTTGACCAATTGTCTAACCTTTACCTTTCATTGAAAGTGGATCCTTAACTATGAATACTGAATTTTGCGGTACCTATATCTTACTGCTTCATTCTCATATCCCGTATGTTCTCCATCATGATCGCCTGAATGAAGAGTGGCTGTATGAGGCAACTGCGGAAACCTATATCCCTTTGCTCAACATCCTGTATCGGCTGGTCAGAGAGGGGATTTCCCCCAAGATCACTATCAATATCACGCCGGTGCTGGCAGAGCAGTTGATCAGCCCCTATTTTGTAAAAGGATTCCAGGATTACTGCCAGCAAAAGATCTTCCTCACGCAGGAGGATAAAAAAAACTTTCGTAGTAACAACGCCTATATCATGAGGCTCGCGAGCCTCTGGCATAAATTTTACTACAAAACCCTCAGGGTTTTCCAGGATCAGTACGAGGGAAATATCGTTCAGGCCTTCAGGCACCTGCAGGACGAAGGCCACATCGAGATCATCACCTGCGGCGCCACCCATGGATATCTGCCTGCCTTCGGTGAAGATGCCAGCGTCAATGCCCAGGTCAAGATGGCGCGGCTCAGTTATGAGCGCCTTTTCGGACGGTCTCCCAAAGGCTTCTGGCTCCCCGAATGCGGCTACCGCCCTGCCTGCACCTGGGCCTATCCTCTGACTCACCGCAGATTTAAGCCGGCTTTCGAGCGCCGGGGAGTGGAGGAATTCCTGGGGGAGAACGGCATCGGTTACTTCATCGTCGATCAGGAGCAGTTTAAGAAAGGCTCACCCGCGCATCTTGATAAAATTCCGTGGAGTACCTATTCCCTCGGCAATCCAAGGATGTCTGCCCCTTTAACCCTCTTTGTTCGCGATAAGGATCTTTCCGAGCAAATCTGGAACTTCCAGGTCGGCTATCCGGGGGACAGAGATTACCTCGAGTTCCACAAAAAACAATGGGGAAGCGGCAATCGGTACTGGAGAATCACCGATAAGAAACTGGATATGGCCTATAAAGAGATCTACCTCCCCGAAGCTGCCAGAAATCTGATCATAAGACATGCAGGCCACTATAAATGGTCCATCAAGACAACCCTCAAGAGCCGTTTCCTGAAAACCGATCAGCCCGGCCTGAAATTCGTAGCCTTCGATGCCGAGTTATTCGGCCACTGGTGGTTTGAAGGGCCTACCTGGCTTTACCAGTTGCTGAAGTGGATTCACAGCGACCCGGAAATGAAAATTCTCACCTGCTCCGCCTATATGGATACCTCTTTGCCCTCACACTGCGTCGAGTTGCCCGAATCTTCCTGGGGACATGGCGCAAACAGCAGCACCTGGATCAATCCGTCACTCGAGTGGGTATGGGAGAGGATTTATGATGCGGAAAAAACCATGCGCGAACTGGCCATCCGGTTCCGGGGTCAGAAAGCTCCTCTTTTGAAAAGGGTTCTTCGCCAGTGCATCAGAGAACTGCTCATCCTGCAATCCTCGGACTGGGAATTCATGATTTCCACCAACAGCACCAAAGACCATGGGGAGAGGCGTGTCGTGGAACATCACGAAGACTTCAAGAGGCTCGTTCAACTGGCCCTGACCTTCGAGCATAACCCAAAACTCGACGCTGAAGGCATGGCCTTTTTGAAAGAATGCGAACAAAGGGAGGAAATTTTCGCTGACCCTGACCCCGCCTGGTACCTTTAAGCCCGGCGGCCAAGGGCTGTCGCCCCATAAATCTTATCCTTTACCATACCCTCCCTTACCGGACTCTTTTGAAGAAAAAGTCTTAAAACCTGATTACCTGAGAAAGAGCGGGGAAAAAGTGTCCCCTCGTGGATAATGATATCAAAGACCGTTATCTATACCGTTAATCCGTGCCATATTTTTTTAACTTACTGACTTGACAAAGAAAGGCTGAAGGACATATTATAAATAAAGAAATGTGATACATAAATAAAATTGAGGTGACACGTAACTGCGGGAAAGCTAAGCACAACAATCTGGTTCCTCAGTATACCTGATCTTTCCAAAAGAGCGTGCCTCTTTGCTTTATCGAAATGCATCTTCGAGTTGTTTATTATTTTTTATTCTTGACTTTTGGAAAAGTTTATTAGAAAATCTAACGAGCCACGGATTAGAGCGCAAAACAATCATAGCTGAGAAAGGGGGCAACAAATAAAATGGGAATGATTATGGCAGTACTGGGTGGTTTTTTAGCGGTGATCCTCGGTATTATCGGGCTCATTTTCTGGTTTAAATATTTTCTCTACCTGCTCGGGGGAAGTATCCCTTTAATTCTCATCATTGGTGGGCTCATTGCCTTATTTATCGGTATTACGGAAATAAAAGATACGATAAAGAGTAAAGAAGAAGAGAACCGGTTCGATACTTTCCGCGAGGAACCGAAACAAGCCGAAATCTCCGAACCAAAGAAAGAGAAACAGAAAGAGGAAGAGAAAGAAAACAACGATTGACCATCGCTTCAACAGCGATTGGCCACAAGGTCAATCGATGAGCTTATGCATACAGCAGGAACCTTCTTATCAAGAAGGTCCATTTTTTTTTATGAGAAGACTAACTATCCCGGAAAAAGTGAATTGAGGATGGTTAGTCTTTTTTTGTGTCTTTTTTTACACTTTTTTTTGTGCCTTTTTTGCGCTTGTTTGTCCTGTCTTTTTCCCTGCCGCTAAGGTGTGGAAAAGTTTCATGTTGAAACTTTTTTTTTGACCTTTTCTTGACAAATTAAATCTCATCTGGTATACACATCTTTATGGATTACACAACCCTCCTTAATTTAAAAAAGGAACCGTTTTCGATTTCTCCTGATCCGAGCTTCTTTTATTATTCCAAGGATTATCAGGAATGTCTTCAGAAGCTTGAGATATCCATCAGGCTGCGCAGGGGACTGAACATCATTCTGGGGGATGTCGGAACCGGCAAAACAACCTTGAGCAGGGCCTTGATTCAGTTGTTTCAGGGCTACGAAGAGTTTCGGTTTCATTTGATTCTCGATCCTTCGTTTAATTCAGAATATGAATTCCTGCTTACCCTGATCAAAATCTTCAATATTCCGATCCCGGCAGAAAAAACCTGTCTGGCATTTAAAGAAGCCATCCGGACCAACCTCTTGCGGGAGGGCCTGGAGAGAAAGCGGGTAGTCGTTCTGATCATCGACGAGACACAGAAGATGGATTATCCCTTTTTAGAGCTTCTGAGAGATTTTTTAAACTTTGAGACCAATGAATATAAGCTTCTGCAGCTCGTGCTCCTTGGGCAGATGGAGTTTTTGGAAAAGATTCAGGGAAAAAAGAATTTTATGGACAGGGTCAATATGATCTATTTCCTGAAGCCCTTGAATCAGATCGATACCCGGGAGATGATCGAGTTTCGCTTGAGAAAGGCTGGTTTTTTCTCCCGCGAGCCTCTTTTTACGAAAGAGGCCTACAAGAAAATATTCGATTACAGCCAGGGATATCCACGAAAGATTGTCAATCTCTGTCATCATTGTCTTTTGATGATGCTCATCAGAAAGCAGCAGGTCGTAGACAAGCAAATCGTTGACGTGGTTGTCAAATCCCTCTTCCCCGATACCGTCTTTCCGGAGCAGAAAAAGTCCGGCACCATGATGAGGTGGGGAAAACTGGCCGGCTCGCTGGCAGCCCTTTTCGTTCTCATTATCGTGGGAATTTTCGGGTTCCTTCACTTTGGGGGAACATCCTCCACGCGTCAGGCTGATAAAACTTCACAAAAAAGACGTCAGGCTGATAGGCGTACTCATCAGGCTGATGCGCCCAAAAAGAACATTCAGTCGCAGCCTGCGGGATCTTTGCCGCAGCCACCCGCATCACCGGCAAAAACGGACTCTGTGCCATCCGCGTCACCGGCAAAGGCGGGTCCGGAAGGTGCTCCTTCCGGGACAGTTGCGGATCCTCAATCGGTCCCGTCTGGAGCTGATCAGAAGGCTTCACTCCCCGGGCGGAAAACGGATCAGAAAGCTTTACCACAGGACCGGAGGGCTGAGCAGAAAGCTGATCAGAAAAACGATCTTCTCTCCCCCTTATCTCCGATAAGAAAAACAGGTGAGGGATCTTCCGACAGCCAGCAATCCTCATCCGGGGAAGCTATCACCAGAGCGAGGGAAGGAGGATATGAGGTGATAGCGGGCAAAGGAGATTTCATTTCCAAGATTGCCTTAAGGCTTTATGGGCGCGAGGTTACGGACGACATTTTAGCATCGATTCAGAAGGTTAACCCCCATATCTCAAATATGGACATCATCACACCCGGCCAGAAGGTCTACTTTCCTGTTCCCGATGGCAAAAAGAGGGGGGGCAAAGGCTCTTATATTTATGGCGTGCAGGTAGAGCGCTTTTCAACGGTAGCCGAAGCCCAAGGTTGCATAAAGAAGCTATCCTCAATCGACAGCCGGGCATATATTGAGAAGGAGAATACTTCTGATCAAGGCGAAACCTACTCCGTAGTTATTGGCCCTTTTGCAAAAATAACTGGTGCCTGGGATGTCATAGATGAACTGAAGAAAAAGGACCTCAATAACTCACGGGTGATGATAATCAATCAGGATTAAAGATGAGGAAAGAGGAAAACCTTGCAGCCACGAGCCAGTTACTTCGGTTCATTCGCGGAGGAATCACGTGTGAAGAGTTTTATACCCGGCATCCTGACATGCAGCCACAGCAAAAATCAGGGATGGCATGGTTTGTTTTTCCTCTCCTGGCAGGGCTTGCCCTTATCCTGATCGGTTATCTGATTGTATCCTGGCAGTTAAAGGCCGATCAATCACAATTGGCACAACTGGATATGGTTTACCGGGATCTGGAATCCGTAAAAAACCTTTCACCACAAGACATCGAGGCAAGGCAGGCGTTTTGGCATAAACAAGAGGCACTCTATCAGGATCTTATTGGTGAAAAACTATCCATGAGCTGCATTTTTAAAGAATTGAGCCATTTATGTCCTCCGGGTATCTTTTTCAGGAGGATTTCTCTGAAGGAAGCACCACCCAAGCAGCAGGATAAAAAGTACCTGCTGGAAAGATATCTGATCCTCGAAGGCAGGGCAATCAGGATAGATGCTTCCGAAAATGGCGATTTTCCCACATTTTTGACCCGGCTCAATCAATCCTCCTTTTTTCAAAAGGTGCATGTTGATTCTCAGACCGAAAATGATACTGATCGTGATCACGGGCTTGATTTTATTCTCACCTGTGATTTGAAATAGATGCGGATACGATAAGTCACAGCCAGTTTCCTCACAAAAATTTTTCCCACGAAGATTAGCACAAAAATTAGCTCGAAGACTAACAGGACCGGAATATGAGAAAGACACTGATCTTTACTCTCATTCTCTTCATTCTGTTAGCCGGTTGCGCATGGCTTTTGTTTACTCCTTATGTGGCAGGGATCCAGGAAGTAAGGCAGAAAATCGAGCAGACCCGCAAAAGGACCGAGATGCTGCGCCACCTTTACCGGCAATCTGAAGAGATAGAAAGAAAGGCCGCAGATTTCCAGAGAGATATCCAGTATCTGAGCCGGTATCTTCCGTCGCAGGAAGAAATCAGCGCTATTTTGAACAAGGTTCGCGCAAAGGGAATGGAATACTACGGGCTGAACATGGTCAAAGCAGATTCCGATTACTCTCTTTTGCTGGAAGGTGCAGGCATCTTGCAAGGTGATAAGGTCCTTTGCCTTGAGGCTATTCCCTTTAAGCTTCAGGCAGAAGGGCCGCTTCCCAATATTTGCAGCTATCTTGAGTGGCTGGAAGGATTACCCTGTTTTTTAAGTATCGATAACCTGCAGGTCTCAAGACTCGGGGACGACTCCCTCCTCTTTCCCCTGCTGCGGGCCACGATACTCCTTAAGGTAATGGGTTTGGTCCGTAAGGGAAAAGAATCCATAGGCCATCTTCGGCGGGAATCGGACGTTTACTATCCTGTCCGGCTTTCTCCCTCTTTGATTACTGCCCAGAAGAACCTTCGGGTTACGGCGCTGGAAAAGGACCTTTTTTCACCTGAGGAGGGAGCGGGCAGTGATGGATACGCCAGCTATCAGGGAGTCGCCGGAGGGTCGGCAGACGAAACGCCTTTTCAAGACGGGTTTGCTCGAGACGGGCTCGTAAAAGGCGGGACCGCAAGAGGCGAGAATGCAAGAGGCGAGGACTCAGGAGGCTGGTCGGCAGGCGGAGAAGGTGCAGGTGACTGGCATCTGGGCGTAGGAAACTGGTCACTGGGCACACAGAGCGCGGAAGGAGAAGATGACGAATCATGGGGGGAGGAAAAGGGAGGGACTTCCATACAGGATCTTGATTTTACCGGGATCGTGAATTATCAGGGCGAATACACGGCGCTGATCAATAATCGAAGAGTGAAAAAAGGAGATGGCATAGCTGGAATGGAGGTGATGTGGATAACCAAGGACAGCATTTGCCTGTCAAAAGGCAGGGATAAATTCATCTTGCGCTTGAATCAATAGGGTACTTATAAAGAGAGGGGATGGTATATGAGTACTACACACAAGGGGAAGAACCACGAAGTCTTGGAAGATGAGATAGAAGAGGGGGAAGAAGGGGTTTCCCTCAACTATATCATCTTCACCGTCATCATCGGCCTGCTGCTCCTCCTCAACTGGCTCGGTATTTTTAAAACCTTTCTTGGGATCGATACAGCCATTATTTTGACTCTGATCGGAGGGTACAAGATTTTCTTCGGTGCTCTGGAGAGCCTTTTCAAACGGAAGATTTCGGTTGATCTGGCGATTGCCCTGGCCGCGATTGCCGCTTTATCCATCAGGCAGTATCTGGCCGCAGCCGAGGTTATCTTTATCATGTTGGTAGGGGAGGCACTTGAGTCCTTTGCCGTAGACAGGACCAGGGGCGCCATCAAGAAGCTGATCGATCTTTCGCCAAAGAAGGCCCGCGTAATCCGTGATGGAGTGGAAAGGGAGATCGATGTTGAAAATCTGATGAGCGGTGACCGGGTCAGAGTCAAACCCGGCGAGAGAATCCCTGTGGATGGAGAAGTCCTCTGCGGCCACTCTTCGGTGGATCAAAGCACGATTACCGGTGAATCGATTCCTGTGGAAAAGAGCACAGGGAGCAAGGTGTATTCGGGAACCATCAATCAACTGGGCGTCATAGAGATCCGCGCGGACAAGGTGGGGAGGGATACGGTCCTTTCCAAGATCATCCATCTGGTGGAAGAAGCCCAATCACAGAAGGCTCCTATTCAAAAGGTGGCGGACAAGTACGCCAAATTCTTCGTTCCTGTCATCATTCTGGTGGCAGCCGGCTCCTTTCTCATAACACGCGATCTTGTGCGATCGGTTTCGATTTTGATCATCGCCTGCCCCTGCGCTTTGGTATTGGCCACACCTACGGCCATTTTCGCCGGGATCGGCAGAATGGCCAAAGAGGGTATCCTGGTCAAGGGAGGCGCATACCTCGAGGCAATGGGCAGAATCGACCTGATCGCCTTTGATAAAACGGGAACCCTGACCCAGGGGAAACCAAAAATTGCCGGTATCGTTCCCTTCGGGGACTACACCGAGCAGCAGATTCTGTCCATGGCAGCCACGGGAGAGCAGCACTCGGAGCACCTTTTGGCCAGCATTATCGTGGAGGAAGCCAGAAAAAATTCGGTGGAGATTGGAAAGACCGGGGATTTTCTGGTGAAGCCCGGCCTGGGGATTGAAGCTGTCCACCAGGGGGAGACTCTGCTCGTTGGCAACAGGAGGCTCCTGGAGGAGAAAGGACTCGAGTTTGACCCTGCCACTGACAAGATCCTGGAACGTATTGATCAGAAAGGGCAGACCGTGATTCTGGTGGCCCGTGGCCAGGAGGTGGCCGGTGCCATAACCGTGCAGGACGAGATCCGGCCCGAAGCGGTGGAGACCCTGCGAAAGCTGAAAAAACTAGGCATCAGGCTGGCCCTTTTGACGGGAGATAACGAGCGGGTGGCCAGGCAGATCGCCCAGATTGCGGGTATCGACGAATGCGCAGCCAACCTTTTGCCTGACGGTAAAGTGACCAGGATCAGGGAATGGCAGAAGGAAGGATATACGGTGGCCATGGTCGGGGACGGAATTAACGATGCTCCTTCCTTAAGCACCGCAAATGTAGGCATAGCCATGGGCTGCATAGGTTCTGACATTGCCATCGAAACCGCAGACATGATTTTCATGGCCGATGACCTGACCCGGCTGGAAAATGCCGTTGACATCGGCAGAAAAACGGTCAAGACCATCAAGCAGAATATCCTGTTCTTTGCCATCATCTTCAATGCCCTGGCAGTGGTGGCTGCATCGACCGTCAGTTGGGTTACGCCGGTGGTGGCTGCGATTGTCCATCAGATCAGTTCCCTTCTGGTGGTTGGAAATTCCCTGCGGCTCCTGGCAGGAAAGATGAAAGCGATTCTGACCGGATGGCTGGCAGATCTTTCGGGGTGGTTCAAGGAGCTTGGCCACGATCACCTGGAGCCTTTCTATCGTGCTCACCGCAAAGAGATCTTAAACGGGCTTGCGGCCTTGCTGGTGGTGATATACTTGGCTTCCGGTCTTACGATAGTCTTTCCGAACCAGCGTGGTGTAGTACAAAGGTTCGGTAAAAAGATCACCGATGACCTGAAACCCGGAATTCATCTTTTGTTCCCCTGGCCAATCGATAAAGCCACCAAACTCCTGCGGAGTGTCGAGCGGGTCGAAATAGGATTCCGAAGAACCAAGAACGTAGCCTCCAGGGTAGATCAGAAGACCGGCCAGGTAGTTACTTCCTATGAGTGGGATGTTCAGGACCGGACCGGAGAGTATCAGAAAATAAGCGATGAGGCTCTGGTGTTTACCGGAGATGAGAATTTCCTCGAAATGGACATGGTCGTTCAGTATCTCATCAAAGACCCTTCGGCCTATCTTTTTAAAATCCGGGGATTTCAAGATACCGAAAGTCTGGTACGGTTTTGCGCTCAATCGGCTATCAGGCAGATCGTCGGACAGAAAGGCACTGATGAAATCCTGACCGTGGACCGGACGGAAATCGAAACCCTGGTCTCGCAGATTATCCAGAAAGAACTGGATGCCTTCAACAGCGGCCTTTTGATCAAAGGAGCATATCTACAGAGCGTGCACCCGCCCATTGAAGTGGCCGATGCTTTTCGAGCTGTGGTGAATGCACATGAGGAGAAGAACATGCTCATCAACCTGGCTGAAGCCTACCATAATGAGCAGATCCCTCTGGCCCGCGGCAAAAGCGCTCAGACGGTAAGGCTCGCTGAGGCTTACCAGGAAGAGATCATAGACCGGTCCCGGGGCGAAGGAGCCAGATTTGTTCACATGTGCGAAAACTACGACGATTTTAAAGATGCAACCTCCGTACGGCTCTACCTGGAAACCGTAGAAGGAGTGCTGCCGGGCATGAAGAAATTCATCCTGGACGAGCAGCGTAATGGTCGCGAGGAATTGACCGTTTTCGGTTCGAAAAAGATCGAAACGCTCATCAATAACATTACCAGAGAATTCTTCCCCCGTGGCAAACAGCAGAAATAACGTCTTACCATTCACCTGTTAGGAGATACCGATGGAAGCAAAAGCAGGAAAGAAAATTACTACCGTACTTTCGATTCTTGTGGCCTTGATTCTGATCTTCTTGAGTCTGTTTGTAGTGGACGAAACCCAGTATAAGATTGTTACCCTGTTCGGAAAGCCGACCAGGGTGGTTTCAGAACCGGGGCTCCACTTCAAGTCACCCATTCACACCACGATTACTCTGGACAAGAGGCTTTTGGTTTATAACCCGGTTCCCAAAGAGTACCTGACGAGAGATAAGAAAAACGTGGTAGTGGATAATTTTGTCTGTTGGCAACTCATCGATCCTCTGGATTTCTACGTTACGGTCAATGCCGTCCCGCAGGCGGAAACACGCCTTGACGATATGGTGTACTCCGAAGTGTCCGCTGCTCTGGGTAAATATGACTTATCCTCTTTAATCTCTACCCAGCCCGGGGAAATGGAAGTCGAGAAGATTTTTCAGCAGATCACGGATAATTGCCGAAGGAGGGCGGAAAAAGATTACAGCATAAAGATCGCCAGCGTGAAGCTGAAACAACTGATCCTTCCCCAGCAGAATAAGCAGAGCGTTTTTGACCGGATGAGGGCCGAGCGGCAGAGGATCGCCAAACAGTACCGGGCTGAAGGGGAGGAGGAGGCCATGAAGATCCGGGCAGCCACGGATAAGGAGACCAAAACGATCCTCTCCGAAGCCTACCGGACGGCTGAGATTACCAAGGGAGAGGGTGATGCCGATGCTATCAAGATTTATGGGGAGGCCTATGGTAAAAATATGCAGTTTTACCGGCTCTTAAGGACACTTCAGGCCTATCAGAAGTTCCTGAATGAAAAAACCACGGTGGTTCTCTCCTCCGGATCGGAGCTGTTCAAGCTTCTCAGTGAGGGACAGGTGAAAGATAACACCAGGGCCGTAGGATTGGAAAAGAAAAAGAGCGGTACCAAGACGGTCACTGGGACAGATAACCTGGCCAGGAAATAGGGGTGGGCATAAAGATGAGCAAAAACAAAATCTTAACCACATGGATAAAATACCTTTTCAGTATAGCCGCAAGTGTCTACATCCTGTCCGGTTTTTATCTGGTGCCAACCAACTCGTTGGGCGTGAGGAGGCGCTTTGGCCGGGTGGTCGATGCAAGAGTGTCACCGGGATTACACTACAATTGGCCCTATCCGATGGGAAAAGTAGATAAGATCCAACCGCAGGAGAAAAAAAGGATCAGCGTGGGTTTTGAATTCGCTGATCAGGCCATTGGAAGGGCTTCGAATCCGACTCAAGGGGAATTTTTAACGGGCGATAGAAATATCATCAAAATGGAAATGGTCCTCCAGTATTCCATTCTGGAGCCTGTTGATTACCTGTTCGTATTTAAGGACCCATCCATACTGATCAAAGACCTCGCCAAAGCCTCCCTGACCGAAGCCGTGGCCCGGATGAACGTGGATGAAGTCCTCAAAGGGAATGGGAAAATAGCCATTCAAAACGATGTCTTAGAGGATACTCAAGCCCGTCTGGATGAACTTGGCAGAAGGAAAAACCGCTGGGTGCAATTGGCTTCGGTCAACCTTCAGAACGTCTTCCCGCCTCTTGAGGTGGCAGATGCTTTTAAGGATGTGGCCGCAGCCAGACAGGACAGGGACCGCTATATCAACGAGGCCGAAGGATACCGGCATGAAAAGATTCCGCAAAGCAGAGGAGAGGCAGAAAAAATCGTGCGTGCTGCCGAAGCCTACCGGAATGAAAAAGTCAACGTTGCTCAGGGAGATGCTCGAAGATTTATCGAGATGTGCTCTGAATACCAGGGGAACGAGCAGGTTACTTCCTCCCGTCTTTATCTGGAAACCATGGAGCAGACCATGACCAGAATGCAAAAGGTTGTGGTCGATTCCGATAGTCAGAAAAAACCCTTTGATTTAAAAATCATAGATCTCGAAGAATGAGAGCCATGAAGAATAAAGCTGTTATTTCCATAGTCGTCATTGCCGTCTTACTGGGAGTCGTGTGGTTTACCGCTCCGGCACGGAACAAGGGCCCGGCGAAGACCGAGGACGTAATCTGGAGAATGTTTGCCGCAGCCAGAACGGGGGATATTCAACAATACCTCGATTGCTTTTCCGGCTCATCTTTAGCTACCCTTTTGGACAACCGTAAACAGAGTAAAAGCGATACGGCTTTTCGTGATTATATCAGACGGGATGTCCAGGATATCAAGGGACTGTCAATCATCAATGGCAGGCAGGAAAATCCCCAGAAGATCGTATTCGATGTCGAGGTGGTTTACGCGGATCGCAACGAGGACCAGATCTTCGCTCTCCAAAAGGTTCAAGATACGTGGAAGATTGCCGAAATCTCAAGACCGGTTATTACCAGGCAGCCAATTCGCTATATGGATACGGTAGTGAAGGAGTAGTAGGCAGGTAACAGTGAACAGGGAGCAGCGAACAGGCAGCAGCAGGGAAGTGTGAGCGAAGAGGTCAAGGAAAGGACATACGGTGTGGGTTTTTAAGCCTTTTGAAGCAATCCACACCGTATGTCCTGATCATCATCATCATCAGTTACTCAAGTACCCGGATAATCATCAGGTACTCAAAATCCACTCCGGATAATCGTCCACTTATTCAAGTCCCCGGGTAATCGTCAGCTATTCATCCCCAAGACAGGTGCCGAGCGCTCTGGCAGCCTTGATCAGGGGTGAGTCGGGAGGAACCAGTTTCAGGTGGCTGACAGCCTCCGAAAGAGGAATGGAGGAAATCTCCTGTCCATGCAAGCAGACCATCTGCCCGAATACTCCATGTAACGCCAGATCGAGGGCTTTTACGCCGAAGCGGGTAGCCAGAATGCGATCGAAGGCAGTAGGGGTTCCTCCCCTCAAAAGGTGCCCCAGGACCGTGACTCTGGTTTCGATACCGGTGTCATTTTCGATTTGCTCCGCTACCTGGCGACCGATGCCTCCCAGGCGGATGGGGTCAGGGCTGGTCTCGATCACTTTTTGTACGGACATGTGGCCCCCCTTCATTTTCGCTCCTTCTGCCACCACGATGATACTGTATCTTTTTCCCTTCCGGTTCCGTTCCCTGACTTTGGCTGTAATGCAGCACGGATCGTAGGGAATCTCCGGAATCAGAATGATATCTCCTCCGCCTGCAAGGCCTGACTGAAGCGCTATCCAGCCCGCGTATCTTCCCATGGTTTCCACAATCATGACCCTGTGGTGTGATTCGGCGGTAGTATGAAGTTTATCGATGGCTTCGGTGGCGTTCATAACAGCCGTATCGAAACCGAAGGTCACATCTGTTCCGGACAGGTCATTATCAATAGTCTTCGGAATGCCGATGATATTCAACCCCAGTTCATGAAACTTTCGGGCTACCGTAAGTGTTCCATCTCCGCCAATACAGAAAAGACAATCCAGACCTAATTCATGATAATTTTTCATGACCTGATCTGAAACATCCCGGTAGGTGATTTTCCCCTTTTTTTCCTCTGGCCATTTGAAGGGATTCGCTTTGTTTGAGGTTCCCAGAATGGTTCCCCCTTGAGTAAGAATTCCGGAAACATCTTCATATTCCAGCCGTTTCGTCTTGTTGTCTACAAGTCCCTGAAAGCCGTCTTTGATTCCGATAATCTCCACCTGAAAGCCCAGGATGGCTGATTTGGCTACTGCCCGGATGGCTGCATTGAGGCCGGGGCAGTCCCCTCCTCCCGTAAGAATACCTGCTTTTTGAATCGAGTTTTGAGCGGCCATAATGCCTCCTTGAAGTAGTAGGAAAAAAAAGTCATAACCGATAAAATAAATATAAAACAGCAGCTTAAGAAAGCTTTGTCTGTCCCGTATGTGAAAACATTTTCATTATTCAACTGCCGACAAATTACGGATGTTTGTCTACTATAGCAATAAGTACTTTGAATTACAAGGATAATTGTTCATGAGGGAATGGTTATAGAAAAGGCATAGAGATTGCATATAACTAATAAAAAACGAGGTGAGGTAATGCGTCGTTCTTTCAAGGGGGGTGTAGTACGGGGGGGTCCAGTGTTGTTCCTACACAGTTTTTGGCGGTTATTCCTACCAGATGTGAATTTTCATATATTTTTCTCTATTGACATTCAGCTTATTGATACTCTGAGCCTGTTCACAGTTCCTTAAAACCAGGCTGAAAAGCCATGGTTTTTCCCCAGTTCGGAACTTGACATTCGAGGATTAAGAGCGCTCCAGTACAGTGGCAGCTTTCCCTTACTGCTTTGAGGTAGACCTGCGCCTGCAAGCAGACCTAAACTCCTTGTTCGATAAGACGAAAAAACTCTTTTAAAGGGGGGGTGATGACCATCACGTATACAGCTTTCTATTTTTAACACGGTTTACCTTTTGTATAAGAAACAGTGAGAGCTTATCCCATAATATCTCGCTCCTCCCTTTTCTCAAAAGGGGATAAGGATAGTTTTCACCAGAAAAAACCTATTGTGCGATAGGTCATCAAGAGCATTGAAAAATGTTTTCATAAATAAGGGAGAGGGTTGCCCAAAATGTATCAACAGGCATATCAATTAAGAGAAAGTGATGAGAGCAAGTTTTATGCAATCTTGGAGTTCCTGAATGGAGAATCAAAGATCCAACAACAAATACCGAAGGAGGAAGAGGACCCGGAACCCAGTGATCCTGGTCTTGACTGTTCATGTCCTTTCTGCCGGGGAACATCGGAAAACGGCGCTTCATGTATTGATTGCTCTTCCACTTTTTGTCAAGAATGAGTATCCCTTTTTAAAGACACTTGAGAGTATCCCTTCGACAATATCGTAACACCGGCGATATAATACCACCGGATTCGGGGAGAAACCTCC
>JBFMGO010000055.1:0-36204 GCA_040752695.1 bacterium
GACGAATACGAAGGAGTTGAACAAGGCGGAAAGGGTGATGGAAGTCTTGAAGGAGGGGAAGGGGAGGAAAGTGTGTAATACGAAGAACCCCTGCTTGCGTCCCCTGCACGACCCTCATGAAGGTGCACTCAGAGTGGTCGGCCTGATGTCCGGGAAAGGCTCCAACCTGCAAAAAATTCTCGAATGGGGTGAAACATTAAGGAAGAAAAGGGGCAGGGCCGTATATCAGCTCGTGGCTATTTTCAGCGATACCTTTGACAGCAGCGCCTGCGAAATCGGAAAAAACTTTGATATTCCCGTAGTAAGCCGGGATGTTAAGGGATTTTACGCCTACAGGGGGAAACCTCGAAGCGATTTGAAGGTGCGGGAGGAATTCGACCGCCAGACAGTCAATGCGCTGTCGCCTTTCGAGGCCAGGGTGGCTGTCTATGCCGGGTACATGAGTATTGCCACGCAGCCCCTCGTGGAAGCTTTCCTCGGCGTGAATGTCCATCCAGCAGACTTGTCAATCGAAGTTGAAGGAAAAAGGAAATATACAGGCAGCCATGCAGTGAGGGATGCGATCGCTGCCGGTGAAACCTCTCTTTGCTCGACCACCCATATGGTCGAATCCATCGTTGATGAAGGCCGGATTCTCATGATCTCTTCTCCCTTGCCGATCGCTCCGGAATGGTCCCTGAAAGGGCCTCAATCGGGCCGCACCATAGCGGCAGTGGCCCAGGACTGCCAGGAGCGGCTGAAAATGGCCGGTGACTGGATCATCTTTCCCAGGACCTTGCAGTACATAGCCGAGGGAAGATATGCTCTGGACGAGGATGGCAACCTGTTCTTTGACGGCCAAAAGATCCCTCACGGGCTCAGGCTTGATCCTGCCTCTCTATCCGATTGACTCCCTTTTATAAGCATATGCCTGCCGGCCGAACTGCCGATCTAAAGAAAGATAGGTAATGCATGTTTGGTTTTGAAAATTCAAGGAAAGGGAAAGGTTCGGGCGATGGAGCGCAAAAAAAGGACTGCCTTCAGCCTTATTATTCTGGTTACTCTGGTAGCCGGCATATTCTCGACGCATGGCAGCAGTATGGCCTGGTGGAGCGGGCCTGGGACAGCCAATACCCACCACAGACTGGGCGAGGGGGCTGTAGCTGGCATCCCGCAGGATGAGTATCCTGATATTACGACCAGTTTCGGTGAGGATATTATCGGCTGGTCTTCCAACGTAACGGATGATCAGAGGGCGCATGCCAATCAGGGAGGGAGAATGGATGGTCCTGTTGAATACTGGTGGAAGCTTGCTCTTTCGCAATACGGAGTATTTCAATTTGCCGGCAGTGGAGATCCGTTATCCTCGCCAAAGCCGGGGGCCTATTATTACCTTGCCCTGATCGTTCATCTCACCGAGGACATGGGAGTTCCGGCCCATGCTTATAATATTCCTCATAGTGCGAGCACTGAAGGTGCCGATAACATGGAGCAGTTGGCCAATTTCAGTTATCGTGAGGCTGCTCCTGTAATTACGGTACAAGATACCGGGAAAGATCCTCTTTTGAGCTATCGGCTGTCGAGAGAGCGCACTTTGTCTGCAACCGGTGCCTCCTCCTGGCGGATATATTATAACAATGACGGCACCTGTGGTATGCGCTATGGACTTGCGGAAGGCCATTACGGGGAGTTTTGCGGTGCTGAGGATATTTTCCCCCTAAGCTGGGAGGATACCACTCCCACCGAACGCGAGGTGATCTCTTCACTCCTTGGTGCTTCGGGTGGGTATGCCGGCGGAGTATTAACGGCGGCATCCAGATCCCTGCCACCCCTGGTCAGGGATCTGACTATTGGAACCGGCTCTGCTCCTGTGATTGATCCTGATAGAGGCACCACCATCAGTTTTACTATCCTGGAAAACCGCTCGCAGGTCGTGTACGTCACGATCATGGCTCTTGGCGAAGATGGGGGAGGTGAATATATTATCACGACCCGGAATCAACCGGATGATCAGGCCGGCCCCACTTATCCGGACCAGGCCGGGCTCACTCATCATGACCAGGCTGGGCCTGTTCATCCTGACCGGGCCGAGCTCGCCCCCTGGGATAATAAAGAGGTGGTCTTATCCAGAACCGGGAGCCCGGGAAATCGGCAACTGCCATGGGAAAAGCGGATTATCTTGACAGGCTGGAAGGGCACCTCGGTCCAGGGACAGTTGACGGAAGGGCTCTATACCCTGAAGATACTGGTAGAAGATCAGGACGATAATGAGGTCAATGAGGTGTATCCTGAGATAAATGCCGATTCCACGCCAGGAAACGATACTCAAGCCCAGTTCCGTATCGGCCGCAACGATTGATGATGTCCTTATGACAATCCTGGCAGTCACCGGTGATCCTCTCCCCACCTAAACTCCCTATCTAAACTCTCCACCTATACTCATCACCTTTATTTTTCTTACATCATCTTGTCTCATCGACGAACAACTTTATTTGAAAAATCCCCAATAACGCAGAATAATTCAGTATACTGTATTGCCTTTTACAACCTTGCACGGTATATTCATAATAATATGGTCTTTCGCTTCACCCTTTCCCCAAATTATAGATAGAAGGAGAGGAGTCAGCATTTTCACTTAATTCATTGGAGGTCAGAGTATGCGTAAAAAGGGTTTACCCTTAGATAAAGATGCAAGGGTTAAACCTAAAGCCGAAATGAACATGTGATTATATTAAAAAAACAGTTGCTTTTCACAAGAATGCAGGAATGAGCTTTTTGCGACGGGGATGTTCTGGATGTTCGCTGTGAACTCAGGCCGAATATGGACATGGTGATGGATAAGATGGAGGCTTAGCAGGTTAAAATGAAAAAGAATCTTTCAAGGATGCTTCTCATAATGGCATTTGTTCTCTTAGCTGGATGCGGTGCACCGCGTACCTTTGTTAAAACGATGGAACCGAGTTGGGCGAGTATTGAAATAAGGACCGATGTCGCTTATGATGCAGCATGGGAAAGCGTTGTTGACACGCTCGTGAAAAGATTTGATCTGGAAATTCTTTCAAAAACCGATGGTTACGCAAGAACCAATTGGTTATATACATGGACTGGCAAGGTTATGGAAAACTATCGGGTGCGAGTTACCGCAAAATTTGCGCCAGATCACAAAAAAGTCGAGATTAAGTCTGAAGCTGAATATGGTGGGCCAGGGGACTGGGTAGCAGGATATGATTCACGTCTCCTATCGACTATTAAAAGTGACATTATGGGAACGATTGGCCGGACCACCAGATGAGGTTGATCTTATGAAATACTCTTCGATATTCATAGCCTTCGCAGTGTGCTCCATTCTTGCTGGATGTGCTGCACGCACACCAAATTCGTTTAATCAAACCCTTGCACCCGGTTGGGCATCCATAGAAGTTCGAGATGATGTCGATTATGATCATGCCTGGGATATGGTCATAGGTATTCTCGTAAGAGATTTTGACCTTGCTTTTGTCCTGAAAGATAGCGGCTATATTGCAACTGACTGGTTATATAGCTGGTCAGGAGTGTATCAGTCGAACTACAAGGTGAGGATAAAAGTCAAGTTTTCAGATGGCAGGAAAAAAGTTGAAGTTAAATCTGAAGCTCTTGTGCTGGCGGGTGACACATGGATTCTGGGTACTGATACTCGACTGGTATCAACGATCAAGACGGATATTATGGGAACGATAGGAAGGACGACCAGATAGAAATAGACCATACCGCTCCAAGACTTCAAATCTTCAAAGAGGACTTGTCACATCAGTCGTTGAAGCCGGCCCTGGGTTCCGTTGACGGTTTATCCAGGCCGGCTTCCTTCAAACGTCAAGCTTGAAAGGAAAGAAACGATTCGATAATGCTCATGCCTGGATAAGGGGGGGGGTATCCTTAAGGCACTTCACTGACCCTCGTGCTCTTTGCTTACCTCTGGTAGTCGTAGCGGATTCTGGGGTCGATGATGGTGTAGGCTAGATCCGTAAGGAGGTTCACCAGGACATAGCTTATGGCAACCGAAAGAACGCACCCTTGAATCAGGGGATAATCCCGCGTATAAATGGCCTGAATAGTCAGCCTTCCAAGCCCGGGCCAGGCAAAAATCATCTCGGTAATAATCGATCCGGTCAAAAGAGCCCCGATTTGCAGCCCGACTATGGTGATGACAGGAATGAGGGCGTTTTTCAGGGCATGCTTCAGAATGACCCTCCGGTAAGACAGCCCCTTGGCCCTGGCTGTGGTCATGTAGTCCTCTTCGAGAACATCCATGAGACCTGAGCGGACCATCCGCGTCAGAATAGCCGACATGGACGTGCCAAGAGTGATGGCGGGCAGGATAAGATGCAGTATTCCCCCCCTGCCCGAGATCGGCAGAAGCCCCAGCTTGAGAGAAAAAAGAATAATGAGCAAAGGGCCAAGCCAGAAATTAGGCATGGAGATGCCGAGCAGCGAAAGAATCAAAGATCCGTGATCGACGAGGGAATGATGTTTCAGTGCGGAAATGATGCCCAGGGGGAGGGAAATGAAAAGTGCGGTCAGGACCGCTGCCAGCATCAGCTCCAGAGTCGCAGGATACTTTTGCATGATGAGAGAGAGAACCGGCTGCCGTGAATGAAGGGATCTTCCAAGGTTCCCCCTGCTGAGGTTTATCAAAAAGTCAACATATTGCCGTGAAATCGGCTTATCGAGCCCAAGCTCCCGTCGAAGTGCCTGCTTATCCATAGCCTGAGCGGTTTCCCCAAGCATGATATCCACCGGGTCTCCGGGAATAAGATGAATGAGAAAAAAAACCAGCGTGATTACCCCCAGCATGATGGGAAAGAGCCAGAGGAGTCTTTTCGCTATGTAATTGATGAGCATAGGCTAAACGTTCTATGGAGTTACTGAAATTATATCTTGACTTGGGATGATATCCTATTATAATCTAAAGAGAAATGCAAGTTATAATCTATCTTTATTCAGTGGCTTTAAAATGACAGGAGAAAAACACACATGTGCATCGCGGTCCCATGTCAGGTTGTGGAGATTCATGGCTCTTTGGCTATTGTCGAAGTAGGCGGCATTCGCAGGGAGGCATGGCTGGACCTCCTGGGCGGAGTCAAGATCGGAGATTATGTAATCGTTCACGCAGGCTATGCGCTTGAAAAACTCGATGCCAGGGAGGCAGAGGAAACCTTGCACCTCCTCAGGGAGATGGCAGATGAAGTACCTGATAAAGTACCTTCCGAGGGAGATGGCGAAAGATGAAGTACCTTGACGAATTCCGCGACGCTGCCATTGCCCGGCAGCTTATCGAACGAATCCGGCACTTGAGCGCTGACAGAAAGGTGCGGTTCATGGAAGTGTGCGGCAGCCATACCGTAGCCATTTATAAGGCTGGTATTAAAGGATTTTTCCCTGACATCGATCTTATTTCAGGCCCGGGGTGTCCGGTCTGTGTCACCAGTACCAGGGATATCGACCGCATTATCCGTCTTACAGGGATGCCGGATACGGTCGTGACTACCTTCGGCGATATGATTCGCGTTCCAGGCTCATGTTCCAGCCTGCAAAAGGAGATTTCACAAGGAGCGGATGTCAGGATCGTTTACTCCCCCGCTGATGCCCTGGCCGTTGCCCGGGAGAACCCCAAAAAAAGAGTGGTGTTCCTGGCTGTCGGCTTTGAAACGACCGCACCGACCATTGCGGCCGCGGTTTTGCAGGCCCAAAAGGAAGGACAGGAGAATTTCTCCATCCTGTCGCATCATAAGGTAATCCCGCCGGCCATGCGAGCACTCCTTGAAGGAGAGGAAGTCAGGATCGACGGATTTATCTGCCCTGGGCACGTGAGTATCGTTATCGGAGCAAAACCCTATGAATTTATTGCCAGTGAGTATCACCTGCCCGCGGTTATAACCGGATTCGAACCCGTGGATATTCTTCAGGCCCTCCATATGCTGATGATGCAGATCAAAGGAAACCGCCCGGCTGTGGAAATTCAGTATTCACGGGTGGTGAAACCTGAGGGGAACCCCCTGGCTGTGCAAAAAATGGAGGAGGTCTTCGAGCCCAGCGATGCCGACTGGCGCGGCCTGGGTGTCATTCCAAAGAGCGGTCTGGCAGTGCGTAAACAATTCGAGCGATTCGATGCCATGCGCCAGTTCGATCTGTCCGTTGAGGAAAAACCCGACCCTCCCGGCTGTCAATGCGGTCTTATCCTGAAAGGATTGAAAAAACCAACAGAGTGCCCCCTGTTTGGCCGAAGCTGTAATCCCCACAACCCTGTAGGCCCCTGCATGGTTTCTGCGGAAGGAAGCTGTGCAGCAGCCTATAAATATGGCAGAGGTTAAAAGGAGCAAAAAGAGCGATGGAAGAAAAAAGAATTTTGCTATCTCATGGAAGCGGCGGGCTCATGACCCGCGAGTTGATCGAGCAGCACCTGCTCAGGCAGTTCGAGAATCCGATGTTGAGCCTCCTGAACGATCAGGCTGTTTTTCCGTCGCCATCTTCCCGGCTGGCCTTTACCACGGATTCCTACGTCATCGATCCGATATTTTTCCCCGGAGGAGATATCGGCAGGCTGGCGGTCTGTGGGACCGTAAACGACCTGGCCATGTCAGGGGCTGTACCTCTGTACCTGAGTTGCTCTTTGATCATTGAAGAGGGGTTTTGTTTCAGCGACCTCGAGAAGATCATTATCTCCATGAAAGATGCCTGTCTGGAGGCAGGGGTAAAGATCGTCACCGGTGATACTAAGGTGGTGAACCGTGGCGGCCTGGACAAGATTTTTATCAACACCGCAGGAGTCGGTTCCCTTCAGGATGGGCTTCATATCAGCGGGCATCATGCGCAGGCGGGAGACAAGATCATAGTGAGCGGCTTTTTGGGAGATCATGAGATCGCCATCCTTTCGAAAAGAAAGAACCTGGGATTTATTACCCATGTAGTGAGTGATTCAGCGCCTTTGAATCTGGTGGTCGCACCGCTCATCCAGCATGGGCTTGGCCAGTATCTTCACGCCATGCGCGATCCGACCAGGGGCGGGCTGGCCACGATCCTGAATGAAATTGCAGGGCAGTCACAGATCGGCGTCGTGATCGAGGAAGATCTCGTTCCCATCCGGGATGAAGTGAAGGGAGCCTGCGAAATCATGGGGTTTGATCCTCTCTATCTGGCCAATGAGGGCAAACTGGTAGCTTTTGTGGACAGGGAAAAAGCGGACGAGATACTCTCGGTGATAAAAAAGACCAGATATGGCCAGGAGGCCAGAGTGATCGGAGAAGCGGTAGCCGAACCTAAAGGCGTGGTTCACCTGCGCACAGCCATCGGAGGAACCAGGATACTGGACGTGCTGTCTACAGAGCAGCTTCCCCGCATCTGTTAGGCGATCGGCCACCCTGCCGCCCCCCTTGGCAACTCTCTGGCGCAGATTTCCCGTATCTGTTGACGATCGGCCATATGAAATGAAAAAAAAATATGGTACAATGATAGGTGTACATGATGTTTGTACGAGGAGAAAAAGAGTAATACCTTGAAAGCGTATGTAAAGACATTCGGCTGCCAGATGAATGAACACGAATCCGAGAGAATGCGCGGTCTTCTCCTTGGAGTGGGATACGCCTTGGCTCCCGATGAGGAAGATGCCGATTTTATCTTGATCAATACGTGCAGTATTCGGGAGAAGGCTGAACAAAAAGCCTTTAGTTATCTGGGGCGGCTGAAATTGCGTAAAGATAAAAGGCCGGACCTTAAAATCGGTGTCTGCGGCTGTATCGCCCAAAGGGAGGGCAGGCGTATTATCCGCCGTGCACCCCATGTGGACGTGATATTTGGCACCAAAAACGTCCACCGGCTTCCGCGGCTCATCGAGAGGATGGAGAAGACACACGACCGGGTGATCGAGATCTGCGATGACGACAGTGTCAGGTGGCAGCAATTTGACTGCGAGATCAAGCGCGACAGCAGGGTTAGTGCCTGGGTCACCATCATGCAGGGATGCGATAATTACTGCACCTATTGCGTAGTGCCATATGTCCGGGGCAGGGAATGGAGCAGGCCCAAGGACGAAATCCTTGCGGAAATCAGCGAACTGGCTGCCCTTGGCTATAAGGAAATAACCCTTTTGGGTCATAATGTCAATTCCTATGGCCGGGGATTAAGCCAGGATTGTGATTTTCCCGGACTCATTCGTTCCATCGACAAGATAGGGGGAATTGAGAGAATCCGGTTTACCACTTCTCATCCGAAGGATTTTTCCGAAAAGCTGGTGGAGGCCATAGCGGATTGTCCAAAGGTATGTGAACATATTCATTTGCCTTTCCAGTCCGGGTCGGATAAAATTTTAATGAGCATGAATCGAAAATATACAACGGCAGAATATCTGAATAAGGTGAAAATGCTGCGTGACAGGGTCCCTGAGGCAGCTATTACCAGTGATGTGATTGTGGGCTTTCCCGGAGAGGACGAAGAAGATTTTCAAAAGACTTTGCACCTGATCGAGTCGGTTCAGTTTGAAGGCCTGTTCACCTTTCTTTACTCAACACGGCCTCAGGCTGCGGCTGGAAACTTTGCCCGACAAATACCGAATAGTATAAAGCAAAAACGGTTCGAGATTCTGCTGGAAATTCAAAACAGAATCAGTTCCGAAAGGAACATGGCGCTTTTGGGGACACAACAGGAGATATTGGTTGAAGATGCGGAGGAAAACGAAAAATCGTTCCGGCCCCTGTGCAGAGGCAGGACGCGATTAAACAAGATCGTGGAGTTTACCGGCTCTTCAGATCTGATCGGGAAATTGGAGAGAGTCACCATTAGCAGGGCGAACAGATTTAATCTGGAAGGAGTAATCGTTCCATAGGACCTATAAAGGGCTTGATTTATTTTCGTCCGGAATGCTAACATATATTATTATCAATGAGAAAAAAAGGAAATTTGAAATAAGTAATTACTACTTATACTTTATAAGTATATGAGAAGAGGAGGTCGATGGAATGCTGCTCGTGGAGATGAAAGTACGTGGAATAACCCTGGATCCAGTGACCAACATGCCCATTATTATTTTACGAGACTTGGATAATAAAAAATCCTTACCCATTTGGATAGGGATTTTCGAAGCAAATGCAATAGCCTCGGAAATGGAAAAGTTGTCTCCACCTCGTCCCATGACTCATGACTTGATCAAAAACTTGATTGACGGATTGAAATCAAAAGTCAAAAGGGTTATAGTGACGGATCTAAGGAATAATACCTTTTTTGCCACCATTGAACTGGAAAGAAACGGTACCGGCGTAGCTATTGATTCCCGCCCCAGTGACGCCATAGCGCTCGCCCTGCGTGCCAATGCGCCGATTCTCGTCTCGGAAGAGGTCATTAAAAAGGCGAAGACGATCGATATGACGCAGGAAAAAGACGTGGATGATAAAGAAAAACTGAGAGAATGGCTTGATAAACTCAAACCGGAGGATTTCGGGAAATATGAGATGTAAAGGTATGATTGTTGAAGGCTGAATTGGGTCACTCTGTCAAAAGGCGGGGTAGGTTTTGGGTTTACTGGTTTCCGATAGCTGCTTATATGTCGCTGATCTTTTTCCTGTCATCCCGATCCACTTTTCCATTAAGTCCTCCACGGATACCATACAGTGATAAAATCTGCCACTGCCTGGAGTATGCCATTCTCGGCTACCTTCTGATGAGGGCTTTTATTCATGAGGATAATCCCCGGCTTTTTAAAAATGCATTGCTGCTGGCTATAGGGGTCGCAGTTTTATTTGGAATCAGTGATGAATTACACCAGCTTTTTGTTCCGCTCAGACAGGCGGACGTGTTTGATCTTGTGGCTGACAGCTTTGGTGCCGCCATGGGGTCCTGGTTTGCCCTCTGGATGCACTGGTTTACCAACAACAGACAAAGAAAGGGCCATAATTGAATCTGAAAGCGGTATTTTTTGATATTGACGATACTTTTTACTCGACCTCCGAGTTCGCTAAAATGGCTCGTTTAAACAGCGTCTATGCCATGATTGAGGCAGGATTGAAAATGAGCATCAGCGAATGCATCGAGGAACTGCGCGAGGTGATCGAGGAATTCGGCTCGAACTTTGGCCATCATTACGATCGGCTTCTTCTGCGAATCCCGAAAGAAAGGTATGGCGATGTGAATCCGGCCATTATCGTGGCTGCCGGAGTAGTCGCCTATCACGAGACAAAGTATAAAAACCTGAAACCCTACGAGGACGTTTCGGAGGTATTGCGCATTTTGTCTTCAACCAACCTGGTTCTGGGTGTTATCACCGCCGGACTGATGCATAAACAGGCTGAGAAGCTGGTACGATTGAAAATTCTCAAATACCTGACTCCCAAAGCGATTTTTATTACCGATCAAATCGGCATCGGAAAACCGAATATAAAGCTTTACAAAAATGCTCATAAAAGCCTCGGGCTCAAAGCAGAAGAATGTATGTACGTGGGGGATAACCCGATCACAGATATTGATCCTCCCAATAGCCTGGGCATGATTACCGCACTCAACCGGCGGAGCGGAAAATACCTTGAAGCAAAGGGGAAAACAGAACCCGACTATGTCGTTCACGATATGTGGGAGCTGCTTGATGTGCTTAAGAAATATTACGGAATCAAGGCAGAATAGAAAAAAGCCAAAAAAAGGAAGGGAAAGAGCCTTGCCTTTGGCTATCCTTCCCCTCTTTTTCATAAACGGAACAGGAGTAACGGAGCGCATATGGTCTTCTAAAGCGTCTAGTTCGCTTTTAGCATCGGGAATTCACCGTGCCGGCACCAGGCCCATAATGCCGACCACAATCAGATAAATGGCAATAATATAGCTTAACAGCCCTGGCCTGATAAGGATAAGGACTCCTGCTATTAAGGCTATCAACGGTTGAAAGGCAGGATGAACAGTCATTATTTAGCCTCCCTCTATATCTATCTTTATTCTTCTCTTTAAGGATTTACTTGAAGTGGGAAAGCGCCTCATCATAGCTCCTCCCCAGAGCATCAACAGCAGCATCCACTCCGTCCTTGAGGCTCTCCCACGAATCCGCGCTTGCTGATTTCAATTCCTCATATTTTTTCCTTACTTCTTCCCTCTTTTCCTCTAGTTCTGCAATCGCCTGATTCATCTCCGATTGAACCGTACCTGCCGAGCTTTTTGCCTTATCTTTCAGCTCATTCACTTTATTATCAAATTCATTCAGCCTTGCTTCCAGCATGGTCTCATACTCCTGCTTTGCCCGAAGCAGGGAGGATTCGATTTTTCCACCAAGCTCGTTAGCATCCTGCTCGATCTTCTCTGCTGGCTCATGGCTCTCCTCCTGCTCGGCTGGCGGCTCCTCAGGCTGCCTGGGACAGGCTGTTAAAAAAACCGTGAGTAAGACCACTGGAAGAAGCATCGATATGAAAAATTTACCTTTCTTCATACATCTCTCCTCATTCACATTTTTACCTGAGAGTGATCCAAAATTACAACCAAAATACTATAGACAACCCTGGACAATGGATCGTGCTTTTGGTGAATTCCCCGCTACTTCGTGCCGATTTCCGTGAGATGGCTTTTTTCAAGGTATTGTGAAAATTGAGGAGGTTTTTTCCGGCCCCGTTTTAAACGCGATGGATGAAGAGCGTGCGGGGAGCCTCTTGCCGGAGCTGAAGGCCGGCCATGGATTCGATACTGGCCAGAAACCAGAAAAGGAGCAGGCAGGGGTAATTTCCATCCTCCCAGGCCGAAAGAATAAGCCCTGTGGATACTCCAAAAGATGCAACGGGGCTGATAAATTTACGGTAACTCCTGAGATAGTGGTAAAGTCCGATGCTCTCGCGGGCCAAATCTTCAGCCTTCCACGGCAGGGCGCAAAGGAGGGCTATCGAAGGGAAGCAGGCAGAGTCAAAAGGAAAGGCAGGAGAAAATTCATTTAAAAGAGAGAGAACAACCTTCTGAAAGGGATGGCTCTCGTCAGGGAAAAAAGCGGGATCGATCAGGGATTCTTCTCGCCGGGTCATCGCCAGGTTGAACGCATCACCAAGCTCCATAAACCGGTCCACACCTGCCACAGGAGGTGGAGCCTGCAAAGAGAGGAGCAAAGAGGCTGATCTACAGTCTCGCGGTGACAGGAAAAGATTCTTTTCTTCTATAGCCTGTTTTATGTGCCGAAGGTGGTCCGGATAAGAATCGTCAGTCAGAACCATCATGAGCGTGGATTCATAAAAACAGTCAGAGCCCTGCAGCGGGCTTTTCCTCAGCCCTATCACGCGATTGCACCGGGTCAGAATCTCTTCATTCGAGCAGTTCTCAAGAGCCAGAGTAAGAGCAGCGGCAAGGGTCCCGTGACTTTTCTGAAGTCCTTTTTGTTGCAGAAGATCAGCGACTTTCAGCATCCTGACCAGTGTCGTCTCCACAGACTCTTTACACCTGAGGATCATGGCCAGCCAAAGGAGCAACTCATCTGGCATCATACGTGCGCGGTCCTCACCGATCCATTCCCAGGCAAAGCTCCAGCCTATGATTGCGTCGAACTTTTCCTTTTCCTGGAAAAACAGTTTGGCCATTTCCTGCGAATTGTCATTTCCGGATAGAAGCGGAAAAAGGATCAGAGCCACATGCCATAGATAAGGGAAGGCAGAGGGAGGCTGTCCTTGAGAAAGCGAGTAGAAAAGATCCGTTACCCGGTTCAATCTGGCAAGCAACTCCTCCTTCGAGGGAAAGGAGGGAGAGACAATTTCCAGAACCCGTACTATTTTAAAACCGTCTGCAGAACCGGGCGCTGCCGAGTACTCCATCCTGACCGGCTGACTACAGCCGGAGCACCGAAAATCCCGAATCTCTTTCCTCTCCCCGGGCCATCCCGGCTGTTCCTGTACCTGTTCCTGCTGCCGGGATTCGCGATCGAACAGTAGCCGGTGGAACGGCCCTGCTCCTGCCCCTGACAGGGGAGAGGAGCGGTCATCATCCCTTAAGAGGTCAGTTAAATCGGTTTCCTGTCCGCAGACCGGGCAGGTATACAGAAAAAGTGCTCTGCATACATTTTCTGCATTATCGACCTGATCGGGTTGCGTTCGGCTCACCCTTTGCTCTGGTTGCAGGGATAAGATTTCCATACTTTTCTTGTCGGAACACAGGGGAGATAAATTCTGAAATTATTTTCACCCATATGTCAATTGTATCCTTAATTACCTTGCCAATTCTTTCTTCCCTGCTGGAAAAGGGGGGGGGATTATGGCCAGAATAGCTCATGAGCCGAATACATATGGGCTTGTCGGAGCCATACAAAAATTGTACACACATTTTCTGCAATATCTAGCATTAAAGAACCGACAATAATACGAATATTATCCATACCGATATCAATAATGCGTTATCCATTAAAGATGCTGATACTATGGATAAATTCGCTATGAGACAACAGGACAAACATACAACTGAGGGAAGATGAAAGCAGAGGCAAGGCATCTGGAACCGATCCAGCCCCTGAGAGAAGAAAACTCTCCAGATCCGGACATATTTCTCTCGGTGGTTATTCCGGCTTTTCATGAGCAGGACCGGATCGATGACACCTTAAGTGCTGTTAAAGACTACCTGCAGATTCAGGAGTTCAATTCGGAAATCATGGTAGTGGATGGAGGAAACTACGATCGGACCACGGAAATTATCAAGAGCCTTGGCCGGTATATATATGATTTTAAAGAGCAAAGGTCCACCATGGTTGCCAGGAGCATCAGAAACCTCGGTCAAGGGTTTTCCCTGGCCCGGAGCATACTCAAAGCCAGGGGAAAGTACATCCTCTGTACGGATGAGGACCTATCGACTCCCATCTCCGAAATCGAAAAGCTGTGGCCCCATGTTCGGAATGGCACAGACATCGTCCTCACCTTTCCGAAGAGCCGGACAGTGCAGATGAGCCGGTCGCTGAAAGGAAAATGCGTGGAGTATGCAGTCAGAGCGATAGCTCGATTGATGGCCATAAGAGGGATCCAATACCGGCAGTGTACGTTTAAACTCCTGGATCAGGATTCGGCCAAGAGTATTGCCAGAGCCCAGAAAATCTATAACAGCAGCTTCGATATCGAGCAATTGTATCTGGCTCACGCTCTGGGATTTTCCATCAAAGAAGTCCCTGTAGAATGGCGTCCCCCGGAGAGAAACAAGGTCAGCAGCCCGAATGATCCGGTTCGCCTGCTCCTTGACATTTTCGAGATACTCTATGTCCACAGAGGCGTGAAGCGCTCAGGACGTTTGGACCAACGGGGTACCACCGAGGACGACGGAACCGCCTGCACGTAACATAACTACCATCATCTCAACAACCACCGATCAACAGCCGCCGACAGAGGGGGGAGCGCCGTAATCTGCGTTCAGGCCGGCGAGGGCCTTTCGAATCAGTTCAATATCGATATTGGGGCAGGTTTTAACCTGGCTGAACTGGTAGTGGGCATAGATATCGCGACAGCTCAGTGAATGCTTTTCACACAACCTGGACAGCAATTCGGGCAGCGCCACGTAGAGCTGCCTGGCTGAAAACAGTCTTTTCCCGACCAGGCAAACCCCAAGGCTGTCCAGGTTCTGGCCGTAGCAATGGGCGCCTTCTTCTTCCTCGTCTCTTCCCGTTTCGATACATCCGTCCAGATCAGGCCGGTACTCCTGCGGATTACGATACCCGTTCAGGACCAGGTAGTGGTAGCCGATTTTTCGAAACGGATTCAGGGCGTAGACATCGGTTCCTGACGGCCAGGCTAAAGGCAGCAGGGGATTTCCTTGGCCGGTATGCAGATCGTGTACAAGCCTGGCATCGCCGAACTCACTATCGGTGCAGTGGATTATTATCTTATTGATTTTACGCATATTTTATCTGCCTTATATTTCCTTTTGATCCTTAAGGTACCATGATGAGGTACCGTTAAAGGTTATCCTGGTTTTTTCACGATTATAGGGGTAATGAAGGTGTAAATACTGTTTTATTGTACCCTAAACGTGAAAGATATGACAAGGATAAAACCCTTTTTTGTATCATTTGAAAAATCAGATGGTACATAAGGAAGAAAACACTCAAAGCCGAACAGATTAATCTTGATGATTAATAAAACCCTGATGGAGATTCATGAAAGACTATTTCATTTCAAGCACACCAAGAGAATGGTTTTTTTATTTGCTTGGCGATATATCAGCAATCTTTCTCTCTTTGTACCTCTTTAGATATGCCGGCCCGGTAGGGGAATATGGAATCCTCCGAGCTTTTTTATGGCTTATTCCTTTCTACCTGCTGCTCTTTTTTATCTGTGATCTCTTTGATACGCGGATATGTCAGGGGGCAAGAATGCTCATGCATCGAATAGGCTCCGTGCTGATACTTTCTCTTTTCCCCCTTGTAGTCTGGTCTTTGATCAGAGGCGATGCAGATATCCTTGTAAGGTACGCCCCCTTATGTGGTATGGGCTTGGGTTTTATCTTTTTGTGGCGTCTTACTGCCAGACGCCTTTTTGCTTCGATCGCCTCTCCTTGCAGGATCATCGTTGTAGGAAATACTTTTAACGGGAGAAAGGTGATTCAGGCATTACAGGAGCATACGCCCGGAAGATACCGTTTTGTTGGGGTTGTGGAGCCTCAGGGTACTCTATCGGGAGAAAGGGGGGAGAGATACCATGTTCTGGGGAGAATCGAGGACCTGGTTCATATTGTTGATCAGCACAAGCCACACGTTATGGTCATTGCCCTTGATGAGAGAAGAGAGGTTTTTCCGGCTGAACAGTTTCTGGACTGGAAACTCCAGGGGATCGAAGTCCGCGATGCTCCAGATTTTTATGAACAGATCACCGGCAAGATACTGATCAACCGGCTTCGGCCAAGCTGGCTTTTATTTACTTCAGGGTTTGGCAATAAATCGATGCCCCAGGCAAGTAAGCGGCTTTTGGATATCGTCCTTTCCAGCCTGCTGCTCTTTTTTACTTCACCGATCCTTTTGGTCAGTGCCCTTCTGATCAGGCTGGACTCCAGAGGGCCGATTCTCTTCAGGCAGGAGAGGGTGGGGGAGTGGGGGAAAGTCTTTCAATTGTATAAATTCCGGACTATGGATGCCAATGCCGAGCAAAAAACCGGTCCGACCTGGGCTAAAAAGAATGACCACAGGATTACCCGTGTCGGCCGCTTCCTTCGGCAAACCCGGATTGATGAGCTTCCTCAACTGATCAATGTATTAAAAGGAGAGATGAGTCTGGTGGGGCCACGTCCGGAGCGTCCTTTTTTTGTTCAGAAGCTGGATGAACTTATTCCGTACTATAAGCAGAGGCTGATCGTAAAACCGGGGATTACCGGATGGGCAGCTATAAATTACCGCTACTGCAGCACGCCCAGGGAAACCGGAGAAAAGCTCAGCTACGATCTGTTTTATATTAAGCATAGGTCATTGCTGCTCGATTTTTTCATTGGTTTAAAGACGGTTAACATTATTCTTTTTAGAAAAGGAGCCCTGTGAGCAGGGAACCTGCAAGGGTTTTTTTCCGATTTGTGCTTTATGGGGAACGCAGAATAAAGGAAGGGACGCTGATCAGGGGAAAGAAGAATCTGTCCTGAGAGGGCGGGGGGGGGCATCTTTAAGGCCCTGCCCTAAAGAGGGCGAAGCTCTCGGCTGCCTGACCGGAAAAATGAGGAGATGAATGATGAATGGACCAAGCTTTCAGAATATGACGAGGAGGCAGAGAAAGAGCCATGCTGGGCTCTTTGCCGTACCTTTTTGCCTCTGTGTTTGCTTTGCCCTTGCCCTTGGAGCTGTTATGTTTTCCTGCACTGCTCTGGCTGAGGAGCCGAACCGGACGCATGGTGAGGAGGAGCCCTCCAGAAGGGGCAGCGAGGAGGAGCCCTTCCGGGTCGGCATTGGGGAGGAGCCGTACCGGCTGGGTGGAGACGAGGAGCCGTACCGCATCGGTGTTGAAGACGAACTGTTCATCTCGGCCTGGGATAATGAACAGCTCACGCGCACGGTCATTGTCCGTCCGGATGGAAAGATTTCCTATCCCCTTTTGGGGGACCTTCAGGCAGAGGGCCTGACTCCGGAAGAAATGGCCCAAAGCATTCAAAAGGGATTATCCTCTTTCATCAATCAGCCGACAGTGGCGGTGACCGTAACCAATATCAACAGCTTAAAGGTATATGTTTTTGGACAGGTCCAAAAACCGGGCATGGTGACCTTAAAGCGCAGAACGACTATCCTGCAGCTTTTATCCCTCATCGGAGGAGTTTTGGATACGGCGGACCTCACCAAAGCATCTCTTATCCGGAATGATCGCATGGTAGATGTGAACTTTTCCCGGCTCTTGAAAGAAGGTGACCTGAGCCAGAATATCGAGCTGCAAAAAGATGATACGATTTTTATTCCTGACAATTTTGATAAAAGAATCACCATCGTCGGAGAAGTAAAAAATCCGAAGGTTATTCACTTTCGGAAAGAGCTTACTGTCATAGATGCCATTCTGGAAGCAGGCGGATTTACCGAATATGCCAGGACCGATCGGGTGAAAATTTCCCGGCACATGGGGAATTATAAAAAAACCATTGAAGTAGATTTCAAGGCTATGCTCAAAAAGGCTCGATCCGAAATGAATATACCCTTAATGCCCGGCGATACTATCTTTGTTTCGGAATCCCTGCTGTAAGGTCAGAGACACACAACCATGGGAAAAGAAACATTAAAATATTATCTTCAAATGTTCCGGTACCATCGGGGGATCTTCCTGCTCTGTTTCTCTGTGAGTCTGTTCCTCTCCATTGCCGGCAGTTTCCTTCTGCCCAAGCGATACCGATCCCAATGCACGATTATGCTTGAAGTAAAAGGCATTGAAAATCCCCTGGCTCAAAGGAGGGAAACGAGCACGGATCCTGATCAGGTAAAGACTATTCGCAACCTGATTCTCAGCAACAATCGCCTGAGTAGAGTAATCGAGAGGCTGGGACTTGGCAGGTCTGATCAATCCTCCCTTAAGCCCCTCGATCATCTTGAGGTTGAAAGACTCATCAGTCAGATAAGAGAGAACATTGTCATCGATACCGCCGGCACAGGACTGTTTACCATTACCTATACAGGAGAAGAACCCTCAAAGGTCCGGGACATCACCAATACCCTGGCCAATATGTTCATCGAGGAAAATCTGGAACTCACCGGAAGTCAGGCTCAGGCTGAATACGATTTTATTCAAAAGCAGCTCAAAGAGTATAAGCAAAGACTGGAATACTCGGAGAAGGCCCTGAAGGAATTCAAGGAAAAAAATATCTGTCAACTGCCGGGAGAAGCAAACTTCAATCTTACCCATCTACAAAAACTTCAGGATGAACTGGTTGAAGTGAGATTGAAGAGCAAAGAGCTGGAACAAAAGCGGGGGATTTTAAAAAGGCAATTGGCTGAAGAAAAGCCCTCGATCGTGGCCTTTGTCCAGAGGGAGAACCGGATCAAGCAGATGCAGGTCCAGTTGTCTCAACTGATGTCCAGATATACGGAAAACTATCCTGATGTAATCAAGTTGAAAGCGGAGCTGGAGAAAGAAAAGTCCCTGTCTGTTCAGACAACGGACAAGGAAAACGATCCTTACACCGAAACTTCCGTTATCAATCCGATTTATCAGAAGATCAAGGAATCTCTCAACACTATTGAGATCGAAATAAACCTTTTGCAAACCAGGCAGCAGGAGTTAACGAAAGCTATTGAGGTTTATGCTGGTCGAGTGTCCTCAATTCCTGCTCAGGAAGAGGAGTTGGCCAGGCTGACCAGGGACAAAAAGGTCAACGAGGAGGCTTACGAAACGCTGCTCAAGCGTCTGGCTCAGATAAATATGGTAAGAGAGATGGAAAAAACCGCTCATCAGAGCAGATTCAAGATCCTTGATCCAGCCCGGCTTCCCTTGAGTCCAATAGCCTATAATCCCTGGCAGATTACCCTGATCTGCATCTTCTTATCATTCGGTATGGGGGTTGGAGCTATTGTAGGTTTTGAATATCTTTGCCGGACCATCAAAGACGAGAGTGACGTCCAGGAAAACCTGCATATCCCGGTAGTGGCTTATATTCCCAGGGTACTTACCCTCGATGAGCAGAAACAGCAAAATCGACGACGGATGATGGAGGGGCTGGTTCTTATTATTTGGTTAGTTTTGATTCTTTCTTCCTTAATGCGAAATGTGTTTCATTAGCTTTATCATAAAGGAAATCATAAAGGAAAACCATGATGAGCTTTATTGAGCGGGCTCTGGAGCGGGCAGCCCAGGAGCGGAAAAAAAATAAGTCCTCAATGACCATAAGCCGGAAACCATCCAGGCCATCCATCGAGTTTCAGGAGTTAGATCCCCGGATACATGCCATGATGCAGGACCGCACCAATGCCTTCGAACAATATAAGGTGCTGCGGACCATGATTCTGAATGCCGGTCAGCAGAATGGACATCGGCTGTTCCTCGTTACCAGTGCCAATGCGGGGGAGGGGAAAACCACGACTTCTGTCAACCTGGCTATCTCCATTGCTCAGGGCTTGCAGGAGACTGCCCTTTTGATCGATTGCGATATGCGAAATCCCCAGGTTCACAGGATGCTCGGAGTAGGGAAAACATTTGCCGGTCTGGCCAGTTTTCTCCGGGATGAAGTTGAATTTTCCAAGGCGCTGATTAAACCCCCTGTTCCCAATTTAAGCCTGCTGCCGGCGGGACCGATCCCCCTTAATCCTTCGGAGTTGATCAACAGCCGAAAGATGTCCCTGCTTCTCCAGGAGGTAAAAGACAGGTATCCGAATCGCTTTATCATCATCGATTCGCCTCCGATCAACCAGTTTACCGATGCCTCTATTCTATCGCTCAAGGTAGATGGCGTTTTGCTGGTTGCCAGGGCAGGGAAAACAAGAATGGTTGCCCTGGAGGCGGCAATCGCCAAACTGAAAAAAGCCAATCTCATGGGCGTTGTCCTGAACAGTATCGATCGGCCAACATCCAGCTATTACTACTATTACTAGAGAGAGCCATGTACAAAAGTTTCTATAAGTTGACAGAAAATCCTTTTAACCTCACACCTGATCCGCAATTTCTCTATTTAAGCTCCGTTCATAAGCGGGCCATGGCTTATCTGCATTATTCCCTGACGGAAAACAAGGGCTTTTCAGTGGTTACCGGAGAGATTGGAGCAGGCAAGACTATGGTGGTCAAGGCAATCATGGCTCAGTTTCAAGAGCAGGTCAGGATAGCCCATATCACCAATCCCAGTCCGGACCCGGAACAGTTGCTCAGAATGATTGCCGAAGAATACGAGATCGACCAGATGAGCGGCTCTTTGTCTGCGGCTGATTTAATCAAGATGATCCATGGCTTCCTTTTGAAGCGCTATGCGGAAGGGTCAAAAGTCGTATTGATTATCGATGAAGCGCAAAGGCTCTTGGTCCATTCCCTGGAAGAGATCCGCCTTTTGTCCAACCTGGAAACGGAAAAAGACAAGCTGATCCATATTATCCTGGTAGGGCAGCCGGAGCTGAGGAATCTTTTGGCATCACCGCAGCTTAAGCAAATGAGGCAAAGGGTCAGTCTGTGGTTTCATATCATCCCGCTCAGCTTCGAAGAAACTGCCGAGTATATCCAGCACCGTTTGTCCAGGGCAGGGTGCTCCCGCAGCCCCTTTTCCAGAAGTGCCGTCAGGTCTATTTACAGGGCTTCGGGCGGTATCCCCCGGATCATCAATATTGCCAGCGATGCTGCCTTGCTGGCTGGATATGTGGAGCAAAAGCATAAGATCAAGTCCTGGCTTGTGGAAAAGGTTCTCGACGAACTCAACCTGAAGGCCGGAAAGGAAGGCAGGAAAAAATTTTCATTCCCCTGGAAATCAAATGTGCCGAAAACAATCCAGCACCCCCGCTTAAAGGAGGAACTGGAATCGCTTGCCCATGATGTAAACTCTCTTTACCGGAAATACCGACAAAGGGTGAGGGAGCAGATGCCAAAGCAGCTCTGTTTCCCCGATGATCTATCCTCCCTGGAGGACAGGGAGTTTGAGGACACGGTCATTCTGGCACAGGCAATTTCGCTTTCACTGGCGGTCAATGAGCTCAGAAAGCGTATCGTACAAAAGGAAAACGGACGGCGTCTTGATCAACCTGTTGAAAAATAATTATGCTTAACGCACTTTCAATTGATATGGAAGAATACTTCCAGGCAAAAGTTATGGAATCAGTGATCCATTTTCAGGAATGGGGCATGCAGGAGAGCCGCATCCGGGCAAATGTACATTGCATTCTCAATCTCTTTCAAAAATTCCGAACCAGAGCGACATTTTTCATTCTTGCCTGGAACGCCGAGCGATACCCCGACCTGGTGAGGGAAATCCAAAAGGAAGGACATGAGATCGCCAGTCATGGATATAAGCATATGGATATCTATCGGCAAACCCCGGAGGAGTTCCGGTCTGACCTTACCAGAAGCAAGAGAATACTGGAGCAGATCAGCCATGTGGCCATTCGCGGCTACCGGGCACCCACCTTCTCCATCCGGCAGGACACCCTGTGGGCCCTCGATATCCTGATCGAAGAGGGATTCCGCTACGATTCCAGTATCTTTCCCATCTTTCATGACCGGTACGGCATACCTGACTCTCCGCGGTTTCCCTACCGGATCAGGACGCCTAAAAATAAATCCATCCGTGAGTTCCCCCTTTCCACCGTAAGCCTCTTGGGCCAGAATTTCCCCATAGCCGGCGGCGGGTATTTTCGCCTCCTGCCCTATCCTCTCATCCAGCGGGCTGTACTCCAACTGAACCAGAACGAGCGGCGGCCGGCGGTCATTTATCTCCATCCCTGGGAGCTTGACCCGGATCAGCCCCGCCTGTCTATCGGCCCGGTCAACCGGTTTCGGCATTACGTCAATCTGCACAAGACCGAAAAGAAGCTCGCCCAGTTGCTACAGGATTTTCGTTTTGCACCCCTTTTTGAAATCCTGGCCAGAGAGGAAAAAAAGGTAAGCCTGCCTCTGGTTCAGATATGCGAAGAACCCAATGAAGTCCTTGAAAACTTTAAATCGGTTTAAAATGCATAATCACACAGATCATCCCTAACCCCTGGCTTTTGACTTCCGGCTTTTTGCTTCATCGAGCACCTGCCGCACCCTGGACAAAAGATCATCCAAAACGAAAGGCTTGGGGAGCAGGTTCAGACCTGAACAGTTTTGCTGGTCAGAAATAACGTTCAGATTACCCGACATGAAAATCACCATCATTCCGGGATGCAGGGACTGGATGTGGCCAGCCAGATCCATGCCGCTCATCTGCGGCATGGTTATATCAGTCAAGAGCAGGTGAATCGGCCCCTGATGCTGCTTGCAGATCATCATGGCCTCTTCCCCCTGGTGAGCCTCCAGCACGGTATAGCCGAACTTTTTGAGAATCATGCAGATTGCCGTGCGGACGGATTCCTCATCCTCCACCAGAAGGACCGTTTCCGAGCCTTTCTGCCCCCTGTGAAGCAGCCTGGCAGAGCCGTGGGACGATGCCGATGGTCTTGACGATTTTTTGTGTTCCCTGACCGTGACTCCGGGTAAATAGATTTTAAAAGTCGTGCCTTGCCCCAGGCGACTGGAAACCGTAATATGACCACCGCTTTGCTGGATAATGCTGTAGACAGTGGACAGACCAAGCCCTTTGGCTTTATCCTGCCTTTTGGTGGTGAAGAATGGCTCAAAGAGGCGGGATTTTGTTTCCTCGTTCATGCCCATCCCGTTATCACTCACCGACAGCATCACATGGGGGCCGGTCTGAACACCGACATGCTGGCGGGTATAGATTTCATCCAGGTGAACATTTACCATCTTGATATTGAGCCTGCCGTTCTCAGACATGGCATCGCGGGCATTGATCAAAAGGTTTGTGAGGACCTGCTCGATCTGCATGGGGTCGGCCCTTACCAGGCCAAGGTCCGGACCGCAGGCTATGGTCAGGTTAATGTTCGGGCCGATAAGGCTCTGAATGTCCATGCCGGTGATCACGGCATGGAGGTCTATCAACTGAAGTCGCTGTGCCTGTTTACGGCTGAAGGTCAGAAGCTGCTGGGTTAAAGATGATGCCCGCTCACCGGCATTCTGGATTTCCTCAATGTCCTTGCGAAGCGGATTGTGAGGGTCGAGATGGCGGAGCAAAAGATCGCTGTAGCTTTTAATGCCTACCAGGAGGTTGTTAAAATCGTGGGCTACCCGGTTGGCCAGTCTTGTGATCGCTTCCATTTTCTGCGACTGCCGGAGTTGATCTTCGAGGCTCTTGCGCTCGGTGATATCAAAAAGGTAGCCTTTCAGTTCTATCAGTTTGCCCTGTGTGTCAAAGGTTCCAAGAGCCTTTTCGATGAGCTGCACCGGCTGGCCGTCCCGGCGGCGCAGCTCTGTTTCGTGATAATCGATTTTTTTCTCCCTTTGCAGCAGCGCAAAATAAGCCTCTTTGTCTTTGCGGTCAGGGTAAAGTGAGTCGAGGTTGCAGTTCATGGCCTCTTCGACCGAGGCAAAACCGAAGATCCGTGCAAAAGCCGGATTGCAGGCCAGGATTTGACCATCGGCTGTTGCAATGAACTCACCGGTCAGGTCCTCTTCGAAAAAAAGCTGGTAGCGATCCTCACTTTGGCGAAGCGCTGCCTCGGCTCGCTTGCGATCGGGAAGCGTGCGCATCATCCAGCATAGCTCGGTGAGTCCGGCCTGAGAGGAGGGCAGGGCGGCTGTCGTGACCGAGGCGGAGAATGTCGGCCTGCCCAGCGGCTTCAGGAGCATTTTCAACTCCTGTACCATACATCCTTCCTCAATCTTCTGAAGATGACTGTTTAATGCCTGGCGGCTTTTGGCGGCTGTAAAGGTAATCAGTGTCTTGCCAATCAGTTCCCCCCGGTCTACACAAAGCATGTCTGCCGCTGCCTGGTTGGCCTCTTTGATGACTCCGGCAGAGTCAGTTAAAAGACAGCCGCAGGGAATGGATTCGAAAAGGCTTCGGTAGCGCAGACGCTCTGCTTCTATGGCCTGATGGGCACAGGTCAGATCTTCCGTCCGCCGCTGCAATTCCTCCTGCGTAATTCTCAATTCCTCGATAATACCCAATAATTCCTGGAGAGACTCAGCCAGCCCATCTATCAATTGAGATGGCTTTTCGGCAACCCGCCGGTTTACTTCAGCTATCTGCTCCTGTAATGCTATGATGGCAAGGCCAGGACTCTTCTCCACCATAAACTTCCCCCCACGTATTCATTTCATACCCTCATATGAGAAAGATAATTTTAATTGAATAAATTAATTTTATTTTTATTTTTATTTACACTTATAGTATAAACCATTAGGGAGACCTTTGTCATCTTTTTTTTGTAATTATATTTCTCTTGATATGAATAACAGATTACAAAAGTGAGGGGATGAGGATAGCTCCGTTTCTGGAGAAACCTCCAGCCTTATCTCGGCCGCATAAGGATCTTTGGACCGCATGAGGTTTTTCATTTTTTATGCAGTTTGGCAGCGCGGCCTTGAAAGCTCGCTCCTCACCCTCATCAATTTCCCGGATTGATAGCAGGAGCGGGGAAATCGCCAATGATTTCTCTCACGGCTTGAAGCAGCTTGACTATAGTATAAGGCTTTTGGAGAAAGCGGCATCGAGCACCGACTATGGCCGGGCATTGCACTCGCTGCTCCGTGTAGCCGCTGGTCAAAAGAACTGCAAGTTGGGATCGGAGTGAGAGGAGCCTGGCAGCCAGCTCAGGACCGGATTGATCGGGGAGTACCATATCGCTCAGGAGCAGGCGAAAATTCCCCCTCTCCTGCTCAAAGACAATCAGGGCATCCTGCGTACTGGCGGCCTCAAACACAGTGTAGCCGCTCTCGGAAAGAGCCTGGCTGGTAAATCCTCGAACTCCCTCGTCATCCTCTACCAGTAAGATCCTTTCACCTTTGCCCTGGCTTTCCGGTTGAGGCTTGACAATGCTTGGTTCATAGTGTGGCTTTCCGGTAAAAGCCGGCAGGTAGATCCGAAACAGCGAGCCTTGTTCCGGCTCGCTGTAAACATTGACCCATCCCCTATGCTGCTTGATGATGCCATAGACGACGGGCAAACCGAGACCGGTGCCTTTGCCGGCTTCCTTGGTGGTAAAGAAGGGCTCGAAGATCTGGCTCATGACCTCCTTACTCATGCCGCTTCCCGTATCAGTAACCGACAGGACTACGAACTGGCCTGGATGGCCTTCGGTCACGGTACTGACGTCATTCTCGGTGAGAATTACATTTTCCGTCTTGATCGTGATTTGCCCCCCCCTGGGCATGGCGTCCCTGGCATTGAGGGCCAGATTCATGATCACCTGCTCGATATTCCCCTCGTTCATCTGGACCGGCCAGAGGTTCGGCGCAAGATCGATAGCGATGGTAATATCCTCGCCGATAAGGCTGTGGAGCATCTTGAGCAGGCTGTCTACGGTACGGTTGAGGTTGAGAGGAACGAGCGATGTGGGCTGCCTGCGACTGAACAGGAGCAACTGGCGCGTGAGGTCCGCAGCCCGATCGGCAGCCAGGCTGATCTGGTTCAGATCACCGAGTAAAGGATCGGCCTTTTCGACTTTCTTCCTGGCCAGATCGGCATACCCTTGAATCGTGGTCAATCGATTGTTGAACTCATGGGCAACTCCTCCCGCGAGAAGTCCAACGGCCTCCATTTTCTGAGAACGCAGAAGCTGGGACTGCATTTTTTCCTTCTCCTCTTCCGCCTGCCGGTGTTCCCAGTATGCTCCCACCATTTCGGCAACTACCCGAAGGGCCTGGATATCCTCGCCGGACCAGTCCCGTTCAACCTCCGTGTTATCAAATCCCATGATTCCCATCAATTCCCCAGCCCTTGATCTTATAGGAACCGCGAGAAGGGATCGGGCATCCAAAACTTGAGTAAACGTTTTTTCCGCCCCGGCATCGGGAGGAAAGGTGCTGATATCCCTGATCACGATATTTTCCCCGGACTTGAGATTCCCAAGCCCCAGGGAAAATGTGGCCGCATCCTGGCCCTTGAGTTTATGGATATGAGGTCTGGTTGCAGAATCACACCACTCGTACGTTTCAGCCACTTTCTGATCATTTGCCCTGAGCCGGAAGATATAGGCGCGGTTTACGGCTGTAATTTCTCCGAGAATCCTGAGGACCTGGTTAAGATCGGCCTCATCGGCAGAAATAAACAGCCTCGATGCATGGGCTATGGCCCCTTCTATAGCCAGGCGGTGTTGAATCTGTATCTCCATCTGCCTGCGCTCGGTAAGATCGCGTACAAAAACCAGGAAAAGGCCGCCATGCTCGCCATCGAGATAGTTGGCGCTTACTTCGACCTCAACCATGTTGCCATCCTTACGGCGGTGGACAGTTTCGAAGCGGGCCTTTCCAGCGGCAATGATATCCTCAATATGCCGGTAGACCATCTCTGGGGTTTCTCTTCCTTCGATGTCGGGGACAGACAGGGATAAAAGCTCTTCCCGCGAGTAGCCGATCAAGTCACAGTAGGCAGGGTTCACGTCCAGGAAGCGTCCCTTCATATCGACGATCCAGAGGCCATCCATCGAGGTATTATAGAATTTTTGAAATACCCTGGCCCGGAACGAGGGAGTCTCATTCCTCTGCTGTTGGCTGTTATTCTTATCTGTCATGGTCTTATCCCCTGATTCATTCCCAATATACTCTTGTGTGGTTAAAAAGTAAAGGCAAAACAGTGAGATGGACGCCCTCAAGGAAAACCGGTCAGCTTTTTGAGGCAGGTATCGAGATCCTGATTTTCTTACTCTTCAGCCAAAGGGACAGGGAGCAGGGCTCAGGGCCTGTTTTTTTCTGCCTTTTGGCATGCTCGACGATGAGGGCGTGATATTCCTGGTAAAGAATAAGATCTTTGGGGAGACATTGTTCAAAGAGGGCCTTTACGTCATCATAGCTGCTTTTTTCGTGTATTACTCCAAGACGGCTGAAGATTCTTCGCGTGTAAGCATCGATTACGAAGGTTGGCACTTTAAAGGCATACAAAAGCATTGAATCAGCGGTTTCCGGGCCAACACCCCACAGGGATAAGAGCTCCTCCCTGGACGGGATCTGACTCTGGCCGAGGTTGAGAAAATACCGGGTGAAAATGGTAACCTTTTTAGCTTTCTGATTAAAATAACCGGCTGGCCTGATAGCCTCTTTGAGAACTTCGATATCCATTTCCAGAATTTTCTCTGGATCGAGGCATCCTTTTTCCTGGAGGTTCCGAAGAGCCGTCTCTACCTGAAGCCATCCCGTATTCTGGGTAAGAATGGCCCCAAGGCAAACCTCGAAGACCTGGTTCCTGGTTTCGGGCAAATCGTAGTCACCGGGATGGTAGCCGGTGCCTGTCTTGACCGGCTTGCACCCTTTTGGGCCAAGCAGAGGCCACCAGCCCTGTTGGCCATATTCTTTCAGTAAAAAGGTATAGATCGGCAATAAAACCTGATTCATGAGCATTCTCTCGATGATATCGATGATAGCATTCACTCAAGGACAGCATTCACTCAGCGGGAGAGTAAAGGGAAAAAGGCACGAATTCTTTCCTGGCCAGACTCTCGAATATCCAGAATTCCATCTCGCCGAGCAGGCGCTGATATTCGTCCGGGACCATGCTCGTGTTCCCTAAGGACTCGTCCCGGAAAAGATGAGATGCCCCAAAAACGGCAATCAACCCATCACCATAATTTTTCATGGACAGAGCTGCCTTTCCCTCCCGGTCGGTCAAGAGCGCTTTCCCCCCTCTGACCTGACAGGCATCCTGATCAAATTCTCCGAGAGCTGAGCGTGCCTCATCAAATATACCACCACTGACTTTATTTTGGAAGTCAATCGTCATGTCGAATTCGTTCAGGAGCTGATTTGAGGTTGACTGTCGGTTTTGGGGACTGTCCATAAGAAACACTCTTCCCCCGCTGGAGAGATAATTCTTTATTCCCGATATCTCCTCTGGACGGAAGTCCTTGACCGGATCAATCAGGACAATGCTTGTTCCCTGCCTCAGTGCTTCTTCAAGAGAGGGATTCAGGCAGGGAACATATCCCAGGCGCTGTGTCCAGACAAAAAAGGTGAGGAAACTCTTATCGGAAGCGTCAGCGAGGCGGCTGACCGGAAGAAAGAGCGAAGAATGCTCGGATTCCAGGGCAATCCGGAAAAAATCTTTCCTGGCTCTTGGATATGCATAGCTGTTGCGGTTCAGAAGGTGGCCGGTAAATACTCCCAGAACCACGCCAAAAAGACCGAAGGTGAGCAAGGTGCCGAGAAAATCGGCTCTTGCCGGCCGCCAGCCCATAGAGAGGGAAAGCAAACACCCCATAGCTGCCAGAAAGAGGATGGGATTGATCATCCCGTACCGGTTTTTCCGGTTCAGCCATTCGATTGACCCCAGGAGCAGTTCAGGTTTTCCGGGAATAAAGATAAAGAAGTTGGAAAAGCAGGTGCTGTCAGTGTAGGCTAAAACTCTTCCTTTCCGGTAGGGTATGGCTGCTGCCTGGACAAAGAGCCCGAATTCATAGTCCGGGTCCTCTTCGGGAATGGGGAAAAAATTTTTCTGACTGTAATCCAGGTAGTGATTTCGAAGGCCATAGCCGGTCATGACGGATGCCGCTTCCAAAGGTATCTTGAGAGTACAGGAGGAGCCGAACAAAAAACAGGGAACATGCTGAACCACGGGATGAGGAAGAAGGCATGGCTTGCGATAGAGCGAAAGCTGATAGGTTGGCAGGTCATAGGTGACATCGTACCGGAAGCTGATGCCGAACCGCTCTGCCACCTTATTCAGGTAGGTGCTCATGCCAAAAACATTGGTATGGTCGCCGATGAGAAAAAGACCGCCCCCGCGAGCTACAAAATCCTGGATAGCCCTCACCTCCGAGCCCGTATATTCACGGGTGGGGGTTTTCAGAATCAGGATATCGGTCTCGGCCAGGATCTTGCGGGTCAGGAGCTGATGGTTTCTTTCCACCTGGGAATAGAAATAGGATAAATACTCGCTCAGGCAGTAAAAGTTGTAATCGGTTTTCCTGCCGAAAAGGCTGGTGTCAAATTTTTCATCCGTCCACTCCCAGTCGCTGTGCTTTTCATCGATAAGGATTCTGCCTGGCTTCTTAATCCCTGGATCACAAAAACCCATGGCCAGAACCAAAAAGAAGGAGCAGAGAAAGAAAAGACTGCCAAACCGGAAAGACGTCCGGCTGAAAGCCGGGCGGACCGGGTGTGCCGGGCAAATCAAGTGAGATTGAGATAACGATGACGCGCTTTGCTCAGGCGACTGAGAAAAGGGCATGAATTCTGCCAGGAGAAGAAAAAAGGGCAGATAACTCAAAGAGGTGATCAGGGATGACCAGAAGATGGCCTGATTGTTGATTTTAACACTGATTATAAGAAGAACGAGAAAGCGAAAAAAGCTGTATCCCAGGAGGATAAGGAGAAATTTCCCCATCCGGCCTTTTCCTTGGCCGGTTGCGAAAAGGAGCATCAATCCGCCTGACAGGGAGAGCAGGAAGGGGAAAAATCCCAGTCTCTCCAGGGTAACCGAAACCTTAAATACCTTGTCAACGGTCTGGACAAACAGTGCACCATCACTCAGGCTGACTCGAAGCCCTGCCGCCTTGAGCAGCGGGTAAACCAGCGGTTGAAGAAACGAAATCTGATGATACCGCGCTGCGAAAAAATACACAACCGGCAGGACCGCTGCCTGAATCAATAAGATGAGGCCGCACAGAAGGAGGGAATCATAAAGAGAGGATCGAAATGGGAATGATTTCGCCCGCCTCCCCCTCTCGGTGGCCCACACCTTGAGGCCGATGGCAAGCGCTATCGCTCCTGCACCCCACACAGGGGCAGGCGGTACAAACACCGGCGTAAGGAACAGCCAACTGGAAGAGAGAAACCACAGAACCAGCCATATGCTATTCATGAACCTATCCACCCTCACGAGATTTTTTCACTATGTCCCGAAGAAAGAAAATGTTGCCTTCACGATAAAAGTTGTTCATGTCTTCAAGGTTTTGATTGAGTAAAAAGCGGCTGTCCGATATGAGCAGTATGCCTCCTTGACCATGCTTTTGGAAAACTACCAGAGGATAACCGCCCTTTTGAAGGATAACCGTGCTCTTCCGGTCCTGCTCATCGACGTGAACCGGCCAGGCGTCCTGAAACTGAACTTCATACCCCCCGTATCTTTTTTTAACCGGACCCAGAGGGATGTTTTCCAGGGATAATCCAAGATCCCCAAGAAATGATGTGCTCGCTTCCCGGACTGCCCAGCCCGCAGACCACAGGATGATCCCCCCTTGATTCATGAACCTGTGGAGCTCCTCTTTCTCTTTCGGAGAAAAGCTCCTGGTTGGACTGATGAAAATCCATAATTTTGCTTGATTCAACAAGGCGGGATCAAGTTTTTTGGTAATATACGGGCTGTAGCGGTTTCGCATAAGGTTGTAGGCTAACCCGTCGAGAGAATTTTTTTGCCAGCCGGTTAAATCGAAGAATTCCCCGTGGGAATTATCGATATAGGCAATTTTTGTTTTTCCTCCCTCACGGGGCGGATAATCGGGCCTGTGGAAAAAACGGAGGGGAGTAAGGAGATATAAACCGGCAACCAGCCAGAAAGTGGCTGCAAACGGATGAGTACACCAGGCTAAGACCAGGCTGAGGAGAAAGAAAAACCAAAGGAGAGGCAGAAAAACATGCCAAGGGGGCCTGCTGTCCCGCACCTTTTTGCCCTCTTCAGAGGTCAGCCATTGAAAGATGTCCTGAGCAAACCGCCGGTCATAGGGCAGCGATCCGTTTTGCAGGCTGGAGGTATCGCCAAATACTAAAATCTTCCCCTCTCCTAACCTGGCTTCAGCAGCCAGTACGACGTCTCCCAGCCATTCGGATTTTTGATACTCGAGATCGCCCAAAAAACCATCCCTGCCGTTTTCCCTGCGCCCTGCGTCCGAAAATGCCCTTTTCCCAACCAGAATCGGCCTGGCAGGAGGACAAACAGCTAAAGAGGCTCCTGTCCAGATCTGGATATCGTTCTCCGTGACCGCATGTTCTGTAATGGGGTGCGGCCGTATTTCCATGCAATCCTGCCATGAGGGGACAAGAGATCTGGCACTGTCGAATTGGAAGGAAATGGACACAGGCTTTAAAATGTCATTAAAAGGCTCACGGATAAAACCATAGCCTGTATGGTCTCCCATGATCAGCAGGCTTCCCCCTGCCCCGATGAAGCGGTGAATCGCTTCAATGATTGGTCCATCAAACCGCTCCATAAGATTGATAATGACCAGACAATCGACCCCCTCGAGCTTTTCGCCGCTGATTTCCCTGCTTACCGAGACCCCATAGCCAAGAGAAGTGAGAAACCCCGGCAAATTACCGAACATGCCTCCGCTTTTGTCTCCATAGGAGCCAAACTCAGGACAAGACCAGTCCAGGTTGTCGTAGATCAGAACCGTCTTGCCGTAAGGAGGCTGAAGGTGAAGCACACTCCATCTGTCATGGGCAATCAAAAGGAACAGGATGAGCAAAATCAGGCCAGGCCACAACTGCAAGCCCCTCGCGGCAGCCCCTTTGCGTCCGTTATGATGCAGGACTGTATGGGGTGCGGTGCCTGCACAGGGTGTCCTTCTCCAAACAAGGTACAGCGGAATCAGGAACAGAAGAAACGCAAACCACTGAGTTTCAAATGGAGTGAGGAGAAAAGTGTCCTGATATATCCTGAGCTGGAGCCGGGAGAAGACAGCCTGATGCACAAGGAGATAAACGGCCTGGCTGATGAGAGCGAGCGGGAAAAAGATGAGCGAATCGGTCAGAGTCCGAATGGATTTTTTTTCACCAGTCAGAGTTCGGGTGGATTTTTTTTCTCTCGTTATCTTATATAACGCCAGAGCAAAGAAGTAAAAGAAAAAAGGTATCAGGGTAAAGAATCCTGAAGCGTGGTGTCCGAAAGGCATGGGCCTTCTGAGCACGGCAGCGATAATGTTCATCAGCAATTGATTTACCTGCTTCACGGCGTACCACACAAGGGCGATATGGCTGTAGCCATAATCGAAAAGAGCAAGAAGGCCGGCAGCAGATATAAAAACGCTTATCTGTCCCTGCCCCTCTTCTCCCAGGGCAAGAGCCGCCAGACATCCAAGAGCACAGATGAGTCCTATGAATCCAAGTTCTTTTGAATTGAGAAAAAGCAGTATCCAGGCAAAACTGAGTGCGGCCAATATGGAGTCAGGCCAAAAGGACCTCTTCCTCAGCCGCCACCCTGTTCTGAGTAAGGAGGCAGTAAAGACCAGTCCGAGAAAGCAGGAAATGATCCTGGCAGCCGGATTTCCCCAGAAGGAGAGCACATTGCCAAGATTGACATCAAGAAGAGCCAGGAAAACGGCTGCCCTGCCAAAGCCCCGGCGAGGAATGAGCAGATCGTGATCACCGGAATCGTGATAATCGGATTCAAAAAAGGAGTTAAATAGTGCCATGGATTTGCGTAGCCACCGAATTATCTGCATTATCCGCCTTTTCGTATCTTCCCTGCTGAGGTGCTTATTTGTTGACCACTTTAAAAACCATACCGATATGCTCGAAGAACTCTCCGGCGGTTCTCAATTGTGTGTACTCCGGATGTTAAGATCCCTCCCTCCCCCCCCGCCCCCCCTTTATAAAAGGGGGAGTGATCGGTGCTTTCGCAAAAAGGGGGGAGTGAGAGAGTGGAGTGACGATGCCCTCGGAAAAGGGGAGGGCAGCGGCCCTTTCTGTTGTGTAGTTTTTCAGGAGATCTGTAGTTTGATCAAATGAAAACCGGTATGAGACTTTAAAAGTCCACCAGGTACAAAACACCTGGTGAACTTTTTTTCATTGTCCTGTTTTGATAAAGGTTCCATTATCTTGAATCTTAGATGAAATGCCCTGGGATAAACGTCCCCCGGCATGTTAAAAGATACTGAAGATGAAAGGTTTTTCATTTGCTTTGGCCAAAAGACCAGGATCGTCGGCGTCGGCACAGGGGGAAGGGTGATTGTGGCAAAATCGTCCATTGCTGCAGGTAGAGCGTGTTCCGCAGGTGACACTGCAGGTGTTTCCCACCAGGGTAGGAAAACCATTGCACCTCACTCCTCTACAGGTAGAACCCCGCATGGTAGGATACTGATGACCTGCCTCTATGATATCTTTCACTTTTTCTTTCACTTCTTCAACCTCTTCTTTTACTTTATCTTTTACCTTATCCGGGAGTTTGCAATCCGGACCTTTATCGTTATCGATTTTTACTTTCAGTACCTTTATTTGGTCATGGCGTCCTATTGTCGTCCTCTTGACTTCTACATCAGGCAGATCACGGTCATGGTCTTTATCATTATCAATATCTACTTCCAATATCTTGACTTGATCCCGGCGACCCAATGTCGTTCTTTTAATCTCTACGGTACCATTGTCAAACTCCTGCAAAGTCTCATGTAATGATTCAGCGAACAAAGGAGATGATTTATGATTTTTTGCCTGGGCAAGGCTCGTGCCACCGATGAGGATGAGGATCAAAACTGCCGCAAAGGTAATCGCATGTTCATACGAATTCTGGAGTATCATTGCAATTCTCCTGTCAGATTGTTGGAAGTTATGAAACCCTGCCTGAATACTGTTGGCCTTGGTAAATATGGTATGTATCCTTATCCTTAGTGTCGAGTGTTTACACTTTGTGTTTAATCTTATCAGTGCAATTTCAGGGGTTAAATTACAGTTTTTAGGGACATTTACTGCTTACATCTTTCTTTAAAAGCATAACTCATGCCTGATTTCTCCGAACAGGGGAAATGTCCGGATTGAGCCTTCAATCTTCCTTCATTTCCTTATGTTATAACCAGGTCATATCCGCAAGTCCATCTAACCGGAAAAACCCGGGTTACAAAATCGTTTTTACCTGCTGCCTATTTTTGTAATCTAGGTAACAAGGTGGTATCTGAATACCTGTTTTATTACTAATAATAAGTAAAAATAAATAAAAATAAGGCAAAATAATACTGTCATTTTGCATATAATTACAGGCGAATCAGCAACTTATGTTTAATTCGGGGAAGATAACCGCGTATTTCAGGTGCGATGTACTGTAGCATTGAGGCATAGGCATGACCTATCCCGGAATAGAATCCTTGATCTCCCCCCTTCTTACGATTCAGTGTCCTTTCAGTTTTCTTTCCATGATTCCAGTATTCAGCTATTGGTTCTTATGAAAATAAAATCATATAATATGAAATAAATTTCATATTAATCAAATATTAGGTTTTGTAATAACATATCTAATAACATGGATAATATAAAAAATAATAAGAGGAGTAAAAAGAGCTCTTTTTAGAAAAAATATATATACATTGATGTTAAATGTATAAAATATGAAGCATTATTAAATTTTGTACATCATAAGTATTAATAATAATAAAGAATAAATAGAAAATTGGTATAATAATTGCTTGCTAACCATACATGTTATATTCAATCAGAGAGAAGTTTCCATCCTTAAGTTAAGTGTTTGAGTTCATCCGGCAGGCTCACTCATTACAAAAACACATTTACAGCAACGGATACTCTTTGCCCATTCATCCTGGCTGAATCAGGCCATATGAGGAAGGTAATCATGGGGAGTAAGAAACAGCCCCGCTCAAAAGTCAAACGGCAAGCATTCAAAACAGGGAACTTTCAGCGTTGATTGCTCCCTGAAATGGCCTTTGATATCCATACCTTAGGTGCCCGGCTGAGTGCTGCAAACATTTTTATCAAGGAGAAAAAGCGATGCATTTTTATTTAAACAGAGGTCCATGAAGCCCATCTCATGATGGTGATCGCGTTAACTAATTGAAAAACAAGGGGCCATTTGCGGAACTTGCAGTTGAAAGGTGAGAAATCCGCTTCATCACTGAATGAGGATGGAGAACTACAGGTTCAAGATGTGGTTCCGGCCAAGCAAGGATTTGAAAAGGGAACTATTCAGCAAGGATATCTATGGAGGATCTCATATAATGAAAGAACGGTTTCTTATGAAAGGCTTGTTAGGTGTACTGATATTTGCCCTGACGATTTCTCTGATGACAAGTTTGGCTCATTCAAAGAAGGCTCTCTTCAATGGGCATGAGTATAAGGAAGGAGAAATACTGGTCAGGTTTAAACCAACGACTACATCAACCCGGATTAATGCCGTTACAAAATCCATAAAGGCACAGGTATTACACTCATCGGGAGCGGGGGCTGGCCCAATGGCCATCATCCCGAATCTTTATCTGTTAAAAATTGATAACACCAATATTACACAATCATTAGGCATGTTAGCTTCAAATCCCGATGTGGAGTATGCCGAGCCCAATTATAAACTGTATGCTCTGCGCACACCGAATGATCCGTACTTTATGGATCAGTGGGATCTTGAAAACATTGGACAGAGTGGCGGAACAACTGATGCAGACATCGATGCACCACAGGCATGGGATCTCCAGACAGGTTCTCGCTCCGTGGTAGTAGCTGTGGTTGATACGGGTGTTGATTACAATCATACGGACCTGGCCGGGAATATCTGGATAAACCAGGGAGAAATACCTGGCAATGGCCTTGATGATGACAACAACGGATACGTCGATGATATTCACGGGATTAACGTGGTCAATTACTACAGCGGCGGAGCGCCGACTGCCGGAGATCCCATGGATGATTTGGGCCATGGAACCCACGTGGCAGGCATTATAGGAGCCAGTGGCGATAATGGCCGGGGCACGAGCGGTGTCAACTGGAAAGTATCCATCATGCCCTTGAAATTTATAAACAGCGAAGGTAGTGGCTGGCTGGAAGATGCGGTCCTTTGCCTTCAGTATATCCTTAATCAGAAGCGGGCAGGCGTGAATATCGTTGCCGCCAATGCCTCATGGGGTGGAGGCGGATATTCAAGAGCCTTATATGATGCCATAAAAGCCCTCCAGGATGAAGGAGTTCTTTTTATCGCAGCGGCGGGAAACGATGGGATGGATAATGATTCATACCTTACTTACCCTGCAAGCTACGATCTCATGAGTATTATCTCGGTTGCAGCCACAGACCACAATGATAACCTCGCCTGGTTCTCGAACTTTGGTAAACGGACCATCGATGTTGCAGCCCCGGGGGATGGCATCTTGAGCACCTGCTCACCTTTTCTTCCCATGTGCTGGTCAACCGACGCCTATCCCTATGACATCTGGTTAGGAACGTCGATGGCAACTCC
>JBFMGO010000056.1:0-35126 GCA_040752695.1 bacterium
AGAGATAAAATATATTTATAATATTTAATTTTTTATTTCTAAATAATCAATAAATGATAATATAAATTATTACTAATAAAATCATTTATACAGAATATCTAAATAATACATTAATAGGCATAATATTTGCAAAATAATATTTGATAATTTTGAACAGTAAAAGTTTGACATAGATTCATTCCTCCTTTTGTGGAGGAAAAGGTGGCGAACGGAGCGTCAAGCAATCGAAAAAGGCATCTTTTTCTCAATAATCGCTACTATAAATAAAATATATATTTAATTATATTATTAACTTATTAATTTATTTTTTTATATTTATAAAATAATATTATTGATTAGCAATAGATTCCAAAAACCTTTGTAGTCTAGGAGGCGAAGCTATGTCTTTTATCAGTAAGGAGAACCTCAATGGATATTGACGTAAAATCATGGCTATTTTCCTTCAGGTGACGATTTGTGCTTTACAACGAAGACTTGTCGTAAATAACTGATAATCTGAGTTATGACTCCATCAAGAGGAATTTTGTCCGGCAGTGTTGATGACCGGGAAAGAACCAAAGACAGGCAGCAGTTTGATAATATTAGCTTTAGCTAAATCGATTCATCCAATTACTGGAAAGATTTTTAAATCGAAATTAATCCCTCCTCTTTTTCCTGAAATATCGATTGTTGTCTGTGTTGTTTGTATAGGTAGCACGGTAAGTATTCGTATGCCTTTGTTATCATGTTGAAGGGGTAGGCTATGATAGATTACATGAAAAGGCATTTTTGCAGAATTCTTTTTTTGATGTCTTCGATTGATTTTTTAATATTGCTTCTTGTTGCAACCTTAGCATTAAGGGCAACCGGTAAGGTGGCCCCTTCGATCTTTTCATTCATCTTGATTAGCCAAATATTTCTCTTTATTAATGATCTTTATCTTTTCAAAAAAAAATATCAAATAAAGAAAATGGTATACAAGTGCATTTCTTCTTTTGCCTGTGTTTCGGTAGGGTACTATATTTTATTTATACATCGCCTGCCATACCTTGATTGTTTTTTTATCTCGATCATTGCCTGTCTTTTAATCCTGGTTTGGAGATTTATATTTTATAATATTATTATTAAAATAGACCTTCGTCATAGGATTTTATTTCTTGGGATTGATGAAGTCAGTAAAATGGTCGTTAATGAAATTTTAAGCGATGACCATCCTAAGTTTAAAGTTGTTGGATTTATAGCCAATGACCCCTCTCTCGTCGGGAAGGAAATAGTAAACTCCAGGATCCTGGGTCTGGCAAAAGACCTCGATTCTATCATAGGAAAAGAAAAAGTGACAAAGCTTATTGTCTCCTATCCTCAGGGCAGGGGAAATCTCCCTTCGGACGACCTTCTTAATTGCAAGTTCAAAGGTGTTGAAATTGTAGAGTTACACACATTCTATGAAAGTTTTAAGGGGGGGATTTTAATTACCGGTTTGAGATCAAGTTGGTTAATATTTTCAGATGGGTTTAAGAAGACAAGGCTCGTTATGATGTGGAAGAGGATTTTTGACATTATATTCTCGATTATTGGTTTACTGCTGACGTTGCCAATTTCGATAATCACTGGCCTGCTCATCAAATGGGAATCACCAGGGCCGGTAATCTATAAGCAAGAGAGAGTCGGTGAAAACGGTCGCGTCTTTATCCTGTATAAATTTAGATCCATGAGGAATGACGCCGAGAAGTTCAGCGGGCCAAAATGGGCTGAAGAGAACGATCCTCGGATAACCCGCGTTGGGAAATTTATCCGTATGGTGCGAATAGACGAAATACCGCAAATGATCAATGTCTTGAAAGGGGATATGAGCTTTATTGGTCCTCGCCCCGAGCGTCCTTTTTTTGTGCGAGAGTTAAGCCGGTTGATTTCATACTATGGCCAAAGGCATTCTATTAAACCGGGTATAACAGGATGGGCTGCTGTTAATTACCGGTATGGATCCTCGATAGAAGATGCCAGGGAAAAACTCCAGTATGATTTTTATTATATTAAGAATATGTCTATTTTCCTGGACTTGTTAATTATTTTAAAGACGATTCCTATAATCCTGGGGAGAAAGGGTGCACGGTAGTCTTTGCGCCATACTTTTCCAGGCTGATAAAACCGATGGTGCATCGTATCATAGTGAATCTTTAGAATGGCCGCCAAGACAGATTCTTAACGGTGAGCGGCAGGTGGAAAAAGATGAGTTTTAAAACATACCTATTGATATTTCTTACGCTTTTACTCATAGCAGCAGGAAAAATACAAAATGTGAATGCTGAAGACAGCTACAGGATCGGAGCAGAAGATGTCTTATTTATTTCCGTCTGGGGAAATGAACAACTGACTAGGGAAGTTTTGGTACGGCCTGATGGCAAGATCTCGTTCCCTCTGGTAGATGATTTGCCGGTAGCCGGATTAACCTGTATGGAGGTCAAGGAGCTCATTACCAAAAAGCTCACTCCGTATATCCAGGTTATGTATCAGGTAACGGTAATCTTACAAAGTATCAACAGCTATAAGGTCTATGTCATGGGTGCAGTGAAGTCGCCGGGGGCGGTGACTCTAAGAAGAAAAACTACGCTTTTGCATCTTTTGGCCATGGTTGGAGGCGATCAATTTTCTGAAAATGCAGACTTTGGGAAGTCTTACGTCTTAAGGGATGGAAAACAATTACCGGTAGCGTTCGAAAAATTGATCGAGAAGGGCGATGTTAAGCAGGACATTGAGCTGCTTCCCAATGATTTTATTTACATACACGATAACTTTGATAAACGGATTTCGATTATAGGAGAAGTGGCAATCCCGAAAACAATGACCTTTAAAGACGGAATGACTATTCTTGACGCTCTCTTGATAGCCGGAGGCCCTACCCAGAGTGCACATTTAAATGGAACCAGAGTTGTAAGAAGAGGAAAAGAGGATGTATCCATAGATGTTAGGTTAAAGGACTTGTTAAAAAAAGGCAAATTGGAATACAACCTGAAACTTCAACCAAAAGATTTGATCATTGTACCGGCCAGCTTTTTATAAAAAGAACGATGCACAGAGCAAAAGGTCCTTTGTGAAATAAAATGATGGATATTAAAAAGCAAAAGAAACTGAGTATCTTCGGCTACGTATATAAGATTTACCGGGGGAAATACCTCTTTTTCGCTATTTTTACTTCAGTGACCCTGATACTCATTTCGTATAGCTACTTAGCGGGAAAAAAGTATGAGGCATCTTCCTTAATACTCTTTGAAGAGGAAAAAGTCGCCAACCCTTTGGAGCGGATAAGGCCAAAACAACAAGGTGCGGAGAAAATGACTGAAAAATTAAAAACGATCAGGCAAATTCTCTTGAGCAGAAGTAAGTTATTGGAGGTTATAAAGAAATTAGATCTCGACTTAAAGGTAAAAGATCCGCTCGAAATGGAAAAATTAATAGAAGATACGAAAAAGGCTGTAGAAATAACGATGGCAAGCGAGAGCCTTTTTCTTATCTCTTATGAAGGTGATGATCCCCATAAGGTGAGGGATTTTACCAATATGCTTTGTCAACTTTTTGTTGAAGAGAATATGGAAAGGCTGAGAGGTACGGCGAACGACGCTTTTTCTTTTATAGAAGGCCAACTGGCAGTCTATAAAAAGAAACTCGAAGAATCGGAAAATTCTTTACGGCTATTCAAGGAAAATAATATCGGACAAATGCCGGGAGAAGAAAATGCCAATCTCGGCAGGTTGGAGAATTACCGGAACCTGTTAACACAGGCTGAGATCGATCTTAAGGAAGCAACATTACAAAAATCCATCCTTGAGGAACAACTACTAAAGGAAAAGCCACTCATTGTAGCTTTCTCTTCCAGGAATGCTGATTCTTCTCTGGAAGCTCAACTTGCCAAATTGGAGGTTCAACTCAGTTTTTTACTGACCAGCTACACCGATAAGTATCCGGAGGTTATCAGGGTAAAGGGCCAGATCGAGGAGATCAAAAAGGGGATTTTGAAGGAAAAGGAAAAGACTCAAGGTGAGAGTGAAGAGGATAAAGGGAGTGAGGAAACGATGCAAACTGAGGCTATAAACCCCAGTTACCAAAAGATAAAAGATGATTTAAGCCAGACAAACACCCGGATAAGCACGCTCCAGCTACGGTTGTCGGATTATGAACAGAAAATAGCGCAGTATCAACAGAAAGTCCAGAGTATACCGGAGGGAGAGCAAAAACTGGCTCAACTGAAGAGAGATTATGAGGTTAATAATCAGATTTATCAGACCCTCCTCAATAAACTGGAAGAGGCAAGAATCGCCAAGGAGCTTGAAATGAAAGAAAAGAGTATTAATTTTCAAATCATTGACCCTGCTCAACTGCCTCTTAAGCCAAGTAAACCGGACAAACCGAAGTTCATTCTGCTTGGTTTGGCTGCCGGTCTTAGCGCAGCTCTGGCGATCTTCTACTTACTCTATTACCTTGATAATCCAATTGTTGATCTGGAAGATGCCAAAAACTATTTTAACTACCCTGTCCTGGTAACGATACCTCCCCTTATCTCCGAGGAAGAAAGAAAGAGGGAAAGAAGATCCAACTGGATCTTAGCTGCGGTGACAGGGATATTCTTTGCTGCCACCCTGGCATTGTTGATCGTCGAGGTTATAAACAGGTACATGATTTAAGTGTGTGGCGGGCTTTTCCAGAAATGGAAGACAGGCAAAAGTCGGCTTCCATGCTCACTCATACGCAATCCGATAACCTGTATGTGATGCACCCTGAATCCCCTTAATTACCTTCCATACTAACTTTTCCAAACCCAAAAATGGATCATCGCTACTATGCAGTCTAAAAGACTAAAGTCACGGGAAATACCTCGTAAGAAAAAAAACGGCTTTTTGCAGGCCGGTCAGGTTAAAGACTTGCCATCTTGGGGAAAAGGTAAAAACCATACTGATGTATCAATCGCTCGCCAGCCGGAAAAGATCCCGGCTTTGCGGAACCTTCCGGCTTACGACAAATCTTTCGTTGCCCTTACAGAGCCGGATTCCATAGCTGCCGAACAATACAAGGTATTAAGAACCCGCATCTTAAGAGCGGGGAATACCAAAAGAGTTATTCTTGTATCCAGTGCGGCTCCGAGGGAAGGGAAAACAGTAACAGCCATAAATTTGGCTATTTCAATTGCCCAGGGATTGCATGAGACAACTTTGCTGATAGACGCAGACCTAAGAAACCCAACCCTGTCTCGCCTGTTCGGGATCGAAGGAGGCGAAGGCAGAGGGGGCTTATCAGGATACTTGACTTCGGGGGGTGATCTTGCTCATTTTCTCGTGAAAACCCCTGTTCCCAAGGTGAGTTTACTCCCCGCCGGCCCCCCCTCGCCAAATCCGTCGGAATTGTTAGGCTCAAAGCGAATGTCGGATTTGATTCAAGAGGTAAAATCCAGGTATGACAACCGCTACATTATCATTGATTCACCACCGTTAATACCGATCACCGATTCCGTTATTCTCTCATCTCTCGCAGACGCGGTTATTCTGGTGGCGAAAGCATCGGTTACTCCGCGCGATATCATCGATGAAGCCATCTTGAGAGTGGAGGATAACGACAAAATCATGGGTCTGGTCTTGACCAATTTTAAGGATCTCAGGCTTAAGCGCTATCAGAACTATGGCAAAGACGTTAAAGGCTCTCAAGACCTTCCTGGTGGCCCGGATGAAGATAAAAAATGAATGCTTGTTCTTAGCTTACACAGCAGGAGGGGAAAAAGGTCCTTTTACTTATGATGATAACAAATTTACTTACCATTGATGTTGAAGAATGGTTTCATATCCATGCTTTTAGCCGGGTAATCTCTCCAAAAGACTGGGGAATTTTTGAGACGCGAGTGGAAAGAACCATCTATCGTATTCTCGATCTTTTAGATAGCGCACCCCTTCCCCTGACTCCCAAAGCCAGGCGGAGGGCAACATTTTTCATTTTAGGGTGGGTAGCAGAGCGTCATCACGCATTAGTGAAGGAAATCCACACAAGGGGTCATGAGGTGGCCTGTCACGGGTATAGCCACGCATGCATTTTCAACCAGGAATATGATGAATTCAGGCATGACATAAAGAAAGCGAAAACAATTCTGGAAGACATCACCGGAAAAGAGGTGATCGGCTATCGGGCATCAACATTTTCCATAACCCCAAAAACCACCTGGGCTTTAAACATTCTCAGAGAAGAAGGGTTTCTGTATGACTCCAGTGTATTTCCGATCCGTCACGATTATTACGGCATGCCATCAGCGCCCCGGTTCCCGTTTATCTGGCATGTAGCAGAAAGTGGTCCTCAAATAAGGGAAATCGACCTGGAAAATATTCCTTCTTTTCTCTGCCGCTCGCCTGAGTATTCTCCCTGCCTGATTGAGTTTCCGATGAGCACGGCCCTGGTTGCAGGACGGCGCTTCCCGGTTGGTGGCGGAGGGTATTTTCGTCTCTACCCCTATTCTCTTTCAAAGTTTTTATTGCGAAAGATTCATAAAGAGGGGAAGCCTTTTATATTCTACCTTCATCCCTGGGAAATAGATCCCGGTATCCCAAAGCTTGGTAGTGCCAAAATACTTTCACGGTTGAGAACCTATATTAACTTGGAAAAAACAGAAAAGATGTTTCAAGATTTATTATCGGCTTTTCCTTTTTATTCAATCGCTGATTTTATTCATGAACATAAGATTATCAACGACAGGCGGATACACCATGAAACAAGTTCTCCTCTCCTTTCCTGCAAAGGAAACCGATCAGGATCAATCTAAAAGTCAAACTATCACCCCTCGTTTCTTAATCAGTAAAAAAATGCTTCTCCATCTTTCGATTTTTTCACTTGGTGTCGGTATCCTTTACTATTCAGTTTTTAAATCCCTGGTTTATGACTGGCTGCATTTGCCCGACTTTTCCCATGGATTTCTCGTCCCGATCCTGAGCCTGTTCTTTGTATGGGAACGGAGAGAAGATCTCGCTCAGTTACCTGTTCTGCCCAGGGATTCGGGACTTATTGTTATCTTTCTGGGCATCATCTTGCTTTTGGCAGGCAATCTGGGGGGTGAGAGCTTTACCATGCGGGTATCTTTCCTGGTCTTTCTCTTCGGCAGCGTTCTTTTCCTGTTGGGATGGCCGTTTATTCGAAAGCTCCTTTTCCCTCTTGGTTTTTTGCTGTTCATGATCCCCATTCCATCTCTTTTGATGGGGAAGATCACTTTTCCAATGCAGATTTTTGCCTCCCGGGTAGCGGCCTTTTCCATTGAACACCTTGGAATACCTGTTCTCAGGGAAGGAAATATCATTATCCTTGCTCATGCTACGCTGGAGGTCGCTGAAGCGTGCAGCGGTCTTCGGTCTCTCATCTCCCTTCTGGCCTTAGGAACGGTATTTGCCTATTTCACGCAAAAGGGATTCTGGCAGAGGCTGATACTGGTGCTGTCATGTTTTCCCATTGCTGTTTTCATTAACGCCCTGCGAGTCACTGTGACCGGAGTCCTTGCTCATTACTGGGGGAGCGCCGCGGCTGAGGGACTCTTCCATGAATTCATTGGCTTTGGCACCTTTTTCATGGCCTTTGTTCTCCTGTTTGGGTTGAACTGCCTTTTATCCAGGATCATCAAGGTACAACACTGATATGTCGAGCGCACAGGTCCGATCCAGCCTTTCTTCCGAGAGGCGCTTTATTATCATACTTGTTCTCGTAGGGCTTGCAATTATAGCTCGTTACGGTCTTTCCCGGTCGGAAACATCGATCAATCGAAAGCCCCTGACCCGATTTCCTCAGATTATCGAAGATTGGAAAGCCATCGATGAGCAATACATAGATAAAAATTCCATGGCTGTCCTCTTGGTGGATGATTACCTCATGCGTACATACATGAACGAAGGATGCCAGACCAGCAGCCTTTACATTGGTTATTTCAAAACCCAGAGGGAAGGAAAACAGATTCACTCACCCCGCCAATGCCTTCCCGGTGCTGGTTGGACCCTTTTGGAACATACAAAGTATCAACTGCCTTTGATGCAGCATAATCCTTCCAGGATTCCTGTAAATCTTTACCTCATGAGAAAAGGTTCTGAAAAACTGTCGGTTGTCTGGTGGTATCAGGGACGGGGGCGAATTTATAACAATGAATGGCTCAACAAGCTTTATATGACCCTGGACTCGGTCGTAAAAGGCCGGACAGACGGCGCCCTGGTGCGGGTGATTACGCCGGTTACCTGCTCGGCAGAACAGACAATTGAAGATCAAACCAGGTTTATTAATAACTTTTTTCCATTGCTGAGGGAATACATACCTGATTAACCTTCATTTCCACAAGGGGCAAGAATATGTGTATGCCTGACTAGGCGCTTAGAATCTTATGAGTGAAACGAGGATAAGGAATGAAAAAAGTTCTTGCAGTAATAGGTACCCGACCTGAGGCTATCAAAATGGCCCCGGTGATCAAGATCTTGCGTGAGCGACAGAGAACTTTTGAAATACGGGTTTGCGTAACCGGTCAGCACCGTGAGTTGCTTGACCAGGTTATCCAATATTTACCTATTCTAGTAGACTACGATCTTGATATCATGAGAAAAGGGCAAAATCTCTCCCAACTAACCGCAATAATTTTAAACAGCTTTCACCGGGTTCTTGAAGATTTTGAACCTCAGATCATCTTAATTCAAGGAGATACAACTACCGCTTTGGTCGGGGCTCTGACCGGCTACTATAACCGGATTAAAGTAGGGCATGTTGAAGCAGGCTTGAGAACCCTGCATAAGTACGCTCCTTTTCCTGAAGAGATAAACCGGAGACTGATCGGTGTATTGGCTGATTATCATTTCGCCCCTACCGAACGTGCGAAGCAATCTCTCCTTTGTGAAGGGATCGACGAGAAGACTGTCCTCGTTACGGGGAATACGGTCATTGATGCACTGTTTCTCACCATTGAGAAAATTCGTCATTCTCCCCCCCCGATCGGAGAGATCGAATCGGTGATCACCAGCGACAGGAAAATCGTTTTAATTACCGGGCATCGTCGTGAAAACTTTGGCGAGGGCTTTAGAAACATCTGTGAAGCTATCCAGTTATTGGCTCGAAAGTTTCCGGGCATTGCTTTCATCTATCCAGTGCATCTCAATCCCAACGTCCAAAAGCCCGTATTTGAGTTCCTCGGCAATCTGGATAATGTTCACTTGATCCCGCCATTAGTATATCCTGCTTTTGTCCGGCTCATGAACCTTGCCTATATCATAATCACCGATTCAGGCGGCATCCAGGAGGAAGCGCCCTCGCTCGGAAAACCCGTCCTGGTAATGAGAAACGTAACCGAACGGCCCGAGGCTATTGAAGCAGGTACCACTCGTCTTGTCGGTGTGGACAAGGAAAGCATTGTCAACGAGGTATCCAGACTGTTAGTCGATCCAGGCATACGAAACGCCATGAGTCATCGTGGTAACCCTTACGGAGACGGAACTGCCGCTGTGAAGATAGCCGATTATTTGGAAAATGTTCTGGATTGACAGGGAAAGCGGTGATACCAATATGAAATATGAAATAATCGTCTTCTCAGACGAATGGAATGGATTACCGTTTAGCTGTAAACATCTGCTGAGCCACTTTATCCCTGACAAGACATTAATTTGGGTTGAGACAATCGGCCTGCGGTCTCCACGGCTTAACCTGTATGATGTGAAACGCTCCATAGGGAGAATAAAGGAATGGCTGAACCCGCAACCCAAAGAGGAAGATCCTGGCCTTGAGGAATTGTTTATCTTGAATCCGTTCCAGATACCGTATAATCAATTTCCCTTCATCAGAAAGGTAAATAAACGGTTCATGACCTTAACGCTGGGGCGTTTTTATAAAAACCATCAGGGACGTGCGGGATATGAACGTGTTTTAATCACGACCTGGCCTTTTACGGGGAATATCGTCGGTTGTCTGGATGAGCGGTTGAGTATTTATTACAGGGTAGACGACTATTCGGAATTCCCCGGAGTTTGTAAAGGAGTCATTCGCCGCCTTGAAGAGGAGTTAATGAGAAAAGTGGATATGGTAGTTGCCACATCCGAGAGCCTCGCACAAACCGGTGAGAGATCGAAGGAGGTTAAATACCTTCCCCATGGAGTGAATTTTGAGCATTTCTCACAAAAATTCTCCGGTCATAAGAAGGACCTGCCCGTTCAATCGATTCCTTCGCCCAGAATCGGATTCTTTGGATTGATTGATTCCTGGGTAGATTTTGATTTGCTGGCACAGGTAGCGGAAAAGCATCATGAGTGGTCCTTTGTTTTTATCGGTCCATCCCAGATTCCGATCAGTTCTCTTCCTCGGTTACACAATATGCACTTTCTCGGTCCTGTCTCCTATAAGGAACTCCCGCGTCATGCTCAGCATTTTGATGTGGGTTTGATCCCCTTCAAGGTCAATGAACTTACCAAGTCCGTCAATCCTCTTAAATTGATGGAGTATTTCTCTATAGGCTTCCCTGTGGTCAGTACCCCTCTTCCGGAAGTGACAAAATATCGCGACCATCTTTTCATTGCTTCAGGCCCGGATGCCTTTTGTGCCGCCATACAATCCGCACTCGGCCAGGAAAGCCAGAATGGGCGTGACTTGAGGCAGGATATAGCCCGCTCCCATAGTTGGAAGCACAAATCCCTGACCCTCAGAGGATGGATCGAAGAAGCGCTCGGAAAGAAACAAGATGCATCGAACTAAACAGATGCCTTGAGCTGAACAGATGCCTCGAATGAAAAAGAACTATACCATCATGCACCTTATTGCCACCAATTTTTACGGCGGGCCCGAAAAACAAATCCTTGAGCATTTAAAGCGGCTATCCAAAAACTGCTATCGGGGTATGGTGGCCTCCTTTATTGAAGGAAACAATCCGAATGAAATACTGGATTATGCCAAAAACCTCGGGTTGGAGCATGTCGGCATTACCCTGTCTCAGTCGTTGGATCTCGGAGCTTTTTGGAAATTGTATCACCTCTTGCGGAAAGGGGAAATAGACCTTTTATGCACCCATGGATACAAGTCGACCATTTTGGGATGGCTGGCCTGCCGGCGGGTTAAGGTCCCTGTACTGGTTTTTTCCCGGGGATATACAGGCGAAAACCGGAAAGTCGCTTTCTTCGAGTGGCTGGAGCGTCGAATCCTGGGCAGGGTGGACGGCCTTGTCTGTGTGTCGGAGGGGCAATTGAGGAAGCTTGAATCTTTTGGCATTCAAAACCGGCGAAGCTGGATTGTCCATAATGCTATTACATCAAAGAGAAAAGACACGGAACAGACAAATGCATTACGCAAAGAGGTGGCCAAAAGATTAGCTATTCCGGATGAAGGTACTATGATCGTTTCAGCCGGAAGATTAAGTCCAGAAAAGGGACACAGGTTTTTACTCGATGCCGTAAAAATATTGGAGAGGAAGGCGGATAACACCTGTTTTATCTTTTGTGGTGAGGGTGCCTGCCGAGAATCTCTTGAAAATCAAGCCAAAAGACTTGGAATAGAAGAAAAATGCCGTTTTGTCGGCTTTCGGCGGGACCTGGATGAAATCTTTTCAGTCATGGACTTTATGGTGTTGCCTTCTCTGACCGAAGGACTTCCGAACGTAATCCTTGAGGCTTTTGCCTGTGCCCGGCCTGTAGTGGCTGCATCTGTCGGCGGGGTTCCGGAGGTTGTGGATAACGGAATAGACGGCTTTTTGGTGCCCCCCGGTCGCCCCGATCTTTTGGCTGAAGCGATCGGGAAATTTCTGTCTCACCCTGAGTTAAGACAGCCAATGGGACGGGCAGGTTATTTTAAAGTTAAAACCAGGTTTACTTTCGAATCGCAAAACCAGAAGCTCGAAGCAGTTTATCATGAAATCCTGCTGGGACCAGGGTAAGGTCCCTGCGTTCAGCATAAAACCGTTCCAGAAGTTCCAAACGATTTATCGTAAAATTGCAAGACCGAAGGGAGGTGCCCCAGTGTCGGAATCTAATTTTCCCTTTATTACGGTTGTTATGCCGGTACGTAATGAGGAACTCTTTATTCAAGATACCATAAACGAACTCCTGAGTCAGAATTATCCACCCGACCGCTTCGAGATCATTGTGGCTGATGGAGAATCAACCGACCGGACAGGTGAAATCGTGAAAAAAATTGCAATTGCTTATCCGCAGGTTATTTTCATCTCCAACCCGAGCGGTCTTTCAAGCGCAGGGAGAAACGTCGGATTTAAGAATGGCAGAGGAGACATTTTTATTGTCATTGATGGACATTGTTTAATTCATAATAACCGTCTGTTCAAAGATGTCGTAGACTGCTTTGCCAAAAGTGTCGCCCACTGTCTGGGACGTCCTCAACCCCTCGATCCTCCGGGAATTTCTCCCTTCCAGAAAGCTGTTGCCCTGGCCAGATCTTCATGGATGGGACATAGCGGCAATTCTTATATTTATTCCAGTTTTGAAGGATATGTGAGCCCCGTCAGTCACGGTGCAATCTACAAAAAAGAGATTTTTCAAAAAATAGGGTACGTTGATGAATCTTTTGATGCCTGCGAAGATGTTGAATTTAATTATCGTGTGGAGAAAAGCGGCTTTAAGGCCTATATGAGCCCTTCCTTGGCAGTAAAGTATTTTCCCCGCGAAAGTGTATATGCATTATTTCAGCAGATGAAACGGTATGGGAGAGGCAGATTTAACTTTATCAGGAAACATCCGGAAGTATTCGATGTAACTACCTGTGTCCCGCCGGCTTTTGTAATCTGCCTTTTTCTTTATTCAGTTTTGCTTATGCTCCATTCCTTGTTTCACTTTCCCTTTTTTTCCCCTGGCCTTATAGCCTTTTCCGTTTTATACGGCTTGTACATCGTATTGATTCTTGCAGAATCCACGCGTCTTTCCATAAAAAACGGGGTGAGATATTTCTTCTACTTCCCTCCTGTTTTTTTTTCCATCCATTTTGGTTTGGGCTGGGGATTCCTTTCAAGTTTATTCCACAGCTCCATTCTCAAATTAAGTTCCGCGGCGAGGGTTCTTGGAACAGATGTCTAAAGTGATAATCGCTTTTGTTATCGATACCATAGAATCTCCTACTGCAGGGACAGAGAAACAGCTGCTCCTGCTTTTGAGACACCTTGACCGAACCCGCTTTGAACCGTACCTGTGTTGCCTCCGGCCTTCAAAATGGCTGTCTACCGATTTTGATCTCTGCCCGCTTTTCGTAGCCGGGATCAAGTCTTTTAAAGAGCCATCCTCTTTTCGTAAGGTCTTGCGGCTCTCCTCTTTTTTTAAAAAAAAGGGCATTCAGGTTGTTCATACCTATTTTCGCGATGCCAATATTGCAGGCATTGTTGCTGCAAAAATTGCAGGGGTCAAAATCGTACTGTCTGCCAGGCGAAACCAGGGGTATTGGCACACTCCGCGAGAGCTTTTGATTTTGAAAGCGATCAACCTGTGGGTTACCCGTTTTGTCGCCAATTGCCAGGACACAGCCCGCTTTACGCATCAAACCGAGAAGGTCCCTTTAGAGAAAATCCACGTTATGTATAACGGGATCGATACCGAACTGTTTGTTGAAGACAGAATAAAAAGTCGCACCCAGTACCGGAATCGGCTGCACATTAGCGATAATTCACCTTTAGTGGGAATCGTAGCCAACTTAAGGCCCGTCAAGGGAATAAATATATTCCTCAAGGCTGCCCATCTTGTTGTGCAAAAGGTGCCGGAGGCAAAATTCGTCGTTGCCGGAGAGGGAACAGAAAAGGAAAACCTCTTGAGAATAGTCAGGGAATCGGGCCTGAGTCAAAGCGTTACTTTTTTAGGTAAGGTGAACGATATTTCATCCCTGTTACAGGCAATGGATATCGGAGTATTATCTTCCTATTCTGAAAGTTTTTCTAACGCGATTGTCGAATATATGACTTTTGGATTGCCTGTAGTTTGCACTGCTGTTGGCGGTAACAGGGAGGCTATTACAGAGGGGGAAAATGGTTTCGTTGTTCCTTGTGGGAATTATGAGGTTATGGCCCATAGGATTATAAGAATTATAATGGATACCGATTTAGCCAGGGAAATGGGGAAAAAGAACAGGATCAAAGCCAAGGCCATGTTTTCCAGTCATGTGATGCTCAATTCATTTGAGAGCTTTATCCAGGATGTATATACATCCAAACTCCCTGTTGAAATACCATAGCGGCGGCATACCAATTAAAAATTCAACAGCGGTTGTGAAAATTCAACATCATGGGCAAGCCCTGTGCAGAAAGCGCAGGGAGAGGAAAGCGGATGCAAAAGGCAGGGATAAGGCAATACAGCCCTGGAGGAGACCAGGCGCATGTCTGGCCTCGATCACTTGTTTTCCGGATGACGGCCATATATATGGCTCTTTTCGTCGTGCGTCCCTGGGAGAAATTATTCCCGTGGCTGGGGACAATACATTTTGAGAGAATGTACGCACTTTGTATGATTGTCGCTATTCTTTTCAGCGCCAGCCACGAATTTCAGATGAGTTTTCAAAGCGTAGTAGTTCTGCTTTTTTTAGGGGTGATTGGCTTATCAGGTGTTTTGGCCTGGAATCCGGCTTTTTCATGGGACCCTTTCTATAAGTACCTGACTCTTGTCGTGTTTTATTTTTCTCTTGTTTTGGTAATTCACACTCCCTATGAGATGGTATTTTTATTAGCCTGGTATATCGTCATAATGGCGATTTACCTGACAAAGTCTCAGTGGGAATATTTCGTGCATGGTTGTTATGAATACAGGATGGGAGTTTGTCGTTTAGTAGGCATTGAGACAAGTTTCGGACACCCGAACGAAGTGGCCGGGTCTATTGTCTTTTCATTACCGATATTATTGTTTCTTTGGTCATTTCACAAGGAAATCAGTGCCGGATGGCCGGAATTTTGGCGGAAATGCTTTTTTCTGCTTCTTATCGGCTATTCTATCCTGTCTCTGAGTTCGATTATCTTAACCAATAGCAGGGCTGGCATGATTACCTGTATTCTATTCTTTTTCCTTGCCTCTCTCAAGGGAAGAAGTTTCGGCAAAAAACTCATCCAGCTTTTCCTCTGCATGGCGTTCCTCGCTCTTTTGTGGCAAATACTGCCTCAGAGTACTCAGAACCGCTTTCGTTCCATCTGGGACAAGGACTATGCTCCGGTCAGTGCTTATACTTCCTCGATGGGACGAATTGAGGGTTTTAAGGCAGGGGTAGAAGCATTTAAAAAATTCCCGCTTATCGGTATCGGTGTTGGAAACTTTATTCCTTACCGGGTGGCCCACCTGGATGGCGTTTCCTTAAACCCTCATAATTTGATTGGGCAGATGCTGGGGGAAACAGGCATTTTAGGATTAATAGGTTTTTCCCTTCTGGTCCTCACCATACTGGTGAACTGCCGGACAGTCAAGGATCTGGCGAGAGGTTCTTCCGATCTGACCCTGAATATGCTTTCCGGCGTTGCCGGTATTTGTGAGTTCATGATCATTTTACTCTTTGTCGAAGGGCTCAGCGGGCATAATCTGCTCCGTTTCTATTGGTTGTGGACAGCAGCTTTTTCAAGTCTTTCCCTGCAATTTACCAAGGAACGTTTAGGGCAACTGCAGCCCTGGAAATAACAGTGCGGATTAAATCCATGAAAATACATGAGAAAGGAATAGCTGAATTGTTTAAGGAAGTTACGGTATTTAGAAGAAAAAGCAGGAAAGAAGTTTCGGAATATCTCGATTTTTTACTGGAGTCTCAATATTGGCCATTGGATAAGTTAAAAAGGTATCAATGGGAAAAATTAAAAAAAATTTTAGAATATAGTTACGAAAATATTCCATATTATCATGAATTATTTCAGAGAAAGAATATTAAACCTCAGGATATTCAAACTCCTCATGATCTTCACAAGATACCGATTTTAACAAAAAGTATTATCCAGGAAAACATCGATGATTTGGTCTCGAATTCGATCGATAAAAGCCAGATCATTTTGAATTCGACAGGTGGATCAACGGGGACGCCTTTGAATTTTTATCAGGATCAAAGTTTTGTGGACTGGGCGGATGCGGCAAGAACCAGGGCATGGAAGTATTTCCCCGGATTAGAGAAAGATGAATTCGAAGCAGTTCTCTGGGGTTCGGAAAGAGACATAGGCAAAGGTCTGAATCTATCAAGGGTCCTCTATTACGCCTTACGGGAAGGTAATTTAAATTTAAATACCTTTGATCTGGATTCTCAGCTTATAAAGAAATATTTTCTTTACTTCTGGTTCATGAAACCCAGAATTCTCAGAGGGTATGCTTCTTCTTTATTTTATATAGCAAAATTTATCGAAGAAAATAATATCAGGATCAATTACCCGCAATCCATAGTCTCCACAGCGGAGTGTTTATGGCCTTCCATGAGGGAAAAAATTGAGCAGGTATTTAACGCCAAAATTTATAATTCGTATGGGTGTAGAGAAGTCAGCCAGATTGCTACAGAATGTGAAGAGCACAAGGGATTACATATCGTTATGGAAAATCAATATGTCGAGGTGATAGATAACGATATTATCGTAACGAATTTGAATAACTATGCCATGCCCTTTATCCGTTATAAAATCGGAGATATGGCGCAGGGCATTTCTGAGGAGCCCTGTGCATGTGGAAGGAATTCATCCAGGCTGATAGACTTGATGGGAAGAGATAACGAAAACATTGTGCTGGAAGATAAAAAGGTTATTAATGCTATATTTTTTCAATACTTGTTTTTTGGAAATAAATCCGTTGAAAAATTCCAGGTTATTTATTTTAAAAAGGTGAATAAGTTGCAGATCAGATTACAACTCAGTAGTGAATCAGAAGAAATCCTTGAAATAATAAGAAAAAAAATATATAATAATTTTAAGTTCAATAATATTGAAATTGTGAAAACACGGGAATTTGTCAGTACACCCTCTGGCAAATTCAGGTTCGTATTTTCAATGGATGAATAATAAATGGACCTTACCAAGACCGCTTCCAAACAAAGGTGGAGGATGCCAATGAGATACAAGATCTTATTAATGGTGATTTTGTCTTCAACAGTCTTGTGGATCCTGCAAGCCGCTGCCGAATACCGATTGGACCCTCTGTTAATAACATCATCTACGGTGATCGATAGGGACTTAGAATTTGATCAGACAGCATTTGTAATCAAAGGAGATAATATATCCCTGGACTTAGGAGGTCATACGGTCACGTTCAACAATGGAAATACCGTTGAAGTGCCGAACAGGGATTTCGAGGACTGGATCGATGGCACCCCGAAAAACTGGACAGTATTATCGGGCATTCCACACCAAGAAAAGGCGATCTACTTTGGGTCTTATGACCTCGTGTTTCCCTCCGGCGGGGGAACAATCCTCTCGACTCCTGTTACCTTACGGGGAGGGAAAACCTACCTTGCTTTTGCTTTTGTAAAAAGTGCCTGGAAAGATGCAACAGTCAGACTCTCAATCCTTCGGTCTTCAGATGGACAGGTGCTGGCTGAATGGGAAAACACCGGACTTGACCGGGGTTTTGCCAGTAAAGGATCTCCCCAGAGTGATCTGAGATTTAAACCAAAATCCGATATTCAGGTAACGCTCCGGTTAGAATGCATCGGCTCTCCCAGTTTTCAGATTGGCATGGTTGATATAAAACCCGCCTTCGATTATGGGGTTGTCGCTTTTCATTATCCAGAAGAGACTATCGTTCCTGACATTCCACCGGACTATTTGCCATCTCGCTTACCCGTTCATGTTTGTATTATGAATGGAACGATTGCCCAGGGAGCAGGACGCGGTGTCCGCTGTGCCGGTATAAGGAGTGCCGGTAAGAATTGGAAAATGAAAAATATAACCGTTCTTTTAAATGGAATCAATACCGACGGGATTTACGTATCAAATTTTTCCGTCAATCCGGTTGTGGAAGACTGTACTGTTTACAGCACCTCGGCAAGCGTCTTTAACCGGATGCACGGGACTGCCGGAATATTTTTAAGCAATCCGTCCGGGCAAGTGTGCGTCGAGGGCAATTTAATTGATAATGTTCCTCAGATAGGAATAGCTGTATTCTCAAGCCCGTCTTCGGATGCTTCTTTTGTAATTGACCGCAACACGATTAAGCAACATGCAAAAGTATCGAATGGGTTTGGTATCATACTCTGGGGGGGAGTTCAAAATTTTTCAGTAGCCAATAACCTGATTCTCCCCTATCGCGGACGGGGTATACTGCTCGATGGTTCGAATGTAAAGACCACCTGTCGCAATGGGGTTATCAAATATAACCAAATTTTAAATGTTTATGAAGGAGGAAATTTCGAATACCCGGAAGAAAAGATTGGATGCTACGGTATCCGGGTGAGAGATGGAAACAATGGGGATGCATCCAGCTTTAAGAATATTAAAATTAAAAATAATATCATTTCTGTCCACACTGATGAAAAAGGTGTTCTTCATGCATGCGGTATGAGCATAACTTCCAGTGCAGCGGGTAATTCCATCGAAGTGTGTGACAATGTAATCGAGGCAACTGCGGAAGGAAAACAGCGCCTTGCTTCAGCAGTCATATTTCAAGATACCAAGCTGAAAAGTGGCAGTTTTCTCGGCTTTTACCGTAATGTTTTAAAGAGCAACGCCGAAATCTTATCATTCGGCGGTTCTAACGGAATGAGTTCAGAAGGAATAACTGTTTTATCCAATCAATTTACCCGTCTGGATAATCCCATTCCGGTCGCTAAACCCTTCGGCTATGGTTTCTATACCGGTGAGGAGAGAAATAATACTTTGGCTCTCAACACTGGTGTGGACCCTCATGAAACAGGTACTGTGTCTTTCAAAGGAACAGGGGCAAAAGATTTGATCATAGGGAAATATCAATTGAAGGTTTTCGTCACGCACCAAGGTGCTCCTGTGCCTTTGGCAGCAGTCTCCCTGAAGGACAAAAATGGCCTGCTCTTACTGGAGGGCAAGACAGGAACGGGTGGAGAAGTGACTTTCTACTCACCGGAAACACTCTACTGGGCCAGCGAGGGAGAGCCCCAGGGCACAATCCATTGCCGGCAATTCCCGGATGGCGAAGCTTTTTTCATCGAAGCCGTACTCGATGGTTATCAGCCCGCATCTATGGAGGTTGTCATGGACGGGTCCCGGGTCGTTATGCTCTCTCTCTGATTGAGAGAAAAAGAAGCGATTGAGAGGGAAAAAGCCGCTGTCTTAGCAACCGCTTTTGGACTTTTAAGCCGGTTATTCATTTCATCGATTGCCCTGCATACCGTTATAGCGACGATATTCAACAATTGAGTGTTCCACCTTTCACTGCTATCTCTAGGTCGGTTAAAAGAAAATATATCTGCAAGATCCTGCTTTTTGAAAAAGATATATAACATAATAACAGGATAATGAAAAATGCTTCATGAATCTCGGAAAATACTGTCTGGTTCTTTTTTACGGTCTTTTAACTTTTTTATGCAATTGGTAGTCTCTTTTTTTCTCATGCCTTTCATTGTTCATTCACTGGGGGATCGGCTCTATGGAGTATGGAGTTTGATCAGTGTTTTTTTAGGATATTACGGTCTTATAGAATTTGGAATAGCTGCAGCTACTGAACGTTATTTATCCGCGGCTCTTGGTGCTCAGGACTATGAGGAATGTAACAGGGTTTTTAATTCAGCTTTACTCATCTTTATTGGTTTAGGGGGGTTCGCGTTTATGCTCAGTTGTATTTCAGCAGGCCTGGCGCCTCTGTTATTCAAGGAGTCGGAAGAAGCCTTTCTTTTTAGAAAGATTATTCTTATTCTGGGCATGAATACCCTGATCGACTTTCCCGGAAGGGCTCTTATTGGAGCAATAACTGCCCAGTTGCGTCACGATATTTTAGCGCTCGTAGAAATCGGGACGCTTGTTTTAAGAACAATTCTTATTGTCTGGGCGCTCAATGCTGGCTATAAAATCCTTGGCCTGGCATGGATAACCTTTTTAGCTAACATACCCGAGAAGCTGCTGTTTATTTACTTTGCAAAAAAAAATCTCCCCTCGTTAAGGTTCGATGTTCAGTACTTTTTGGGAAAGACTACGAAAACCCTTTTCTCTTACAGTATATTTAAATTTATTTGCCAGATTGCAGAAATTTTAAAGTTTAAACTCGACGAGTTTGTGATTACCATCTCTATAGGGCTCACAGCGGTCACCCATTACCATATTGCCAGCCAGTTGTCTCTTTACTTTATTCAGTTGATAACGTCCAGTATGGTGATGTTGAAGCCCATATTCAGTAAGTATGACGGAGCAAATGACAGGAAATCGATTCAAAAAACGTTTCTTTCCGGAACGAAACTATCCGTTTACCTATCCAGTTTTATCAGTTTTTCCTTGATTACTCTGGGCAAGCCTTTTATCCATCGCTGGATGGGACAAGCATATCTTGATGCTTACCCTGCTTTGTTTTTGCTCTGTGTGGGCTGTACCTTTTCACTGTGGCAGATTCCGTCCGTTTTCCTTATGTATGGAATATCCAAACACCGATTCTATGCATTTTTAAGTTTAGCTGAAGGCGTATGTAATCTCTTGTTAAGTTTATTCTTTGTCAGGCATTTGGGAATTACCGGAGTTGCATTAGGTACTTTGATCCCCATGATAATGGTAAAACTGGTTATACAGCCGATATACGTTTGCCGGATAATCTCTATCAAATACACCGATTATCTGCTTCTTATGGCCAAGTCGGTCATGATAGTGCTTCTCTCGTTAATTTTACCTTTCTTTATTTCCCTGCGGTATGCAATGCCGGACTACCTTTCTTTAAGTACTGCCGTAGTGACATCCGGTTTCTGTTATTGTTCATTCTTATGGCTTTGGGGATTAGAACCAAAAGAAAAAAACATTTTCCGTCAGGCGATTATTTCAAATTCATTGAGAAGAGAAAGCTGTATTACCTGAAAAGTTGATGGGCTCTACAATGCGTGTTTCATACGCACGCTTGTAGTCCCGCCATACAACACCTTGAATAACGGGGGGCACGTTTAGACAACATTATAAACCTTTGAGGTATTTCCATGCAGGCTCTTCAGCAAGATGACAGCCAGTTCCTGGCCATTCTCAGGGCATTAGCGATATTTATGATTGTCTTTGGTCATTTAGGTGGGTTTTGGTTTTGGAGACCCTATTCAGAAGTGCTTAATGTTTTCGTACCAATTTTTTTCTTTATATCCGGGGCCGTTTCTTATTACTCATTTAAGAGAAGCGCCACTTCCTGGCAGTATATTAAGAAGAGAATAATCCAATTACTGGTTCCCTATTACGGCATATGCCTCTGTGCTCTTCTTGTCTTTATGATAACGCAAAGAACCTTCCCGGCACTCTCTGTCAGTAAACTGAGCGCCTGGCTTTTTATTATCCCTTATCATGCAATTATGCCGTTTCCATTGGGGCAGGTCTGGTTCCTGCATACCTTGTCCGTGATAACGATCATCTCGCCGCTTTACTTTTATGTATATGAACGAAAACCCCTTGCCTTGTACGCGCTTTTAGGTATCTCTCTTTGTATGGCCGGCATTCAGCTCAGGATTGATATAGCGCCCTTTTTTGTTGTGGGCGGCCACAATTTATTTAAGCCGCTCGTTCATATCCTGTTTTTCTGTCTTGGTTTCCTTGTCTTCGAGATTCCATCTTGGAGCAGACTTCGTGTTTCGTGGTCCATCATAAGCCTGTCGTTTATTCTGAGTATCTTTCTTTGGGCTGGTCTCAAACTCAATCCCGATTTTGCATTCCACACCTATTCCCCAACCCTGTACTATGTAGCCGGCAGTATATGCTCGATATGGATTTTCCTGCTTCTCCGGCGACCTCTTTTATTATTGTTTCGCAGTGTCCCTTTATTCTCCGTTATCGTAAAGTTTTTGTTTACTCACACCTTTGCAATCTATCTCATTCATTCTTTTTCTATTTACTTTGTAGAAGAAATATTTGGCTTAATACATCCTCAAAATCATTTAATTTTTTATGTCATAAGTAAAGTGACTCTGGTAATGCTTATCACTTTTGTTTTGGCTCCACCATTTACGCGGATCACTTCGTTGATCACGGGAACTTTCCTTGGAAAACGTCAATTGCACCGCCCAGTGACCGCATGATAAAATTTAGGTAATCTTCGAGGACTATAGATGAAGAGGTATTTTTACGCATTCTATGAGGGGTTTTTATGGAAACGTTGTTACATCTGAAGGAATTTATCACAAGACGCATTGTCTCTCTTCCCTTAACAAGTACCTTCTATTTGAAAAGGCGAGCTTATACATTCACTATGGATGAAAAAACTCTTCGAGGGAAGGTCCAACAAGTTGGACATCGCGTAGATGTAAACATAGCCAATAATCATCCGGTATCTCTGGCAACAATAAGGGAATTGGAGTTTCTTATCCATGAGATCCGGAAAAGAAATATAGCTCTCGATGAATCTCTTATCTGGGCATTGGGATTGTACACTATCGCCAAACATAAACTGCACAGACAATATATCCAGGGATTAAAAAAGGCCAGACAGGAGGCTGAGTCCGTAATAGGTGAAAAAGAAGTAGTTGCCCTTTTCAAACAACGCCGCAGCATCAGGAAATGGACCCAGGAGCCTGTCGATGTTAAGCATATTGAGGATATCATAGATGTTTCCAAATGGGCTCCCAGCTCCTGCAACCGGCAACTATGGAAAACGCTCCTTATTAACAGGCCAAAGGATAAAGAATTTCTGACACGCTACTTTAGCAATACCTTTTGGCTTTCCGCTCCACTTCTCATCGTTGTTCTCATGGATGCCGAAATCTATTGCAGCCACGAAAAACACTACGCTTACCTCGATGCAGGCGGATTTATCCAGAATTTATTACTTATGCTCGATCATCAAGGATACGGGGCCTGCTGGATCGGTTTTGCCCGATGGGATACTTTGGGCAATATCCATACCGAGCCCGCATTATGTGAGCGGTTTTATGAATACTTTCATCTTAAAAAAGGCTTGATTCCCGTGAGTATGATTGCCGTCGGCAGGCCTGACAGAAAACCCAAGTTACCACCACGCCAGGATATTTCAACGATAGTCATTAAGGATTTTATCGAATGAAAAAAATCGGTTTACTTACCTATTTTTGGGATCATAACCCGGGGACTTTTCTCCAGGCTTATGCTACGCTTGAAGCCTTAAAAAAAAGATTTCCGAAAGACCATGTGGAACTTATTAACTACAAACTAAGAAAAGTCCCTTTTACAACGGCCTTGATGCATAGAAAACCTGCCGAGCTTATCGAGGACTTAAGAAGGCATTATAAATACAAGGATGCACAACGAAAGTATTTACCTCTGGGCTCAAAAAGCCTGATTACCTGGGATTATCATGAAGCGTCACACTTTATCAAGAGCTTAAAATATGATCTTATCGTTGTCGGCAGCGATACCCTTTTGGACTTTCGTCCGGACCATCTGAAAAGAGGTACCGCTCCTGTATATTGGCTGCACCCCGGGATCAATGCTAAAAAGATAATGTGCGGTTCTTCTGCCAAGGCATGGACGTATGAGGAATTGACGAAAGAGCAGCGAACTATTTTAAAAGGGTCCATAAAGGATTTCGACCTTTTGGGGGTGCGAGATGAAGCTACCTACAACCTGATGAAGGCATTGGGAGGAGATGATAGGTCAAGGCTCTATAAAATTCCCGATCCTACCTTCTCCTTTGAAATAGATTATTCATTTGCAGAATCTTTGGTTAAAAAGAGAAAGATAGACTTTTCCAAGCCATCTGTTATGCTGAGCCTGCCCGAATGGTATAAGCCTGTTCATGACCTGGCTTCCTATTATAGATCCCGGGGCTTTCAAATCATAAAACTGGAATTTGCCCGATACCCGGACCTATGCTTGCATGGCATTTCTCCCTTCGAATGGGCAGGGGTGTACAGGTACTTTGACCTGGTCATTACGGACCGTTTTCATGGTACGGTATTCAGTTTAAAAAACGGTACTCCTGTGGTGTCGATTATCTGCCGGAAAGACCTGGTTACTTCGACGGGAAATTCCAAGTATTACAGCTTACTGGAGCCCTTTGGCCTTCACAGGACAAATATTGTCGATGGTATGAGTAACCTTCATCCGGATCATATCATCGAAGTCACAGAGAGAGTAAGGCAAAACTTCCCCAAAATTTTTGTACAACAAAAAGTCCAGGAGCTCAAAGGCGCTTATAATGCGTTTGTAGACCAAATACCCTCTATACTGGGGTAAGATCAAAAGGCAGGTTTTTGAATTTGTCACTTGTTTGAATTTATTACTTTACTGAATAAGGGGATGCGTTTTTTTCCGGTAGATAGTATAGCCGATCCTGGCTAAATACTTCGGCAGATTTCTAACGGGATTTCTATCTTCTTCCCTGATATCGTCATCCAGATCTTCCCACGAAACAAGATAAGGAGTAATCTTCTTTTTAATGTCTTTTTCAGGACCAGGTTTCCAGCCGCTCCGGCGGCGTTCCTCCACCCAGCGCTCGTGTTCTTTCCTGGCGATCGTTTCTATTTCCTCCTGGGTGAACTCGAACAGTTTTTCATCCCAGTCCGTCAGAGGAACAAGAGTGCAGCCCAATTCTCTCAGTTTTATCCCGATATGATCTGCCTGCTGTCGATTCGATTCTTTCAAACTTTGTGGCAATTCCTCCCAGGCGACCATGGATGGATTGCTTTCTGGCGTCTGACCTTTTTTCCCCTGCCGTTCTTTGTAGTCCTCATGAATTGCCCGGGCAAGAATCTCATTGGTGCCAGAAAGAACCTGTTCAGGCTGACATGTCCGGTCCATCAGAGCGAAGGCATGGAACATGGCCAAGCTCTCATCGACTTTTCTCCCGCCTCTGAGCAAGGTCGCAAGACCAGCATCACGGCCCATTCGGACCACAATCGGAACAGCATACTCTCTGGTGCGCCTGTGCAGCGCCAGAGCTGTGGAAAGGCCAAAAGAGTCATTGTCAAGACAGACAAAGATACTGGTGACAGTGCACGTGCCGTTCCTGTCAAAGAGAAAATCGGCTGCCTGAAAGGTGGAAGACTCTATTTCCATCTGTCGAGGCAGTAACTCACAGACCTTTGCCAACCGGGGATATCGCAGGAGTAATAATTCTTTTTTCCTGACCGCTTCTTTGTCGATCAGGGTGATGTGAAGCTTTTCACCGGATTGATGAGGCATGTCTTTCCAGTTCCTGGCTGCGTTTATGACCAGCCTTTCTCCCATCAGTCCTATGCCGACAATGAGAAGGCGGGGATTAAGAACGCGTTTTCCCCCGGCATCGGTGAAGGGAGAGTAATCCTCCAGCCATGACCGGGCTCCGCTGTCAAAAATGTTGAAAAACTCCAACCTGCAATTATCCCTTCTTCCGGTTTCAAGTTCCTGCTCTTCGAGCAAATGGCAAAGATATGGGTCAACGAGGTGAATAATACAGGTAAGAACATTTCCTCTGTGGTCTCTGACCAGTTCGCGGGCATGAACCGCAACATCCGCATTCACACCGTCGTCACCACAGACAGAAATGAGATACTTCGCCTTATGGACGCGGGCCTTAAGGAGCATCTCCCGGTCCCGGGCATCTCCAGGCATCACAGATACTCCCTGATCCTTGCATTGATCGAGGAAAGTGTTTCCTTCATCCAGTTCGATCACTACCACCTGTTGATCGTGCTGACGGAACTTTTGACAAAGAAGCATACCCTTTTTTCCCAGTCCGCAAATTACGATGTGATCGGTAACACACTGTACATGAAGAAGGTTTATCTGCTCTCGAAAAATTGCCGTGAATGCTCTGACAGCCGCATATGCAGCTATCGCAGGGGAAAGAAACCGGGCCACCTCCAGTTCCCAGTTCATAGCCAGTGGTGGGGCTTTGGATACATCAAAACTCAGGGTAAACAGTTGCAGAACGCAGTAAACGATATCCAGACGTGACCGAACTTCATAGCAGGCGCTAAAGTATTTACTGAGGCCGACAAACCCGATCCCCATGGCCACAATCGCAATTCCACCGATAATGGGCCACTGGAAGTCCTGCCATACTTTGCGTATATGCTTTTTCCACGGATTCCTGCCCTTTAAATCAAACTTCATCTCAATTCTGTCCTATCTATCTCTCTCCCCTGGCAAGTACCGGAAACCAGATTAAGAAATTTCTCATTGTCGACATGCAGATCGAGCTGATGGGATGCGGGGAGGCAGGAGCGTTCAAACATGAGCCTGCCAAAAAGAGAGCTCATGTCGATGATGCACTCCATGGAACGCGCTCCGTGCCTGTAGGAGTCTATCAGGAGAAAGGCTTGAAGAACTCCCTCATCGATATGGAGCACATTTCCCCTGTCAAAAAGCTGGCCTGCCTTTGTACTGAGCAGTGAACGCAGGAGTAATGCGCGCCTGATAATAAATCCTTCATCCTGTTCTCCCTGCGGATTGGGGCCGAGAACATTCAGGAATCCGCGAAGACGGCTCAGGAAGTCTCTCCCCTTGGCTGCCGGATTCAATTGGGCCGTTTCCCTGAAACTCTCCATCGTCGAGTGAGTTCCACCGGCAAAGACAAATATGGCAGGTCCGAGTGGATGAGGGATGCCTCCATTGTGGAATTCACCATCCTGCATCGGAACGAGAAAATATCGCAGCCACCCCAATTCACTGCCCGAGAGTGGTGTATCGAATTCATCCCAGAAAACGAGCGGCAATTCATGCCGCAGTACACAATCCCGAACGCTCTGAAAGGCAAAAGGTAACTCCTGGTGAGATTCGAATTGCGAAAGATTGAATTCCAACGGAGTTAATCGGCCTGGCATGAGTCCTTTGGCGACTTGCTTGATGGCGAAAGATTTTCCAGAGCCTGGCGGTCCGAAAACCGCTATCGAAAGGGGCCGCAAAGGGCGGCTCTGGGCCACGTATTCGGTCATGATAGTGCACAGGCTGCGGATGTTCTCGATCTCGGTGCGATCAACGGAAGACCACTTTCCGATTCGCTCAAGCGGTATATCGCCAAGTGATTCCTCAGGACCGGCCCTCACGATATCTGCTGCCATCTTTTTCATGTCCAGATTTTGTCGAAGAGAGAGGATCGACCATTCCCTCTTCTTTAAATCCTGAAGTTTGACAGAAGAAAAGGGTGTTTTCTCTGCCGTGAGAGCTTCGGTAACCGCTTTAACCGGGAACCGGAGGTCCACGAGCGTGTTTCCATCTCCCTGTGCATATCCTGCCAGGTGGATGGCCCGGGCAGCGTTGACGCCGCGCTTTAGTGCATCTTCCAAATCGGGCCTGCCTGAATTCTTCATGAATTGATGGACAAGAGCCGCAATAGAGCAGGATGCATAGCCGATGCAGGTGCCGGGATGGTCCCGCCTCCAGTTTTCCTCCTGAGCATACGGATCGAATATCAGGGTATTGCCCTTCTTACGATCGATAATAACCGCACCGGTTGTACCCAGCAGCACGGCAACAGCCGATGGCTTTGACAGGTTCGGGTCATTGGTCACAGCCTGAATCACTTCACTCGAAATCTGCTCCCATGAAAGGGCATATCCGATATGCATACTGGCTCTTCTCAGGTCACTCACTGAGACTACTGCCACCAGCTTATCAGCAAAATGAGTTATTACCTGCTCCCAGACAGGCCCCTTGGCAACAGGATGAGCAATCTTAATCACTACCCACTCTGTTTCCGCCGAAGGGCATTTTATACTTTCGGGCCATGTTTCCTGTTGATCCCGGATTCCCAGATTGGCATCATCCAGAACCACCCCCCATGCGTTTTTAGGAGATTCTGCGGATATGGGGTATGTCCTGGAGGCGGAATCCGTGCCCCAGAACTCGGCAACTCTCCAAACCATCCCTTTGCCTTTTTCCCCCGTACTCCGAGGGTATGCCGACCAGATGGAATATGAGCGCGTATACTGATTGTGAGCAGGGTTATTGAGAGCTTCAGGGGGGATAGTCGGACCGATAATCTCATACTCCGGCGGGCTATACCCGTACTTTGAAGAGCCATACTTGATGGAGCCATTCTCATAATCTGAAGGGCTGGGAGTGATTTCGCACAGGGCACCGAGCAATTCCGTTAACAGAGCAGCCCCTCCTGCCTGGCTGCACGCTCTGGTGGCGATATCGCTCCCCCAGATATATTGATAGGTGGTTAATTCACCCAGATGTGCACGAGCGCGGGCAATATTCCAATCTATGGTTACATCTCCGGCCACGACAATGGTTTTGACATTCCGTTTCGACGCTTCAGGCATTACCACCTCCATTCCTTATTCCAGAGGAGGAGGGTTTTTTTGATCCATGTACCCCTGACTGATTTCGATGATGTTGCCTTCGGGATCTGCGATCCAGACCGTGCGCCAGCCCGGAATAAAGCTGTCAAAATTCATCGGCCCCTGGGTAATTTCCGCCACGCCAGCCAATTCTTTCAATTTGGCATCGACATCATCTACCTGAAAGGCCAGATGACGCAATCCTGGATACAGCGGGCCATCCCCACCGGATTTCGGAGCGGGCAGTTCGTCCTTGGCTTTGAACAATTCAAGATATACATTGTCCGATTTGAGAAAGACGATTTGATCATCGCCAAGCGGAATCAGGCGGGCACGTTGAAACCCGAAATATCTGGTATAAAATTTCTCGATGGCAACCGGATCATTACAATTCATCGCCACATGGGCAAATTTCAAAGAAGCCATGAACTTCCTCCTGTTACAGGCGCGAAACCCGAACCTCTTCCTTTTACAGGCGCGCAAATCCCGGTGCGTACCTGAAGGGTTCCGCCGTTGCATCGTAGGTAACAATTTCCAATCCATAGGAATTTTTCCCCGAGCGGCGCACGGTCCATTTCTGGGTCGCGTCCAGGGAAATACGTTTGCTTTTCGGCGATGGCGGCTCCCACAAACTGGCTTGCCATGAGACAACAACATCCAATTCGGCCTTATTGCTGCTGATCTTGCCTTCTATGCTTTGAACATAGTGACTCTCGTCAAAAAAGAGGTTGGTTACCCGGACATACCATTTTTTGAAACTTTCAAAATCACGAATATCCCCATCAGGAAACTGCATATGTAACTCTTCATCCGCCAGAAGCTTATAACACTCCTCAATCGGAACATGAAAATCTAATGCCTGGTACCAGGCAGCAACAAATCTTTCGATTTCGTTGAAGGTCAAATCAGCCATTGTTTATCTCCTCTTAAACGGTTTTCTGAATCAGTTCCAGTCAGTATGTTTCGTTTTTATCGATTCAGTCAGTCCATTTTGTTCCTAATCTGTCGTAATCGACATCAGGAAGGAGGGTGAGTGCGATGTGCCGATAGATCTTCCCATCCTTCATATACAAGCCATTCAGTGCCTGGACGGTTCCCCTGCCTTCGCTCGTAATCGTGGCTCTGAAGATGATGACATCCTCGATTTCGGCAAAGTATTCGGTTGCCATGAAAGTGATATTACGCATGATCTTCAGGGTATCCACGTAATATTTTTTGAGTTCCTCATGTCCCCGGCGCATTCCATCAAAGGTGACCATGACTGCATCACTGTGATAGTGTTTTTCAACTAATTCATCTATTTTCCCGCTGGACATCAACATGAGTTGCTCATTGTAGAAATCTTTGCCCCTGCCCGGTGTAAACATTCTTTTCTCGATGAGTTGCTGGATGGAGATATCCAACTCGTACGTCAACAGGAACAAGGTGGTTTCACTTGGCAAATATCTTTGCATGTCTGCCGCTATTTTGTCTCGTGATTCCCTGCTTACCGGGACCGACCGGTCTTCGAGTGCGGCAACGGCATTGATAAAGGCATTGTTATATCCAGTCTGCCAATCCACACATTCCATCCCGACCGGAGATGGACCATGTCCGGTGTAAAAGCGGGTTGACCGTTCATCAAAATCCTGTTTGAGACGTTTGAGAATGTCCTGCCATTCAAATACGTGTCCGTCACGGAAAAAACAGTGACAGTTCAAAGTCGCTAGATCGCCGATAAAAGCATGCGTTATGCCGTTCTTGCGAAAGGTCCATATGCTATCGTCGTCAGATTCGCCAGGTCCCACACCGGTGAATGTAAACTTCACGCCGCCAAAGGTAAGGGAATCTCCATCCCTGACGATCTCATTGGGGAAAAGACGTTTTCGCGGGTAATCCTCTCCCAGATAATTAATTGCTGTTGAAGATTTCGTCTCATCCTCTCGCTTCGCAAATTCCAGGCAGCCTTGCGAGGCGAAGCGGGGCAGATCCTCAAAAGCCACTAATCCTGTGTAATGATCGGGGTGCCCATGTGTCAAAAGTACCGCTTCAACCGGTTTGCCGAAAGAATTTGCTTTTTTGCGTAATTCCTGGGCGCTGGAAAGGGCAAGTGTGGTGTCTATCACCACGACACTGTTTTCCAACTCAACGATATATGCATTGACGTGATCCCTGGGTAATTCCATAAACTTGCCCAATAACTTATGAATAACTGGAAATTCCAACATAATCTCTATTCTCCTTATACTTTTTGCTTTCCTTATTCTTACAATGACTTCATCGCCCATTCCTTTGTTTTTTCGGGAGATATGGTCAATGCGATATGACGGAAAATTTTTCCGTCTTTTAGATAGAACGCGTCATCACCTTTAATAATTCCAAACTTTTCGGTCTGGACGCTGGCCTTATAGATGATCACGTCATCCGATTCCGCAAAGTAATCGGTAGACAGCCCCAGAATTTTGCCCGTAACTTTAGGTGCATCTTCTTTTAAATATTTTCCAATGGCTTCTCTTCCTTTCAGGACGAATTCAAAGGTGACCATCTGGGCATCTTCATGATAATGGTCGCGTAACAAGCCATCGATATCACCTTTCCCTAAATAGGCAAGGTGTTCCTGATAAAATTTCTCACCTGGCGTCATGGTATGTCCTCCTTTTAATATAATGTATGAATAGTATCTTTCTTATTTTGATCTTCATGTCATGCATCAGCTATACTGTCAATGTCCAGGATTAACGGATCCAGGTAAGGGGATGGGATTTTCGTTTACAAGGTAATATTCAGCACTCATAATCTTGCCATTTTTTATTTTGTATATATGTAACCTGTCCCCTTGGTAACTATCTCCAGCAGAAGGAGCACCTTTCGCCCATACTCCCTTTTCAGTCAGGTAAACCATAACCTTATTTTCTTCAGACATGATTTCATGGGGATTGATTTCCGTAATATGTGCCCTGTTAAATATCCCCTGGACTAATTCTAAGACCTCATAAATTCCTTCCCGCACTAACGAAGGTTTGTAAGAATTAACCACTAACCTGATGTCGTCAGTTAATAAATTTTTTATTCTCTTCAGATCTTCTTTCAGATAAGCATCGAATAATTTTAAAACTACCTCTTTTCTTTCATTACCAGTTGTGCTTGGTTGTCCCTTTTCCATAGCGGATCCTTTCCTCTGGTATACGTTTTTCCCCTTATTTCCTCATATTCCGGCATAGCCTGTTCTATTCTAACTAAGGTTTTGATCCGTAAAGGGTTTAAATGGGACGGAATCATGAAAATTTGCCATATAGCTTATTTTTCCATTTCGAACAATAAAAAAATTTACCCCTTTTGCATCTATAGGCACTCCCTTGGCATTGGCTGCGTCAATATGCCATAAAACCATTGCCTTTTCACCCTCAACCAGGACTTCCAGCGGACGGTTAATAAATTTGGAATATCCTTTTTTTAGCCCGTCTACCGCACCCCTTAAGGTTTCAATGCCTTCTAGATGTCCTGCTAATTGCTCATCCATAACAATGTCATCATCAAATAAAGTTACCCATTTATCCCAATTACCCATATTTACTACATAAAAATAGGTTTCGATAACTTCTCTTGTATTCATCATACTATTACCCTCCTCTTTTGCTTTTTTCTTGTCCTTACATTCATTGGAAGGCCTTTGTAAAATGTGCGGAGTCGTGAAAGCTGGCCATATAGGTTATTTTCCCTCCTTTGATTTCATAATAATTCGCTCCTTTTGAAATTAAAGAAGTACCCTTCCGGGTAGTGGCTTCAATTTCACATACCACCATGGCCTTATTTCCATCAACGACTATTTCTCTAAGGTGATTTTTGAATTTTGGCAAGGCTTGTTGGATTGTATCCACAGATTTTCTAATAGCCTCCTTCCCTTTTGAGATATTTGACATATCATCTACAATAGCATTATTATCAAATAAGTCTGCCCATTTATCCCATTCTCCCGAATTCAAAAAAGTAAAATAGGCTTCGATAATTTCTCTTACATTCATTATAGAGATTTCTCCTCATCGTCATGCTTTCATGCCTTAAAATTTACTATTATCTCCATTACAGGCTTATCTTCTTGCCAGGACAATGAAACCGTTTGCTGGAATGACCGTGTTGATCCGTCCGTTTGAAGAGAAGATATCCATCCCATAATTTCCGCTCTTGTTCCCTCCAAAATCTTCGGCATCGCTATTGAAGACTTCCTGCCAGCGGGCATCTTCTATGCGCCTATTTTCAATGACATAGCCGCCAGTAAAAGGATGGTTGTTGAGGCTGGCCGCAATGATGAATTCCTGCTGATCATCCCAGCGCCGGAATGCGATGACTCTATTGGTATTATGAACATGGAGAATCTCAACAGCATGGGAACGCAAACCCGGATTATTCAGGCGCAACTGAATTAAGTCCCGGTAAAACCGGAATAAAAATCTTCCATCCCTTTCCCTTGCCCGTAAAGGTCTTCTCTATTATCGGCAAAGTCACTGTATCTATAATCTTTTTGGGCACCCACCTCTTCACCCATAAGAAACAGGGGAGTCCCGGCAGAAAGCACAGACATGCCAAAAGCAAAGCGGCACCGGGCTTCGGCGACACGCCGGGTTTCACCGGAAAGAGATGCACGATTGACCGCTGCATGGATGGTTCGCATAGAATGCTCTGAATTCCCCGCTTCATCGTGAGACTCGTGATAAACAACTTTTTTATTGGCAGAGGCCAGCAGGACACCTGCGAAATAATCCATATTGAGAGGCCGATCATCTCCATAGCCCGCAGTTGTTATCAGATTGGCATACTCCGGCCCCCTGCCTGTATCGCCACTGAGATGATGATAAAAATCCGCATACCAGACTGCATCGAATCCCAATCCTCCTCTATCCGTTCCTTCAGTTACTTTATCCCAATTGGAGTGATCTTCGGCTGTGAGGATTACATCCGGTTTTATCATCTTTAAGGTGCTGCACAGTTCTCTTAAAAATTTTACACCAAAAGCATTGACATTGCCCGCAGGTTTGCCATTTGCATGAAGTACATTATAGGCGTGGATAGAGGTAGTCTGATCCATTCGGAAACCATCGATATGGAAATTTTCCATAAGGGTCACTGCACTGCTGATAAACAGCTTTCTGACCATTTCCTCATGATAGCGAGGAGCATAGCCAGTAGACATGTTATCTATATACCCTCCATGCCCTTTCTGATTATTCGTTGCAGCCTCATAAAAGCGGGGATAATCGGAAGGTCTTCCTTCATACCAGTAGTAAACATTGTGTTCCGGGACATCGGAATCGTAAGCCCATTCAGCCCTCTCTGCATCGTGGTGGTAATGGTTATAGACAACATCCATGATCACGGCGATGCCCCGGCGATGACACTCCCGGATAAAATGCTTGAATTGATCCCTGCCTCCTGCGCTGTATTCAAGGGCAAAATAGTGGGAAGTCCCATATCCCCATTGGGCCCAGCCCTCAAACTCGGAAATGGGTAACAGCTCTATGGCATTAACGCCAAGCTCGGTGAGATGGTCGAGGAGTTCTATGGCATCTTCAAAATTGCCGGGCCTGTTCTTACCAAAACCAAGAGCACCGATATGCAGTTCGTAAATAACAAGATCTTCAACGCGGCCGGGCAACCTTTTCCCTGAAGTGAATTCATCTTTCCAGAATTCTTCCTCTGAGATAAATTCATGTTCCGGCCAGACGTCTTCTTTAAAGTTTTTGGCTACCGTTTCAGGATCTATGACCACGGAGCAGCTTTTTGTGCCGTCGAGCTCAGTTGTTCTGCCGCTAAAATGGCCTCCCCGTGGGTCAAAAGTGCCGCTTCCTATCTGGCAGCGGGAATACAAGTCCGTGCGGTACGAAGCTTCTCCCTGAGATGAGGTGTTTCTCCCTTCCTTCCAGATTCTGTACATATAGAGTCTGTGATCATACCGGGAAAAACGGGGAATAATCTCAGTCATCCAGACACCATTTTTGGGGCGCATAGGGAGAGGAGAAAAATCGGATGACTCATTCATGCCGGCACCATCATCGGCAATGTATCCGGACTCCCCTCCAAAAACAACATCAACTTTTTCCGCGTTCGGTGCCCAAACCGCAAAGCGAAGGCCAGCCTCATCCCTGCCTGCGATGCCCGTATCACCCCTAGCCGTGGTATATTGTTTATTGGCACCAAGCCACAGGCAGTGAATCAGGTGATAGATTTCTTCCTGTGGCCTGTCTGTGCCACCTGGTTCCAGGACAAAGGTTCGATAACGGTCGGCAGAAGCCGTGGAATTGATCTCCGTTAGGATGCCCCATTGATTGGGGCCCTGGGGGGCATCGAAGATGACCCCCCAGCGAAATTCTCTTCCTGCCTCTGCTTCATCCAATGCCACCGTGGCTGTAAAGCAGATTGAGCCATCTTCCAACACCCCCGGTTCCATCGTACTTTCTGTCCACTGTTCCGAATACCGGCCGCTCCTGTCCCAACTGCCAGTCAATCTGGCATTGTGAAACAGGTCCCTTTTCATGCCTGTCGAATACATAAACCGGACGGGAATACTCATCGTATCGCCTCCGGCTTATATTCTGGATTCGGTATATACTCCACGGCAATCTCATACCCTTCCGCTCCTTCTCTGGTCGAGGGGCCAAGTTCGATCTGAAAATTATCTTTATGGATACGGTTCCATTCCGCACCATTGACAAAGACCTGTCCCATTTTTAAACATCCCTTTGGCAGATAATCAGGCATAACGTTGATGATATTGTTTTCTCTTGAGGGGCAGGGTTTGAAATAAAGTCTGAAAGGAATCTTGTTCACGAAGGTGCGGATGTAAAGCTGAGCAAGAAAATTAAGCTCAAAAACATGATACCCGGATTTTGAGTGGC
>JBFMGO010000057.1:0-34931 GCA_040752695.1 bacterium
CCGAGCGAATTTAAAAAGACCAAATACATGAGTCACAGCCACCTGGTGCTGAAGCCCTTTTATGGGAAAGATGCGGTCTGGAACCGCAGCATTCTGAATCATGAGGGATACTTTTTCCTCGGCGGGGGACTGGTCAGTTATGAATGCCAGCCGGACGGAAATACCGAGAATGTCCTCTCGGCCAGCTTTGGAATCGGCACCAGGTATTTTATCCATGAGCATTTATGCGTGAATCTCGAGGTTCGGGATCTTTTGAATTTCAAGGATGAAGGCATGGAGAATATTCTCGGCTTCGGTCTTGGCCTGGGATTCCGGTTTAACCTGTCTGCGAGGAAAACTGCCGGAGGCGAAACCATCGAGAGCCTGCAGCACTACCTGAGGGGAGAGGACAGGGAAAAACCATGAAACGGTCGGCAAAACAAATGGCCACACAAGCGGTGAAAAAAACGGTGATTGGCTTTACTGCGATCGTATTCTTTTTGCTGGCCTGTGCAGGAGGGAAAAGCCATGCAGTTCAGCAGGATTCGGACGGCCAGGTTCCCGTAAGTGACCAGACCTCCGTAAGTGACCATGCCCCCGGCAGTGACCAGGCTCCCGAAAGCGGCCCTGCCCCTGCCAATGACCGGGTGACGGTGAAGGAGAGGGACGCCTTTGCCAGAGGATACCGGCTCTTTGAAAAAAAGGAGTATCAAAAGGCAGCCCCGTATTTATACCGTTTCCTCAACAAGAATTCACCGGATGCGGATGATTATGAATGGGCGGAATTTTTCTTCGGGATCTGTTTAAATAAGTGCGGTCTGTCTCATGGTGCGGTTGATACGCTCACGCACCTCGTGACCAGAAAACCGAATCCCAGGATCATTTCCTATTGCCTTGAACTCTTTGAGGAGATCACCCGCACTATTCCCTTCGATCGTGATTTGCTCATCAATACTGTTATCTGCGATCAGGAGTATGGCCTTTTGGAAAAAGATATGGCTGATTTCATCAACTATTATCAAGGGGTTTTTGATTGGGAACAGGGATTTTTCCAGTGGGGGAACGATCATTTTCAAAAGATCAGCCCAAAGAGCTATTATTTCTCCAAGTACCTCTTCCAAAAAGCACTCTTGCGGGTTTATCAGGACAGGATCGATGAGGCCGTAGCCATAAGCCGGGATATCCTGGAAAGCCCTGGCAGCGGGCGACCGGATGCCGGCCGTGCCGAAGCGGATGAGCTCAGCGGGCTCAAGGATGAAGTGGCTGTAACCCTGGCCCGGCTGCTCTATGAAAAGGGCAGGTTCGAGGAGGCTGAAGGCATGTATCAGAAGATCCGGAAACCCCTTTTAGAGCAGGCTCAGAATCTTTTCGAGAGGGCATGGACCAACTATCGAATGGGAAACCTGGAAAAGGCCATGGGGCTTTTGTATGCTTTCGAGGCTCCCAGCTTTCAGGATTATTTTACCCCTGAATATTATATCCTCAAGTCTCTCATCTATAAAGATGTGTGTCATTATCAGCGTGCCCTGGCCGTAGTAAATGAATTTAAAACCCGATATGGCTGCTCCCTTCAATTAATCTATGGCCGGGGCACGGCTTCGGATGACACCGGACTCCTTTTACTTCTTTTGAACAAAAAGAAGATCAATGAGAGCTGGGAGTTTTTAAAGCTTCTGGACCGGGAAAAAGAAAAGAGCAGGGGCTTTCTCGATAAGCCTCTTAAGGAGTACCTGGAGAGGGTGTATACCCTCGAGATCGAGAAAATAACCGGGGTTTTCAGAAAGCAGATCGAGGATGAATATGAAAAAATGGCCAATGAACTGCTGAAGTTCGAAGAACAGGTCAATCTCATGGAATACGAGATCGGACTCGACATGTACCAGAGAGTCTATCAATACCACTACCGCAAGGAAAGCCAACTGGCCCAAAAACCCGCCCAAGGGGTAGCCGTCTATCCTTTCCAGGGTGAGTTTTGGAATGATGAACTGGATGATTATACGGTAACTTTGCCTGATAAATGCAACTGTATCGAAGAGTGGGATATATTTTTCAAATGATAAAAAAACTGCTTACTTCGAAAACTATCTTTATCCCTGTTTCCGTTTCCATCTTTATCCTGGCCTTCGTCTTTATGCCCCTGGTCTTGTTCTTCCTTTCCCCTGGTTTTTGCAGCCAGGCTGAAAGCCCCGGAGGTCATGGGTCTTCCATGGACCGGGGTAATGGGGGAAGCGATGAAAGCAATGAATACGGAAAAAGCTATCAGCACGAAAAGAAGGCCGGGGAGGATCAGGCCAGGGAAAGACAACAGGTGATCTCCAAGCTCAGAGAGGATAAACAAAAGTGCGATCTGGCTATTGAAAATACCAAGCTCCTGATCGACCGGTCGAAGAACAAGCCCTACCTTCCGGAGATGTACCTGCGCCTGGCCGAGTTGTATATCGAAAAGTCCCGGCTGGTGTATTTCCTCCGCAAGGCCGAGTCCAGCGGCACTTCGGTCAAGTCCCTGGAGCAGCTCGAATCGAATGCCCTGAAGAATCAGGCTATCGAGCTTTACCTGCGCATCCTTACCAACTTTCCCGATTTCAAGGACCTTGATAAGGTGCACTTTTATCTGGCTCACGAATACCGGGAGCTTGGCCAGATCGATGCCATGATCACCCAGTACCGGGCCATTATCAGCGCCTTCAAGGATAGCCCGTATGCTGCGGAAAGCTATTTGCTTTTAGGGGATTATTTTTTCAATGCTCAGGATCTCGATATGGCCCAGAGGCATTACGAGGCGGTCTTGAATTATCCGCAAAGCTCAGGGCTGGCCATTGCCCGTTATAAGCTGGCCTGGTGTTACATTAACAGGGCGAATTTCCAGGAAGCCATCAAGCTCTTCGAGGAATCCGTCACCAGCCTCACCGATGCCGGGGAGCTTGATATCGACACCTACAAGAGGGTGGATGTCAGGATCGAGGCCCTGACCGATATGGCCTATTGCTACGGCGAGTGTTACAAAGAGAGTACGCCTTCCGAAGCCATAGCCTATTTTGAAAAGTATGCCTGGGCACGGCCTGTTTACACCCTGGCTCTTGAAAAACTGGCTAATCGCTACCTGATCAAGAACAAGTGGTCTCATGCCGCCGCCATCTACCGCAAGCTGTCAACCTTACGGCACGATACCGAAAAGCTGCTCGAATACAGCCGCAGGATCTTCGAATGCGTCCGGTCCATGGAGCATTTCGAGGATGCGGACCAGGATGTAGGGATCATGATTGCAGCGCTCAGGAAACAGAAGTACTCCGTCCATATCCCTGAGGAAGAGAAAAAGAAAAACCTGGCCGATTTCGAGCTCTACGCAAGAGACATGATTACTCGCCTCCACCAAAAGGCCAGGGAGAAAAAATCGAAAGAGGATTTCATCCGGGCTGCTGATTCGTATAAGGCCTATCTCGAATTTTTCGACTCAAGCCCAACCTACAGGGAGATGGAGGCAAACTATGCCGAGGCGCTTTTCGCGGCCCAACGGTATCTCGATGCCGGAAAGCAGTACGAGAAGCGTGCCAGGGCCATTCCCCAAAAGAACAGGCAGAGAGAAGAGAGCCTCTACAGCGCGGTGCTCTCTTACTACAGCGCACTCAAGCAGAGTAAGGACAGCCTCACTCCTTACCAGATCGCCTCAGCCAGAGGAGGGCTCAAAACGTGCGGCAAGGCGTATACCGATGATTTCCCGGCTTCTCCGCGGGTTTCCAATGTGCTCTTTAACGTGGCCTGGATCACCTACGACGAGGGAAAATATGATGAAGCCATAGCCGAATTTTCCCGGTTTGTCGACCGCTACCCGGGGGGTGAGGAGGCCAGAGCTGCGGTCCATCTCATTCTCGATGCCTATAACCTGAAGGAAGATTATGCCGGCTTGATGAAGTATGGGCAAAAGATCCTCAGGAGCCGGAAGATTCAGGACGCGGAATTTACGAATGAGATCCAGAAAATCGTGCAGGCTGCGGAAGCGAAGATCATCAGCTCGTTCACGGTTGCTGCCCTCAACGACTGGGACAAGAAAAGCGATTTTTCTTCCGGCGGCGGGGAAGGTTCGGCTGGCAGGGATGCCTCTTTGGGAGAATATGCTCTCTATGCCCTCCTTGCTCCGAGCAGGGAGAAAAAAGACCTTGGGACCCTCTTTACCTCCGGATCGCAGTTGATCGAACACTACCCGGGCTCGCCGAAGGTCGAAGAAGCCTTGAGTCTCATGGTCGATTCCTCACTGCGGATCGGTCAGTTCAGGCTCCTTGCCCAGTACCTCGAAGAGTATGCCAGTCGCTTTCCCCAAAAGAGCGGCAGCCTCGATTTTCTCTATCAGGCAGCCCGCATCAGAGAGGGGCTTGGTCAGTATGACCTCGCGAACAAGGACTACCAGGACTATCAGGGGCTTCTCGATCGCGATGCAGGCCGGACAAATGACGCCCGGACCGGGAGCGGCCAAACCAGAGCGCAAATCCTGCTGGCTATGGCGGATAATGCCGGGCACAAAGGCGATAATCCTGCTGCACTCAGGCTGCTGCAATCTTCCAGGGATCTTCTTCCGCCCCAGGATCAAATCGAAGTCGATGCCCGCATAGCCGATCTCTATGCAAAGGAGGGTGATTTTGACAAGGCCGTCGTCTTTGCCGCAAGAGCCAAAAAGGCATACAACCCCAAGTCTGCCAAGGCGGGCGGGGACCTTTCGGGGAATCTTCCGAGTGTCATGGCCGGGATGGAATATGACCTCCTGGAGCAGGACTTTAAAAAGTATATGGGGATTCAACTGAAAGGGAGCATCGATAACAAGCTCGTAGCAGCCAAGGCAAAGAGCCTTGAGGCACTGGAAAAGGGCTATCTTGCCGTTATTCAGTACCAGTCTCCTGAACGGGCTTTAGCTGCCTGCTATCGCTCGTATGAAACCTACCGGGAGTTTGCCCGCTTTCTCAAAGAGTCTCCCCTTCCCGAATTAACACCTGAGGAGAAAGAGCAGTATCTTCAGCTTATTGATCAGCAGGCGCAAGGATACACCAAAAAGGCGGAGCAATACCGCAGCGCCTGTGTCGAAAAGGCCCATAGCTGGCTGGTGTGCGATCCTCACCTGGCACGATATTTCCTCGACTCTTCCACCCGGCCGGAAGGTTCAGGCTTTTCAAGGCCGGCATCCATGGCTGAAATAACCTCCCAATGCTTCAAGGATGAGGCATTGAGGGAGCTGCATCAAAAGCTCATGGAAAATCCGGACTCCCTTTCCACCATCCTGACTCTTTGCGAAACCTACCGGGAAAAGGGTGATGTGAGGCTTTCGATCCTCATAGCCCGGCAGGCACTCGATAAGGCAGGTTCTGTGGGTGATGGCAAGGGTCAGTCTCGATCATTGAAGGCCCGGAATTATAACGCCCTTGGCGTCTCCTATCTCACGATTGGTGAAGATCGACTGGCTAAGGATGCCTTTACTGCGGCCCTGGCCATCGATGCTCAAAATATCGCGGCAAGGGTCAATCTTGCCGCTCTCTATCAGTACTACGGCCATATAGACCAGGCCAGGAGCATATATCAATCGCTTCCTGACCAGGGAAAGATCGAAGAAACAAAAGATGCGATCCATCCTAAAGCGCGGGAGTTCTACCATGCATACCTTCGAGGATAAGGGAAAAGGGGATAAGAGAAAAAGGTGCCGTCGGCTGATTTTCCTCCTGGCTCTTCTCTTTTTGAGTATCTCGGCTGCCGGAGGATGCGGTGGAGGAGGTGGCGGCGGCGGGCGGGAAGACAGCGGCCAGCCTGATGAACAACCCTACAATATTCTGCAAATCAAATGGGGGCAGACCGCTTTGGCCCGGATCGAGGCCGGAGGTATGCTCAGCCCCCGCATCGAAGCTGCTTTCGACGGCAGCGGGAAAGTTCATCTTGCCTATTTCCAGGATGGTTCCGATACTCCTTACAGGATTCGCTATATGACGGCAGACGGGCAAGCTCCGCGCTCCCTTTCTCCCTCCGAGCCGGCAACGGTCGCAGGCATCGATAACTGCGCGGCCCTCAGCCTGGCGCTTGGTCAGGATAACCTGCCGGTAATTGCCTACCGGGGAGGGATGATCCGGGAATGCGGGAGGGAGCAGCAGTCGGATGCCATGATCAGCCTGAAAAGCGACACCTGGGCTGAATACACGGGTGCCATCGGCGTGGTCGAGCGAAACCCGGTCTTTCACGATGGCCTGGCAGGCACCGAAATATCGGCAGTGGTTGACTCGCAAGGGAATGTCCACCTTGCCTATCAGTTTTTTTACGAGGGGTGCGATGCCATGAACCAGCGCTACCCCGATCTTTGCTATGTCAGGAAGGACCGTTCGGCACTCGATGGAGCGGTTCCTGAAGAAACCGTGGAGGGGAATCAGTATGACGGGGACAATATCCAGAACAGTGTGGGCTACCACTGTGCTCTCACCCTGGATGGGGAGGAAAACCCGGTCATTTTCTATTATGCCGAACTTCCCGATCACACACAGGGGCTTCGCGTGGCCCGCAAACGCAACGGAGTGTGGGAGAAGGAATGGATCGAGGAAGGCTGTGTTGTCGGCTCGATTGCCTGCGCCCGGTGCGATGCGGGAGGTTTCCTGGGAGTAGCCTATTACGTAGAGGAATACAGCGATGGTTATGGTGATGGATACAGCGGTGGTCAGGTCGATTCTCATTGCCTGCGCTATGCTCAGGAAATCGCTTCATCTTGGGAAGGTGCTTCGTCTCAGGGAGAGGGCTCATTCTGGCGCGTCCAGATGGTGGATAACGCTTCCTTTTGCGGAGACTATTGCAGTCTTGCCTATGATGCCGAAGGGTCTGCGGCCATTGCCTACTATGAGCTGAAAAGCCACAGCGGGTATGACCTGAACAATCTGAAGCTGGCACGCTTTCAGCAAGGCGTATGGAAGAGCGAAGTCGTTGCCTCGGAAGGGGACATCGGACTTTACAATACCCTCTGGTTTGATGGCAGCCAAAGGCCAGTTATCTGCTCGTACTCCAGGACTGAAGATACGATTTTTCTCTTTTCCCCCTATTACGAAGAAGAGTGAGGTGATGATGTATGAAACGCTCTCTTTCTCCTGTAGTCTTGATACTTTTCCTCGCTGTCCTGACTCTGCTTGTCCGGGGCCTTCCTGTTCAGGCCCAGGACTTTAATCCGAACGACTGGTTTGACGAATGCCCCGATGACCTGTGCGGTGCACCTCCATCCGGCGGTGTGGGCGGGGGTGGCGGAGGCGGCGGGCCTATCGTGGTCAATTACGATTTAGGGCCGCATTTCTCCCTTCAGGAAGATTACGATGCCGATGGCATGGTGGATACAAGGGACAACTGTCCCTATACTCCCAATGACCAGGAGAACCGTGATGGCGATGATCATGGAGATGCCTGTGACAATTGCCCCTCTGTGGCGAATAATGATCAGCTCGATACTGACGGGGATGGAACCGGGGATGTCTGTGATCAGGATCTCGATGGCGACGGCATCTTGAATCAGAGCGACAACTGCCGCTCCATCTCTAATCCTTATCAGGAGGATTACGACCATGACGGCACCGGCGATGTCTGCGATGAGGATGATGACAACGACGGTGTCCCGGACAGCATCGATAATTGCAGCAAGGTGTATAATCCTGGCCAGGAAAACAGCGATTATTACCTGATTGGCGATACCAGCGGTGATGCCTGTGACGAGGATTGGGACAATGATGGCTTCCCGGAAACGGACGGCCCTGACAAAGACCTGTGCCCCAATTGTCGTACCTATGAAAACAATGACTTTGACGGTGATGGCATAGGTGATGCCTGTGACAATTGCCCCAAAATACCGAATCCCGGTCAGGCGGACCAGGATCAGGACGGAAGAGGAGATGTGTGCGATGAAGGGCAAAAGTAAAAACAAGGGCAGGTGTGCGATCTTCCTTCTCCTTCTTTTTGTTCTCCTGACCGTACTGGGCTCAGGGTGCGGGGAAGGACCGGATCTTGAGAGAACTCAGGCCAGGCAGAAGGTGAGCCTTGAGGGCACCTTCATTACCGAGAGCCCTGACGAGATTCGATTTCCGGTCAAGGTGCTCTTTGCCATCGACTGCTCCCTGAGCATGGGTGATACGGTCAACGGGCAACTGGCAGGATCTGATCCGCACTTTTTACGGATCGAGGCTGTGCGGGAGTTTGTTGACACCTATAACAGCAATGAAAACACCTCCTTTGAAATCATGCTCTGGAACAACGATGTCTTCGAGCGGACAAGGACCGTTGACGGCAAGGGGGGATTTACCAAAGATCCTGACGAGATCGACAGGGTTCTAAACCGTGTCGCCAACGATACCATGACCGATTACCTGGGCACCCTGGACGCCATGTATGGCGATATTGAACGGGATATCAACCGCGTAAAATCCGAAGAAGAGCAGAATCTCATTCGCACCAAGTACATCGTCGTCTTTTTGAGTGACGGCATGTCCAATGTGCAGGGAGGAAGGCAGTCGGACAGGGATATCTGGGACCGGGTCGATGAGATGAATCAGATGGCGACCCAGGCAGGTGTGGGGTCTTTCAATTTTCACACCTTCCTCCTGCTCGGCAATTTTCCGCCGACCGAAAGTGGACAACAGGCCCAGCAGCTTGCCGAAGCTACTCTTCAGGGTATGGCGGACCGGGGATCGGGACAGTTCCGGCCCTTTGAAAATGCGGAGGCTATCGATTTTATCAACATCGTCGATATGCGCCTGACCGTCGAATATAAAATAAAATACCTGGTGGCGGTTAATTACAATGTCAGACCGGGACTTGAGCTCGTATACGTAGACAGTGACTGCGACGGACTGAACGATGAAGAGGAAACCGAATACGGCACCGATCCCAATTGCCGCGATACGGACAAAGACGGCCTCAGCGATTTTTTCGAGATCAAGGCAAGTTCGCCGGGTCATGAACTGAATCCCCTGGTAGCGGACAGCCCCTGCGACAGCATGCCTGATGGCATCTGGCCGGATTCTGACCGGGATGGTTTGACGGATTGCGAAGAATTCGTCAAGGGAACCAACCGGCATATCGCCGATACTGACAAAGACGGCATCCCCGATGGCATTGAATTTTCCATGGGTACCAATCCCCTGCCCCAGGAGGGCCAGACCACCACGGATTGCGATTTTGATGGCGTAGAGGATTACCAGGAGGTCCAAAGGCATACCAATGTCACCTCGAACGATCCCAGGATAAGGGAAAAATACAGCTATCACTATGATATCAAGGACCAGGGACTGGTGCCCATTTCGCAGGGGTCATCCATGCAATCCTACGTTCGGCAGTACCATTTCCTGATTTCCAATATCGATATCATGGATACGAAAGGGCGCATCGGAGAGAATGGAGAATACTGGCGGCCGGGAGATAATCTCATCCGCTTCTATATTGCCGAGGTGCCGGAAGATAATCCATCCAGCACCCCCATTTTTCGGATGGCTGAGGTGGTCGTGAACAGTAATGACAAAAATAGACAGATCGTCCTCACCCCGCAAGATTTTATCCTGATTCAGTAAAGCAGTAAGAAGGGGGCTTCACCATGATAATCACGAAAAATCAAACCTCGATCTATCGCACCAGGAGACATCGAGCCGCAAGACGCCGGGCCATGAGACATTGCGACCGGAAGCATCGCACTGTGAACATCGTGGTTCGATCCTTTTTTATTCTTTTTATCCTTTTCGCGCTGATATGGTTTGCCGCATGCAGTCAGACTCCATCCGGACAGGAGGACGGCCCTGTGGAGCTTTCCCTGCGCCAGAGAGTTTCCGGCACCATCTCCCGGCCTGGAGAGGTTGACTGGTATCACATAAGGGCAGTTGAAGCCAACAGTATCCTGAAGGTAAATTGCTCCTCCAACACCTATCGCTCCGATGAAGAGCTTCTGGTAACCGTTTACCAGATGAACGGCGATGGGTCCTGGGTAAGGCTCCTAGCTGAGCACGCGCCGGAGGGGAGCGAGGTACCGCCGGATATTACCATGAATATTTCCATCGATACACCGAAAAATATCTATATCTCGGTACGGGATCTTATGGATGATGAATCCTCGAATAATCCCTATTACCTTACCATCGATTATGCCCAAGGTCCTGAGGGGAATGAAAATTTCAGTCAGGCCACTCCCCTGGCAGTCGATGACCCGCAGAGTTGTCAGATCGATTGCATCGGTTCTATCGGTGATATCGACTGCTACCGGTTTACCGCAACAGAGGATGGCGTGTACGCCATACGTGTCGATTTTTCTCCATTTTCCGACGGAACTCCTGTGGAGCTCTCCCTCGATCTTTACGACAGCCAGGGGAACCTGACAGAATCCTTAAGGCATGGCCAGGGAAACGCCTATCACCTTCTCGCCTGTCTTGGTGCAGGGGATTACTATGTGCTTATCAAAGATTATGGGATGGATGATTTCGATTCTGCCTCGACCTATCAAATCTGCCTGGAAACAGGTGCTGCCGATGAGCAGGGAGTCAATGACACAAGACCGGGTGCCTCTCCCATGGAGTACGACAATGCGAGTCTCACCTTTTCGGCACATGGCTCCATTGACTATATGGAGGATCAGGACTGGTACGGATTTTCCCTCAAGGACATTCCTGCCAAAGGGTGTAAGGTGCTCGCCATAAGCTTTGACGATGAAGGGCAGGGATTGCCTTTCACCTACCAGCTTGCCCTGGAAGTTGCATCAGGGGATGAAGGAGGGAATGATGCAGGGGATGGGGATGGCGCACAAGATGGAGTTTCAGGGGCTTCAGGAGGCAGGGTTTTGCTTTCCCACACCTATCGAGGGGGATCGTCCCCCTATCGAAATGAGATCAAGGCAGGGGAGGAGGATTATTACCTCGTAATCCAGGCTGCACAAGACCAGATTATCACGCAAGGGGCCCCCTACCGGGTCTATCTGACAGTTCTGGACGTTGCCGATCCAGCCGAAGATGCGGTAAAAAGTATCGATCCCAATACCGGCACTCCTGCTGCCGTGGGGAACGATACCATCGATACGGCGGATCTTCTCGTCTCGGACAGCCCTGTCACGGCCATGATCGGGTACCGGGGAGATGAGGACTGGTACCGCATCGAGGTTGAAGATACGGACAGCCCGAAGGTGCTCGAGGTGTTTTTGGATACCAACTCCCAGCCCTCATCCGTGAATTACTCCCTGAGTGTCATGCGGGATGAGGTTGTCGGCAGGGCAGTTGACAGAAGCGGTGAAAACGGCCCGTGTGAATTAAAGATGGGGCTTTTAATCCCCGAGTCTGGATCTGTCCCCATCACGCCTGCCTCGTATTTTTTCAGGGTCTGCGATTACCAGGCAGATAATGGTGACGGCCTTACGCCGTACCGCATCCAGGCCAATATCAGAGAGATTCCAAAAACCCTGCCCGCGGACCCTGCCATCGATCAAAACAGAGTCATCTACTACAGCGAAACCCGGGAGATCGGGGACAATACCACAACTTCCATCAAACTTGAGTATACATCCCTGATCAAGACAGAGTATAAGGTCAATACCGCTCTTTTTGACTTCCATGATCAAAACCGGGTGAGCGACAGCACCCAGGCAGCCGGCGATCCGAATCTGACGGCAGGAATGAGCGCCGATATTATCATGGAAAAAGATGGTGACCAGACGACGATTTCCTTTCCCTGGATTGCGGGATATATCGATTATCAGGGAGACCAGGACTGGTTCGAGATTGACCTTGGACCTCTTGCCGATGCAAACCAGCCTGCTGACAGCAGTTGGTACTATGATATCAGTATCGATATGCATGCAGGTGCCCCTGGCTCCAGTGTGGAATATATCTGGAAATTATACCGCGACCGGAACCAGAACGGGATCATGGTTGACCGTCCGAGAGACTCCGATGGCTTCATGGCCAGTGCAGGTGATCTCGGTACCGAGATACAACCCTTTGATGTCACCACACCGGCAGAGGGCACGGATCAGAAATTCTGGGTCGGGGATGCCTGGAAGGGGAAATTCTATCTGAGCATCAGTGATTTTAATTACGTTAACTCCGCACATCCGGACGACGACTGGGGATATACCGGCGCTCCTTATTACGTCCGGGTAACCCTGAAGTACCATAAAGGGCAGTCTTATCCTTAAGGCCAGGTATTGAATGGCAGGCATTTCCCGGAAGATCCCCCATTTTCTCCCTTTACAAAGAGGGAAAAAGGGGGATCGGGCACCATGTAACAGAAGGAGAAGTTTTATATGGTGAACACATCCATCAGTTTAACCCGGTTAACAATCATGGTAAGGAATGTAAGCAAGGCTAAAAAAGGAGGCAATAGAGCCCGATTCGCTGGTGCAGCCGGTGAAACTTTCCTGCTCTTTGCAGCCATGATTTTTTTGACTGCTCAAGTTTGCTCAGCCGAGGTGAATCCCTATAGCTTTCCGGACGGTCCACGAGGCCTTCATTATAACCTCAATATTATAAGTAAAAAAGCAGGGTTTATCTGCCCTAAGCTGACCTATGAGGAAAACGGAAATTCCATCGGTGATAATGCTGTTTTTGTTCCGGATGATGGAATAGGCTTCAGGATCTCCATGCAGTATGAAAAGGGAGAGGGGGCAGAGGGAGAGAGGACAGCGGAAGTTACTGGTGGGCGTCGGGTTTCTTATCCATATGCGGGCATTGATGGAAATGACGTCCTTATTCAACTGCCCATGAATGAAGCCGGATACCGGGTATATGCCAAGGCCTTGACGAAACCCGCAGATAACCCTGATGTCACGGTGATTCCTGCTCTGATGGCAGTCAAGGATGAAAGCGGAAATGACCTCGTATATCTTGGGCTGATCACCGAAAGCGGAGTTGAAACATCATACGAGTCCAGCTCAATTGTCTGTCAGAAAGACAAATCCAGGGCTGTTGACATTACCGCTCTCTTTCGCTGGAGCGGCACGGTATGCTATCTCTACGAACCGGAAGAATACCAGAACAAAAGAGATTTGTGCTGTGTTGATCTGGACTTTGACGGTGTTTACGATGAATGGTATGATGCTGTGGAAGATCCGCTTACGAACCTGCCGCCCTGTTCCGAAGGTTACTCTTTCGTTACTGCATACTGCAAGGAATATGCAGACGAATGGGTATTTAATATTACCGATTTCGCTCCTTATCTATGGAGAACTGATAAAAACGGGATGAAATCGCTCCAGGTTCGATTCTATCCGAATTAAGGGGAGGGGGGCGGCTTTCTGATTCCTCTTCTGGTGCCTGGTCGCTTATACCTGGACGCATTTTTTTGGTACAGGCATTCTTCATTATACGGCCAGTTACCCCCCTCGGCCTTTGCCCTCCCCTCTTCCTTAATGCCTGAGTATCTTTCTCAGGACTCTTTTTCGCCTCATTCTCCTGCCCCTTTTCTTCCGTGGATCACCCGATGTGTAGCCCAATTTCTCCCAATTCAGCAACCTGCGGCCGGTCTTGCCGTGACAGTCCGTACAGGCAGGAACTTTATCAGTGGATACGATGGAGTGGCTCAGATTGAAAGTAATCTCTCTGGTTATTGCTGTTGCATCGGGATAGTCTGGTTCCGAATCCGCATCGCCGGGGTCATCATAGGCTCGCATGTCGGCCTCTGTAGTAACGAGCGGGGAAGAGGGATCTTGCGGATCAACAGGTTTGCCTGCGGCCTTGACCTTTTTGGCAATAATAATGTCATCCAGTTCCGAGCCTTCCGATTTGATAAACCAGGTAACAGTGATTACGTTGAAAGGATATATCTTTGCTCCGGGAAAGTCTTTCCTTTCCGCATAGTCGAGAATTGGTACATATTTATGATCCGGCGATGGGCCGGCAGCATCATACCATTTGTACTGCGGCACCCATCCGGCCTCATGGTAGCAGGTGAGCGGCTTTCCGCCGATGAATTGTGTCCAGTCCCTCTTAAGCATGGCCTGGTCCGACCTGCTTCGGGTGTCGGTATGACAGGTTTCACAGGCAACCTTCTTACAGTGCTGGTCAAGCCTGTTTGCTTCGGCAATAATCTTTCCATCCTCGACCGCCCTTTGGTGGGGTGTGGATGGATGACAACCGCTCATGGTGCAACTGACCACGGGATCGGTCATGGTTGGCTCACTGGTATCGAGCGCCTCACCTTTGGCTATCTGGTGGTTTTGGGCTGGATGGCAGTATTGGCAGCCACTTTGATAATGAACGGCAAGGTGAATATCACTGCCGGGATCAAAGAGGTCTCCCCTTTTTTCCGTTTCCTTTTCGTGGCACGTATAGCATTTCTGGATTGTCGGTGCCACGACTACATAATCCAAGCTGCTGACCTGGTTAACCTCCGGGTGGCAACTCAGGCAGTTGACCTGTGGCTTATTCGGGTTCCACCTTGCTCCGATGTGACATTCGTCACACCCCCGGCTGATCCAGCCGTCAATGCCTCCCTCTTCACTGAATTTGAAATAAGACAGGGGGCACCATTTATCAACCATACCAAGCCCTGTACCATAGCCAATCTGCCCGTGGTATGACTGCTCGACCTCTTCATAGAGATCGAAATCTTGCATAAAAATATTTTCAATACCTTGAGCCCTGATACTCTCAGAGCCCTGAGCCCTGACATTTTCGATGCCCAGGCAGGCAATCATGCTGATGAGCAAAAATATGCCTGCGTATAATCCGATAGATACTCTTTTCCTTGGAGTAATCATTATCTCCCTACCTCTCTCTTTTTTCTCTCTCCATCCCTACTTCTCCCTGAGTTTTGAATGCATCTGCCATGATGCTGTATCTCACTTGAATGCTGTGTCTTATTTGAACGCTCCGCCTTGGCTGAATGCTATAAATCTCACCTGAGTACCGTCCTCTTCTCACCTCTTTACCAATTGTATCGGAAATAGATTAAAGCCTTATATCAGTGTCAAAAGGAAATTGACAACGAGATAAAAAAAGGGCAGAGCCGCTAGAGCGGCTCTGCCCTTTTTTCATGTTGTCGAGATATTGGAATGCAATTCAAGGTTTCATCATTACTTATACCTGTGAACCTTGGACGTCAATTATTGAGTTATGGTGCATTTTAAGCTTCTGCCTGCTCGTTCACCAGAACATAATAGAGCGGGCCGAGTTCGCCGGTAATCTGGCTATCCAGGGGAACCTCGCGGTACTCCTGGTTATAGATTGCCCGCACACTGAACCCCGCCTCGTGGGCAAGCCTTTTGAAATCCTCGAAAAACCAAAGCCTCAGGGCATCTTTCCATTCATGCACAAATTGCCTGCCTTTATCCTCGCCTTCAAGCCTGGCGCCTATGTGCCTTACCTTACCTTGCAGGTCGTAGTGTTCAGCTCGCCAAGTCATCTTCACTCTCGTCCCGTCCCTTTCATCAAGCCAGGTATCGGACGGTCCCCACTCGTCTTTTACGTCGTTCCAGGCGCAGGTGAACTCGACGATATAAACCCCTCCTCTGCGGAGCGATGCGGACATGGTTCTGAAGTGTCTCAGGATATCATCATCAGAAAGGCAATATCCGAGGCTGTTGATGGGGTTGAATGCGGCGTCGAATCTGGGGTTGAATTTCAACGTCTTCATATCGCCAAAAAGAACCCTGGCCTGTCCACAACACCCTGCCTGCTCGATTTTCTCCTGGGCATAGGAGACCATTTTCGTGCTGATATCATAGCCGGTGGCATGATACCCATTCTTTGCAAAAGACACCAGATACATGCCGCTGCCGCAGGCTGGCTCCAGAATATTTTTGACTTCAAAAGCAGCGTATTTCTGAAAACAATCGATAAAAAACTCTACCTCCCTGGAGACATCCCGCGAGAAGGCAATATCATAATACAATGGCAAATTATAGAAAGAAGTATCCATAGTAACACAGTCCTCCTTAAAAAACAGCCATCTTAACAATGAATATCCTGGTAAAGCCTTTGATTTTAGGTGCCATAACATATCGCATCTGGCCGAAGAGGTCAAGAGATTTCGCGAAGAGGCCAGGAGATTTTCGGCTCTGGTCGTTGTTTGGGCCGTTTGAAGCCGGAAATCGGAAATAGCAGAGGAATTAGATTCAATTTTATATACAATAATTTTTATTATTGACAATATACTATATTATCTATATAATATAAATAAGCTGATAAAAGAAAAGTATTATACCATTTTCACTCGATCTACTCTTCCCGCCAATACGCAGGTATTTTTCAGGATAAAACACCTTGCCGGATCAGCCCAGGGAAGATCCATCGAGTGGAACAACCAAAAAGGAGGAATGAAAAGAAGATATCAAATCCGGTGACGCGGCCTTTTTGATGAGGAAACGAACAGTGACCAGATAACAAAATAGAGCAAGGAGATAAAAATATGAGACCGTACAAAAAGTATGGAATGGTTTTCAGTTTGATAGCCGTGAGCGTATTTTTCCTGAGTGTAGCCTCGCATGGCGGCATAGGCACCTCGCCAGGTGAGCTTGTCCCTTGTGGCATAGCTACCTCGCCAGCCGTTATAGCCCCTTGTTACGATTCAATACCTCCGTTGTATACCGCCAGCCTGCCATCCAAAGGCAGAGGGGGGTTATGGCCCCCGGTTTGGCTCGATTTTCATGCTCTTTACCCCCCGATGTGGCCCTATTACCCCGAGGGGAAGTCCGATTCCACGACGTCCGCACCCTCTGATTCCGGCCAGTCTGAGCCCGTTCAACTGTTGACGGTGAGGCAAGTCCTCCCCATTATTTAACTGGTGATACTATGGTTAAAAGTTATGGTTAAAAGATAAAGTATTGCACTTTGAACAACCCATTTTCCGCAGAGGGTACTCTTTTAGGGTATCCTCTGCTCAAAATGGCTCCCTCGTGCCGCTCTTTCCATTTTTTGCTTTTTCGTCAGCGCCGCTCTTCGAGAAACCTGATGAATTCATCTTCACTCATAATGGGGATGCTGCGCTTTTTAGCTTCATCACGTTTTGATCCGGCTCCCGGCCCGGCTACAAGGTAGTCTGTTTCACCGCTCACGCTGGCTGCGGCCCTGCCGCCCATCGATTCAACGAGACGCTTTGCCTCATCGCGGGTCCAGCGCTCCAGCTTGCCGGTAAAGACAAAGGTGAGCCCGGAAAGCGGCAGTTTTTCCTCCTTCCTGTACAACGGATTAGGAAGAGCAAGTCCTGCTTCGAGCATTTCCTCGATCACTGCGCGGTTTTCCTGATCAGAGAAGAACGCGATAATACTACGGGCCAGGACAGGGCCGATCTCGGCAATCATTCGCAGGTGCTTTTGAAAGGTTTCTTCCGGTGTCTCATCGAGAGCAGCCAAAAGATCCTCTACAGTGGCAAAATGCCCGGCCAGAACCCGGGCCAGGTGCTCGCCGACCAGAGGAATGCCCAAAGCGTAAAGAAAGCGGGACAGCGGCCGGTCCTTGCTGTTTTCGATTGCCCGCACGAGATTATCCGAAAGTTTATCACCCATTCTCTCCAGGGTGAGAAGATCGTCTTTTCTCAAGCGGTAAATTGATGAGATCCGCCTGACCAGGCCACGGTCAACCAGATGCCCGGCCATTTTCTCGCCAAGGCCCTCGATATCCATACCGGCTTTAGAGGCAAAATGGACAATGCGCTTTCGTATCTGAGCAGGGCAGGTCAGCCGTGGGCACAGGGCAGCCTTTTTGTCTTCCGTCATGATCACTTCGGAACCGCAGATCGGGCAGTGTGCAGGAAAGTGAAACACCCTCTCCGATCCGTCCCTCGCCTCCTTGATCGGCTTGACCACATAGGGAATCACATCTCCTGCCCGCTCTACCAGGACCCTGTCTCCCAGGCGGATGTCTTTGCGCTCGATCTCGCTCTGGTTATGAAGGGACGCACGTTTGACCTCCACTCCGCCAATGCGGACCGGATCGAGTGCAGCCACAGGAGTGAGAAGACCGGTTCTGCCCACCTGAACCCTGATGTCCCTGATCCTTGTGGTCATCTGGCGGGGCGCGAATTTATACGCCAGGGCCCATCGCGGATCATGGGTGCGAAAGCCCAGCCTTTCGCGGTCAGCAAGGCGGTTGACCTTAATAACCACACCGTCAAGATCGTATTCGAGTTCATCGCGGACTTTCTCAAGCTGCTGATGGTATCTGAGCGCATCTTCGAGAGTAAGGCAAAGCCTGACATGGGCCGTATCGACCTTGAGGCCCCATCCTGGGAGGGTATGCAAAACCTCCCAGTGGGTCTTGAATTCGTAACCTTCAGACTGAATCGCCTCGTACAGGAAGATATGCAAAGGCCTTCCGGCAGTGACCTTAGAGTCCAGTTGGCGAAGCGAGCCTGCTGCCGCATTCCTGGGATTGGCAAAAAGGTTCATTTCCGCCTCCATCCGCTGCTGGTTCAGCCTCCTGAACTCATCCTTGCGCATGTAAACCTCGCCGCGCACAACCAGATAGAAGGAAGGCACCTCTCCCTCACGGCCGTGTAAAAGGGGCGTAACTTCCCTGATCGTTTTGATATTGGCAGTGATATCCTCGCCTGTCTGACCGTTCCCCCTGGTCGAGGCCGTAACAAGGCGCAAATCCCTGTAAACGAGCTCGACAGCCAGGCCGTCGTACTTGGGTTCAACGACATACTCCACCTGTTCACGGTTGAGCTCCTGACGGCAGTTCTTATCGAAGTTCCTTACCTCCTCCTCACGATAGGCAGATTTTAAGCTGAGCATGGGAATGGGATGCTCGACCGTGCCAAGCTCGGTCCGGACCTCCCCACTGACGCGCATGGTTGGCGAGTCCGGGCTCTTGAGGTCGGGAAACCTCTCTTCGAGCGCCCGCAGGCGGGCCATGAGCTTATCGTATTCCGCGTCCGAGATAACGGGGTCATCGAGGACATAGTAGCGGTAATCGTGATAGCGGACCTCTTCGATCAATTTCCTGATGGCAGCCTTTGCCTCTTTCCGTTCTTTGGATTCCATAATCAGTGCCCCCTTTTTCCGGCTCATATCCTTTTCAGCAGCTTTTGAAGCTCAGGCCAGCTTCGGGTATTCAGCACATCTGCTGGCTCGAGCCAGCCTCTGCGGGCCTGGCCTATGCCGAAGCGCATATAATCAAGATGGGTCAGGCTGTGAGAATCCGTAGAGATCGCCACCTTCACCCCCATTTCCTTAGCCATTTTGCAGTGAATATCGTCAAGGTCCAGCCGGTCAGGGTGGGCGTTCAGCTCCATGAAGCACCCCCTGGCCCTGGCCGCCTCGATCAGGTGACCCATATCCACCTCATAAGCCCTGCGCTCGTTGATCAGTCTTCCGGTGGGGTGGGCCAGGATATTGAACCAGGGATTGTCCATAGCCCGGATAATCCGCTCGGTCTGCTTATCTGCGGGCAGATTGAAATGGTAGTGCACCGAGCAAACCCGGAGGTCGAGGAGCCTGAGCACCTCATCCGGCAGGTCCAGGGAACCATCCTCCAGAATATCCAGTTCCACTCCCTTGAGAACGGTGATCGAGCCTCCGAGTTTTTGGTTCAGGCGGTCGATGGCATCGATGTGCTGGAGCATCCGCCTGGCATCGAGGCCATGAGCCACGGTTACGTGCTGGGAGTGATCGGTAATGGCCACGTACCGATACCCTTTCTCACGGGCCGCTCCGACCATTTCCTCCAGACTGAAGCGGCCATCGGTGGCTTTGGTGTGGGTGTGCAGGTCCCCTTTGATATCCCTTAAGGTTATCAGCTCAGGAAGACTGCCTTTTTGGGCAGCCTCGATTTCTCCCCGGTCCTCCCGCAATTCCGGCTCTATGAAGGGGAGGCCAACCGAGTGGAAGATTTCTTCCTCTTCTTGTCCTGCTATCAGCTCTTCGTTTCTGAAAACTCCGTATTCGTTGATCTTAAGACCTCTTCTGATACCCAGCTTCCTGATAGCGATATTGTGGGCCGAAGAGCCGGTGAAGTAGTGCAGGGCAGCGCCATAGCTCTTTTTAGCCACTACCCGAAGGTCAACTTGAAGCCCTGAGCGGAGTAAAACCGTGGTGCGGGTTTCTCCTTTCGATACCACTTTTGCCACATCTTCATATTCTATAAATTTCTGCATGACAGGGGATTCGTAGTGAAGTCCTGGCCTGACTGTAGCCAGAATGTCCAGATCGCCCACGGTTTCCATTCTGCGGCGGTAGCTGCCTGACACCACAACGTCCCCTATCCCTTCGATCCTTTGCAGGTAATCCACGAGCGAGCGTGCGACCTCCTCGGCCTCTGCCAGTTTGATGCGCATCTTTTTCTCTTTCTTCTCTTCTATCTCCTCGAGGATCTTACTCTCCGTTTTTGGACCAAAGCCGGTTAAGGACCTGATTTTTCCCTCTCTTGCTGCCTTCTCCAACTCATCCAGACTGCTGATATGCAGCTCCTTGTGAATGGCCTGGACCCTCTTTGGCCCTAAAGAGGGTATCTTCATGAGAAGACTCAGGTCCGGTGGGAGGCTGCGCTCGATTTCCGCAAGTTGGGAAAGCGTTCCTGTCGCGACAATCTCTTTAATTTTCCCTTCCAGGTCCCTGCCAATGCCAGGCAGCTTGGGCAGATCATGATGCTCGGCCAGGATGTCTGCCACGCTGAAGGGAAGGCTGGCTATGGTGCGGGCGGCATTGCGGTAAGCACGGACCCGGAATACATTAGCCCCCTCAATCTCCAATAGATCAGCCACCTTGCTCAGGACTGCGGCAATATCGGCATTATGAACCGGCATGGGGGGTATCCCTCATATGACCTGATCTTTGAGGTCTTTTTGTCCAAGATTCTCTCTCCTTACTACAGTTACCGGAATTTTTTTTCTCTCTCTCTCATCGGTAAAGTTGCCATCTTACGCTGTACTTCGATTACACGCCGCTCTCAATACACGTCGCTTCTTCACCCCTTGATACAGCGGCATACGGCGTTTCTGCCAGTGCGAACGTCAGTGCAGGCAACCGGCTTGAATAATGACGGCGATATATGTCGCGCTGAAAAGAGCCGGTCCCAAAACCCCGGCAGCGTAAAATGCCGCGTAGAGGGCACCCCTTAAAGGGCGTGCCCTACAACATAGAGTTTGTGTTCTTCCCTATACGCGGCTGGAATTTCGACTTTTCATACCTTTATGAATACCCTGTGAGATGGTAAGGGTAATCTTCGTTCTGCTGCTAAAAACTCCTCCCCTCCCCCTCCTGTCGTAAGATAAGGAGAATAACGAGTTCCCCGAACGAAGAACCCGTCCTTTGTCATGACGCCATAACCCTATCATTCCCCCCCCGCAAGCAAATAATGATAGAGCAAATAATGATAGAACTATCCAAAAGAAATGCTAATTGGAAATTTTAGGTTCAAGTTTTTTAGCCTGTTCTATCCACCTCTGGACAACATGGGGTGAAGGATTAATTTTAGACAGTCTCTTTCTCAAATTTACATTATGGAGTCTCTGAGAAAGATCTGTTGCATCCTGGTCGCGGAGTTCCCTCGTAGTATTTACTCCCGTAGCTTCCAGCAGTTGGCTGGTCTGCCTGCCGATTCCGCGTATCCGGAATAAATCCGCAGTGCTGGTCCATTTGAGTAGAGTATCTGCATCGATACCTATCTTGCCGGCTAGTTCATCTCGTTCTTCTTTGCGTCCACACATATTGAGCAAATCATCGGTAGTATCTATTCCTACCTGATGGAGCTTTTCAGAATAGGATGGACCGATTCCTTCAATCTCATCAATTCTGTTTGCCATAATTATTCCTCCTTAATCATAATATTTATAACACAAAATACAATTGTAACAACCTCTTTTCGGTTATTTTATAAACTATAATTTCAGTTACCGAGATAAGAAATAGGAAATAAAGGCATCTTCCGACCTGATAATCCTCTTTACCCCTTTCTTTACCATGTTCGTCCCTTTCATCATTTTTACCCTCATCTATTATTCTGATCCTCTCATCTATTCATCTATTATTTTGATCCCGTTTGTATGGTATGGGGTCCAGATCCCTCACTTTGCCAGTCTGGCAAAGTGGTTGAGGCAAGAAGGAGGTATTTTGTGTTCCTTACTATTCCCTGTCCTGTTCGGCATGGAAGGGATTCGACTTGAGTTCGCCCTGTTTCAAAAGCTGGACCAAAGCCCAAAGAGCACGCAGAAAGGGAAGTTGGCGACAACCGGCCTTAAAGGGAAAATCATCTACTTGTACAGATGGGTGCAGAAGGTCAGATAGAGGGTTTAAAGCTTTAGAAAGAGACTGTTACCCTGAAAAGCCACCCCTTGCGCTGCAGCCTGACTTCGTCGAGCTGAGATTCACCTTTTTCACCGGAGTAATAGTAGGTGGTATCTGAGCCATTTTCAGCAGACAGGAAAAGGTATTGCCAGCCCAGCTCAAGACCGACTGGCGGAAAGGGGCAATAAGTGACCGAGAATTCGGCACCTAATCCATATCCATAGGCCTTGTGGCGGAAGCTTGGGTCTTGAGCAAACTCTTCCTTGAGGTTCCATATTCCTTCACCAAGGTAATGAGCCACCAAGGGCGTAATTTTCCCTCCGATCGCCAGAGAATAGCAAAAGGGAAAAGAGTCTGGGATGACATCCCAGGTTGATTTCACACCGATTTTGATGGCATCCCAGATAAAGGTGTAGTGAGAATCGAGCCATGCAAAAGACTCATCCTGATCGGATGACTGCAATTCCTCCCGGAAACTTTCTTCCCCGCTGTCTCCTGATCCGCTTCTTGCTCTGTTGTCTTCCCCGCCTCCTGACCACGACCGGGCGATGGGTTTTCCATCATACATGCGCAGGCTGTCCTGGTAATGCTGTACGCCCACAATCCAATGCCATTGCCAGGATAAAAGCGGCTTTCCGGTCTTTTTCCTGAATAAAATCAATGGCTGGCGGGTCAGGGGCAAAAGTCCCTCCAGACTCCACAGATCAACCCTTCCGTCAACGGGATTCCGGGACTCTGAAGATTTGATGGAATTTTCAAAGTCAGTGTCCTGAGACCTCCCCTTGGTGATTGGGGCTACGCCGAAGAGAAAATTCAAACCAAACCGAGGGGCAGAGTGCACGATATCAATTTCAAGCGAAAAGATGCCGGCATCAAGGTCATGATAGTTCAGTTTGGAGATACAATTACCTGTTCCGCAGGGGAAGGATGTCTGCCAGGATGCCTCTGCACTGCTTTTCCAGTAACCAGTCCAGAGGCGGATTTCGCTGCCGCCTCGATCGGGGATGTTTTGTCCCATTCCCTGGCTGCAGCAGGTAAGTATAAAGATTCCAATCAGAAGGATGAGTACCCCTTCAAACGTTGAGAGGTTTTTCATAGGTGTTTAATGTTCTGGTACTTTTTTGGCGTCTGAAAACCAATCGTTCGATAAGTGAATTGAATAATAAGACCTAACCTTATCGGTCAGGTTGTGAAAAATAAGCTCATGGGCACTGATTTTTAACTTTTTCTGAAAGCCCCTTGATTTTTTGTATTGTTAATACTATGATAAAAATCTTCCTGGAATGAGCTTGTGAAAGGTGCAATTATCCAGGTTGTCAGGTTCAAGGTCAAAGTACAAGGACGATGTCCACGATCAGTCGCCGGCGCTGGTCACACTTGATGGTTCAATGAGTGCGCCAGTTATTGAGAACTGCTATTTCCAAACCGTTTCATTTTTACCATTCTAACCCTGACTCTGAACCGGGAACCTGAATTGGTTACGACAGAGGCTGAAAATACTTCCTCTTCTCTTTTTCTAAAAGGTGATGGGGATTTTTTAACACAGCGGTTCTCTTTTTAAGATAGGTTCAAAGGTTCCAGATACTGATGCACAACCATGGAGGACGCCAGATACTGATGTAACAATGGAGGACAATTGATGAGCGATAAAGAATATATGCTCGAGAAAGACTATGATCGATTGATGCAAGAGTTGGAAAAATTGAAGAAAAAGGAACGACCCGAAGTCATAGCAAGAATCGCCGAAGCCAGGGCATTTGGAGATCTTTCGGAGAATGCGGAATACGATGCTGCACGAGAGCACCAATCGTTTATTGAGGGAAGAATCCTTCAACTGGAAGATCGCCTGGCCAAGGCTACTGTCATCAATCCGGACGAGTTACCCAAGGACAAGATTGTCTTTGGCAGCCGGGTCGTACTCTATGATCTGGATCAGGATCGGGATGTGGAATATATCCTGATGGGAAAGGATGCAGATTACAGTAAAAAAGAGATTTCGGTTTACTCTCCAATCGGGCGGGGATTGTTAGGCAAGCGAGAGGGAGACGTGGTAGAAATCAAAGTGCCTGCCAGAATCCTCCGTTATGAGGTGCAAAAGATCAATCCGGATGATTAACCTCACTTATGTGCGAGTTGTAGGTGAGTTGCAGGCTATCTGCCTGCGGGTTGCCGGTAAGTGTGGGTTACGGGTTACGAGTTTTGGGTTATGGTTGAAGTATCAGCCTGCTGTCAACCCTCAACACGCAACCCATAACCCGCGCGTCTTAGAATTTTGCTTGTTATGCAAAATTTCACCAGGCCTGATTCCTGCCCCTTAAGGACCTCTGCCCCCTGATTTCGGACTTCTGCCTCCTGACGTCCGACACCTGACACCTGAACGTCTCACCCCGGCCATGCAACAAGCATACGAGCATGCAACAAACATGCAACAAGCATACGAGGAGATGGAATGGATGAGGATCGTTTTTTGTTTCTTGCTGCCGGTCAGGCACTTTTGGCCGGTCCGGTCTGCTCCTTCTACACACGGTTTCTTTTCTATCATGGAAATTATCCATACTTGCCGATAAGCTTATTTTCCGAATCATACTTACCGGTAAGCCTGTTTTTCCAAAAATGAAGACCAGAGAAAAGAAAATACCGGCATCAAATATCGAAGGAGATACCGGTACCGTATTCGATGAAGAAACAAAAGAGAAACAGATACGTGATCCTCAAAAAGAATAGATACCTGTGGCTGGTATTGGTGAGTATTATTTGTCTTAGTGCTTTCCCGGCTCTTCGGTGCTCCGTGGCCCAAAAGAGCCTGCCTGGTAGCCCAAAGGCCCTCGTCATTCAGGAAGAGAAAACCATAATCACTTTCACCAAAGAGGATGATGGAGGAGAATACCGGTTCCAGCCGGGGCAGGTATTTCAGGTTATTTTACCGGAAAACCCAACAACCGGATACCGCTGGACAGGAGCCGAGCCTGCACCCTCATGCATTACCCTCATCCGGCAGGAGTATACCCCCAGTCGTCATGATCCTCGCCTGGCAGGGGCAGGCGGAGTCCGGACCATGACCTTCCGGACCGTGAGTAAAGGGTCAACGTATCTGGTACTTCTGCTGCGGCGACCCTGGGATACGGAAGGGGAACACGTGGACTCCTTCAATTTGAACCTGCACATCGAAGAATGAGATCATACCGAAGAGGGAAAGTATGCCCCATAAATGAGCGTATGTCGGAAAAACGGGAGTATACTGCAAAACGAGAGTATGCCAAAAGAACCAAGTCAAAGGATAGAGCCTTTTCCCGGATAGAAAAACAGCCTTTACCGCCATGAAAAACGAAAAGAAAACACAGGATCGCAAACCCGGCCAATGGTTTCTTCTTTTGCTGCTCGCAGCAAGCATGTATCTAGCCTTTTCCCTGGTAAGGGTTTATATTCATTCCCTGATCCTGGCCGTACTCCTTGCCTCGGCCCTGTATCCGGTTCATGAGTGGATCAAAAGATGCCTGAGAGGGAAAAAGAACCTTTCTGCCTTTGCCTCCTGCCTTTTGGTTATTCTTTTGATCGTGCTGCCCCTTGTACTTATACTCATAGGCATGGTCAACCAGGGGATACGTTCGGTAAATGCAGTCCGTGGATGGCTTGAGCAGGGCAATCTGGAACGTCTCCTGCAATCTGATCACTGGACTTATCTTCATCGCGTGGGAAGCCGCTATCTTTCGTTTTTGCATCTTGAGATCGGCCGCTTTCAGGATTGGATGATCAGAGGGAGCCAATATATCGGGCAATTTCTGCTCAGCAAGGGAGGAACGCTGGTTTCCAACCTGGGTTCTCTCTTTTTACATTTCTGGATTATGATTTTCATCCTCTTCTATCTGCTGCGGGACGGGAAAAAATGGCTGGACTGGTTCCTCCACCTTTTCCCGCTTACCAAGAGACAGGAGAACATTCTCATCGACCGGCTTCGGATCGTGGGACGATCGGCCCTGATCGGGAGCCTTCTGACCGCGATTGCTCAAGGGGTGGTTGGCGGTATTGGGCTGTGGATAGTCGGTATTCCTCCCCTGTTTTGGGGAAGTCTCATAGCTGCGGCCTCATTCATCCCTCTTTTGGGAACCAGTCTGGTCTGGCTCCCGGCAGTAATTTATCTTTTCATTATCCAAAAAAACGGGCAGGCGATTTTCCTGCTTATTTACAGTGTCGCTATCCTGGGCTCCATCGATAACTTTTTGCGCCCTTACCTGATGCCGAAGCAAAAGGATATTTCCATGCCAAACCTGTTGGTATTTCTGGCAATTCTCGGCGGCATCCATGTTTTTGGCCTGGTTGGCGTCCTTTACGGGCCGATGATCTTCGGGCTGTTATCCTCCCTTTTATACCTCTATGAGGTTGAATTTTCCTCCTTTTTAGACCAACAGGACCGATCCTCCGAAAAAGAGATCCGGTAACGATTTCTCAAGGTCTTTTCTTCCAGCTTTCTTCTGCCGGTTTTCTTCCCCGGCGAAGAAGGAATGAGCGGTCAAGGCTTTGTGTATCAGTACTGCGCAGAGAGAATTCGCGTACTGAAAACCAGAAGAATAATAATTTTCCGACTAACCTACCGATAGGTGAGTAGATCATCAGATTGAGAATATCAGTGTATATAATCTGGTTGAAGACATAAATGGGGGTATTAAACAATGAAGAAGCAATATTTTCAGATTATAAGGAACATAAGCTTGGTAGTTCTTCTTATCCTGTCCTTTGCCTGCACGAGGTTGCCGGCCAGGACAGAGTTGGGAGAGCCGAAAAGCGAGCTTTTCTATCCAACCAAGAGCATAATGGATCAGGCCGTCTCTGAGCGAGCTGATGAATTTACTCCGGAAATATATAAGACAGCCGTAAAGGAGTATCTTGAAGCGGAAGATAAATTTGCCAAGGGAAAGGACAAGACCGTTATTCAGAAACACTTGAATGAGGCGGAAAGATTGGCCAAAAAAGCGATCGAAGTATCACAGTCCATGCAGAGCAACTTTCCTGAATTAATCTCCTGCAGGGATAAGGCTCTATCAGCCAACGCAGATCAAATGGATCTGGATTCCTATAAAAAAGCGGATAAACTCTTTTTGAATACCGCCTCACGGATAGAAGAGGGAAAGATGGAGGATGCCCGTAAGCGAGCTGACGAGGCCGTCAATAACTATCGCCTGGCTGAGCTCAAGGCTATTCAAGAAAATATGACCGCAGGGCTTAACAAGCAGATCAGGGAGGCCGAAAAAGATGGGGCTCGTGAATTGGCTCCGCAAACCTATCAGGAAGCCGTAAAGCTTCGGGATGACACGTTGCAGACTTTGGTCCAGGACCGGTATAACGAGCAGTCGGCGCGGGAAAAGGCAGAAGAAGGTGAATACTATGCCCGAAAAGCCCAGTTTCTGGCCCAGAAGATCAAAGATACCACCGGAGACAGGTCCAATTGGGAGAGGCTCTTCCTTCAGAGGGAGGAGGATCTCAATAAACTTGCCTCATCAGTCGGAGTTGAGCCCGATTACAAAAAAGGTTACGAGGGAACAGTTTCCGAAATAGATCAGGCCATTAATGAATTGAAGAGAAGAGAACAGGCCTACTACAGGACCCTCAGCTCCAAAGATCAGGCCCTTGCACAGGCTGAGCAGCAGATCAGGGAGGCGGAAGAGGCAAGGGCCCGGGCCGAGGCACAAATCAAGGAGGCAGAGGAATCCAAGAGGAAGATTTCCTCCGAACTTGAGACAAAAGAAGGTGCCCTGGAGATGCAAAGAGCAGCGGAAGAAAAGGTGAGAGCGGTGCAAAAGATGTTCGTGCCCCAGCAGGCTGAAGTGAAACTGGACCCAGCCAATAATATCACCATAGTACTGCGCGGCATCAATTTCGACACCAGCAGATCCACCCTGAAGCCGGAGCATTACCATTTATTGAGTAATGTTAAACAAGTTGCGGATTTGTTCCCGGAGCGGAATATGGTTATTTCCGGCCACACCGATTTTACGGGAAGCAGCGAGTTTAATAAGAAGTTATCTCTGGATAGGGCCAGATCCGTAATGGAATATTTGAGCTCACTGGGCGTTGATCCCAGGAGGATGGAAGCTATCGGTGCAGGAGAATCCAATCCTATAGCTCCTAACATTACCCCGGAGGGAAGAAGGCTGAACCGAAGAATCGAAGTAACCATTCTATCCCCCTGAGCTATATATGCCCTGAAAGGTATGCCTTAAAAGGTATGCCTTAAAAGGCATAAAGCATCAGACGGAAAGGGGGCATCATGGAGCAACAAGACCCAGCAAGCTTTGGCTTCATCTTTTCCTGAGCCGGCTATGCTGATTGATGCTTCCAGAAAGAGAGAAGCAAAGGTTTAAATTGGATTTCTTGCCTCTCTCCGTGTGAATTTCCGCGAAACCACTAGCCCCAGGTAGCGGATAGCAGGAAGAGGCACAGGAAGAAGAGGCACGGAAGGTGGAGAAGATATCCATGGATCAACCTCCCGTGCCTCTTCTGGTTCTCTTTCTGTCTTTCTGGACACTTATGCACCCCTTTCGGCCTGTTTTTTCCCGCTTTTTTTCTCTTTCTATGGTTGTGCAGAAAATGAACGGCCTATTATCGGCAGCTTCCCGTCCACCTGACAGCGTTCGCTCTACGCGGCTTCTTTCCTTCCCCCAAAGAGGGCTAACTCGAAAATTTTAAAGAAGCAATCCACATCCCTGAAACCAATCTGGCGCAGCCACTCGCATTGAAGCTCGACAGGAGCCAGGATATTCACTTCTTTATTGGGCCTGCCATGATACATTTCAGCGGTCCGCTCTCGCGTTATCGTTTTATCCAACAGCCGGTGGTATGTAAAAAGATGGTCAATGAAATATTCGTCAAAGAGCGATTCGGTCGCCTCGGTTGCCGGTGAAACATGTTCCAGATTGAGAAACAGTCCGCCAGGAGTCAAGAGATTGAAGATCTCAGCGTAAAGCTCCCTCTTTCTCGTATCCGGTTGATGATGAATGGAGAATCCTGAAACGATCAGGTCAAACTTTCTCCTGGCCCTGGTTTGACCGGGCTGGTCAGGGTGAGCGGTTTGGTCAGGGTGATTGTCTTGGCCAGCGTGACCATGAAGTTGAGCCTGTTGGGCAGCGTGATCATGTCGGCTGGATCGATCAGCTTGATCGAAAGACATGAGCCAGTCCGGTGTGCTGTAATCGGCCTTAACGATCTTTACTGAATCAGTTGTCTGAATTTTTTGCCGGGCGGCCTCTAACATGGAATCGGAAAAATCGATGAAAATGGCATGGATATCCGGAAACCGGTCCAGTACGGCACGGCCCAGGACTCCATCTCCACACCCAAGGTCAATCATGCTTTTCGGGTCAGGGCAAAAGAAGCGAATAATCGCCAGCATTACCTCCAGTTGCTTGTCCGCCAGAGGAATGGCCCCCCGGACGCCTTCCAGATAGGCCTTGCTCATGGCTTCTGTTTGCCATCCACTGTTTTTTGTATTCATTTTTCTCCTCTGTATATAACCCGTCTGCTTTCTGTATCTGTCAGATTGCATTTCATCTTGAGCTATTCTCTAGTCGCCTTGGGCTGGTGTCTCTTTCCTCTGTCCGATTGACCATATCTTCTCGGCCTTTGTGCCGATGGCCCAAAAGCTGGCTGCCAGTATGGTGAAAAATACTGCCTTGTGGGTCACATCCCAAAAGTATTCAAAGAAGCGTGTGTAGAGGTTGATGAACAGAAAGGTCAGCCCGAAGCCCCTTGATATGTTGTCATCAGTCCTCAAGCCGTGGAAAATTGCCGCTCCTGCGGCAAGGGCAAATAAAACCGACCAATGGAACAGCTCATATTGTTTCACAGACCTCCATGCGCTCATATCTCCATAGTTTCCAAAAAGAGAGAGTATCCACAGCGCAATAAACAGGTAGAGCAATCCCATGACATATGTTGATTGGCTGAAAGAGTCGAGGTTTTTTACCAACCCGTAACTTTCCTTACTGCTCTTCACCACATGAAATCCATAGCTTAATCCTATCATTACACTGCCGAACAAGACAAACCTGACCGGATAATTCATTCCGAGCCAGTATGCCCCCCATCCTGACACATAACCGGTTTCCGCACCAAACCAGCTCCCAAGCGAGAGAATGGCAAAGATCCAGACCAGTTTTAATGGAAACCACAAGCCCAATATGCCATAAACCACCGCGGCCAGAAGGAGCAGCAGCGAAAAGTGACCGCTGCCTGTATCGATTGCCTTTCCCAAAAAGGCAATCGATACTGCCACAGCGAGTATGCCGAGGAAAAAGATGGCCTCATTGCTGTAAATCCTGACAGGGTTCGCTGTACGCCTGCGAAGGCCAAGGAAGAAAAGTCCGCCAGCCAGTAATGCAAATACGGCACACCCCGCAAAAGGGGTGTTCCACAGTTTTTTGATTATTTCCGCAATATCCAGGAATACCGCACCTACGGCCTGGATGACGCAGATAATGGCAATCCAGAAGGAGTATTTTGCAAGCCGCTTCCAGTCGAAGGGTACGATCGCTATGCTTTTAAAAAGCCGGTCTGCATCCTCCGGTGATAAAAGGGCATCCTCTTTCCATTTTTGAATAACCGTTTGTACCAATTTACCACTTTTCTTGTTGAGCTTCACTCTTGATCACTCCTTAATCCAGGGTTGTCAAGGACTACTATATAAAATTGATATGCGGTTCTCAGCATTCAGCCTTCTCAAACCTTTTAAGTTATACCAGGTTTATAGAGATATCACAAGGGGTTGCGGTTCCCCTGATGATTTTTACCCAGAGACTCGGCCAAGTAACTGGGATTTCATTTATTGATTCTACGCCGCTTCAGGGTTTGCCACCCAAGAAGGATTCACTCTTATTAAGGTAATTGGAAGGTACGCCCAAAGAGGGAAAGCCTCAGTAACTGGTTCTATGGATTTAAACTCCACTTTGTCATTAATGATCAGGGAGATCTGCTGGCCTTTACCCTTACTCCGGACTCCGGGTATGTAGATGACCGAAACAGGGACGTTATTTATAGGAAATGTAATAACGCCATCTGCTTTTATTTTGGTATCAGTCCAATCCCGTTAAGGGCTGTTTAACAACCAAATTTTTTCTTACTCACGATCATTCCTATGACCCCAGGAAAGATCAGCCACAACGTAGCCGGAACAGGTACAGGAGCGGCCACCGGATTCCAAAGAACAGCGTGGTATTCCCCAGATGAGGCTTGTGCACGTCCGACAATTTGGCCTGCATCGTTGATTCCGTATGCCTCGGAATAGGCCCCACCAAGGGTGCCCAGGTCAACCATAGTATAAAATGTGGCATTTGCCTTCCCTGTGCCCCAATATACAATACAGCCCATTGTCAAGCTTATCAAACAAAACATCGCCCACTCCCTTACTAAGCCACAACATTTTTTCATTATCTTTCCTCCGTTCGCTCATATTCGCTCATATTTATAGGAGCGCCTCCGTTGTCATATTGTCACAGAAAAAACAGGCTCAGGAAGGCTTTGCAGGAGGCGCTTGGTTTGAGGAAAGGCCCTTTTGGAAACGGGCCTTATTCCTCAAACAGCTCTTGTGGCAAAAGAGACTTAAGGTGGGCTACTCCCACCTGTTTGAATTCCTCGAGGGGAAGGGACTGGTTGAGCTCATTGATTGCCTTGCGAACGGCGGGGGAAATACTGATCCGGCAGCGCTGCTGATCCTTGGTGCAGACAGCGGTCAGAGCGCAGTGGCCAGTATTTTGAATGGTGAAGGCTGTGCCTTCGCCAAGTACGGAGCGCACTCCATCGCGGATGCACCCGGATTTCCCCTCCAGAATGATTTCAAAGGCTGCACGATTAACGGGGTTAGTCGTCTGCATCCATTCGTTGATCCGCATGGCCAGGGATACACCATAAAACAGGCTCGGGCAGATATGGCCATGCAGTTTCCCAGCCACCTCAAGCTGTGACAGCAGATGGCCATTTCCCCCCATTGTTTTTTCGCTCTGCACTTTCATCTTGTCATTCTGTTGAGCCAATCTTCACCCTCCTTATATTGCAAGCACCGCTCATAGCATCCGCTATTGCTGGCACCGTTTATAGTATCCGCTGGTAAGTCTTTTGGTCAATCTCAATCGTTCCACTTGGAGCTTGGCTGTTTTACTTCCTTGATTTCGAACTGGTCGCCGTAGTCGTAATGAAGCTGGTAGCAGCGTCCCTTCAGTATGGTTTCCATCACTACCGGCCGGTTCCAGAGTCGATAAAGATAGCGCATGGTATGCTGTGCGTATCCCAGATCCAGTTCGCGGCCATCGTAGAGGTGGCTCAGGAGCAGTTTCTGCTGGTGCTCGTAATTGGCATCGATAATATGAATGACAGGCACCCGGTTCATGCCTATGTTGGTAATCAGGGTTTCCCTGATTTTTTCCCAGTTTTCCTCATCGGAGACTTTGGTAATAACCCGGTCATTCCCCTGCTGCTCGTGCTGGAACAGGTCGAGTTCCTTCATCAGCTCCAGGGTCAGATATTGCCGCAGGAAGGATTGGTCCCGATCGGATTCCCTGACCTGAAAAAGCTTTTTCAAGCCATTTCCTCCGGTCAGGCCCAATTCCTCCTGGTCTTGCCGTTCCGGGTTCTCCCATCGCTGGAAGATATTTTCAAAAATCTTGAAACCGAGGTGATAGGGATTCAGTCCGCCCACGTGGGGACAGATCACCTGGTTGTGGCGTTTCATGAATTCAAAATGCAGCCCCTGGGGCAGCTCCAGCCGGGTCAGGATCTGGTAGTGCCAGTAGCTGGCCCATCCCTCGTTCATGATCTTGGTTTCAATCTGAGGGAGAAAGTATTGATTCTCTTCGGCCACAATGGTCAAGAGATCTTTCTGCCAATCCTCGAGCAGCGAATTATAGTCCCGGATAAAGAGAATCAGATCCTCTTCCGGTTCGAGAGGGATCTTATGAATATCCGGGGGAACATACGTCGATCTTTCCTTCAGGTTGTCGAAATCGTTATACCTTCTCTGTGCCCGGGCAAGGGCCTGAGTGCGCTGCTCCTGCATGGAAAGCTTTCGAACCCTCAAATTTCGATGGCATTGATATTTCAAGGCATGGGCAGCATCGACAATCTCTTCCACCGCTCTCTCACCGATGCTGGGGTCCTCGATATATCGTCGGATGCGATTCGCATGAGACTTGAACATTTCTATGACATAGCTCGATGGAGTAAGGCTGAAGGTACTATTGTTCTTGAAAAAATCGTTATGCCCATAAACATGGGCTATGGTCAGGATCTGGAGCAAAAGGGTATTATCCTTCATCAGATAGGCCAGGCATGGATTGGAATTTATGACCATCTCATAGGGCAGGCCGCTGACTCCCAGCTTGTACATGGTTTTCTGGCGCTCGAACGCCTTGCCGAAAGACCAGTGTGGATAGTGGGAAGGCATGCCCGTATAGGCCATGTAGCCGAGCATCTCGTTGTGATCGCAGATTTCGAATTCCTGCGGATAGCAATCCAGCCCGATCTCAGCCACTATCTTGAGGATTCGTTCGTTCCATTCCTCTAAGTCTTTGATTTGATAATTCATCCTTCATTCCTCACCTTGGCCCGGTCCCTGCTCAGGAATTTCTTGAGGGCAGGCCATACATCCTCTTTACTGCGAATGCCAATAATAACAAAATTGTCGATAGCCAGAGGCTCGAATATCTTCATCATGGATCCCCAGGAAAAGGTATCGAAAGGCTTGATCTCGCCATAGCCGAACAGATTGCAGATCTGCTTGAGTTCTTTGGCATACCGGAGCGCTTCCTGGTTATCTTCGGTAAAGTTATCTCCGTCGGAACAGTGAAAGGCATAGATATTCCAGAGAGAAGGGTGATACCGCTCCTTGATTATCTCAAGTGCCTTCTTGTAGCCGGAGGAAATCATGGTTCCACCGGATTCGCCACGGTGGAAGAATTCGTTTTCGGTCACTTCCTTGGCCTCGGTGTGATGGGCAACAAAGACAACCTCAACGTTCTGGTATCTGCGCCGGACGAACTGGTACAGAAGAAAGTAAAAACTTCTGGCCAGATATTTTTTGGTGATATCCATAGAGCCTGAGGTATCCATAATACAAAAGACGACAGCGTTTGAATGCTCCTTGATATCGACCACGATCCGGTTATAGCGCAGGTCATTGTCGTGGAAAGGAAACCGCTCCTCTTCCTCGACATGGCTGGCGATCTTGCGTTTGATGTGTTCCTTCATGGTCCATCGTCGGTTCAGCCGTGGTCTGATGCCAAGGTGCTTGACGCCTTTCGGCTTCATGAGCCGTTCTGACTCAATGATATGGAAGCGCTTGCGCTCAAGATCGGGCAGTTCCAGATCCTCGAACAGGTAGCTGATAGCCTCTTCGAGAGTAATTTCCGTTTCGTAGACATCCTCTCCCGGACGATTGCCCGGCTCTGCCGGGCCAATGCCTTCGTTCTGCGGGTTTCCCTTTTGTACTACATCTCCAGGCTTTGCCTGGCCATTGCCGGTGCCCACATCAGGATTATTGTGGCCGAAGATAAACTGATATTCCTTAATCCCCCGAATAGGGATCTTGATCCGTTTATCACCGCTTTGGCCGATAATCGACTCTTCGGAAATGATGTTCTGGATGTTCTGCTTGATCGCTTCTTTTACCTTTTCTTTATGGCGCTTGCGATCTCTGGCGCTTCGATCACTTCCTCGGGAAGCACCTCGTTGAAATGTTCGAAATACCGTCATGGGGAATCTCTCCCTTAATCTTTCCAAAGGTTATTAG
>JBFMGO010000058.1:0-34848 GCA_040752695.1 bacterium
CAAATTCTCTCTAACACACTAGGCGATATATTCATAGAAAATGGAGGCGAAATAATTCTTTCAAAAAAAGTCAGTAAGATAAAAATTAAATATAATACGGCAACAGGTGTCATATTAGAAGATAAGACATTTTATAAATCGCATTTTGTGGTATCTAATATTGATGCTTCCCAAACCTATCGCGAATTGATTGATGTAAAATACAATACTACTTATTTTATGGGAAAGTTAAATAAATTAATCTCCTCTTATCCCGTCGCAGGAGTATTTCTCGGGCTCAACAAAAGACTCGGTCGAGAATTTAAGGATAGTCACAATATCTGGTACAGCAATAGTTATGAGATTGATTATGCTTATAGATTTTTAGAAGAAAAGAAGATCAATATTGAAAAAAGTTTTTTATTATTAACCATTCCTTCTTTTATTGACCGAAGCCTGGTTCAAAATGATGATTATGAAGTCGTTAAGATAGAAATATATATGCCCCTACTGGGTATGAATTATTGGAATAATGATAATAAATTATATATATTAGAAAAAGTTATCAAAAAGGTAGAAGAACTTATACCCAACATCGATAACTGTATATTGTTAAAAGACATAGCTACACCTCACAGCTTTTATAAATATACTTTGAATAGCTATGGTGCATCTCGCGGCTGGGCGTGTAATCAGTCTCAAATAAGCAGTAACATTATCCCCTCTAAATCTCATATTGAATCACTTTTTCTTTGCGGTCATTGGACTACATCAGGATTTGGTCAAGGTGGTATTGGCATGGTAGCGTATTCTGGAAAAAATGTTGCTTATATCATAAAAAATAGAATAAAAAAATAATATTAATTTCTGAAGTTATCATCTCTTATAAAAATTATGATACTAGGATATCTTAATCTATTTGGCGCACTTCTAACAGCCATATTAGCAGTAATTGTATTTATTTATGGAAGAAAAAATCATACTAATTTATCCTTTTTTACGTTTTGCTTAACGGTTTTTATTTGGCTTTTATTTTTTGCCCTTGGACACATCGCGCATGATCCAACGATAAAATTACTCCTTTTTAAAATAGGGGTGATAGGTGTTCTTTTAATTGCTCCCTCCCTATACCATTTTATCATTACATTTTCAAACTATAAAAAATGGTATAAATCAATACCCATCGTTTACTCTATTGCGGCTATTTTTATATTTCTTTTATTTTCCTCACAGCTTGTCTATAAGAACAGACTCTTAAAATATTTTTGGGGCTATTACCCCATGGCGTCTGTTTTACATCCACTATACATGATTTATCTTATAACTCTTGTTGTGCTTTTTTTGTATGCTTTAATAGTATCTATAAAAAATAATAATATATCGTATATAGAATATAATAAAATTAAATATATTTTTATCGGTGCTATTATTTTTACGAATGCCGCTATAGACTTTATTCCTCTTTATGAAGTTGATATACCTCCTATTGGTTTTATCTTTGTAATAGGCTTTATTTTTATTACTGCGTACGCCATTATCAAACATCAACTTCTGGATATCACTATCGTTATTACTCGTGCCACTATCTTCGCTGTTGTCTATGGTTTCACCTTTGGCCTGCCAATCTTATTATATTCTTTGCTTAAGCAATATATTTTTGTTTTATACTTTTCTTATCCGTGGCTAATCCCTACTACCTTAACTGGATATGCGGCATTAGTTATGATCACCCCGTTTATATACTTTAGACTAGAACGAAAGACATACTATGCCATATTTGGTGATTATATAAGCCAGTTGCAGATACTCAACGAGACGGGAAGAGAGCTTATAGAAAAAGGTTTTGAAAATGCTATAGAATTGGCTCGGCTAATACCAAACCATATCATAAATTTTTATGAGAAAACTATGCAACAAAAAGTGACAAATGCCTTTTATTTACTTCAGGACAACACGGGGTTTTCTTTGTACCGAGGAGAAATGAAATCTGGAAAGCATATTGATGGCAAGAAAATTAGTCGTGAAAACCCCTTGGTGAAGTGGTTTTTAAATACCCAAGATCATTTGTTCCAGGAGAAGGTCATAAAGAATAAGGATGGTAATACCTTATTAAAGAAAGAAGATATCGAATTTTGGCTGCATTCGGTTTCGGAAAATCAAAAATTAAACTATATACGAGATGAACTCATGGAACTTCGGGATGAAATAAGGCGTCTTGATGCTATTATTTTTTTCCCGAGCTACTATAAGGATGAGCTTATGGGAATACTGGCCCTGGGCGAAAAGCAAAACGGTTTTTTTCGACCGGAGGAGCTTTTGTCTTTGCAGAGGCTCGCCGAAAATGCAGCTATGGTGTTCAAAGGCTCACAATTAACTGCCTCGGTCATAGAGGCGGAAAATATCAAAAAGCTTGAAAAGGCCAAATCGGAATTTTTTGCCAATGTCAGCCATGAACTTCGCACGCCGCTTACCAATATTATCCTGCCTATCCAGAATGTCCTGGAGAAGATCGGGCACAAAATATCACCGGAGAACAGGGAGGAGAAGGAGTCTATACTGCGGAATGCCCAGAGGCTGCTCAAGCGCATTAATGAGATATTGGACGTATCGAAGCTCGAATCCGGCAAAATGGAACTTAAGGCAAACGTAAGGGATGTCAATAGCATCCTGGAGGATATCGTGGCTGCTTCTTCAATTGGAGCCAAAGAAAGGGGCATTGATCTGCTCTTTAAGCCGGATCATAGCATATCGAAGGTTTACGTAGATACGGAAAAAATAGAGAAGGTTTTTTCAAATCTGGTCAGCAATGCCTTGAAATTTACTAATCCAAAAGGGAAAGTAGAGATCCTGACCAGGGAGGGAGCAGATCACATAGAGGTAATGGTAAGCGACACAGGGATTGGCATTGCCCAGGCAGACCTTCTTTTTATCTTTGAGAGATTTCGTCAACTGGACGGCTCAAGTTCAAGGAAGTATGAAGGAACAGGGATTGGCCTTTCTTTAGCCAAGGAACTGGTTGAAATGCATCATGGATCTATCGAGGTAACAAGTGAGTTGAATAAGGGGTCCATCTTTACGGTTCGGCTATTGAAGGGACGCGGTCATTTGCAAAAAGGAGAAATCCGGGAAGATCCGGAAAAACCCCGGGCAGGTGACGGACTTGCGGAACTCAATGTCGCGGATCGCCGGAAGGGCGAGCGGAGGGAGGGGGACCGGCGGAAAATGAATGCAGTGGACAGGGTATCTATTGACCTGCTGCAACTCCAATTCTCTGATATGCCGCAGCCGCACGGCCGGCTCTATTCTCAATCTGCTCATGGAGGAACAGTTGGGGAAGTTGATGGCCCTTTTGGGTATGATACCCCTTTTGGGTATGATGGCCTTAATGGATCTGATGGATCTGATGGCCCTGGCGGGCTTTCAGTATCCGATGGTGCAGCCGATGGGAAAGAGACTGTCAAAGAGATTGTTAATGAGACTACCGCTGAGACTATCAGTGAGACTATCCTGGTAGTCGATGATAACACAGATCTGGCCGCCAATATTGCCCATTGTTTTACCCAAGGATACCAGGTACTTATTGCCTATAATGGAAAGCAGGCGCTGGATATAATCGTCAGGAAGCTGCCATCTCTTGTTATTTCGGATGTTATGATGCCTGAGATGGATGGTTATGAGCTATGTGAAAGAATTAAATCCTGCGAAAAGACGCAGCATATTCCGGTTATCCTGCTGACTGCCAAGGCGGCTGTTGAAGACAGGATAGCGGGCCTTCAGTTCGGTGCTGACGATTATCTTGCCAAACCGTTTAATGCCAAAGAATTAATGGCCGTAGTCGATTCCCTGCTAACAAAAAAGAAACTTCAGGCTCAATTAAGCAAGACTAATCAGGAATTGAAAAAAGCCTTGCACGAACTGAAAGAAACAGAGGCTGAGTTAGTGCATACCGCGAAATTAGCTTCGGTTGGGCAATTAGCAGCCGGTGTAGCGCACGAGATTCATAATCCGGCCTCGGCCATAGATAATTGCTTTCAAATTATAACCAAAAAGGTAGAAAAGGCTAAAAGCAGCGGAGCAACCTTTGACGAAGTATACCCTGATTTAGCCAAGCCCCTCGCTCTGGGAAAGGCATCTTTAAGCAGGATACAATATATCGTGGATTCCCTGCTGGGATTTTCCCGTAAAAACAGAGAGGGATTTAACTATGTGGATATTCACACCGGAATCGATAACACTCTCTCCCTTCTTGAGCATCAATGCAAGGGAATGATTCAAATCCATAAGGAATTTGGACAGATTGAAAAAGTAGAGGTTGATCTGCAGCAAATTAATCAGGTGTTCATGAATCTTCTCTCCAATGCGATTCATGCTATCGAAACCAAAAGGGGAAAAGGGGAAGATTGCGGCAATATCTGGATAAGCACTGGCATCAGCGGCGAAAACGTGATTGTTAAGATCAAAGATGATGGCATCGGGATCTCAAAGGACAATCTTGTTAAAATTTTTGATCCTTTTTTTACCACCAAAGAGTTGGGAAAAGGTACTGGCCTGGGGCTCAATATCAGTTATCGGATTATGAAGAACCATAATGGCAGTATCGAAGTGGAGAGTAAGGAAAACGAGGGGACTGCCTTTGTCCTCAAAATTCCCAGGAAGGCGGTACATTGTTAGAGCGATAGAGGGAAAAGTAATAGAGAGTGATAGAGAGAAAAAGTAATAGAGAGAAAGTGCCGTCGGTGTCGGGTGACAATTCTGCCATGACTTGCCGCGCCGGCACCTTCCTCTGTGGAGATAACGCTGTGGTATGTATTTCATCAATTGGGGCTTGACGACGGGGCACTAGATGAACAGGTTCATGTTCGACTGGTCTGCTTCGCTCAGATATTGAGCTACTCCGCCAATCTCGACACCGTCGATCAGTTCCTCTTTCTTGATGCCCATGACATCCATCGACATTGAGCAGGCAACGAATTTGATGCCCGACTCCTGGGCAGCCCTTATCAACTGTGACAGAGAGCTGACATTTTTTTCTCTCATGACCTGTTTCATCATTCCCGTGCCGAGGCCGAACATATTCAGTTTCGACAGCTTTAAGCGGGCGGCCCCTTTTGGCATCATCATCCCGAACATTTGATCTATGAGGGGCTTTTGCTGCTCAGCAGCAGGCTGCTCTTTGCGCAAGATATTGAGTCCCCAGAAAGTAAAAAACAGGGTCACTTCGCTTCCCATTGCTCTGGCACCGTTAGCGATAATGAAGGTTGCCAGCGCTCTGTCCAGATCGTTTGAAAAAACGACAATTGTCTTTTTTTTCTCCCGCATCCCGTTCTCTTTATCCCCGTTGCCCTGGCTTTTGCTTTCCATCCGCTCTTCTTTGTCCTTCCCATTGGCCGATTTTTCGATCAGGGCCAGAAAATCTTTGCCCTTCCATTGGGCGCTCAGGACCTTATGGCCGGTGGTCCTGCAATAGGCAGGCAGATCCTTTTCAAATCCGGGATCTGAAGCATTAGCCAGCACTTTATCACCTGCTTTCATGGTTTCCAGTTTTTTGGCTAACCGCATGATAGGCCCCGGGCATTGAAGGCCGGTCAGATCCAGCACTTCACATCCGCTGGCGAGGTTTGAGATATCGCCCACCGAGGAGCCCCCGCTCGAATCAGAGGATGCACAGGGCGGGCAGCAGCAGGCCGCCGAAGAGGCGGCGGCAGCAGACACCGAAGAAGGGGATGGGGCGCAAGCGGATAAAGCCGCAGATGGTGCAAAAGAAGCCGATGGTGCGCAAGAAGCGGATAAAGGTACCCATGATGCTGCCGTACCCGTGGCATGATGTCCGTCGCCGTCCCCTTGAGCAAGAGGAGGAGGACCTTGGCAGTAGTCGGGATTGGGCGCAATCCTGGCTGTATAATGGCCATAGGATTTGTAGCCTCCCGACAGATTGTACAGCCGATCGAAGCCTGACTGCTTCAGGATCCGGTAGGCCACATAGGCGCGGATGCCGACCTGGCAGGTGACGACAATATGGCGGTCCTTTGGCAATTCCTGGATTCTTTTGCGCAACTCGTCAACAGGGATATTGACGGCCTTGGGGATACTCCCCAGGCTGAATTCCTGGCTGGTGCGCACATCGAGAAAGAGAGGGTTTTCAATCTCTCCGATCCGGTCACAGGTCACTACCTTTACTAATCCTTTCAGGACGTTGCTTCCGACAAAACCCGCCATATTGACTGGATCTTTGGCAGAGCCAAAAGGGGGGGCATACGACAGCTCCAGTTGCTCTAAATCATAAACGGTCATCCCTGCGTGGATAGCGGTAGCAATAACATCGATTCTTTTATCGACTCCGTCGGCACCGATGCACTGGCTGCCGAGGACCCTGCCTCCCGGCACTTCAAAGAGGATTTTGAGAGTCATCTGCGAGGCACCGGGATAGTATCCTGCATGGTTAAAGGGGTGCAGATGAATTGCCTGATAATTGATATTGTTTTTCCTGGCGGTTTTTTCATTCAGGCCGACGGACGCAGCCTGTAAATCGAAAACTTTCAGGATCGAAGTCCCCAGCGTTTTGGTGTAGCGGGAACTGATGCCGCAAATATTATCCGCAGCAATACGTCCCTGTTTATTGGCGGGACCGGCCAGAGGAACAAATACCGGCTTTCCTCCCAGAAAATGGGGGGTTTCCACCGCATCACCAAGAGCGAAGATATGCGGATCACTGGTCCTCATCGCCTCATCGACGGCAATTGCGCCGGTGGGTCCGATCCGAAGACCAGCATTTTTGGCTAATTGAGCATCCGGCCGGACACCAATGGCAGCGATCACCAAATCGGCGTTCAGTTCGGTGCCGGAATTCAGAATCACCTTTCCTTTGGTATCGCCGACAATTTTCTGTACGCCATCGGCCAGGTGGAGGCAAATGCCTTTGTCAACGAGCCGTGCGTGAATGATATTGGCCATTTCGAAATCAAAAGGGGCCATCACCTGGTCCATCATCTCGACAAGGTGAGTTTTAATTCCCCGTTCGATCAGATTCTCGGCCATCTCGACCCCGATAAACCCGCCGCCGATTATCACCGCTTCCCTTACCGTGTGGTTTTTAATATGGGCGATAATGGCGTCCATGTCTGGAATGTCGCGAAGACGCATGAACATCCTGGCCTCGCTCCCTTCCATCGGCGGCACAAAAGGATATGCTCCCGGCGAAAGGATCAGGTAGTCGTAGAGCTCGTGATATTCTTCCCCTGTTTTTACATTTTTGACATGAACCTTCTTTTGGCGGGGATTGATGGCCAGAACTTCGTTCTTAATCCTGACCTCGACCTGAAAGCGGGACAAAAAACTTTCAGGTGTTTGCAGGAGCAACCGGCTGCGCTCCTTAATCTTGCCGGAAATATGATAGGGGAGCCCGCAATTGGCAAAAGAGATGTAATCGCCCCTCTCGAAGATGATGATCCGGGCCTTTTCATCCAGCCGCCTTAACCGGGCAGCAGCCGAGGCACCTCCGGCAACTCCTCCAATGATACAAATTTTCATTTTTTATTCCTTGAAATGATGTTGTAGGGTAAACTTCCAAAAAAAGCTTATGCCCTGCCGGATCTCACCACTCCTGTTTCCAAAAAGGTTTCAAACTGAGCTTTAACCTGTGGATCCTTTTCGCATTTCTGTAAAACATTCCTCTGTTCTCTCACCTGCTTATCCGAGAGTTGGAAAACAGAGGAAAGACCATACTTTTGATAGATATAGCGCTCATACTGCTCCACGGGAACCTTGAGCTTAAGTTCGGAGAATTTGGTGATAAGCACTTGAGGTGACAATGAATTGCCGCTGTCAGACCGGGAATTGACCATCGATGAGTTTTCTTTTATGGACTTTTCATGCTGCTGGAAGAACTCGGCATCTGTGCGCATGGCGTCAGTCTCGTCATGGTGTCTGACAACTTCATCATGGTGACTTTCCTGTGACTCGCAGTCGCTGTTTTCTATTAAGGGCCGAAAGGTTTCAAAGCTGGGATTATCGATCCTGGTGCCCCGGTCAAAATGCCCGGTCCGGTCCTTCTCAAAAACAGCTACTCTCTTTGTTTCCTCCATCTCCAGCCGGAAACAGATGTCAGGAGCATAGGGAGTAGACTTTTCAGCCTCCATCTTGACTCCGATTTTGACAATTTCTCCTCCCCTGACCTTGTACTCGTCCTTGAGCCTCCCTATCATAATCACGTGCATCGGCAGATTAACCAGCTTGGTCATGAGCAGAGAGTAAAACCGCTTGATCTGCATCCAATCGACATAGGTGAACCCCGATTTTTCTTCACCCGATACGGCTTTATCCGGGTCCTGGGTTTTAAACTCAAGCCTTCCCTCCTGGAGCGCGGACCAGATGACCGTGATTGGATCGATGATCAGTGTCTTGAAGTCATGATCGCCCTGCTCCAGAAAATTGACAGCATTGAGAACTTCAGCATAGCTTTTCGTGTCAAGGACATGAAATTGAAACCGGTCCGCATAAAAGTCGGTACCGCCCTCAAGATCAATAACCGCAGGGGCAGGAAAGCCGAGCGCAAAAAAGGTTTTTCCTACTCCCGGTGTACCGTATAAGCTGATCTTTAAGTGTTTCTTCTTTGCGGATGCTTTTATGAATGGGTTTTTCATTTTGTTCCTTAATTCAGTATCAAAAAATTTAAACATATTTTACTCTAAGTATTTGATTTAGAAATAAATTATATCAAACAATAAGTAACCTTACAAGCAGAAAATAGCTGCTGCAGAAATAAGAAACCTTTGTTCATCCATATTCCAAACGAATGTGAGAAATCTATGGAATGATTGCTAACGGATTCACCTGGGAACCGGTTTACATGGAGATTGGATGTGGCGGATTCGGAAAAGTAACTGCAAAGGTTGACATTCGTCTATGGATAGAGATGCTGAATGGTAAATAAAGAATTTTATAACCTAAATCAAAATATTAAATATATATAGAAATTATTTTTTTGTTTGCATTCAAAAATGATTCATGAGATAGTCACCTATGTGAATATCCTTTCATAAAGACTGCAACCTATTTCACAGAGGGTGGTCATTTTATTATTATCTTTCAGAGAAAGTAGAGGTCATATTATTTTTTATTCGATGTAGTGTAAAGAATTAACTTAAAGATAAGATAAATAAAACAGATGGTTTTTCACCTGTTAAGTTGAACTGTAAAATTGGTATGCTGATTGCATAATATAAAGGTGATGAGATAGTAAAAATAGGAAAGGAGAGAAACCCAATGTCTGAACTAACCCACTTTGAGAACAAAACAAATTTTATAATAGAAATAGGACAATTACTTTCAAACTCCGTTGTTATAGCATCAACAATTGGAGGAGCTTTTCTTGGTGATGCTTTTTGGCATATCGGAGGGGGAGTGATAGGCGGCATCATCGGTTGTTGGACAGGTATCAAATTTGTTAAAAACCCATACCACAAATAGTGTTCAAAAATTGTAAAGCCGGTCTCTCTTTGTGAAACAAAAGCCAATCACAGTCACTCATGATTAAGATGTAATGATTAAGAATTTCAGCCTGTATCTTAGTAAAGTTTGGAAAAATATAATACACAGTCCGATAGGTATTATCGGGCTTCATGTTGCGACAATTTTTATAAGTATATACTTGTGCATTAGCTGTTGGAAACGGAGATCCCCTACTTTTGACGGGATCTTAACCATAACAATTTCCAGCGGAAGTTTAACTTATGGTATAAATCTTTTTATATTATCACTTTATGCTAATGACTTAGGCCCTTTCAATGATCATCGTTTTTCCCTCTACATAGGCGGAGCAGGTATTATTTGGGTTTCTACAGCCTCTTTGGGGAAAATTTTTTACTCCGTAATATCAGATCCCCCTGCCGGCAAGAATACTTCCAGCCCTGATTCCTGAAATATTATTTCAGTGCCTACTTTTCATGGGAGCCTGATACAACGAGACATTGTACAAAAGTTCCTTGGGTGTACTTATCACTCATGCCAAGAAAAATGCGTAGAAAGCGTCTACGTGCTGCACCCGCCAGAGTTGCTCATTCGGCTCCAATGCTTGTTAATGGCCAGCTTACAGTACTTGCTCTATTCCTCTTCGAAGTAATCAGTGTCAATACACTTCAGTTGGTATGTTGCAGAAGTCGTGACCCCAACGTTGAAGTCAATCATAAACTCTGCAAGATGTCGCCCATCAATAATAACGATCTTTGGGTCTATTTGCGAGGCATAGCTTATTGCTTCAGAGGAAAAAGAGCCGGTTGTGATGAAGACACCTTTGCGGGCATGTTTACCCTGGAGGGCACCGACAAATCTTTGCAGCTCAGGGCGCCCAACGGTTCCCTCCCATTTCTTGGCTTGCAGGTAAATGACGTCCAATCCAAGTCTATCCTCATTGATAATACCGTCGATACCTTCGTCGCCGGACTTGCCAATGGCCTCGCCAGCCTCTTTCCGTGAGCCGCCGTAACCCATCGCAATAAGCAGTTCAACTACCAGACCTTCAAAAAATTGAGACGATGCGGCCTTTACGTATGTGAGCAATTCTGTGGCAAGTGCCATACGCAGACTCTGGTAAGCCGCTTCCAACGCTTCTTCAGGCGTTTCGGGCTCTTGATTTGAGGATACTGGTGATATTGTTTCGGTATGGTTCTTCTTACCTGAAGTGCGGAATCCTACGAATTCAGGAAACCGATAAAGGAACTTGACATCTATCCTTTGAGGTTTCTCTTGGAGCACTTCGAGCCCCCGCTGTGTTATCTGTAGAAAACCTCGCCTTGGCGAAGCCAACAAGCCAGCTTGGCAAAGATAAACTTTACTCCACGCCACCCGATTGGCGAAAATGGGTTGTCGTCCGCTCGGTAGAAGAGCAGATCTCTCATCCTCTGTGAGCCCGAACTTTTCGGCCAGAATATGCCTCATGTCTCCAAGAGAGTATACTTTCTCATTATCAGCAGTCTTGAGCATCGGAAGCATGATAGACTGAAAGTCTGGTATTGACATATAATCTCCTTTGTTAAGCCTTCCTATTATTCCCTATTCACTAATTTTGAGCTTTGCTATGGCGATACTAAAAAATAGGAGTATGATATATACTTGACAGCATTAATGTCAGAATATCCCCATGCCTGTTATACGATTTAAGATGCGCTATCTATTTGGTTGAAATTGAAATGAATGATTTTGATTGGGGGCCTGAACTGAAAACATAGATTAATAAAATTTTTATAGTAAATTTAATAAAAAACCAAATTCATTGTACCCAAAGGTATGTTCTATGTCAAACAAAAAAGACAGCCTCGTCGCAATATGTGGAAACTAGAAAGATGTACAAGTCAAGTATAACAGATGAGGAGAAAGAAGAGTATTTTCAGGAGATTCCGTTACCGATCAGGTCCAGGTGCTCAATCCGCTGAACCAGGGGCTTTGGATCGCCGATCACGTGGCCGGCCAGGCTCTTTTGGATATCTTCGAAGGTTACATCCGATACATTGAGCTGTGCCTCCAATTCGCGGCAGATCGAGGGGATGACGGGTTTTAAGAGGACCGCCAGATCCCGTACCCAGTGTATGCAGGTGGAAACAATCCTGCTGGCCTCGTCTTTTGACTCCTTGATCACTTTCCAGGGTTCGCGATGCTGGAGGTACTTATTGGCATAATCGCTCATTTCCAGAATGCCGCGCAGGGCTGAGCGAAACTCGCATTTTTGGTAGGCATCCAGTATGGAGGGTACTTTTTGCTGAACGAAAGAGCGGTACTCTTCCTCATCGGGAGCGGTTATCTCTCCTCTCAGCTTATTTTTCAAGAAATTCAGGCTCCGGTTGGCCAGGTTGGCCACGTTGCCCAGAAGTTCGCTGTTGATTCGGTCTTTAAAATCGTTGAGATCGAAATCGATATCGGTAATATTCCTGGAAAGGTTAGCTGCAAAATAAAAGCGCAGATAGTTCGGGTCAGCCTTTTGCCAGTATTCCCTGGCCGTGATGAAGGTGCCCCTGGATTTACTCATCCTCTCCTTGTTGATTGTCAAAAAGCCGTGGACAATGATCGAATCAGGCAGGCGGAACCCGCTGCCCATCAGTACCGCCGGCCAGAAGAGAAAATGAAAGTAGATGATATCCTTACCGATAAAATGGATAATCCTGCCGGTTTCCTTGATCTAGTAACTGTCGAAATCGTCTCCCTTTGTCTGGCAGTAATGCTTGGTGCTGGCCATATAGCCGATCGGAGCATCCAGCCAGACATAGTAGTACTTATTCGGGTCATCCAGGATCCGAAAACCGAAATAGGGTGCATCGCGGGTAATGTCCCAATCCTTGAGGCCCGAATCGATCCAGTTGAGGATATAATTCTTAATCTCCTCCTGCAACTGCTTATTCCCGGTCAGCCAGGAACGCAGCCGGTCGCTGTAGCTGCTTAAGCGGAAAAAGTAGTGCTCGGACTCCTTGCGTATGGGTGGTGTCTTGCAAATGGAGCAATAGGGATCGATGAGATCGGTCGTTGCATAAGTGGCGTTGCAGGCTTCGCAGTTATCGCCGTACTGGTCATGGGCTTTGCACCGGGGGCAGATTCCCTTGACATAGCGGTCTGGCAAGAAGCGTTTGCACTGCGGGCAGTAACTGAGCTCGACCACCTTTTGATAGATATCGCCCCTGTCCCTGAGCCGTGAGAAAATAAGGTCGCTGAATTCTTTATTTTCCGGGGAATTGGTCGAGTAGTAGGAATCGAAACTGATCTGGAACTTTTCAAAATCCTCGGTATGTTCCTTATAGGAGCGGGCGATGAGCTCTTCAGGAGTTATTCCGAGCTTGTGGGCGTTGATTTCGATAGGCGCGCCGTGCGTATCGTCAGCACAGCAAAAGATTACCGATTTGCCTAAGAGCCGCAAAAACCGTACATAGATATCGGTCTGAATGTATTCCACCAGGTGCCCCAGATGGATCGACCCGTTGGCATAGGGAAGAGCACTGGTTATAACAATTTTTTGCTCTTTTTCGCTCTTTTGTTCACTCTTCTGATCCTGGATATTTTCTTTCCTCATAGATTAAATTTATACCATATTTCAGCCGATAAGTCAAAATGCAATTAATCCATTGCAGGGTAAGACTCCCAGAACGAGAACCAATTGCCAAGATCCTATTTGATGAATGATAGCACTGATATTCGGATATTAATGGAGTATCCTCTCTCGAGAGGTTGTGGAGTATCTTCTAATTCTTTTGGAGAGAATGTAAGAAAATTATTTTAATTTTAACAGAAATAGCGTATGTTATAATTTAAGCTTATCCTAAAAAAGGGGGGTAGTGAAAGGGGGAGACGCGGTATTGAGAACAGGCCCCATTTCCCTTTTTTTTCAAAGTAATTCCAAAATTTGAAAATTGCCGATAAAGAAAGATCCCTTTTCTCTTTTGGTAAAGTATGCTTTGTAAACAATGGCGAGAGCAGTAAGGCGGAATCTTAAAATTGAAAACAGGTCGAGAGATTATGAATCTTCATGAAGTTAATATCAAAGGATTCAGTATTACTCACGCTATCCCTGGGAGAGTGCGGCTCAAGATCGCCAGGGTGAAGCAGAATCCGGTCCTGGCAGGAGAAATCCAGAAGCGTTTTTCTGCCATTCGAGGAATCCACGAGGTGGAAGTAAGTTCTGTCACCGGCAGCGTTTTATTGATCTTTGATCCAAAGGAGGTTGTCTCTCTCAGCTCTATGGGCTCTCTTTTGGAAGCTTTCACCAGTCTCTTTCCTGAGATCAAGCTTGAGGAAATCAAAGGATGGCTGACTTCACCTGTTTTTGTATCAAGCGCAACTGAGTCTGCCGCAACTTCAGCCCTTATTGAGGCATTCAAGGAAAGGTTAGAAAAGATAAATACCTAGAACCTTGTCAGCTCTCGTTTGACGGGGTATAATAAAAAAAATCACATCGGCTGGGCATTGGTCAAGTATATACCCGTCGGGGCAAGATTGACCGGGCACGAGACGAGACATGACGGTTCACCTGCCAGCAGTCCTTACACATAAAAGCACTGAATAGGTTGTAATGTATACGCGGCCAGTTAACGGGGAATGGAGAGTAAAAGCAAAATACTTACATGACATTCCTGTACCTTATCCATTCATTTTATGGAGTGGGGGAAAACCTTTGAGCTTATGGAATGAGCTCATCGGATGACAAGAACCTTATATCCGGTTTTTGTAATTATGGTGGACAGCAGTCAAGGGAGAGATTATGCCTTTTAGATGCCGTATTATTCACGCGATCCGAGGTCGTATTCGCCTGTATATAGAATCAATCCGCCTCTTCGATGATGAAGATGCCGGGGCCTTTAAGGCGTTTCTTCAGGACCAGGAGGGGATTCAGGGAGTCAGGCTCAATCGAAACTGCCGCTGTGTTATCCTGACCTACTGTCCTGACCTGCTCACGGAGGATGATCTGGTCAGAGCTATCGAGGAGCTTTCACTGGATGCCTTGAAGTACTACCAGGGCAAGTCTGCCGGCGGCGAGTTCCGCTCCTGCGATGCGAGCGTGGCTGATGTGTCTTCGTGGCTGCCTCTGGCTTTGTCTAGTGCAGCCGTGGTCCTTGGTACGGTATCGGAATCGGCTCTTGTTCCCTGGTTCCTCATAGGAGCGAGTATTCCGATTTTCTCCCGCGCTTTCAATTCCCTCATAGCGCAAAAAGGCAAACTGAATGTGGATGTTCTCGATGCCTCAGCTACGGCTGTCCTCACCTTCAGGGGCCAGTTTACAACGGCCGCAGGCATGGTCTGGCTCGTATCTTTAGGCAATTTCATTCGTGATGCTACCGTGCAGCATTCTCACCGGGCGATCGAAAAGCTCTTTGACGGATTGGATCAGTTCGCCTGGGTCGTCCGTGATGGAAAGAAGATCCAAATCAAGGTCGAGGCGATCCGGGTCGGGGATGAGGTCGTGGTCTACCCTGGGGAACTCATTCCGGTAGATGGAACTATCCTGGCCGGTAAGGCCACTGTGGACCAGAAAATCCTTACCGGCGAATCGCTGCCGGTTGAAAAAGGCACAGGAAGCCTCGTCTATGCAGGAACCGTAGTCAGGGAGGGAAAGCTCTACATCAAGGCCGAGAAGGTGGGAGCTGAGACAGCCAAGTCCAAAATCGTCCAACTGGTGAATAATGCCCCTATCCGCGAAACCAAGGCCCAGAATTATGCTGAGCAGTTCGCCAACCGCTTTGTCCCCTGGAGCTTTTTGGCTGCCGGAACATCTTTTGTAATCACCGGAAATACCGGCACAACAGCCTCCCTGCTCATTGTCGATTACGGGACAGGCATCCGGGTCGCTGCCCCTACGACCGTCCTGAGCTCTATGGCCAAGGCTGCCCATCATGGAATACTGATCAAGGGGGGGCGCTATCTGGAGCTTCTGGCAGAGGTCGATACCATCGTCTTTGACAAGACAGGAACCCTGACGGTGGGAGAGCCAGAGGTGGTTGAAATCATTCCCCATGGAAGGCATAAGATCACTTCAGAACAAATCCTGGCCCTGGCAGCCGCAGCCGAAGCCCGCCTGACTCATCCCGTGGCCGAGGCCATAGCCCGTGCGGCGCAGCAACAGGGGATCGCCATCCCTGAGCGGGAGGCTTCGGAGTATGTCATCGGCCTGGGTGTTGAGGCCTCGGTTGGAGGTTCAACCGTCCTGGTAGGATGTCACCGCTTTATGACGCTGAAGAAAATCAGGATCGGAAAAACGGCCAACTCGGATATAGCCCGGTTAAATGGCCGGGCTGCCGCTCCTCTGTTCATCGCTCTTGATGGCCGGCTGATCGGGCTTTTAATCTATACCGACCCGATCAGGCCGGAGGCACCGAGCGTTGTTCAGGCGCTTCGCCGCTGTGGAGTGGAAACCCTGGTCATGCTGACCGGGGATCATCCCGCGATCGCTCAGAAAGTGGCGAACAAGCTGGGAATAACCCGGTTCGTGGCTGACGCTTTCCCCGAAGAGAAGGCTGAGGTGGTGAAATCGCTGCAACGGGAGGGACATACGGTAGCCGTAGTGGGAGACGGAATAAACGACACCCCGGCCCTTGTCCAGGCCGATGTAGGCATTGCAGTCAGAGGAGGTGCTGATGTGGCCATGGAGACCGCCCATGTATCTTTCCTCGAAGGGAACCTCTGGAAAATTCCCCAGGCAATCGATATCGCCAGAGAGTCAAGCCATCTTATCCGGCAGAACTGGAAGATCAACTTCTATCCGAACACAGGAGCAATCGCCCTTGCCCTGGTCGGAGCCATCGGCCCTATCGCCACCACCATTATCAGCAATGGTTCGGCGATCGTTGCCTCGTTGAATGCTCTTCGGCCCATGATTTACCGATCGACGCAATTCAACGGATCGTCGCCGAAACCGGACGGTTACCCGGAAGACACCGCTGCTTCTTGATTTTTTCGGTTTTTTGCATGCAGTAAAGGATAATGCCGACGATTGCCGATCGTACGTATGTCTCATAGTATTAGAAAACAAAGATAACCCCGGGAATGATAAAAGGGGGATAAAAGAATGAATTGGGGTAGAATAGCGCCATTCATCGTAGGTTTGGGTATGATGATTTTTCTGATTTTTGGAGGTATGCCTATCCATTCTCCCGTTCTCGGTCTGGTTATTACCGATGTCAAAGGGCCGATTACCGTTGTAACTTCGACCACTCCCGGACCGAAAACCGGTAAAGCCGTGGCCACTACCATCTTCGGGCTGGTAGCCTATGGGGATACGGGGATAGAAGCGGCAGCCAGGAATGGAGGAATCACCAGGGTCATGACTGTGGATTATGACTCATACAATATCTTAGGGGTTTATGCACGGTTTACTACCATAGTCACGGGAGAGTAGAGTAACGACTGCTGGCGGCTGGATACTGGTACCGGATAGGGGGGATGGGACAGGATACGCTGGCAGCCGGTTGCTGACGCTCCGGGGCTGACCCCTCACAAGAATATTGATGTTACGTCATGAACTATGGCCTTGATTTCAAGAGGCATCTTTTTTTGAAGGGAAAAAAGGAGTTGGCGGATTTCTTCCTCATAAAAGGGAGAGGCAAGAAGCTCCACCAGCCCCACAGAACTGTCCAGGGTCCGAAGGACTGCCATATCTGCGTGGCCTTCCACCACGCCGTTTAAAAAACAAATGTCCTCCGGCCTGATTACTGCCTCAATTCTCAGGCAGCCTTCCACGGATAGTTTCTCAAGCCAGTCTCCGGGGCAAAGAGGGACTGCGGGGCGAAAAATGACTCTCTCCCCCCTGGTTGCCCGATAGATGCGGTTTCCATCCTCGCTCTCCAAAAGGCAGATCACCTGCGCCGGGTGATCCGGGGGAAGCAGATGGGGTGTCTTTTCCTTGGCCGGATTGTACCGGACCATTTCCCCAATGGCCAGGTCTTTCCGGATTTCTATGAAAACCCGTCCATCAGGAAATGTCCGGAGCACTGTCGCTGTGGCGTTTGCACATCTCTCCCCTTGCATCAGTTATTTTTCCAGGATGGTTTCTTTAATCTTCATCCCAAAATGACGGCCTGCTTCCTCGATATAAACCAAAACCTCGGAACCGGCCTTAAGATCGATGACGGATACGGGTTGACCATCGGGCCTGGTCAGCCGGATGGTTTCAGCGTTTTGCAGGATGGTGGTCAGGACTTCTCCTTCGAGTTCAGCCTGGATGAAAAGGAGTGGCCGCTTTTCTATTTTTGTTCTCCCGACAATAGCCTCTTCCGTTTTTCCCTGATGATTGACGACCAGGACCGCGTCTCCCGCCTTGAGCTCGGAGAGGTATTTCGTCTTATTGTCAGCCAGATAGATATAGGCATGCACCGCTCCCGCATTGACGCGAAAGGGCCTGGGCTCGACGTAGGGATTGACAACGGTTTCCGAGTGGACTAAGAAGAGCGCCCTGCTGCTGTTTCCCACCAGCATCCCCTGCCCCTGGGTCATCATGGTGCAGGTGTCGATGCAAACCCGGTCACCCATACCTGAGGGTGCAACGTTCAGAATCCTGGCAGTTTTCAGCGACATGCTCTGCCGGGTCTTTTTGGCAGTTGCTATGGCTTTTTTAACCTCTGCCGGGTCTTTGGAATTGATCAAAACTCCGTCCACTCCCTTTTCCAGAATCCCTAAAGCGGTCTCCGTCTCCTTGCTGTCAGATACTTCGGCAATCAGCTTTTCGGTTTGAGCGATCAGGTTTTCCAGTGGGATTACCGTCCAGTCGCTGGTCCTTACAATCACCATCTTATCACGGGCCAGCTTGACGATTTCCTCTTCGTCCTTTTTCCCCTTGATTTCCCACTCCACAACCTCCTGGCCCAGCTTGATGTCGCCGTTGGCACTGATGGTCTGAATCAACCCCAGTTGCCTTACTTTTTCCGTATCCGCAGGATCCACCATAACGGCGTCCGCTCCGCTTTCAAGCGCTGTTGTCACCACCGATTTGTTCCAGGGAATAGCCCGGACCCAGACCTTTTTCATCCATAGTCCTCCACCAGTTTAAGAGCTTCTTCAACAGACCACCCTTCGTGAACCATGTTGCTGATAGCCCTGACGATCTGCTCCGGTCTGTGATGTTGAAACGCGTTTCTGCCTATCGATACTCCCGCACCGCCCGCTTCCAAAGAGCCGTGAACCATTTCGAGAACCTGGCGGTCGGTCTCCATTTTTTCTCCACCGGCGATGACTACCGGAACAAAGCACCCTCTGACCACTTCGGAGAAAGACTCTGCACTTCCCGTATAAGCCACCTTGACAATATCGGCTCCCAATTCGGCACCGATTCGGGCCGCATGCTTGACCACCTGAGGATCGTATTCATTCTTGATCTTCATGCCCCGGGTATACATCATGGCTATCAGGGGCAATCCCCAGTCCCGGGCTTTCCTGGCCACATCGCCCAGGTCCTTGAGCATGGATTTTTCATCATCCGAGCCGATATTGACATGGATAGAGACCGCATCGGCCCCAAGACGGATAGCCTCCTCCACCGTGCATACCAAAACCTTGGCATTCGGGTCCGGGGACAGGACAGTGCTGGCTGAAAGGTGGACGATTAATCCGACGTCCTTCCCTCCTCCCCGATGTCCGGCTTCCACCAGTCCTTTGTGAATAATAATAGCATTGGCGCCTCCCGCGGCAATGCCATCCACGGATTTTTTGGTGTCAATAAGGCCAGGTATAGGGCCCAGGGTGATCCCATGATCCATGGGCACGATAACGGTCCTTTTGGAGTTGCGGTTCATTATTCTTTCAAGACGAATTTGTTTCCCAACCATACGAAACCCCCTTTCGAAATATTTGGAAGTTATTCTATTGGAAAGAATATCTCTTGTCAATCCAATTTTTATCCGGCGTCTTTAGCTTCTATTCTTTCCGCTGAAGCTCCGGCCAAAGGCTGCAGGTTGCCCTGGAATTTTTTCATCTCTATTGACCTTGCAGGGGGAACTATGGTACACAGGAATAACACTGTCTGTTTGTATCACTGCTGAATTCTGGCGTTATTTATCATTTCTTGCGGATAGGGCACCAATGAAAATCTACCAGGCCATAAAGTCGGCTCTCACTCTTTTTCTTTTGGTTACTCTGGGTCTTATGCTCTGTTTCTGTCTGCCCCTGCCTGCTGAAACGGCAGACAGGCGCAGGTCGCTTTCCTCCCACTCTGAAAATAACGTCGGTGACGATAAGCATCCTCTTCAGGAAAAGATCACTTCCCTCCTGGACTCATGTTCTGCCATGAGAGGTATACGAGCAGGTATTTATGTTACCTCTTTGAAAAGCGGCAAGGTACTGGCTGACATCCATGGAGAGGATCTGTTTATTCCTGCCTCGAATCAAAAGCTGTTCACTTCGGCTGCGGCTTTGGCCAGGCTGAAGCCGGACTATTGCTTTCCTACCATTATCTATGCAGGAAAGATGCCGAAAGATGGTGTTATTTCAGGGCCGCTTTATATCAAAGGGTTTGGGGACCCTCTCCTCGTCAATGAAGAGTTGTGGGAATTGACGCGACAGATTGGTGATGCCGGCATAAAGAGGGTCACTGAGGGGCTGGTTTACGACGACTCCTACTTTGCCTCTGAAGAGAATAGAGAGGAGCAGCAAGGGGGTGACCCTTCCGTTTGGTACAGAGCGGAAAGCGGGGCATTGTCGATCAATTTCAATACGGTCACCTTTTCGATCCGGCCTGCATCCAAGGTCGGTTACAAACCCCTGATACAGTGGAACACGTCCGCCAGGTCCATTCAGGTGATCAATAAGGCAATTACCACGGCAGGCTCTCCCAAAAAAGCTCTTTCCATTGCCAGAAATGTTAAGGATGGAATAAATACCTTTACCTTTTCCGGGCAGATCTCTATCCGGCATTCTCCCATGACCATTTACAGGGCAGTCGAAGCTCCGGCGCGGTATGCGGCCGAAGCATTGAAAGAGATGCTCGTCCAAAAGGGGATTCACATTTCAGGTGAGGTAAGGCCGGGTATTGTTCCTGAAGAGGCGCGGGTGATCTGTCAGCATCAATCGAAACCTCTGGCCATCATTGTCACCAGTTTAAATAAAATCAGCAATAATTTTATCGCACAGCAGCTTCTTAAGGCAATGGGCGCAGAGGTCAAAGGATCGCCGGGGACTTCGGATAAGGGCGTAGCCGTAATCAAAGAATTTCTCGAGGAAGCCGGTGTGGGTGCTGATCACTTTACAGCCACTGACGGCTGCGGTCTGTCGAAAAAGAATATGACCTCTCCCAAGAAGATCGTAGACCTTTTGACCTATATGCAGCAGAAATTTGAATATCAGCCGGAATATTTCGCCTCCCTGGCCATTGCGGGGGTTGATGGAACCTTGAAAAAGCGGCTGCGGAACCCGAAAACGCAGCGCAGGGTTCGGGCCAAGACGGGCCTCGTGAATGGAGTCTCCTGCCTGTCCGGTTACGTCTACTCTTACCAGGACGAATTGATCTCCTTTTCCATCCTGATGAACGGGAATAAAAACCAGCATCATCTATGCAAAACAATTCAAGATCGGATTGTTGAACTCTTGCTCGATTTAAAATAATCAAGAGACGAATGTACTGATTTTCTTGACGATTGCCACCGATAAAGAAAGGGAGGTGTGGCTATTAGGATCTTGACAAAGAGCAATGTTTTGATTAGAATGAAAAAAAAGTAATACATTCTTTCAAATAGGTAAATCTCTATCACACGCACCTCTATTTTAAGCAATTTCATGGAAAACATCCTTATAGTTGAAAGTCATCAGGCATACGCTCACTATTTCAAAGCTCACCTCGCTGAAGAAGGGTATCAAGTAGCGGTCGCTTTTTCCGGCGCTGAGGCCATCGATAAGATGCAAGCCATGCCCTTCAGCCTGATTTTTTTAGATCTGGAAGTAGAAGTGGCGAAGACCAAGGCTATGGACTTTCTCGAGTGTATCAAGCAGCTTTATCCCGAGATTCCGGTTATTACGGTTTCAGGGCATGACTCGCGGGAACTGGCGGTTGAATCGGCCAGAAGAGGAGCATACGACTTTCTGGTCAAGGGGTGCTCTCTGGAAGAGGTTCGCTTTGTCGTGAGAAAGAGCCTGGAGCGAAGAAAATTAGGACTTAAGAACAAGCAGTTGGTTACGGCGCTGCAGGAAAAAAACAAAGAGCTGGAATGGAAAATCAAGGAGTTGTCGGTATTGTATGAGATCGCCCGAAACTTTGGTTCACAAGCGGGCCTCGATGATGCCCTCGATCGGCTTTCGTTGGCCATCAGGCAGGTTCTTCCCGTCGATTATTTCCTGTGCTTCTCCTTCCAGAGCGAAGTCCGGGAACTGTACCTGCGATTCGCTCATGGAATCCATGAGGAAACGCTCAAAAGGCTGAGTCTGGGGAAAATTGTCATGGAGGAGTTGGTCTGTTTGCATGAGGACAATCAAGAGAATGTCATTGATTCCGGATTTTTGCTTTCCTATTTTAAGGAAAATGGGTTCTGCGATCTCCTCCTTAAGTCCTTTCTCTGTGTTCCCATCAGTGTTGATAACGAGTTATATGGAATTTTCTGCGCAGGGAGCGCTGCCCCCGATGCCTTTTCTCTCCCTGAAAGATGCCAATTCTTATCGATTATTGCCTCACAGGCTGTTTCTTTATATGATAAAGCATCGTGTATTGCCAAATCCACACAACTGATCACCATGGGGGAGATGATTTCCGAAATTGCCCACGACCTTCGGCATCCAATTACCAAAATTAAAGGAGCCTTGCAGAATCTGGAAGACCGGTGGTACGATGATGACTTTCGCTCAAGGTCCATGGAAATCGTGAATAACAGCATCTTTCGCCTCAACGCGCTGGTGAAAGAGCTGTTGGTGTTCTCCAATCCAAGCAAGTTTCAAAAGAAAATAGTAGATTTGAATGTCACCCTGGACGGGGTATTAAATCTGGTAAAAAACGATCTTCACCGGCATAATATCCCCCTGATCCGGGAATCGATTCAGGCAGTAAGTCCCACCTATGTCAATGAAGAGCGCATTAAGGAGTCTTTTCTCAATATTATTGTCAATGCTATTGAGGCCATGCCGCAGGGAGGAGAGCTTAGAGTTTCGGCTCAGAACTTCTCTTTGAACAATTCCCAGCAAAAGTATGTCCTGGTAAAGTTTACTGATACAGGAATCGGAATCCCTCGGAAGATTCAAAAGAAGATTTTTGAGCATTTTTTTACGACCAAGGAGTCTGGCACAGGTCTTGGGTTAGCCGCTGCCAATCAGACCATCCATGCCCATAATGGATATATCGAAGTTCAAAGCGAAGTGAATAAAGGAACCACCTTTATGCTGTATATTCCAGTATGCAAAGAGTAATGACTTGGCGTTCCGGGGTTTTTGTTCCCATAAGGAGATTCCGGAAGAATTCAACAAATCACGCCGGCTGTACGGGGCCGCCGGAGTGGCGTATCTTGGTAAACGAGAAAGTCTTTTTGACAATTATATTGAACCATAATCTTTTAGGAAAGCGTATAGGTGAGTTAAGTAAATGAAAGATAAAAAAGTAACAATTTTAGTAGTCGATGATGATCCTGAATTAATCTGGATATTGACCGAGGCGCTGACCAAAGAGGGATATAAGGTTTTTTCTGCCGAAGACGGGAAGACCGCCATTCAAATGGCCAGAAGTGAGACTCCTGATTTAATCCTGATGGATATCAGTATGCCCGATATCAACGGTATCGAGCTCTTAGGAAGGATCAAAGCCATCTCAAAGCGAATGGCAGTGATTATGCTCTCCGCACACGGAGAGGCGAAAACCGTAGTCAATGCCATCCATGCCGGGGCGGATGATTTCATTGCCAAGCCGTTCGACAATGACGAACTCAAGATCACGATAGGGAAGGTCCTGGAACGCAAGGCCCTGGCTTCTGAGAATGAAACCCTGAAGAAAAAATTAAAGTCCCGGGCCGAGTACGAAAACTTTATTGGAGACAGCAATCCCATTCTCAATATCAAGAAAATGATCGAGCAGGTGGCGGATACCGAGTTGACCATTCTGGTCCGTGGAGAGAGCGGAACAGGCAAGGAACTGGTAACCCGCGCTATCCATTCCCTGTCCAACCGGAGAGATAAGCCTTTTATCAAGGTTAATTGCGCCACGCTGCCGGAGACTCTCTTAGAGTCCGAATTGTTCGGATATGAAAGGGGTGCCTTTACCGGCGCCCAAAGGCCCAAACCAGGCCGGTTTGAATTTGCCAATGAGGGAACCATATTCCTGGATGAAATCGGAGAGATGCCTCCTTCGCTGCAGGCCAAGCTCCTTCAGGTCCTTGAGGAAAAAGAATTCAGCCGCCTCGGGGGAAAGAAAAGCGTCAAGGTTGATGTCCGGATTATCGTAGCTACCAACCGGGATCTTGAGGAAGGTATCCGAAGTGGCAGCTTTCGAGAGGATCTTTTCTACCGTCTGAATGAAGTGACTATTTTTCTTCCGCCTTTACGGGAACATAAGGAAGATATCTACCTTCTGGTGGACTATTTCGTAAAAAAATATTCCTCCCTGTACGGAAAAGAGATCAATTCGATCTCCCCCCAGATTATGAATATTTTCATGAATTATGACTGGCCTGGAAATATCCGGGAGTTGGAAAACCTGATTAAAAAAATCATTGTCCTGGGCAGCGAAGAAGTGGTTTATACCGTTATTCCGCACGATGTGGTCGAAGGAAAGATGGTTTACAAAAACACTAAGATTGTTCCCCTGAAAGAAGTCAGTCGCCTGGCAATTCAAAAGGCTGAGAAAGCCACGATCAAAAGCGTTCTGGCCAAGACCAACTGGAATCGAATCCAGGCGGCCAAGCTGCTCCAGGTCAGCTATCGGTCCTTGCTGAGTAAAATCAAGGAGTATCAGATCCGGGAATAATGAGATAAAAAAAGGATCAGAAGACGAAAAGCAGGTATTATCATTTATTCTGTATACCGCAATTATGAAATCACTTTCATATTTATGAAGAAGTATTCATAATTTCTCACACCATTTTGATGCTTCTCATCCCGTGATCAAGCAAGGATCCGTCCGGAAAGAAAAACGTATTGTTTTTTACTGGAAAACTCCGATAGGGAGCATGTCCGGATTCATGGAAAGCCGATCTTAAAGATGGCATTTATATTGCAGGCTAAAGGTGCTGAATGCAATTTTCGAGAAACCGTAAACCGTATCGCATTATGGTACATTCGAGCAGAGGACGATCATCCACTATGAAGAACCATTGAATGCTTTTGTGAACGAGACGTTCTGTGAGAAATGAGGGGGGCTGTAAGAGTATGAGCGAGGTCAATCGCTTAAAGGATGAAAATTCAAAGTTGAAATCAAAGCTAAAAAATCTTACGGATGCATACAATTCTTTGAAAAAAATGAATGATGATCTTATACAAAATATTTTTATTGATGAAAACACACGGCTTTATAATTCTCGATATTTGAGTATCAGACTTGATGAGGAGATGAAAAGGGCCAAGCGGTATAATCAATTTCTCTCATTGGTCCTGGTGAGTGTTGACTCCGTGCCTGAAGAGCAGCCTATGCATCTGTCCGATGAGGGGAATACCCTTTTTATGAGAAAACTGGGTGAGTTCATCAAGGCCAATCTGCGCGATACCGATATCCTTTCTCTCTATGGGAATGATGTTCTGGCCCTGATTTTGCCTGAAACAAGTATCGAGGGAGCTGTCTGTCTGTCCGAGCGGCTGAAGGATCAGGTGCTGTTCGCTTTCTCCGGTATCGAGATCGATGCTGCTGCGCCGAAAAAGAATGCCTCCGTCAGCATTGGGATCACCTCCTATCCTACTGACGCGCGGGTAATTGATGAGTTGATAAAAAATGCCTCACATATGCTGGAGTGCTCTCGAGGAAGTGAGAACAATACCATTTATTGCTCAATTATGAATTGAGGAGAGCCTGACTTTTTCCTGAATGGAAGCTTTATCCCCCCTTTAAACCCCTTACCCTGATATCCCTTGACATGCTTTTTCCGTTTATGATAGCATAACCATTGGTAAATCATGCCCTTTCGAGAGCCCAACTATCATTTCCAGGAGAATTGAATGAAAAAAGAGAAGGTTGTTTTGCTTTTAGGGCTGGCTTTTTTATTTTTTATCGGGTTTGGAAAGCTGGCAGATATTTACGGAGAACTGCTCTGGTTTAAAGCACTTGAAGTTTCATCGGTGTTCTGGACAATTCTGCTCGCAAGGGGGGCGATTGGTCTTCTCTTCGGGCTGTTTTTTTTCCTGGTCGCCGGCATCAATCTTTATCTTGCCCGAAATATGGGTGGGCCTAAGAAACAGTGGGAATTATCCGTCCGGCGACAGGGCACCAAGACGGTGGAAACCATTCCCATCCGGCCCGAATATGTTAACTGGTTTTTGCTGGCTGGGTGCCTGATCATCAGTGCCATGATGGGTGTGTGGCCGGCTTCGGCGAAGTGGGACGAATTTCTTCGGTTCTGGCATCAGGTTCCCTTTGGCCAGATGGATCCGATCTTTCATAAAGACATCGGATTTTTCGTTTTTTCCTACCCGGTTTGGGTATTTTTGCAAAAGTGGCTTTTTTATACCCTGGTTATAACCACCATTTCGGCAGGTTATATTTATTTTAAAGACGGGGCTATCAACATTAAGCCCAGAGATCTTGCCTTCACCAGGAAGGCAAAAACGCATCTGTCGGTTCTGGTCGGATTCCTTCTCATGCTCATCGCCTGGGACAAGCGGCTGAAGATGCTGGGACTTCTTTATTCTTCAAGAGGCGTGGTTTTCGGTGCGAGCTACACGGATATGCATGCGCAGCTCGTAGCTTACTGGGTCATTTTTATCATTGCCTCTTTGTGCGGCTTTTTATTCTGGATCAATATTTCCGCCAAGGGATGGAAATGGCCGTTGATCGGACTGGCCAGTCTTTTTATCCTTTCCATACTGGTGAACGAGCTTTACCCGAGGGCACTCCAGCAGTTCTTCGTCGAACCGAACGAACTGGCCAAGGAAAGACCCTACATTCAGCATAACATCCGGTATACCCGCATGGGATATAATCTGGATTTCATTGAAGAGAAGAATTTTCAGGCACTCACGAATCTGGATTTGGACGGTGTCGAGAGAAATTCTCTGACACTGAATAACATAAAATTATGGGATAAAAAGCCATTACGGCAAACCTATAGCGAATTGCAGGAAATGCGTTTATACTACAATTTTATCAATATGGATGAGGACCGCTATGTTTTGGATGACGAGTATACGCAGGTCATGCTTTCACCCCGTGAACTGGATCAAAGTCAATTGCCCGCTCAGGCACAGACCTGGGAGAATGAGCATTTTAAATATACTCACGGATACGGCCTTTGCATGAGCCCGGTCAACTACGTGACCGAAAAGGGCTTGCCCAGGTTGATGATTAAAGACATTCCTCCGGTCAGCCAGGTCGATCTCAAGGTCACGCGGCCTGAGATTTATTATGGGGAGAAGGTCAATAATTTCGTCATTGTCAATACGAAAAGCCCCGAGTTTGACTATCCCAAGGGAGATACCAATGTCTACACCAGCTACCAGGGCAAGGGCGGCGTCCCTGTCGGTTCGCTTTTTAACCGGTTGATTTTTTCCTTGAAGTTTTCGGATTTTAAAATCCTCCTCACCAGCTATATCAAGCCGGAGAGTCAAATCATGTTTCATCGTGATATCTCCGATTTGGTCAGGACTGTGGTTCCCTTTTTAACCTACGACCGGGACCCTTACCCCGTGGTATCGAAAGAGGGTCACGTTTACTGGATTCAGGATGCCTATACCACGACTGACAAATACCCCTATTCCGAGTTGTCGCCTCTGTTTTCCGCTGACAGTAATGTTTATCCAGCAGGGCCCCTGCCGATTTTCATGGGTCAGCCGCTCGGGGTGAAGATGGTCAATTATATCCGCAACTCGGTTAAGGTAGTGATCAGTGCCTATGACGGGACAACGGCTTACTATGTGATCGATGAAAATGATCCGATCATCAAGACTTATCAGAAGATATTCCCTGCACTGTTCAAACCCTATTCCGAGATGCCGGAAGATTTGCGGTCTCATATCCGTTATCCCCAGGACCTGTTTGAAGTTCAGGCCAACATGTACCGGCTCTATCATATGCAGGATGCCCAGGTTTTTTACAATAAGGAAGATTTATGGGATCTGCCTCTGCAAAAGGGCCTCTCCGGGCAACAGGACTTTCCCATGAAAGGGTATTATATCACCATGCGCCTGCCGGATCAGAAAGAAGAAGAATTCATGCTCATGGTTCCTTTTACTCCGAGTAATAAAAGTAACATGATTGCCTGGATATGTGCTCAGTGCGACGGAGCGAATTATGGAAAATTGATGGTCTATAAGTTCCCGAAAGAAAAGCTCATTTATGGACCGCGTCAAGTGGAGGCCCGCATCGATCAACAAACGGATATTTCCCGCGAACTGACCCTGTGGAGCCAGCAGGGCTCAGAGGTTTTCCGGGGCGATCTTCTGGTGATACCCATCGAGCAGGCGATCCTCTATATCGAGCCGGTTTACCTGGTAGCTTCAGGCGGAAGCCAGTTGCCCGAATTGAAGCGGGTGATTGTGGCCTATGGAGATAAAATCGAGATGAGGCCAACCCTTAATGAGGCATTGGCGGCAATATTTGGCGGGGAACTGGCTGAAGAGATGGCTCAACTTCAGCCGGATCAACAGCAGGCAGACAAGGCGCTCCCTGATGAAGGAGGGCAGTCGCTGAATGCACTGGCCAGGAAAGCGGATCAATACTTCCAGCAGGCTCTTGAGAGTCTGCGGAACGGAAACTGGGCTCAATATGGACAACAGCAGGAAAATCTACGGAACGTTATTCAGGAACTTTTAAAAGCTTCAGAGGGAAAATGAAAAATAAAATTACCGCTTCACGAATGCTTGTTGTGGCTTTTTGTCTGGCAGTTATTTCCGGCCTGGCCGGATGCCAGGGGATGAAAGCCCGTTTGCAGGAATCGGAAAATCACTACGAATATGGGTTGCTTTATCTCCGTAATGGGAAGTATAATCTGGCTTTCGGCGAATTCCAAAAGGCCAGAGAGTTAAACTCGAAAGATGCCCGTATTTACAACGGATTGGGTTTGACATATTATTTTCAGGCCAAATTCAATCAGGCGGTCAAGGAATACCAGAGGGCAATCGAGTTGAACCCTCAATATCCGGAAGCCTACAATAATCTGTCTGCTGCCCTGGCCAAAAAGGAAGAATGGCCCGAGGTTATCCGGTATGCCGGGAAGGCACTGGCGGTTTCGTCTTATACCACACCCGAACTGGCCCATTTCAACATGGGAGTGGCTTACTTTCATCTGCAACAGTATGAGAAAGCCCGGGCTGAGTTTGAGACCTCATTGGAACTGGATGCAAATTACGCCGACACTCACTATCATTTGGGCTTGACCCTGATGGAGCTCGATCAGTATTCGGCAGCTTCGAAGTCTTTCCAGAGGAGTCTGGAACTGCTCTCCATGGCAGAGGGCGGGCAGGAAGATCCACTGGCTGTGGATATCCGCTATCATCTGGCTCTGGCCTACTTGCAGAGTAATCAGAAAGACCTGGCTGCCAGGGAATTCCAGAAGGTGATCGATCTTGCACCGGACAGTGCCCAGGCCAAGGATGCTCAGCACTATCTTAATACGCTCGAAATGAAATGACCCCCTTGCGGGAGTTTTGTGAAGCGCGGGTCCCGTGAAACGAATGTAAGGGATCATTCATTACGTTTAAAGGAAGAAGAGAATGGAATTAAAACCAAAGGGTTGGTTTAAACGGCTGTGCCAGGGGCTATCGAAAACTCACACTAATTTTGTGGGTGGGATTGAGAGGCTGTTCCGTGGTAAAAAATATATTGATGATGAATTATTCGAAGAGCTCGAAGAGATTTTGATTTTAGCCGATCTTGGCTTTCAAACCTCTCATGAGGTGGTGGAGCGGCTGCAGGATGAGGCCCGGCGGAAAAAGATCAAAGAAACATCTTCGCTCAACAAGACGCTGCAGAATGAGTTGATGAAGATATTGGAACCCCTGCAATCTTCACTGGATATTTCGGGCCACTCTCCCTTTGTGATGATGGTGCTGGGAGTGAACGGGGTCGGTAAAACCACCACCATTGGCAAATTGGCTGCCCGCTTTAGCCGGCAGGGGAAAAAAGTGCTTCTGGCTGCCGGAGATACTTTTCGTGCTGCCGCCATCGAGCAGTTGGAAATCTGGGGCGAGCGGGCCGGATGTGCCGGAGTGATTAAGCATCAATCCGGTTCGGACCCTTCTGCAGTGATTTTTGACGCCATTCAGGCAGCTAAATCGCGGGATGCGAACTTACTGATTATTGATACAGCGGGCAGGCTGCATAACAAAAGTCATCTGATGGCAGAATTACAGAAAATGAAACGTGTCATCTCACGGGAGATACCGGATGCCCCGCACGAAATCCTTCTGGTTTTGGATGCTACCACAGGTCAGAATGCACTTGTGCAGGCCCGGCAATTCAATGAAGCTATGGAAGGAATCACCAGTCTGGCTTTAACGAAACTGGACGGAACAGCCAAAGGGGGTATCATTTTCAGCATTGCTCATGAGTTATCCATACCGGTAAAGTTGATTGGTGTGGGTGAGGGGATAGAGGATCTGCGCGATTTTGAGGCTGAAGAATTTGTTTTGGCCCTGTTTCAAACCGCCGAGGGAAATGCAGATGGATAGAGAATATATGAATCAAGTCTTTAAACTGGCTGATCAAGGAAAGGGAAGGACTTCTCCTAATCCGATGGTGGGGGCCATCATTGTCAAAGACAATGAGATCGTGGGCCAGGGGTACCATGAGCGCTATGGTGCACCCCATGCCGAAATCCGGGCGCTGGAGCAGGCACGGGAAAAGGCCAAAGGAGCTACCCTCTACATTAACCTTGAGCCTTGCTGCCATCAGGGGCAAACTCCACCCTGCACTGCGGAAATTATCCGCGCCGGTATTCAAAGGGTCGTCGTCGCCACCAAAGACCCTAACCCTTTGGTCAACGGCCAGGGAATACGCGAGCTTAAGATGCAGGGGATCGAGGTTAAGACCGGAGTCCTGGAAAATGCCGCCAGAAAGTTCAATGAATACTTTTTTAAATATATCAGAATGAAAACGCCTTTCGTGATCCTGAAAATGGGCATGAGCCTGGATGGAAAAATGGCTACCAAAACAGGGGACTCGCGGTGGATAACCAGCAGCCTTTTGCGGGGCTTCGTTCACCAACTCCGCAATGAAATCGACGCCACCTTAGTAGGCATCGGTACGGTGATCAGGGACAACCCGCGGCTGACCACACGGCTTAAGGATGGCCAGGGCAGGGACCCCAAACGGATTATCGTGGACAGCCTCCTGCGGATTCCCTTGAAGGCGCGGATTTTTACTCAGCAATCGGAAGCGGAAAATATCATTGTAACGACAACCAATGCACCGGTTCAACGGGTAAAGGAACTGGAAAAAACAGGGGCCAGGATCATCTTCGGGAAAACCATGGGCAAGAATATGGTAGACTTGAAAGACATGGTCGTCAAGCTCGGTCAATTGCAGATAACCTCGATTATGATCGAGGGGGGGGCAGGAATCAACGGGTCCGCCATTCAGGCAGGGATTGTCGATAAGGTGATCATGTTTATTGCGCCCAAGATTATCGGTGGTGTTCGCGCTCCCAGTACCATCGGCGGCGATGGAGTAGCCCGTGTGGATGATGCCATTAAGTTGAATGACATCAAAACCAAGCGCTTCGGCAATGATCTGATGATTGAAGGATATGTCGAGAAGGCCCCCTCAGCCTGCATCTGGTCCCCCTTTGGATGCGGCGAGTAGAGGAAAAGAAGGGATAAGGCAGTGTTTACCGGCATCGTTCAAGAAACAGGAACTGTTCTTGGAGTACATAAAAAGGGGGAAGTCATTAAAATCAGGATCGAGACCGCCCCGTCCACCGGCACCGATGACCGGATCGGAGACAGTATCTGCGTCAATGGCGTCTGTCTGACGGTTGTTTCTTTGGATGGTCGTATCTATGAATTCGACCTCTCACCGGAGACAGCCAAAACAACCACACTGCAAGATGTACGGCCCCAAGATCTGGTCAATATAGAGCGGGCCCTGCGCCTCGGCGACCGGCTGGGAGGCCATATCCTGAGCGGGCATATCGATGGCATCGGATACGTAAGGAAGGTGCAAAAAACCGGCCAGCATTTCCGTTTGGGGGTTAAGCCCCCGGAAAGCGTTTCTTCTTACCTGGTCGAGAAAGGATCGATCGGTCTTGATGGAATCAGCCTGACGATTGCCTCCCTTAAAGATGACCTCGTGTGGGTGTCCATCATTCCTCATACCGCAGATATAACTACTTTGAAAGAAAAAAAAGCAGGTGATAAGGTCAATGTGGAAGCGGATCTTCTGGCCAAATATGTTCATCGCATTCTGAGCTGTCACCCCTTATCCGAGTCTTGCAACTTACAGAAAAACCCCTCCCAGCCCCTGGGAAGGGAATTTTTAGCCAAACATGGATTTTTATCATAGATTGCGTGAGGGAGAAATGCTCTATGTGTTTTAGCACGATTCCAGAAGCCCTGGAAGACCTTCGGCAAGGCAGAATGCTCATTGTCATCGATGATGAGGACCGGGAAAATGAGGGGGACCTCACCATCGCAGCGGAAAAAGTCACTCCGCAGATTATCAATTTTATGGCCCAGTATGGCCGGGGACTCATCTGTCTGCCCATGACCGGCAGCCGGCTGGATGAGCTGAAGATCCCCATGATGGTTCAGGAGAACACCTCCTCCTTCGGGACGGCCTTTACCGTGTCGATCGAGGCCAAACACCGAACCACTACCGGCATCAGTGCCGCAGACCGGGCAGCTACGGTTCTGGCCGCCATCGATCAAAACACGAAGCCCGAAGATATTGCCCGGCCCGGCCACATGTTCCCCTTGCGTGCCAAAGATGGCGGCGTTTTGATGCGTGCCGGGCAAACCGAAGCGGCCATTGATCTGGCCCGGTTGGCTGGCCTGTATCCGGCAGGCGTTATCTGTGAAATCATGAACCCTGATGGCACTATGGCCAGATTGCCGTCCCTGATCGAATTTTCGAAGGAGCATAACGTCAAGTTGATTACCATTAAAGATCTGATCACCTACCGGCTCCGAACTGAGAAGTTCATTGTCCGGGCAGCCTCGTTTTCCCTCCCGACCATGTATGGTATATTCCGGTCAATCGCCTTTCAGAGCACGATCGACAGGCAGGTTCATATCGCACTGACCATGGGCGAGTGGTCCGACGATGAAGAAGTTCTCGTTCGGGTGCATTCCGAATGCCTGACCGGCGACGCTCTTGGCTCTTTGAGATGTGACTGTGGGGCACAACTGAAAAAAGCCATGGAGATGATCGCCCACAGAGGAAAGGGCGTTATCCTCTATCTTCACCAGGAGGGCAGGGGAATTGGACTGTTGAACAAATTGCGGGCTTACGAACTTCAGGATGGAGGCAAGGATACGGTAGAGGCCAACGAGGCCCTTGGTTTCCAGGCGGATCTTCGCGAGTATGGAATGGGCGCCCAGGTTTTGGCGGATTTGGGGCTTAAAAAAATCCAACTCCTGACCAACAATCCGCGCAAGATCGTCGGGCTTGAAGGATATGGCCTTGAAGTGACACGGCGCATACCGATCGAGATCGAACCATGCCAGAATAATGCTCATTATCTAAGGACGAAAAAAGACAAGCTTGGCCACATGCTGACTATTGAGGAGAAAATGTAATGCCCAAAATCATAGAGGGAGACCTGACTGCTCAAGGAGTTAAATTCGGGATCATCGTGAGCCGGTTCAATGACTTCATCACCGATCGGCTGCTGAGCGGTGCACTTGATGCGCTCTTGCGCCACGGAGCAGCCGAAGATAATATAGAGGTTATCAAAGTACCGGGCTCCTTCGAGATCCCTTATGTAGCTCTCAAGGTTGCCCAAAAGAAGAAACATGACGCCATCATTTGCCTTGGAGCCGTGATCCGGGGGAGCACTCCGCATTTCGAGTATATCAGTGCAGAGGTTACCAAGGGCATCGCCAAGGCATCCTTAGATACCGGAGTGCCGGTCATTTTCGGGGTTATCACGACGGAAAACATCGAACAGGCTATCGAGCGGGCCGGCACCAAAGCAGGCAATAAAGGATGGCAGGCGGCCATTTCCGCCATCGAGATGGCACGGCTGTATCAGAAACTGGCCTAACCGGACCTTAAGGCAAGAACAGGGAACGGACCTTAAGGCAAGAACAGGGTGAGAAACTCCTTATGGGTAAAAGGCGGCTAGCAAGAGAATTCGCTCTCCAGATCCTTTTTCAGTTGGATATAACCAAAGACCTTCCCCAGGAAGGAATCCGGCTGTTCTGGGCTACTCATGAGTATCCTGATGAAATCAAAGACTTTACGAATAACCTGGTTGAGGGGACTATGGAGCATTTAGCGTTCATCGACCGGTGCATCTCTTCCTTTGCTGCAAACTGGACGATCAGCCGCATGCCTACTGTTGACCGCAATATCCTGCGGCTTTCTACCTATGAAATTTTATTCAGGCCGGAAATTCCGGATAAGGTGAGCATCAACGAGGCACTGGAGATCGCCAAAGACTACGGTACGGATGAGTCCGTTCCCTTCATCAACGGCATCCTGGATAAAATAACCAAAGAGAAGGCCATGCTGCTCGCCTCCCTGGATTCTTCATCTCATTAAAGGGGACTTATTTTTTGAAGGTAACCGTCTGAAAAATCAGATAATTATTCCTCCCTCCTTTCCTCGCTTCTGGAACAAAAATTGCACGTTTTTTGTCAGAGAAAATTTTCTATTAATGAAGTAAACGAGCAATACTAGATAAATGGAGGGTATTATCTCGTGAAGGAAAAACATCTATGTTTTCTCAGACAAAATTTCTTGATCTGCGCTGTTCAAATATTTTTCACTTGTGTTATACTAAATGCTACATGGGCAGCACCTATAACCAGTACTTGGCAAGGGGGGATAGGGAATTGGACAGACTCTACGCGTTGGGACAACCCTGTGGGAGGTTATCCCAACAATACTGAGTATAATTCTTATGCAGTGCATATTTATGGTACTCTCGATAGTGTGTTACTTAATACGAATATTGCGATAGACTCTCTCGATAATCATGGAACTCTCGGTATGCTCAATGGAGCGATTACCGTTACAATAAATAATACTGGTACTATAAACAGTAACGGCTCTGGCAGCACTTCCTATACGAGCACCATCAATGGTGGGCTGACGAACGATGGCCAGATAAACCTGAACCGGGTCTCTTATTATGGCGGTAA
>JBFMGO010000059.1:0-34766 GCA_040752695.1 bacterium
TTTGATACGCAGCACAGCCTCTCTTTTCATAGCCTTGAGCGGGCATCCGACATCCCTGATATTTTCATCGATAACTCTATTTCGCACTGCATTGCCTACGCGGGAGGATATGCGTTTTATAAAATTATCTGCCCGGACTTTTCTATACCCTACCACTGCATCGTACTCTCCGAGTTGCTCTAATAACAACCGGATATCATGAGCATCAACTTGAAGATCGGCATCCATGGTGATAATGATATCGCCTTTAGCCATTTTAAATCCTGCATCGAAGGCTGACGTCTGCCCGTAATTGCGATCGAAGAAAATGAGGTGAAAATGTGAATCTTCCGTGCATATGTGTTTGATAATCAGCCGGCTCCTGTCCGTACTGCCGTCATCTACGAAAATAACCTCGAAAGAGCCGCTGATCCTGTCCATGGCACTGAGAATATTGTCGCGCAAGGCAAGCAGGTTGTCCTCCTCGTTGTAGACAGGAATAACGAGAGAGTATTTTACCGGGGAACCGTAGTTTATGCTCATGCTCTTTCCTCATTACAAAAAGCAATGGAAGGTCAAACCTTTTGATAACTTTAACCAAGATATAATAAGGCGAGCTGATTTGTCAAGATTATTTCTATCAGTTGTCCTCTTCGAACAGGAGTTGGTGAAATTGATGGGCCGAGTTTTCCCAGGTTTGGTTTTTCAGCTTCTTCTGGGCCTGGTCGATCAGTTGATTCAACTTTTCCTGGTTCATGAGGTAGTACTGCACCTTATGGAAAAGATCCTGGGGGTGACTTTCGATAAAGATTAACTCATCCTGAGAGAAGAAATCGGCGGCACTGCCGTCTGCAAGGTCTATGACGGGCAGCCCTGAAGCGATCATTTCGTAGTTGACTAAAGAAATATTGGTTAAGGAGGCAATGAGGCCAAAGTGGACGTTTTGATAGAGACTTTTGAGTTGATCGGCAGTCAGCTTGCCAAGGTTGTTACCAATAGGCATTTTTAGATACTTTTCGAGGCCGAAAAAGTTTATTTCAACGATCAGCCCTGCTTCCTCCAGCTTCTTCGATAAGTAACTCAGGTGCTCTACCAGGAGAAATGGTGCCCGTTTAGGGTCCCGCTTCAGGTAAACCGCGAATCTGACCACCCTTTGGATTTCAATCCTTCTTTTTTGAATTGCATACTGCTTGATCTCAAAGGGGAAGTCGATGCAGGAGACACGGGTATTCGGAACAAACCGCTCGATCATTTTCCTGTTCCACCGGCCAAGGCTGATCATCCGAAATCCCATCTTATAGGTATTCAGGGCCATCAGGTAATAGTCGCCAACCGGGTAAAAGAAGGGTTCAAAGTCCTGGATGAAATAGGCTTTCCGCGCGAAACGGTCCTGATAGGCCAAAAGGTGGTAACATGATATCCACTTAGTGGCAATGCCGATATCAAACCGGTAAGCAGGCCACGTTCTTCTTTCCAGAAAAGTACCCCGATATCCAGGCAGGTTGGCCTCGGCATTCATTTCCATGCTCTTTTTTGAATCTTGACTGTAGGTAAGGTAATAAACTTCGTGACCAAAATTGCACAGGTAGGTTCCCAGGCGCAGGATAGAGGTATGCCCTCCGCTATAGCGTGACATCCCTGGAATCACAAAGGCTATTTTGTAAGGGTTTCGGTGTTGAAGGGGCTGCTGCTGGCAGTGCGCGGAGTTGCTGCTGCTGATAATGGCCAATTCACGGGAAAATTTTTCAACCTTGTGCCTGTATCTGATAGACTTTATAGAGCTCTTTAAAAATGAGGTCATCTCTTTTTCTGTTTCTATTTAATATGAGGATTAAAGATAAGGGAAGCGAAAGAGGCCAAGGTATTTGTCCAGATAAATTTCAGCTTATGGGATTTTCTTTTCCTTGCTAGCTTAAGGTTCCCTTGAGAGATATTTTTTATAAACGCTGAAATATATCGAGACAGGCCGTGCTGTTTTTCCATAAATAGCTTGTTCCTGACATCATAGTAATATTTCCAGGCATTTTCCGGCGTATCCCGGAAAATGTTGACCTGGTAGTTATCCTTGGTTTTGTGACGGACCGTACTCTCCCTGACATACAGGCCGATATACCCCGCATTGATGATTCTCCCCGTATATTCGATGTCATCACCCCAGATGAACAATTGCCTGATCGGATACCCAACCTTTCCGACCACATCTCTATGAATCAGGAGAGAGACAAAGGATGCCCCTTTCACAATCAGCATTCCCTCATCTTCAAGTTCATTAAAGGGCAGACCATTGGTGATCGGCTGGATCTGAGGAATATTCATCTTATGGATGGCTTTGCCTTCCCAGATAACCTTGCTGCAGGCAAATCCCAACCGATATCCTGAAGGAAGTCTTTTAACCTTCTCGGTCAGGTTTTGTAAAGCATGCTCTGAAGGTATGGTGTCATCATCCATTAACCAGAACCAGTCGTATCCCTTTTCGCGAGCTCTCTTTAAGCCTTCATAAAAACCTCCCGATCCACCGGTATTCCTTGGCATTCTCATATAATGAAGGTTTATGCTCCGGCCATCGATGGAGTTATGAATAGAGGAGGTCTTTTCCCAGGGTGTCTTCAAATCGTCTGGGGGCAGGTTCTGAAGATACCTCTTTTCCATGAGTGTCTCCGGGGTCTGATCCGAAGAGGCATTATCAACCAGGTAGATGGCATCAAGTGGTTCTTCCTGGCTCCTGAGTGCCTGAAGGCACTCTAAAAGTAATTCTTTCCTTTGGTAGGTCACCACTATGGCACAGACTGTTTCTTTTTCATTCGCCTGCATCACAGTTAGAAATGTTTCCTTTTATTAGGTATCTTTTCAGACACTTTCTCGTGATCATATTGTAGAGACGCCCCATGAGCTTTCATGTCTCTCTCCATTTGTAGTTTGACAATGATTAATCTATTCTGGCACAAAAATCAGCCTGTTGATGAGAGAAATTCGGATTGTAAAATGGATCGTTTGTATAAATTTCACTCCAAACTTGCTGTATATAGATACATTCCTTCCTTGTTTCGGATTTAAATTTCCCTTTCCTTGAAGCCGCTTCATGGTGGTAAAGAATGCAATGAGGATTATAGACCGTATGGTAACCGGCCTTCAATAGCTTGTAACATAAATCTACATCATTCCCTTCGACAGCCAGACATTCGGTAAGCCCGCCTACTTCCTGATATTTTTCTTTTGAAACCATAAGACAGGCACCCGCGACACCACTATACTCCCTTATCAGGTTATTGTAGTGTTTATAGCCTCCTCTATATGCACTGAGGAACTTGTTTATATGGGGTTCACCCTTACCAATTACCACCCCGGCATGTTGAATGGTGTGATCTGGGTATATGAGCTTGGCACCAACCGCCCCCACTTCAGGGCGTTGAGCCAAACCGAGTAAAGTTTCCATCCAATCTGAAGCAATCACTTCTGTATCATTATTCAATAAGAGTAAATATTCACCTTCAGCCGCTTGAGCGCCCATGTTGTTTAATTTTGAATAGTTAAAGTCTATGTCTGCCTTCATGACTCTATGTCTTATGCTTTTCAGGTATTCGAAAGTCTCCCTCTCTTCACTTCTATTATCGATGAGGATAATTTCATAATTATGATACGTTGACTTTGCCTCAATACTTTGAATGCATGATTTTAAAAGTGTAACTTTGTCTTTAAACGGAATGATAATTGATATCTTAGGGCTCCCTTGAGGATAGAACGCCAATTGGTTAAACCCCGGTATTTCGTAATTTAAAATCCTTGCATTAAAGTGTCGGGCATTTATCTCGTCATGAATAATGTCTTTGGTTGAGGTATCTTCCAGCTTGTCGGCATTCTTCCAATGTCTGTGATAGAGCACATCCGCAATTCTTTGAGACCTTGCTCCTTTTCTCATGATATGTAAGACCAGCCTATACAGTGAGGACTGATCTATTCTCCCGGCATCCTTAATTTCCTGAACGACTTGATCGGTCAGCTTCAGGCATAAAAAAGCATTCATATAATTATGGCTCATTAAGAGCAGTGGAGCGTATTGCGGCTTAAAGTAGGGACTTACCCTTATTCCAAACCTGTTGATCGTATCCTCGTCACTGAAAATTAATTCTATACTGCTGTCGGCTTGAATTGCCTGAGCCAGGCTGCTGAGAGCATGCCCTGCTATAAGGTCATTCTGCTCAATAAAACAGGCGTGGGAATATTTTTTTTTATCAAGTCCGGCAGCCAGGTGGCTGATATCACCGCTTGCCACAACGAAATCATGATTTATAAGAGTTTGTTTATTCAGGCATCTTAGAACCTTGGAGAGAGATGATCTATCCAGCTTTCCGTAAAAAAAATAGATGATTATAAACCTTATCCCTGGAATGCTATCAATACTATCCATTTTACGTCGCTTCCTGGAATTATTGTATTTCCAGATAGAGTACCGTATGATACTATCACGTTTTAAACGTTTATCCAGTTTGTTGAGAATATAGCTACGGAGTCTGGCCCAGGTAGGCTTTAAGTCCCCTCTGACAAGATCCCTGCTAAAACCTGATACTATGGCTGGAACGTCTTTTAGCTTAGGCATTTCAGCTCTTAATTTTTACTTCTGCCATTGGGAACGACGAACTTCTCCTCACTCACTGCTCAGGTAATTTGATACCGAATTATAGTCATTCCTGATAGGAATGTTTATAGAAAATCTGAAGACTATGATAAAATAAAGAATAATGAGTGCTACATCCGCAGCAGAGAACGAAATTGGGGGGCTTCACGGATTTTTCCTTGTTACCAATAAGTAAAAAAAGCCTGCTGACAGAATAATATTTACCCTCAATATAACTAATTTGAATGTATTTGGCAAGACCAATATTATTTACGTATAAGTGTATAAGGGTTGATATTCCGCGTCATTCCTGCGAAAGGAGAATGCCGGTTTTTTTTCGATAGCGAGTCTTTCTGAATTTCCTCCCGCGCGGGGATGACGGAATTTGATGCCTTTTTTGAAAGGCGTTTTACCTTATCACTCTAAAGGTAAGAGCATGAACAAAGCTAAAAGTGTGAACAAGATCCTATTTATTTATCAGGATGCGAGGATGCCAAGCAGCAGGATCAGAGTATTGAACCTTCTGCCGGAAATGCGTAAAGAGGGGTTCCATCTATCCGCGGCCATGTACCCCAGGGCGATTGTTGAAAAGATCAAAATGCTCAGGCAATTCAGGCAATTTGATATTATTTACTTGCAAAAAAAGCTCCTTCCCCCGCTTGAAGTTAAACTTTTCAGGCGGTATGCCAGGAATCTGGTTTTTGATTTTGACGATGCTATTTACTACAATGACGATAATCATACCGTAATGAAAAGCATATCAAGGTATTTGAAATTTCAAGTTCTTGTCCGGAACGTTGATCTTGTGGTCGTAGGTAACAGAATTCTCGCTGGCTATGCTGCCCGATTCAATAAAAACGTAACCATCGTTCCTTCGGCAGTGGAAACACGCGGTATCCCCTTGAAATGCCACGAAGGCTCCGACAGTGGCAAGGTCATCATCGGCTGGGTAGGCGGAAAAGGGAATCTGCACCATCTGGAAATGTTATCCTCCGTGCTTCAGCGCCTGTCGCGGGTTTACAGGATTCAGGTAACCATTGTCTGTGACGCGGCCATAACAATTCCGGATGTTGAAGTAAAGTATGTCCCCTGGGACATCGAGACGCAGGATCAGGAGATAGCTCTTTTTGATATTGGTGTGATGCCCTTACCCGATAATAAGTGGGCGGAGGGTAAATGTGGATATAAGGCTCTGCAATACATGGCTGCTTCTGTCCCCCCTGTCTGTTCGGATGTCGGCTGTAACAGAGACATTATCGAGCATGGCCGTGAGGGATTTATCGTTTCATCAATAGACGATTTTTACCAGGCACTTGATACCCTTATCAGCGATAAAGTGCTCAGGAAAGATATGGGCATCAATGCCCGCCGGAAAGTTGAGAAGTACTTTTCAATTCCAGTTGTGGGAAAGAGACTCGCAGATGAAATTACTTCTCGCCTTTTGCCTGTTGATAAATATGAGAATCTCCCCCTTTTGTAAGCCCTTGACAATGGCGGCTTTTGGCTTTAGAATGCACTATGAAACAGGAAGAGAGCGGACTCATGGCTCGTTACCTTGTGATCCAGCTTGAGGGCCATAGGCTTGAAGGAAAAATAAAAAGCACAGGGATGAAATGGAAGAATTGAGAGGGAAACGGGCTCAGTATGGAGAGGATGAAATTTAATTTCCTCAAAGCCGAAATAGATAATCAGGTTAAAGAAATAGATAAGATATACGAAGAGATAGAAGACAGGCAGCGGGGGGGCAGAGCAGAGCATACCAATGCTCGAAAGCCTGGGCTATCAGTTACATAATCTCTATTGTGCCTTTGAAGACTTTTTCAAAATAGTGGCCCGGTACTTTGAGAGCCAGGTCAAGGATATCTCCCGATATCCCAAGGAACTGCTGCGCCGCATATCTCTCCCTGTGGAAGGTGTGCGTCCCCGCTTGATTTCGGAAGAGTCCTACAGGGAACTGGATGATCTGCGTGCCTTTCGGCATTTTTTCCGGCATGCATATTCTTATGCGCTACGCTATGAGAAAGTAAAAATTCCGATGGACAGTGCCAGGAGGCTGCAAGGTTTTTATAAAAGAGACATTGCCCAATTTTTAGACAATGCGAAGACAGCCATTTCAGGCCCTTCGCCCCGGCCTTCTTCTTCCCCAAACGGGAGGGGAGTATGGCGGATTTTAATGGCGGTATCTATGCTTCGTCAGATAAACCATGAAGATAGCCCTTATCCATAAGACATTTTCCTCCTACGGTGGCACGGAAAGATATATAACCAACCTTTCCGGTGCGCTTCTTAAAGCAGGACATGAGGTCCACATATTCGCCAACACCTGGGCGGATGCTGACGGCATCCAATTCCATAGGGTTCCGCTCTGGAAGTTCGGTAAAGCGGTCAAGATCCTTTCATTTGCCTGGTTTGCCCGTAACCTCATTGAAAAAACGGATTTCGATATCGTTCAGGGATTTGGAAAGACGGTAAAACAGGATATTTTCAGGGCAGGGGGAGGAGCACATAGAGCATGGATGAAAGAGTCTTTGATGGCCATAAAAAACCCTTTTCTGAGGAATTTAAAATATATCAAAAGAGTGGTATCCCCTGCCCAGTGGTTGACAATCTCCATTGAGAGGCAGACATTCAGAAAGGGGAATTATAAAAGAGTAATCGCCGTATCCGAGAGGGTTAAAAGACAGATAATGGATTATCACCATGTTCCCCCACAGGACATAGTTGTCATACATAATGGGGTGGATCTTTCTGTCTTTCATACCGATGGCAGACAGGAGACGAGGGGAGGAATAAGAGAGAGATTCGGCATAGACGATACAGATATTCTTCTCGTATTTGCATCGACAAACTTCCATCTGAAAGGGCTTGAGTATCTCATCAGGGGGATGGTCAGAGCAGGCAACCCGGCTCTGAAACTTCTGGTGGTAGGCGGGGATAACAGGCTGCCCTTTGAAAGGCTCGCTTCAAGGCTGGGTATCGTCGAAAAAGTGGTATTTGCAGGGAAGGGGAAAAACATGAGGGAGTTTTATCAGGCCGGAGATATATTCTGCTATCCAACCCTTTATGACCCTTTTGCCAATGTCTGCCTTGAGGCCATGGCTTGCGCTCTGCCTGTGATTACCAGTAGAGTAAATGGGGTCGCGGATATCATCCAGGATGGTTTGAATGGCCTTCTTCTCAGAGATCCAACGGATGATGTGGAGATTGCAGAGAAGATTTCATGGTTGATCGATTCAGGGAAGAGATCCGAAATGTCTGAAATGGCTTACAGACAAGCACCGCAGTATAGTATGGACAGGCATATCGAAAAGATTCTGACCTTGTACGCAGATGTAGCTGCTGAAAAGAGAGGCGGAGTTGTCTGATGGGTGGCTATATTCTTTTTTACCATCGGATATTTCCTCATGGGCCTGCTTCCGACGTGACGTTGCCGCTCTTTGAATGGGAAATGTCTTATCTTAAGAAGCACTACCAGGTCCTTTCTCTTCATGAGCTTCTTGATTATATAGATGGAAGGCTATTTCTCGAAAGGCCCGCTGCTGCCATAACCTTTGACGATGGATGGTTTGATAACTTCGTCTATGCATATCCCGTATTGGAAAAATACGGCCTGAAAGCTACCATATTTGTCTCCACAGGGAAGATACAGCAGGAGAATAGTATGAGACCCACTCTGAAAGACTGCTGGAATGGGAGAACAACCCTTGATCATTTGCAGAAACCAAAAGGCGTAGGAGAAAGCTTTCTGGAGTCCCTCACAGGGAACCTTCAGGAGTTCCTCACGTGGGAGGAACTGAGGTTGATGTATAAAAGCGGTGTTTTTTCTGTTCAGTCTCACGGAATAGAACATAAAAAGATCTTCTCCGGAGAGGATGTGAAAGGTTTTTTTAAAGGTGACCCAAAATGGGATCTCAGGTCGGCTGCAAAGGATTTAAGAATTGGCGTTCCCCTCTATCCCGTTAAAAGTTCACTGGGTGCCAGGGCTTATTACCCGGATCCTTCACTGAACGACCATATGGCATCGTTCAGCGCGCAGAAGGACTTGCCATCTGAAGAAGATCTGATGAGAGAGTTTGAGAAATTGAAAAGTCTCTCCCGCCATGGTCCGGAAAAATGGGAAACGGATGAGGAAATGAAAAAAAGAATCTTTGGCGAACTCACTGAATCCAGAGATAAGATAACTTCCGAAATCGGTGTCACTCCGCATCATTTCTGCTGGCCGTGGGGACAGTATACCGATTTAGGGCTAAACCTGGCAAGGGATGCCGGATATCATGCCTGTTATACAACGAAGGCAGGGTCTGTTTCAACCTTGACCGATAGATACAGGATGCCGAGGGTCAGCACCAGGGGTTGCAAGCTCACCTTTATCAAAAGGGGACTGATATATACGAATCCAAAAATTTCAAAGGCATACCTCTCCCTGACCAGAAGATGACCAAAGGAGTCACCATTCCTGCCATGAGACTTGATGAGTGCGAGCGCAGGGCTCTCAAACAGTGTCTGTCGGACTTTAACGGTGAGGTATATCTTTTCGGCTCAAGGCTCGATGACACGAAAAAAGGCGGCGATATCGATATCCTGCTCTTTCCGAGGATAAGTGTCGCTCATCCTTTAAAACTATCATTGCGCATTCAAACAAAATTCTTTTCCCTCTGTGAACAGCAGCTTGACGTTGTGGTATACAGGGAGGATGACCCTTTTTACAGGGAGATAATGAAGGATGCACAGCGACTTGATATTGAACGAATTTAAAAACCTCTGCAAAGGAGTAACCCTGTTGAGAGCATCCGCAGACAGGTTTTCCCCGTATGATCCAGAAAAACCGTACACTCCGGATGAGCTTGAATATTACGACTCCCTTTCTTTTCGGTTTGAAAAAAGTGTTGAATTAATGCTCAGCTTCTTTAAGGGCCTGGAAATTTATACCAATTCAAGAAGCAGCGACACTCTCAGGGACAGGCTGTTGTGGATGCAGAAAATAGAGATTATCAATAATATTGAATTTTGGATGGAGGTGCGGCTGCTGCGAAATAAGATATCTCATGTCTATCTGCCGGAGCAAATGAAAGATATTTACGATGAAATGATAAATAAATCTCAGGCTATTTTTGATACTATCGGGAGAATAGAAAAGTATCTTGAGAATGCCGGGATTAACCTTGCGTAATAAATAAATAGCCTATGATTGAAGAGGAAACAGTTATGGGGATTAATCGAAAACAAATAGAACAATGCATAGCTAAAAAATATGGAGCAAGTAAATTAATCCTCTTTGGAAGTGCGTTAGACGAGCCGGAAAAAGCCAGGGATCTTGACCTGGCCTGTGATGGTATCGATGGGTGGAAGATTTTTGAATTTGGGGCCAGCTTGGAAGAAGAGTTGCATATATCCGTTGATGTCGTTCCCCTGAGCCCGCCAACTCGCTTTACACGGTATATAGAGAAAAAAGGGGAAATACTCTATGCAGCTTAATGATCTCCAGGGAGGAGATCGGTATAGAGCTCAGTTTAATGGAAGAGACTGTTCATGTATTATTAGCTCTTCGAGAGGAGATATGTACCATGAAAGTAAAGGAGCAGGCTATAAAAGAGTTAGAGACTTTAAAACCTGATGAGCTCATGATAGTCTATGATTTGATACTTACACTTAAAGGAAAGAGAACGGAACAGCAGGGTAAAGAACAGCCAGCAGCTTATATACGAGTCAGAAATGCATTGAAAGACTGCAAGGGATCTCTTAGTGAGGACATCATATTAGACCGTGAAGACAGGATATGAATCTGTTTTTTGATACTTCAGCACTGTAAAATATTTTCACGAAGAGGAAGGCTCTGAATCTGTTAGCAAATTAATAAATTCTCAGGAAAACGAGATCTGGACCATGGAACTCGTACGAATAGAATTTATGAGCGCTTTATTCAGAAAGTTCAGAAATCAGGAAATAGGTAGCAGGCAACTGTCTGACGCAATTTCAGGATTCAAGGAAGCGATAGCTTTTTTCAATGTTGAGCCATTGAGATGGACGGTTATAAGAGAGGCAGAATCTTTATTGGAGAAATATGGCAAGACACAAAGGCTGAGAACGTTGGATGCTTTATACCTGGGAGCCTTCAGCTTAGTTACGGAAAATGAATGAGTTTTCGTGGCAGCAGATGAAAACCTTTGCAAGGTTGCTCGACTCATTGGATTCAGAACCATGAATCCCCTTAATACATGAACCCCCTTAACACATGAATTGGATCAAAGCCAAACTGCTTACTAAACGGGTCTGAACACGAAATAAAATCTAAAAGGAGACAAAGATGAATATCTGTGTCATCGGGATTGGTTATGTGGGGCTGGTAACCAGCGCCTGCCTGGCTGAAAACGGGAGTGATGTGATTTGTGTGGACATCGATGCCGGAAAAATCGAAGGACTCAAACAGGGGCAAATTCCCATTTATGAGCCCGGTCTTGAGGATCTGGTGAAGAGAAACCACCGGGAAGGGCGGCTTACCTTTACTACCGACCTGGTCGAGGGGGTCAGACGATCCTTGATTAACATCATTGCCGTAGGCACGCCTCCTGATGAAGACGGGGCCGCAGACTTGCAGCATGTTTTGGCTGTAGCCAAATCCATTGGTCAGATCATGGATTCATACAAGATCATCGTGGACAAAAGCACGGTGCCGGTAGGTACGGCCGACCTGGTGCGAAAGACCATAGCTCAGGAAACCTCCGTGGAGTTTGACGTAGTATCCAACCCCGAATTTCTGAAGGAAGGTGCTGCTATTGCGGACTTCATGAAGCCGGACCGGGTTATTATCGGCTGCGACAGCCCCAAGGTGGCGGAAATCATGCGGGAGCTCTACGCACCCTTTGTCCGGACCGGTAATCCTATCATTGTCATGGATATCAGATCTGCTGAGATGACCAAGTATGCCGCCAACGCCATGCTGGCTACCCGGATTTCGTTCATGAACGAGTTGGCCAATCTGTGCGAGCGGGTAGGTGCGGATATCGACATGGTGCGAAAAGGGATCAGCAGCGATTCCCGGATCGGTCACTCCTTTCTTTTTCCCGGTGTCGGCTACGGCGGATCATGCTTTCCCAAAGATGTAAAGGCGATTATCCATACTGCCGCGCAGCACGAGTATCCCATGGAAATCCTGAGGGCAGTTGAGAAGGTCAACAACTGCCAGAAAAGCGTTCTCGCTCATAAAGTATGTGAGCACTTCAGGCAGCGCGACCACCAGCAGGGAGTGAAAGGAAAGCTCCTGGCCCTTTGGGGACTGGCCTTCAAAGCACAAACCGATGATATGCGGGAGGCTGCATCCCTGGATATTATCAGCCACTTACTGGCTGAAGGTGCCGCTATCCGGGCTTATGATCCTGCGGCCATGGACAGGGCAAGGGAGATTTTCCAGAACAGGATTCAGTTTTGTTCCCGCAACTACGACTGCCTGGAAGAAGCCGATGGTCTTATCGTTGTCACCGAATGGAATGAATTTCGCCGGCCTAACTTCGACCGGATCAAACAGTTGATGAAAACTCCGGTCATATTCGACGGTCGAAACCTCTATGAACCCAAACTGATGCGGGAGCGGGGATTTATCTACTATGGCATCGGCAGACCGTAAAGGCAGTGGCAGACCGTAAGGACAGCGGAAATCCGGAGAAGATATAGTTATAACCTGATGAGGTGATCGGATGAAGCCATTAAACTATAGAATACTGCTCAGAAAAGAACCTGAGGGAGGATATACAGTAACTGTTCCTTCTCTTCCCGGCTATGTCACTTTCGGGGATACAATAGAGGAGGAGATAGAAATGGCAAAGGAAGCTATCCAGTTATATATTGAGAGCTTAAAAAGGCATGGCGAAGCGATCCCAACCGAAGAGGATATATTGGAATACAATTTAACGGTAGATGCTCATGTCTAAACTTCCATCTTTAACTTTGCTTAAAATTCAGTCGATAGATAACATCAGCGATATCGTCGCCGCGCGTAAAGCGAGAGGGGAGAGGATCGTCTTTACCAATGGCTGCTTCGATCTTCTCCACGTGGGGCATACCCGCTATCTCAGGGAGGCCCGGTCTTGCGGAGATTGTCTGGTGGTCGGTTTAAACAGCGATCACTCCATCCGGGCCATCAAAGGGGAAAAGCGGCCTATTCTCCCGGAAGGGCAAAGAGCCGAAGTATTGGCTGCCCTCGAATGTGTAGATCTGGTGGTTATTTTCGAAGAGCCTGACCCCTTAAGGCTCATTTGCCTGGTGCAGCCGGACATCCTGGTCAAAGGTGCGGACTGGGCACATGACCGGATTATTGGCCGGGAGGTGGTAGAGCAAAGGGGGGGGCAGGTTATCCGGATTCCCCTGGTCCCGGACATGTCTACTACCGCCATTATCGATATCATCCGAAGTCGCTTCGGAAGGAATGGCTAGAGTACATTTACGCATCAGGAGCACATGGCTGACGATACCCTGGATACCTTCCTTGCTCCGGTCTTGAGCGCCCTGGAGAGGGGAGAGCGGCATATTCATCTTGAAGGGTTATGGGAAACCAGTAAAGAGTTTCTCATTGCCCTTTTGCGAGGGAGACTGACGGGAAATTTTCTCGTCCTGGCCCCGTCTCCTGATCAGGCCGAAAAACTCTATCTGGACCTGCAATTTTTCGTTCACAAGATCTGGCCGCAGGCAGCCAATTACTCCGTGCACCTTTTCCCTACCTGGGATATCCTTCCCTATGAGGCGCAGTCGCCTGTGCCTGAACTGGTCTGCCAGAGGGTAGAGTCTCTCTATGCACTGATCAACCACCCGGCGGACATTGTCGTGGCGCCGATCCAGGCCGCTTTACAGAATCTCCTGCCGAAAAGGGTATTCAACAGCGCCGTGGGGTTTTTTGGAGCAGGAGAGACCATCGAGCGGGAAGAAATCATCGGCCTTTTGGTGCGGGGCGGATACCGTCCCGTGGACCTGGTGGAAGATCCAGGAGATTACAGCATCCGGGGCGGTGTACTGGATTTATTCCCTCCTCATTATCCGATGCCTGTGCGCCTTGAGTTCTTCGGCGATACCATAGAGTCGATCAGGCAGTTCAATTCATCAACCCAAAGGTCCGAAAAATTCCTGGAGGAGTTAATCATCCTGCCGGTGACAGAGGCCATTCTCAACCGCGAGCACTGCCATCATCTCTCCCTTAAATTACAGCAGGAATTCGGCGACTCTTACCTGTATCAGTCGAAGATCGAGCTGCTCAAGACCCAACTGGAACACACGGTTCCTTTCCCGGGAGTGGTGAATTACATCCCTTACCTCTATTCCCGCACGGATACGCTCTTTCAGTATCTTTCTTTGACTGGACGCATTTTTCTGTATGAGCCCTCAGGTCTACAGCGTACTGCCGAGGACTTCCAGCATGAAATCGAGCGAAGATATCAAAAAGTTCACCGGGAAAACATCCCCTACCCGCCTCCCCAGGAATCGTACAGGCTGTGGACGGAAATTCAGTCGGAATGGCTGCCTCAAAGGCAGGTTCTTTCTTTGAAGGCATTGAAAACATCGACACCTTTTGGCGAAGCACTGCCAGCCGACACCGTGGCTTTTCAAGTGAAATCCGTGAGCGGCCTGGTCGGAAGGTCAAAAGTTCTGGGCAAAGACCGCTCCTACCTTGAGAATCTGACTTCGCAGATCAGATCATGGCACAGGGAGCAAAAACTGGTGGTCCTGGCTTGCGGCAGCGAGGGGCAGGCCGAGCGTATGGAAGAATTGTTCCGGGAATATGAGATCGGGGTGCGCCTTTTAACCGAAGGTACCATTCCGCTCTTTTCGGAAAATGAACCGGCTGAATCATCGGGCAGGCCGCAGGTGTTGCCTCCCCTTGTGTGTCTTGGTGAATTATCGCACGGATTCTATCTGCCTGCCCTGTCCTTGGTGCTGATTACGGACCAGGAGATTTTCGGCGAGAGGAAAAAAATTCCCGCTTTCAAAGCCCGCCGCTCTGCCGCCGTCATTTCCACGTTTCGCGATCTGAAAGAGGGAGACTATGTCGTACACGTCGAGCATGGCATTGGCCGCTATCTGGGCCTGAAGAAACTGGCAGTGGGAGATATCCGCAAGGATTTCATGCTGGTGGAATACCTTGACGGAGACAAATTATATATCCCGCCGGAAAAGCTGAACATGGTCCAGAAGTATGCAGGCTCTGGCGGCGCTATCCCCAAGCTGGACAAACTTGGCGGATCGGGCTGGGCCAAGGCCAAGGCGCGGGTAAAGAACTCGGTGAAGAGAATGGCCGAGGATTTGCTGAAGCTCTATGCGGCCCGGTCCATAGCCACAGGATTTGCTGCACCGCCCGACACACCCTGGCAGAAGGAATTCGACGCCTCCTTCGAATACGAGGAGACCCCGGACCAGGACAGGGCCATCCGGGATGTCAAGCAGGACATGGAACAGCCCCGGCCCATGGACAGGCTGGTCTGCGGGGATGTGGGCTACGGCAAGACGGAAGTAGCCATGAGGGCGGCTTTCAAGGCCATTACCGGCCATAAGCAGGTGGCCCTGGTCGCCCCCACCACCCTTTTGGTAGAGCAGCATTTTCAGAAATTCTCTCAGCGCCTTGCCCCCTATCCGGTGAGGGTCGATATGCTCAGCCGCTTTTGCAGCCGCAAGCAGCAGCAGGAGACCATCAAAGGACTTCTCGACGGCACTGTGGATGTAGTGATCGGCACCCACAGGCTGCTTCAAAAGGATATCGAATTCCGGGATCTGGGGCTGATCATCATCGATGAAGAGCAGCGCTTCGGCGTGGCCCATAAGGAGCGGCTGAAAACCTTGCGAAAATCGGTGGACGTTTTGACCCTCACGGCAACGCCGATTCCCAGGACCCTGAATATGGCCCTTATGGGGGTTCGTGATCTGAGCGTTATCGATACGCCGCCCGAGGACCGTCTGGCCATCCAGACCCATATTATCAAATTCGACCCTGACATCATCACCGAGGCCATTGTCCGGGAGATGGACCGGGGAGGGCAGATCTTTTTTGTTCATAACCGGGTGGAAAATATCGAAAAAATCGCCGATTATGTGCAGGGCCTTGTCCCTTCCGCCAAACTTGCGGTCGCTCATGGTCAGATGGAAGAGAGGCAGCTTGAAAAAATCATGCTGGGTTTCGTGCAGCATAAATATGACATTCTGGTATGCACGACCATCGTCGAATCCGGACTCGACATCCCGGCTGCCAATACCATTATTATCAACCAGGCCCACCGCTACGGATTGGCGCAGCTCTACCAGCTTCGCGGGCGGGTTGGAAGGTCCAGCCGCAGGGCCTATGCCTACCTGATCATTCCTAGCGAGGAGGCCCTGACCGAGGAGGCCCAAAAGCGGATGGTGGCCATTCAGGAGTTGAGCGAACTGGGATCGGGCTTTCGCCTGGCGGCACGCGACATGGAAATACGGGGAGCAGGCAATCTTTTGGGCGCAGAGCAGCATGGCCAGATCGCTGCCGTGGGCTTTGATCTTTACTGCGACCTGATCCGCCAGGCTGTTCAGGAAATGCAGGGCCAGCCGGTAGAGACTCAGGTTGACATTACCCTTGACCTCCAGATCGAGGCCCATCTGCCCGACTCCTATGTGCCTGACACCAATCAGAGGCTCAATCTCTACAAGCGGGCATCCCTGCTCGAAGATGCCGAAAGCCTGAAGGCATGGAAAGAGGAACTGGAGGACAGGTACGGTGCTCTGCCCGAGGCGGCCAGGCTCTTTTTTCAGCAGCTCCGGGTGCGCCTTTTCTGCCAGAAGTGGAAGGTTACTGCCATACACAGGTCGGGAACCCAGGTGAGCTTTACCTTTGACGAGAAAACCCCGCTTCCTCCGCAGGGGCTGATTCAACTTGTCGAGCGCGATGGAGGCCGGTTCCGGCTCTCTCCGCCTGCCGATCTTTCCATGACCGTGGCCAATACACAAGGAGAAGCCCTGGTTCAGGAGATCCAGCACTTTTTCCAATTCCTGGAAAAGACGGTGGCGGCTGGCACAGGTTAGTCAGTATTACCGTTGGAGGCAATGCCCATCTGTCCAATACTTGATCGATTCAAACGGCTATGATAGAATTTTCCTGTAGCAATGACATCATCATAGTGCAGAGAGGCTCTATAAGGAGATTTAGCTATGTCTCATAAGCTTGCCCAATTACTTGAAAAGATGAATCCTCAGGAACGAGCAGAGGTTGAAACTTTTGCAGCCTTTATCATAGCGCGGCGTAACTTGCAGAAACCACATATCATCACCGATGATATCTCCATTCAGGAACTGATGGAGTTGGTCACGGAGTCAGGAAGTTTTGCGTGGCTTGATGCCGAGGAAGAAGATATTTACTCCCTTGAAGATGGTGAAGCGATCCAATGGCCCAACAAACAGTAACGCGTGGCAGTGTGGTTCTTATCCGTTATCCGTTCACAGACCTGACCGGGGTCAAAGTCCGTCCGGCAATTGTGCTTACGAGTGACCGGCTGCTGCCAATTCTGGAGGATATTCTCTGTCTTTTTATTTCTTCTGTTGTGCACGAGGAACTTCTCCCAACAGATTTCGTTCTCGATCCAGAGCATCCTTCCTTTTTGAAAACGGGTTTGAAACAACGCTCAGTGTTGAGAGCACATAAAGTAACAGTTCTTCATAAGTCGTTGATACTCCGTCTATTAGGAAAAATAAGCAATGATTTAATGGATGAAATAAATCGCAGGTTGGAGATTGCCTTGGGGCTTTTAAGGTAAATCTCGTATTAATGAAAATGATGCCAGGTTCTTAAGTGCGCCAAGCGAAGCCAGGGCGATTCAGGCTGATTCAACTTGTCGAGCGCGATGGAGGCCGGTTCCGGCTCTCTCCGCCTGCCGATCTTTCCATGACTGTGGCCAATACACAAGGAGAAGCCCTGGTTCAGGAAATCCAGCACTTTTTCCAATTCCTGGAAAACACCATGGCAGCCGGTACGAGTTAGAGAAGTTGAGTACGAGGGGTGAGCCCCTGGGCTTCCACCCTGATGCGATTGGCCAGGATATGGGCCTGCCGCGTGGGTTCCGGCAGCCGGTAGGTGCGGGTGCAGGCCAGGACAAGCGCTACGGCAGTGTCCAGGTCGATCTTGTTGCCGATGGAGACAAAGACAGGTTTGGTCCTGGACCGGGTTCTGAGCACCATGCCGACCGTTTCTCCCTCGTACTGCAAGGGGGAGCGGTCTCCTTTGTGCTCTCCGGGCCCGGCGTATTTTCCGATCAGCCTGGATTTGGCGCAGCCAATGGTCGGGCGGTCAAGGATCACGCCAAGGTGAGCGGCAATTCCAAGCCTGCGGGGATGAGCGATCCCCTGGCCGTCAAAGATGGTGACATCAGGCTCATGCCGCAGCCTGCTGAAGGCAGCCAGCAAGGGCGGCGCTTCGCGAAAGCTCAAAAGGCCCGGAATGTAGGGAAAGGCTGCCTCTCCTTCGGCCCGGACCTCTTCCACTTTCTCAAGGCCGGGAAAGGTAAGGACAACGATGCCGGCAAAGAGGCGGTTATCCCCCTTCGAGTAAGAGATATCCGCTCCGGCAACGTACCGCACCGGATGGCCGAGAGGTGTAGTTTCAACCATCAGCTTGAGCCTGTTCTGAATCTCAAGCGCCTCCGAATAGCTTACCTGAAAGGGATGAATATCCCGGTATTGCATGGGATTTTTCGCCTCCTCAATCTCTGCTTACTCTCCACACGATCCTTATTGCCGCTCCCTTCACTTCTCGCTCTCTTCGCCCTTGAGGAACAGTACTCCCAGAGGAGGCAGAGTCAGGACCACGGAGCAGGGCCTTCCCTGGACCGGGATAGGTGTGGCGTCAACCTTGCCGAAATTACCGTGGCAGCTTCCGCCATACACCCCGGCGTCGCTGTTGAGGGCTTCTTTCCAGGTACCGCACCAGGGGACTCCTACCCTGTAGTTCATCCTCACCACAGGGGTGAAATTGCAGATGACCAGGATCAGGTCCCCGGTTGTTTTCCCTTTTCTGAGAAAGCTGATGACACTGGTCTCGGCATCGTGAAAATCCACCCACTCGAATCCTTCGCCGCTGAAATCAAGCTCGTGCAGTGCGGGCTCTTGGGCATAGAGGCGGTTTAAGTCCTTCACCCACCTTTGTACGCCCTGATGGAGAGGGAATTGGAGCAGATGCCAGTCAAGGCTCAGGTCGTGGTTCCACTCCCGCCACTGGCCGAATTCGCCTCCCATGAACAGGAGCTTTTTCCCCGGATGGCCGTACATATAACCGTATAAGAGCCTCAGGTTGGCAAACTTTTGCCAGTCGTCTCCGGGCATTTTCCCGATCAGGGAGCCTTTGCCGTACACTACCTCGTCGTGAGAAAGGGGAAGGACGAAATTTTCCCAAAAAGCGTACCATATGCTGAAGCTTAACTGATTCTGGTGATACTTCCGGTGAATGGGTTCCTTCGAAAAGTAAGAGAGGGTATCATGCATCCAGCCCATATTCCATTTCAGGCCGAATCCCAAGCCTCCGATATAGAGCGGCCTGGACACCATGGGCCAGGCAGTCGACTCTTCGGCTATGGTTTGAACATCGGGGAATCTTTTGTAGACCGCCTCGTTCATCCTTTTGATAAAGGCTATGGCTTCGATATTTTCCTTGCCGCCATATTCGTTCGGTATCCATTCACCCGCCCTGCGTGCATAATCCAGGTAGAGCATGGAGGCTACGGCATCCACCCTGATTCCGTCTATATGATACTTATCGAGCCAGAAGAGGGCTGCCGAGATCAGGAACGATCTCACTTCATGCCTGCCGTAATTAAAGATGTAGCTCTTCCATTCGGGATGAAATCCTTTTCGCGGGTCTTGATGTTCATACAGGTGGGTGCCATCGAAGTAGACCAGCCCCTGGATATTGTCGGGGAAATGGGAAGGCACCCAATCGAGGATCACTCCTATTCCCCGCTGGTGGAGGTAATCGACCAGGTACATAAAGTCCTGGGGAGTTCCGTATCTGCTGGTGGGAGCGAAGAGCCCCACGATCTGATATCCCCAGGAGCCGTAGAAGGGGTGCTCCATGACCGGTAAAAATTCGACATGGGTAAACCCCATCTTCTCGACATAATCGGCCAGGGCAACAGCCATCTCCTGATAGGTGAGGAATCTGTCCCCTTCCTCCGGCACCCGCATCCATGATCCGAAGTGGACCTCATAGACGGACATGGGTGCATCGAGGCTGTTAGCCCTGCATCGATTCTTCATCCATTCGCTGTCCTGCCACTCGTATTTCAGGTCCCAGACCACCGAGGCAGTTTCAGGAGCGGGCTCCCAGCGGAAGGCCAGAGGATCTCCCTTATCGACCCGGTACCCCTTGTGCCTGGACCTGATATGGTACTTATAAGGTGTACTATGTGCAATACCGCCAATAAAGCCCTCCCATATCCCTGAGCCGTCCATTCTCAGGTTCAGCGGATGGGAGTCCGGATTCCACCCATTGAATTTCCCCATCACCGTGACTTTTTCCGCATTCGGAGCCCAGACCGCAAAAAAGGCTCCCTTGACTCCGTTAACGGTCATAAGGTGAGAGCCGAGTTTGTCGTAGAGGTTAAAGTGACTTCCCTCTCTGAAGAGATAAACATCACTATCGGTTAAAAGGCTCTCCGTATCCATTGCATTTCCCCCCTTTGGATATTCGCTCTTTTCCTCTTTACTTCTTTTCTTCAATTTTTCTTAAGCTCCTTCCTCACTCTTTCCTGTTTTTTTCTTACCCGGTTTTTTTCTTACCCGGTCTCTTCTTACTCGGCCTCTTCAACCAGATATCTTACGCCCCGCAAGGGAATGCCCACCCATTCGGGCCGGTTGTCCAGTTCGTACCTGATCTCATAGAAGGCCTTATCCAGAAGGAATGCCTGGAGCATGATCTTCAGGTCTTCTTTTTCTTTTGGAATAAAAGGTGCATCCTTGACCGTTTTCAGGTAAGATTTTAAAAATGCGCTTCCGGTACATTTGTACCAAAGGTCTGCCCATGGCTCGAGATGCACTCTGTCCTCAGGTCTGATAAGCGTTTTTTTGAGCAGGGCGGTATAGGCTGCGTAATGGAGCGACCTGAGCATACCGGCCACATCCTGCAACGGAGATCTCTTTAATCTCCTTTCGCTTAACGATCGGGCAGGCTCTCCTTCAAAGTCGATAATAACGACATCTTTCCCGGTATAGAGGACCTGGCCCAGGTGATAATCTCCGTGTATTCTTATCTTCTCTGCCGAGAGCTTTCTCTGGAGAAAGGCTTTGAACCGGTTCACCACATTTTTCCTCAAAGACAGGACCTCTTCTGCCTGGTGCCTTTCACTTGCCGGGAGTTTTTCGAGGTTCTTCTCTAAAAGCTGGAAAGTCCTCATAACCCCGCTTTGCAGGGATTGATAGACGGACCTTTGATAAAGGAGCGAGTAAGGTTCCGGTGCAAAGTGCGGATTTTCCCTGTCCGAGGAGAGGGCAAGGTGCAGTTCGCCGGTTCTTCTGCCCAGAAGGTGTATCGTCTCCAGGTAATGAGAGTTTAAAAGCTCATGGAAAAGAGGGGGTATCTCCTGATAGGCCGCTTCGGGGAAGGAGGCAGGAACCTCCGGCATATCCTGAGCCTTGATCGCTTTTGAAAGAATATTCGAGAAATACCGCTCCAGGGCATCGAGGGTATAGGTCCAGGCATCTCCCTCGTTGGGTATAAATCCCTGGAGAATAGCCACGATAGTCGATTCTGCCCGCGGCTTTCTATACTCGATCACTCCTGCAAAAGGCGGCGCCTGGGAATAGGATACTTTTTCGGTCAGGAACCACAATAATTCCAGGTCTGAGTTCATCCCTTCCTCAAGCCGCCTGAAGAGCTTCAGAAAGAGCCTGTTCCCGTAGAGAATGGACGAGTTGCTCTGCTCTCCCTTCAATACCAGGGATTCAAAAGGGAGCTGTTTCTCCTTCATGAAACCGCGAAGGGCCTTTCCGGGATAGGCTGCCAGTTCTCCTCCGTCGTCCCTGATCTTCTGCCTTTTTGAAACCATCAGGAGAAGGTCCTGGCGGAACTTTTCGCTGTAAACCCCATCATAGATAATCCCCATTACCTCGTCTATCCTGACCCTGGCAATCACCCCTTGAGGATGGTCCTCCATGATCTGCTGAGCCTGGGTTTCGTGGGCAAAGGTCAGGGGAAGGAGGTAAACCTCCGGCATACCTTCGGTGTAATGAACATCGAGAAAAAGAAGGTAAACAGCCGGTGAGTTTTTGCTCATGGGGATAGTTTTCACGATCTTTACCTGCTGTATCCTCCGCGATTTTCCACCAAACCACCGTGAGCTTCGCAGGAAAGAGGGCAGTATCTCCTTTACGAGTCTTTCTCCTGCTTTCCCCTTGAGAACCTTCTCCCATTTTTCGTTTACCTGGATTTCCGGCAGGGGCTTCCAGGCGTGGACCCCTTCTTCCTCCTCATGTTTGCGGAGCAAAAACAGATAATAGCCATACGATCCGAGGGTAAGCGGGTAGGGGGTATTTTTCACCGGGATAAAGGCATTTTTGCTGAAGACTTCTTCAGGTATGTATCCTGCATACTTGGAAAGTTCGAGTTCGACGAGTTGAGGGTGCTTTGATAAATTCACGACCACCAGGATATGCTCATCATGATACTGCCGAATGAAGGCCAGAACCTTGCTGTTTTCCGGAAAGAGAAATTCGATGGTCCCCCGGCCAAAGGACTTGAAACTGTTCCTCATGGTAATGAACTGCCTCATCCACCACAGAAGGGACGCCTGGCTTCTTTCCTGGTTTTCCACATTGATCGCTTCGTAGTGGTATTCCGGGTCAATGATAACCGGCAGATAGAGTTTTTGGGGATTGGCGTGGGAAAAGCCGGCGTTCCGGTCTCCGCTCCACTGCATGGGGGTTCTGACGCCGTTTCTGTCCCCCAGATAGTAATTGTCTCCCATGCCGATCTCATCTCCATAATAAATAACCGGTGTTCCCGGCATGGACAGGAGGAGAAAGTTCATCAGCTCGATCTTTCTCCGGTCGTCTTCCAAAAGGGGTGCCAAGCGCCTGCGGATTCCGAGGTTTATTCTCGCCGCATGGTCTTTGGCATATATCCTGTACATATAGTCTCTTTCCTCGTCGGTCACCATTTCGAGGGTAAGCTCGTCATGGTTTCTCAGAAAGAGTGCCCATTGACAGGGATCGGGTATGGGAGGGGTCTGGTCGAGGATTTCTATGACCGGATACCGGTTTTCCATCCGGATGGCCATGAACATTCTGGGCATCAGGGGAAAATGAAAAGCCATATGGCATCCATCGCCATCCCCGAAATAGTTGACCGCATCCTCCGGCCATTGGTTGGCTTCCGCCAGGAGCATCCTGCCTTTGTACTTTTTATCGACGTAAGCCCTCAGTTTTTTTAAAAATTGATAGGTTTGCGACAAATTCTCGCAGTTCGTTCCCTCCTCTTCATAAAGGTAGGGCACGGCGTCGAGCCGCATTCCATCGACACCCATACCGAACCAGTAGTCGATTACCCGCAGCATCACCTTTTGTACCTGCGGATGATCGAAGTTCAAATCGGGCTGATGAGAGTAAAACCGGTGCCAGTAGTAAGCCTTGGCTACCGGGTCCCATGACCAGTTGGAGGGCTCGAAATCCTTGAATATGATCCTGGCGTCTTTATACTTTTCCGGTGTAGAGCTCCAGACATAGAAATTCCTCCAACTGGAGCCTTCCTTTGCCCTTCTCGACTTCTGAAACCACTCGTGCTGGTCGGACGTGTGGTTGAGAACAAGCTCCGTAATAACCCGTATCCCCCGGCGGTGAGCCTCTTTGAGAAACTCTTTGAAGTCTCTTAACGTGCCATAATCAGGATGGACATCGAAGTAATTGGCTATATCGTATCCATCATCTTTCAAAGGTGAGGGATAGAAGGGCAGGAGCCATACAGCCGTTATCCCGAGATTTTCCAGGTGATCGAGTTTTTGAGTGAGCCCGCGAAAATCTCCTATGCCATCGTCATTACTGTCGTAAAAGGTCTTGACATGAAGTTCATAGATTATCGCGTCCTTATACCAGTGGGCATCCTCTTCAAGATTTGCTGCTTTCCGTGATATCAATTGCCTTCCTCATACGAAATAATCGAAATCGGTTTCTCTTTTCAGCCTCTTCCTGATTCTCAAAATATGCCCAGGAAGAAGATTGGGATTAAGCTCTACATAGTTTCTTTCGCCATGCCAGATATACTTGACTTCACTGATTAAATCATGCACAAGATATGATTGGTCCGGACCTATTCCGAATGTGGAAAGGGGCACTTTTACCCATCCGGACTGAGTATGGAAGGGATCGAGGTTGACCACAACCAGAATGATATTGTCGAGATCTTCGGTTGCCTTTCCATAAAAGAGAAGATACTCGTTGTCCACTTCGTAAAAACGGAGTGTCCGGTTCATCTGGAGAGCCGGGTTTTCCTTCCTTATTTTATTTATCTTTCTCACATAATCCCGCAGGCTCTCTCCCCCCTGGCTTCCATCCCAGTGCCTGACCTCGTATTTTTCCGAATTCAGATACTCTTCCCTGCCAGGGACGGCCTCATTCTGACATAACTCAAAGGCCGGTCCGTAAAGTCCGTAACTGGAGGAGAGAGTCGCAGCCAGGATTAGCCGTGTAATAAAGGCCGGCCTCCCCCCATACTGGAGAGGTTCGGGCAGGATGTCCGGGGTATTGGGCCAGAAGTTCGGTCTGAAGTACTCTTTCACCTCGGTCTCGGTCAGTTCCCGAAGATAGGCGATCAACTCCTGCCCCGTATTTCTCCAGGTGAAGTAGGTGTAGGATTGAGTAAATCCGAGCTTGGCCAGGCGGTACATCACTTTTGGCCTGGTGAAGGCCTCGGAGAGAAAGATCACTTCAGGATACTCTTTTTTAACCTCCCCGATCAGCCATTCCCAAAAAGAGAAGGGTTTGGTATGGGGATTATCGACCCTGAAGATTTTTACTCCCTTGCCGATCCAGAAGAGCACCACGCTCTTCAACTCCTCCCAGAGCGATAACCACTGGTCCGTTTCAAAGTTCAGGGGGACGATATCTTCGTACTTTTTGGGAGGATTCTCGGCATGCTGAATAGTACCGTCAGGCCGCATTCTGAACCACTCAGGGTGCTCCTTGACATACGGATGGTCAGGGCCGCACTGAAAGGCCAGATCAACGGCAATTTCTATCCCATACTTTTCAGCCTTCCCGACCAGCCTTTCAAAATCTTCCATGGTTCCAAGCTGCGGATGGATAGCCTTGTGTCCGCCCTCGTCTGATCCGATGGCCCAGGGACTGCCGACATCATCGAGCTCGGCCACAGGTGAATTGTTCTTCCCCTTGCGGTTCGTTTCCGATATCGGATGGATAGGGGGGAGGTAGAAAACATCGAAGCCCAATTTGGCTATTTCCGGTAGAAGCGCTTCGCAATCCCTGAGCGTCCCGTGCCGTCCAGGCTCCTGCGAGCATGAGCGTGGAAACCGCTCATACCAGGAGCTGAAAAGAGCCCGCCTCCTGTCTACGACAACCTTAAGCTCCCTCTCATAGCGGGATGATATTTCCCTGTCCGGATTCCGGTCCATGAGAGCAGAAAGCTCTTCGCCAAGAGCAACCGGAATCACTTCCTGTATATCCTTTGTCCCCTGTAAAAGACGGGCACATTCCAGAAGCCTTTTGGCATCGTTTTCCGAAGCCCTCTTCGATGCCGCTTCAAGGTATTCGGCACCGATGAGAATATCCACGTTGATGTCCTGCCCGGCCTGGTGTTTTTTCCTCAAGTCGTTCTGCCAGGTTTTAAAATGATCGACCCCGCCTTCGAGCGTATAGCGATACATGCCCGGCTCATCAACCACAAATTCCCCCTGCCACCGGTCATTGCCGATAAAATGCATGGGGGTCTCCTGCCAGCTATGCTCATCCTCTCTTCTATACAGCAGATTGGCGAAGACGCACGTATGACCGTCAGCGAAGACATCCGCTTGCACGACAACCTTTTCACCCAGGACTCTTTTGACAGAAAACCGGCCACAGTCGATTTCCGGAATAACTCTCTCTATTATTACTCTTTTTCTTCCCATATCAGACATAATAATTACCTGATTTATACGCTTATTGAACATATAATTATACTAAACTCTGGGCTTCCAGACAGATGAACTTACCTTACCAAATATCATCAGCCAAATCAACACTATTTCTTCATTACAATTTTCATGAACCAAGCAGGGTGATAAAGGACCGCCTTGCAAGAACATCGTCAAAAAGGCACTGAATATACGATCCCGTTACGGGCCTTTCCTCAAGATGTTACCACTGCGGCAGCATCGGGGACATCAAAACAGCGGACGGACTTTCCCCTCCTCTCCAGAATACGATTTTGCGCCTTGGATAAGGGCACTGTCAAGCCGGGTGCGTTCATTCCTTCTGCCTACACCAGGCCTTTTAGAATTGGTCCGCCAATCCATACCATAAAAATAGACCGTACTTTCGTCAGCCAGATCTGTGAAAATTCCCGTGACGCCGTGATTACCGAGGCGATTATCGCCATGGCCCATAAATTAAATCTGACGGTGGTGGCTGAAGGAGTTGAAACAGAAGAACAAAAGGAGTTTCTCACTAAACAGGGCTGTGAATTGGCTCAAGGCTTTCTGTTCAGCAAACCCCTGCTAGCCGAAGAATTTTTGAAATTATTGAAACAATAAGCTCTAATACTACAGCGAGACTTTCAAATAGTTACTTTCCACAATCATACGTCAGAAAATGATATCAAGTCAATCCCTCAAGGGGCATGGCCTATGGAAATAAAAGAGCCCGGCTGAAAAAAGGAGATTCCCCCGCAAAGGGAATCCCCTTTTTTCAGCCGGGCTCTTAAACCCTATAGTATCAGGAAAAGGATAAAATCTGATCCCGAAGGGTAAAAGCTTAATCCAGACAGGATGCCTGCCCCAGGTACTTCTTGAAGATGCACAGAGCATCGGAGGGTGTAGCCTTCCCGTCGCCATTGACATCGGTGCAATCGCTGCATGGACCTGTCCCCAGGTAACAGGTGAAGACAATCAGGGCGTCCTTTGGGGTAATGGCACCATCGCCGTTGAGGTCTCCGGTGCAGTTTTGCTTTTTGCACAGGCATCCTCCGCTGGAGGAGAAGTGAGTCAGATCATCCGTCAAGCCATCCACCAGCAGGGGAAAACACTCCGTTCCCTGTCCATCCAAAACGATAAATTTCAGCCAGACTAAAGGACCATTCGCCCCTTGCGGGATGCTGCTTCCGAAAGTGAATCCACCTACCCTCAGCGTGTTCGAATCAACCACACTGACATCGAGCATGGTGAAAGAAGTTGTCAGATCTCCTTTCTCGTAGCCTGAATAGTGCAGGGCATCCCCGTTGTAGGTAACTTCAAGGCCGAAGGAGGAGATTGAGCCGGGTGCATACCTGACGTTTACCGGAACCCGGACTTCCAGATTTACTGCTCCTGTGGCACCTGCTAAATCCACAGCTCCTGAATCGTCTTCCACGCATCCTGAAGGTGTGCCGCAATTGGCTGTATCGTCTCCTCCCTGGCAGTCATCGTCTTTACCGTTGCAGGGAATTTCCGGTGCCCGGGGATGGACGCTCCTGTCCGTATCGTCGCAGTCGCCGTTCTGTAAAACATACCCCGAAGGTGCGGAGCAGGCCCGCAGGATTCTTGATGCCTGACCATATCCGTCTCCATCAGAATCCGCATAGTAGGTATTCAAAAGCCCCTCGTCTACCTCACCATCGCAGTCATTGTCCTTGCCGTCGCAGACTTCAGCCTGAGGCAGGGGGGCATTACAGCCGGCCCATTGGCCCAGTCGGCAGGTTTCCAGCCCCTCGCCGCAGGCAGAGGAGCAGGGCCTGACCAGCCCTTCATCTATCTGGCCATCTGCATCATTGTCCCTCGCATCGCAGGTTTCCTCTGCCTGGGTTCGTATGGCTATCTCACAGCCCTGGCCGACAGTGGTCAGCAGTTGTCCTGGCGGTGTGCAGGAGGTGGGCGCAGTGTTGGTCAGCGCCAGTTTTGTCCCCTGCTGAGCTGACCGGGATAGAAGAAAGGTAACCGTGGCTACCTGACCGTCCGGGATGGCCCTGATCTGCCGCCCGACACTGGTGCTGCCGCTGAGGTTAGGAATGATGGCCATCCGGAAAATACCTGTGGATGGGATGCTGCTGATCACTATCCGGTCGCTCGCGGTACCTTCAGCAATGGACGGATTGATCGTGGCTTCAGGATTTGAAATCATCTGCGGATTAAAACCGATATCAAGGGCCAGCGAGCCCACCTGTGCACCGTTGGCCTGCAAAATTACGGGCACAGAGACGAGCCCCCCAGGCTCTCCGGCACTATTGGTTAAATTGATGCTCACCGGCGATGGCTGCTGTGCCCTGGCCAGGGTGCAGTTTCCCGGCCAGCAGCAGGCCCAGCAGCAAAGGATAAAGGCCAAGCTCATCATAAAGCATGCTCTTTTTTTCATGAATAGTGTCCTCTCTTATCTTGTCTTCGCTTATCTTGCACTGTACAGGTCATCTATTTTTTTCTCTCTCTTGCACGATACGATGGCTTTTCCAAGATTATGGCCGCCCGAGAAAGGCGTTGATGACCCTGGTCACCTCATCGATAGTCACCCGGCCATCGTTGTTGAGATCCCCGGGAAGCCCCGATGAGGAAGTGCATCCTTCATTGCCGATCTCGATGGTGTAATGATCGTTAAACTCCCTCCCGTACAGGTAAGTGTATCCATCCGTAGCGCGAGAGCGTGCTACCAGCCTGAACTGGTAAGCGCACGGATGCCATTGGTCCCACGTGCCGGGCAGAGAGAATTCCTGCTGGGTAACGCCCATCCAGCTATGGGGGGATGAGGAAGTTGCGGTTGCATAGGTTTCGGAGTGAATGAGACCGCCCGGTTTGTTCTTTCCCCACAGGCAATCCAGTGAGAAGTAATCCAGATATCCTTCAGGATGCGAGGCGGTAATAACAAAGCGCAGGTTTTCCTGGGTATGGTTAAGGTGAATGACTGCACACTCGGGGATATTGCCGTCAACGGCAGGATCATATTCAGGGCTGCCCGGGGTATATTTAACCCAGTGGATTTTGGCTTCTACCTGGCTGTTGTTGACGATAACGATCAAGTGGTCGAGGTCAGTGGGAGAGACGGTGAGGGGATCGGAAGAACCGGGGGTGACTTCGATCAGATTCTTCGCCGTACTATCCAGGCGGAAGGCCCGATACTTCAGGGTATATTTTCCGTTCTGCCAGGCAGTGGTGTCCCAGATCATGCGAAGGCTCGGCTGGGACCAGTAGACTCCCTTGTTCAACTCATAGAGAGAGGACAGGCCGCCCATCACTTTCGGCCCTAAAGAGACAATTTCATGATTGACTTTTTGCCCATCGAGAACGGACCTTACCTTGGCCAGAGGATCGTTTAAGGGGACAAAATCACTCGCACCGGGTGCGGTGTTGCCATTCCATCTGCCGATCAGGATCTGGTAATAATCGACCTTGTCATCCATCCCGAACTGACCGAAAAGCCTGATCTGACCTCCAAAGGGGCAGTCCACCCACTGATGAATTTTCAGCTTTGAAGCAGCAGTGGAGCTGACCCTGGCCAGTCCGAAGGATGGATCGGACTGGTTCTGGGGAATTTCGGAAGTCGGAATATTCCCGACATCGGTAAAGATAAAGCCGCTGCCTGCACTGAGCCCTGTTCCCGGCACAGCCCCGAACCCGCCATAGGCACCCATATCGTTTCTGGTCCCGTCCGGGTCATTGTAGACGGGCTTCGGATCGCCCATATCGATGCAGGGAGAGTCTGTGGCCAGATGATAATCCCCCTGCCCGGCATTCACGAACATCGGATCAGCGCAGATGTCCCCAACCCCCGGAGCGGAAACGCCGCCAGTCTGCTGATTGTAATCGTCTCCATTCCCCCATACATCATTGTAGGAAATGGCGGGAGCGGCACCATAGATAGCACAGATGCCGAAGCCGTTCTGGGTAATGATATTATTCATAATGGTTGGCGAGCACTTGTAACACCAGACCCCGTCATACTGGTTGCCGGTGATGGTGTTGTTGATAACCACGGTGCCGCCCGATTTTTCCCAGGCTACATAGATTCCGACCTCCTGACCGAAGATCAGGTTATTATTGATAGACAGGATCGAACTGAGGCAGCAGATGCCATAGTCGGTGTAGGGATTGTCGCTGTAGCCGTTTTCGTTAAAGATGTTATTCTGAATGATGGCGGAGGAATCCGAAGTCACGATTCCATCCTTGTTTTTGGAAATCCGGTTATTGGCAATGGTCACATCGGAACTGGAGGAAAGAAAGATGCCGGCGTGATCAGAACCGCTGTTGGTGATGGTGAAACCGCCGATTCGGCAGGAATCGGCTTTGGTGATCGTTACTACGTGATCTTTTCCATTTCCGGAGATAATACTCCCGTTCACCAAAAACGGAAGCGGATTGGGAATGACAAGCGGCTGGCCGGTATAAACCGTACCGTAGGAGGGAATCTTGACGGTCGAGCCAAGCACGCCGGGATATTCAATGTCCTTCGAAAGAGGCTGGAGGATGACAGAGACTGGCCGGATCAGATTCCCCAGAACAGGTATCGCTGCCGAGGTTGTTGCTGTTGTTACCGCTGTTGATGCCGGGATGAATAGATCATCTCTCCCCCGGATGATCTCTCCGGAGAAGATCCTTTCAGGAGAGATGATAATGGATTCCGGCGGTGGGTCCGGGAGGATGGGCTTGATCGGGTACTTGGCGATCAACAATTCATCCGGTTTCAGCAATCCGATGCTCGTCGAGGGTGGCTGCGGAATCCATGCGGTTGCCCCCGATCCTATCAATTCCACACGTTTATTGATGATGATATTTTCATAATATACGCCGGGACCGACCTTGATGATATCGCCGGGGGATGCTGCATTGATGGCAGCCTGGATGGTCGTGTAATTTCCTCCGCTTTTTTGTACAGTGATAACATTAGCCAGAGCGGCAGTGGCCGTGAGCTGAAAAGCCACCATACATACTGCAACGATAATAGTGAGTTTTACTTTCATAAACCTTTCCTCCCTCTTGCTATGAAATTGTAAAAACGGTAACAACGGTAAAAAAGGTGGAAACGACAAAAACGGTAAAAACATTAGAAACGTTAAAAAAGACGATATAGGCGGAGCACCAGACATGGTAAATCTCCTTATAGTGCAAGATCTTTCCTTGAGGGGATTGATATGGAGTGCAGTTACAAAAAATTGCAAAATGAATGCCACAGGTTTACTGAAACCTTGCATCGGTGAATTATTACTTTAATATATTATCGTATATAATGATATATATTTTAGGAAAGAATTACACAGGGAAGATAAGAAAATAATTTCCTATTATGTTATTTGTTTCATAGCCAGAAAGAAGGAAATTATCCTGGAAATAGTAATATCAAAAATGGTAAACTTTTATTATAGGGGGTAAAGGTTGGTTCCTCAAACACATTATCGAGTTAAGGGATCAGAAGCCGGGAATCGGGACGCCATCGGCATGGTCATCAGAGTGGCCAGGAGCATGAGTGCAGGAGTAGCCAGCAGCGTAGGTGCCGGATAGTGCAGCAGCGGGAGTACCGGAGTTAACCATCAAGGGGGATCGTCTCTCAGATGCCTGGCGATCCACTCAGGGACTGAGGCATCAGGGTAGCTGTCAAAATGGGGAAGGTAGGGCTTTATGTCCAGAATGGGAGTGCCATCAATAGCATCCAGCCCCTTGACTGTTATGGTTCCCTCTTCGGGGGAAAAATCCAGTAATTCAACTACGGATAGACCGATAGGATTGGGCCGCACCGGGATTCGGGTGGCAAATATCTTGATACGCTTGGGCTTGGGATTGTCTTTCGGCATCTTCCACTGCTTGTGCTGGCTGATCCAGAACAGGATGATCACCCGCGAAAACCCATCCAGGCCACCCAAGCCGAGCCTGTATTGTGGTTTTAGTTTAATGACGCAAGTATCCGCAGTCCAGCCGTTGCAGGGAAGGTGACGCACTTGAGTAAATCTTTTAATTTCGGAAATTACCGTACCAATTTCTTTCAATTCCATGATTGTTTCTCCTGCCTTGTTACCCTTTTTATCGACATCCCTCCTCTGGCACTCCGGAAATTATTCCAGATACTTGATATTTGGATACTGGATACTGGATGCTGTGCATGGATAACGGGTTGCTGGAAAGAGTCAGATAACATCATTGTTTATTTGGTCATCGATTATCACGCACCATAAGATCAACTACCTTTATGGAGGTACTATGTATGAAAAAGCTGGAAGCCATTATTAAACCGTCAAAGCTGGATGAGGTGAAGGACGCATTGCATAAAATAGGAATTCAAGGGATGACCGTTACCGAGGTCAAGGGATTTGGACGGCAAAAAGGGCAGACAGAGATGTACCGGGGCATTGAGTTTACGATCGAGTTTCGGCCCAAGGTCAAAATCGAGATTGTTATTCAGGATAATCAGACCGAAAAGGCTATGGCTGTTATTGCAGATGCTGCCAGGACCGGTGAAATCGGGGATGGGAAGATCTTCATTTCTCCTGTAGAGGAAGCATTGAGGATCAGAACCGGCGAAAGAGGAGAGGAGAGCCTGTAACGCCAGGCAGGGGCGGACAGTTTCATTGTAAAATTGTGCGAAGTGCGTGGTGCGTTTTTTTCCCGCACCTCGCACTTTCTTTTAAGCATGCTTGACCTTATCCCCAAATTTAAAAGTGTCCACCCTTGAATCCCTTTAAGAAAGGGGGAGTGGTGGGTGCCTTTGGAAGGGGGATTGATGCACATTCACAAAGATTGCATTGGAGTAGAACCACAGGTCCCTCCAGGCAGTTTCGCCGTCGTTTGAGCCTAGTAAAAAGGCGGCATCTGGCAGCGGGTTTCCGTCCATATCGGTTTCACCCGTGGTACCGGGGGCGAGATTGGTGCCTCTCAGCCGAAAGTACCCGTCTTTTTCAACATTTTCCAGCGTGTATTCGATTATCTGCCACCGGCCATCATCTTCACGCCAGTCCTGTTTCGTAAATCGGGCGAGCACCCTGGTACTCTGGTTTGTGTCTTTGTGGTAGGCTTTCTTGTCGCTTGGATCCACCCTGCCGGTCACTTCGCCCGAGATCAGGTCGAGGTGATCGACTCTGACAGGATCACCGTGATGGTTGATCTTTGGGCTTTTGAACCGGATGGTGATCCTAAGTTTATCGCCCTTGGCAAGGTGAAGCGTCTGGCCCATACAGGCAGACATATCGCCGGATTGCACACGGAAATCGAGGGCATCGATGAGGTCTCCCGTGACGCAGAAGGTATTGCCAGAGCGCAGGCCATGGACCAGTTCCTCAAGTGAGTACTGGCCATCGCCGTTTCTGTCTTGGACGAAGGTATAGTTTTTGGCATACTCACCCGGCCAGAAGCTGTTACTGGCAGTATGAAAGTCTGAATTGGCGAAAGTTGAAAAGACGCGACCCTCGCCCAGAAGTGCATCCCACAGCCCGCCGACTTTGGCAGCGTAGCAGCCTGCCCCGCCGTATGTGGCGCCTCCATTGGACTGGATACTGTATTCGCCGCGTATTTTTGACTTCTGGTGGCCGGGTATGCCCTCGAAGCCAAAGGCCACATCGGGTGCGGTGTTGTTGAGGTCGCGCAAATGAGCGATATCATAGCTGCGAAGCCGTTCGGGGTGAGAAGGAATAAGCCAGCTCGTATATTGACAGTTGGCCTTTAGCCATACAGCGGCGCTCAGTGCATCGATATGGGCACGCTCACTGTGCCCGAAGATCCCGATCCCATGGTCTTTCTCGCCGTTCTGCTTTGGCAGGTTACGGCTGGTATCCCTATCCAGCCTGTCGAACAGGTATTCGAATTCGCTTATTGTCTTGCCATCGTCAGCAACAATGCCTACCAGGCAGTGTTCATGGCCGGGAATGTTCCATTCAAGGCCCAAAGCGATCAGCTTGTCGGGATTGGCTGTGCGCAGGGCCAGAACCTGCGGATAGGCATAATCTCTCAGGTTCTGCCACCGCCACATAAGCCGGTGATCATCCTTGAAAACGGGATCGCCCAAAAAGGTGGTATTCAGGCCGGGATCATCCCAGTAGACTTTGTTTTCGTTCCTCTCGGAGGTGCCGCCATGCTCTGCGTTGGCCTGCCAGTCCAGGCCGAAAAGAAAGCCGTTCGATATAACCTGGCTCATGCTGAAGCTGCCGTCCGTATACAGGGTGTGCTGATGGAAATCCCCGGCCATCCATCGGCCCGCCTTCCCGGCCGGCTGTTCTTCAGTCAGTTGCCCCCATGCCAGGGAAGTGACTGGAGCATCTTTTGAGAAGATCAGGAAAAGAGCGAAAAAGAAGATGATATTCCCGAAGATCACGCGGTTCTTCTTGTGATAACTCATATGCCGATAGTTCTCCTTTCTTTTTCGTGGGATCTTTGTCCCCTTAAAGCGGCTTCCCGCCGCAGATGGATGATAACAGGAAGTAGCTATCTGGGCTATGGGGTATTCTTCAGCCCGATTCAATGTTTTTTGACTTTTAGATCATGAATGTTAGGAAATTATGAGGATTTCCTCATGCCCAGCCTCCTGTTCAACCAGCAAGTATCTGAAAATCTAAAATTATTTGAAATCAGGACCTCCATACGTGTAAAATATCTAATATGCTATTTCATTCGGAGGACTTCCATCTATGGAAAAGAAAGCAGTAATAAAAAATGGATTAACCAAAAAGATCATTCACTTTGAGCTGCTAGGATTCGGAATTGTCATACTCTTATTATGGCTTGACGAAGTGATTGACCTTCCTCATCTCTGCGGTGCCCCGGCGACACCGACAAATTTAGCTGAATGCCTTTTTGAAACCTTTTATGTCTGGGCCCTGGGTGTTTTTGTAATTATAGCCACCTGGAGATTCCTGAAAAGGATCAAATACCTGGAAGGTTTTTTACGTGTCTGTACATTTTGTAAAAGAATCCGGGTTGGAAACGAGTGGATTCCCATTGAGCACTATATCCAGGATCATTCCGAGGCTGAATTCTCCCATGGTTTATGCGAACAATGCATGGAAAAGCATTATGGAGTGAAAGTCACTGAGGAGTGATACTCA
>JBFMGO010000060.1:0-33967 GCA_040752695.1 bacterium
GTGGTTATCGGGGTCCCCGACGATCTTTTGGGCCAGGCCATCAAAGCCTTTATTCTGCCTGGCCATGGGAGAACCCTTTTAGAAAAACAGGTCATCGGCCACTGTATGGATAGATTAGAATTTTTCATGGTGCCGAAATATGTAGAGTTCTTGAGTCAATTTCCAAGAACCAGCACAGGAAAAGTCGATCGAAAAAAACTAGCTATGAACCAGATGAAAGATGAAGAAGATAGGAGAGATTATGAGCAGCACTCTATCGCCGAAGGGCATTGAAAAAGATGCTGAGCATTTTACCCCGGATGTATTGCAGATCGATCCGGAAGTTGAAACAAACCACCTCTGCACCTTTATCCGAGATCAGGTCGTAAACAGATTCAAGCGCCAGGGTGCGGTCATCGGCCTTTCTGGGGGCGTAGACTCAGCGGTTATATCGGAACTGCTCGTCCGGGCACTTGGCCCTGACCGGGTCTTAGGGCTTATCCTTCCGGAAAAGGAATCGAATCAAATCAGCGAAATCTATGCCCGAAAACAGGCAGGAAAATTGGGCATTGCCGTTCAAAAGGTGGATATTACCGAGCAGCTCAAAGCTTTTGGCGTGTATGAAAAGAGGGACGCGGTTATCAGATCGATCTTTCCGGAATTCGACGATTCCACGCATACCTTCAACATCTGCCTGCCGCAGAATATTCTCCAGAAGGACAGGATCAACTACCATTCCATAACTATTGTTGATGAAAATCATAACCGGAAGACCGCCCGGCTGTTACCCAAAGACTGGATGGCCATCTCCGCCTGCCAGAACATCAAGCAAAGGACCAGAATGATTAACCTTTATGCTTTGGCTGAGCGAAATAACTACCTGGTCTGCGGAACTACCAATAAGTCCGAGGCAGATCAGGGGTTTTTTGTCAAATGTGGAGATGGTGGAGTCGATATCGAGCCGATAGCACATCTTTACAAAACGCAGGTTTTCCAATTAGCCCGGTATTTAGGAGTAATCGGGGAGATTATCAACCGAACCCCAAGCCCTGATACCTACAGCCTGCCGGTGAGTGACCAGGAATTTTATTTTTGTCTTCCGTATCAAGTGCTGGATCTGGCCTTATATGCCTATGAACACCAGATTCAAAGTGCCAGGGCCGCCGAGGTTCTGTCCATTTCCGAAGAGCAGCTTGCCCGGATCTACAAAGACATTCAGGCCAAGGCCAGGGCCACCTGGCACCTGCGGGCACTTCCTCCATCTCCCGATCAGACATTCCTTGAACAGTTATCGATGGATCAGGCACCGATGGACTAAGCTTTACCTGCTCTTAAAAATGGCAAAACCATAAAGCCTCCCGTTACGGGTTGGCAGGGAAAGGCTAAAGCCCATCCCTGCCAATCCGCACCTGATAATTTAACCTGATTCAATAAACTCTCATAAGGATCATCTATGCACTATTGTACCCGGTGTGTTCTCCCCTCCACCTTTCCTGGTATTACCTTCAGTGATCAAGGCGTTTGCAATCACTGCCTGAACTATCAGCCATCGTTAAGCAGCCGGCAGAAGGAAGAATACCTGGCCAAATTCGTCAGCCTGATCAAAGAATGCCAGAACAGGGGCTCCCATGATGTTCTGGTAAGCTACAGCGGCGGCAAGGATTCAAGCTTTACCCTCGATCTTTTCAAAAACACCTTTGGCCTGCGGGTTCTGGCTTTCACGCTTGACAATGGCTTTGTGTCAAAGCTGGCCCTTCAAAACATGGCCAGAGTAACCGAAGCGCTGTGCATTGACCACATCCTGGTCAAGCCGCGGTTCGATTTGCTTAAAAAGATATTCGCCGCAGCAGCAACTAATGAAGACCTGTATGCCAGAAAGACCCTGGAGCGGGCCAGCCCTATCTGCACGGCCTGCATCAGCTTTGTCAAGTTCATCGGACTGCGGCTGGCCATCGAAAACCAGATCCCCTTTGCAGGCTTTGGCTGGTCCCCCGGCCAGGCCCCTGTTCAATCATCAGTGATGAAGGTTAACCCAGGGCTTGTGAAAATGACCCAGAAAACCCTTCTGGCACCCCTGACCACAATCGTCAAGGCGCAAGAGCTTGAGCCATACTTTCTGACTGACAGGCACTTTGCCCTGATGCAGCAAGAGCATTCCCTCTGGAATATCCATCCGTTGGCCTTTTTGGATTACAGCGAAGAGAAGATTTTTCGCAGGATAGAAGCCCTCGGGTGGCAAAAACCAGACGATACAGGAGCACACTCCACCAATTGCCTGTTAAATCCCCTGGCCATCGAGTCCCACAAGGAAAAATATCGATTTCATCCTTATGCCTGGGAAATAGCCGGTATCGTGCGAGATGGCGCAATGTCCAGGACCGAGGGGCTTGAGAGAATTATCACAAAGGAGCCATCCGAAATGGTTGATTATGCCAGGCAGCGATTGGAACTGGCCTGAGTACTTCAATAGACCTCCCCGTTTGTATCCTTAGTACACTACGCGGGAATTACGCGTCCGGTTAGCGGATGCTTTTACGAAAGAGTCCGCCCAGATGTCATTCCCGCTTTCGCGGGAATGACAAATATGTGCTGCATAGATAATAACCTATCTGGTTGCGTATTTACCGCGGTCTGTACTTAGAACGATTTTTCACCCTATACTCATCATCTCTTTTTTTTGAAAGGTTAATAAGAGTATGAAAACAGGAGCCGATAATTCATTCGCTCATTTTAAAAAAGGCGAGTACAGCGATGTGCTCACCTATCCGCACTTTTTTATTGTGGGAACTCAAAGGTCTGGAACAACCCTGCTCAGGCTCATTCTCAACAGCCACTCCTCAATAGCTGTACCGGAAGAAGCGGCGTTTTTCATGCCGCTGTTTAACTGGAAGAAGATCCTGGATCCACGGCCATTGCCGCTGCCTGTCAGGCAGAATCTCTTGAATTATTTAATCAATAACTATCAATTTGCAAAATGGAAACTGGATGAGTCTTTGCTTCAGCCAATTCTTGAAAATGACTTCTCGTACAAACAGGTAGTAGGATTTACCTACAAAACCTTCGCTCAAAAATACGGCAAATCGATATGTGGCGATAAATCCCCGGCTTTCATTCGAAAACTCAAAATCCTTTCAGAAGCATACCCGAATGCCAAATTTATTCACATCGTTAGAGATGGAAGAGATATCTACTTGAGTTTCAAGAAAAAAAATCATCCGGCAGCATCATCTGTGCCCGGCTCGGCACTTGAATGGAATGTCAAGCTGTCTTTGATTTCCCGGGGGCTCGAAGCTCAAAGGGATTCAGTGATTGAAGTCAGATATGAAGATCTGCTTCAAAATCCTTTACAGGTGATAAAAAGGATATGCACATTCCTGGGGATCACCTTTGAAAACGAAATGCTGGAATACTGGAAAAGGAGTAGCGAGTTCATCGATCAGCAGCATTCCGATCTTATATTTAAACCGATTCAAGCTTCCAATACGAGCAGGTGGAAAACTCTCATGAGTCAAACTGAATTGGCTCAGTATGAGTTTTTCGCTAAAAAAAAGCTCAAAGAATATGGATATCCTCTTTCAGAGGGAAATGCGAATTTTACAGAAAAGTTTATCCTTCTCTCCAGTGTTCTTTCCTATCTCCCTAAAAGACTCTGTAGAATTACGCGGATTGCCCTTCGCATGCGAATAGCCAGCAGGCTCGGAACCGCGGTTTCTGCAGAGTATTATGAATGACGTCATTTAACAGGGGCAAAAGAGGTATCCATGTATAAGCTTCCTCCAGACATCCATGATCAGTCAGGCAGCAAAGATCAGTCCGAAGGCACCCACTTTTCCGAGGTATCAAAGATTGTCAAGGGAGGAGGCATCAGTTTAATCGGTTCCCTGGGAGCCAAAGGCATGCTGTTCCTCCTTGCTCTTTTTATCGCCAAGGCGTTAGGCCCGAGCGATATCGGCCTCTATTTTTTAGGTATCACGATCTGCGAAGTATTAACACTCGTATCCATTATGGGACTTCCCAACGGAATAACCCGATATGTTGCTATTTATAACGAACGAAACGATATACAAAGGATGAAAGGCACTGTTTTAGGTGCGGCCCTTTGCAGTCTTCTCGTTAGCCTGTTGAGCGGTGCACTCCTCTTTCTCTCCGCTGATCTTATCTCTTCTTTGCTCCATAAACCGGCCTTGGCCCCTATCCTGAAGTTATTTGCTGTATCAATCCCTTTCGAGTGTCTGATGAAAATATTCACCGCCTCGACGAGGGGGCTCAAGATCATGGAGCACACCGCCGCTATCGAGCAAATTTCCTGGATTGGCCTGAGACTTGGATTGGCACTGCTATTTTTCTATGGAATGAATACAGGTCTTGGTGGAGTAATCCTGGCCTACGTTATAGCATCTTTCATTTGCGCGAGTCTGGCTTTCTATTATGCCAATAGATGGATACCGTTAATCAATACACAAATACCTGCTGTTTTCGAGGCCAGGAAGTTACTGAAGTTTTCTCTACCCATGCTGTTATCTACATTAATACATGACATCATGATGAAGGAAGACGTCGTGATGTTAGGCTATTTTGTCAGTGCTGCGGAGGTGGGAATTTACAGTGTTGCCGTAAAGGTTCTCAACCTGGCCGAAGTCATTTTTCAAACCTTCAGGCCCATATTCAATCCTATGGTGGCTGAACTCCAAGAAAAAAAGGAACTGACCAGGCTCGGACACCTTCTTAAGTTAATAACACGATGGGATGTCATTGTCAGTTGCCCTCTTTTTTTAAGCCTATTTCTGTTCCCTGAATTTTTCCTCAGTATTTTTGGCAAAGGATTCATAGGAGGCTCCGTCTGCCTCCGTATTCTTATTGCTGCCAGTGTGTTCAATGCCATATCGAGCTATCCGGACTCGATCATTTTCATGTCCGGGAGGTCAGAAATAACCCTGATGAACGGTTTTATTGCCCTGATTACCAATTTTATCATTAACTACCTGCTCATACCATCCCAGGGGATAAAAGGGGCAGCCTTGGCAACGGCAGCCGCTTTATTGATAGTAGCACTGCTGAGAATACTAATTTTATTCCGGATGATGAAAATTCAACCCCTAAGCACATCCCTCTGGAAACCGTTGATGGCAGGATCTACTTCGTTTTTCATAACTTATCTTATGCATCGACTTACGATGAGTAATGCTTTTCATATTAATTACACTGATTACCGTAACATAATCGTCCTGTTCTTACTATCTTTCTTTATGGTGTCATATTCCTCTTTGATATACCTTTTCAAATTCAATAAAGAGGAAATCTACATCAAGGAAAAGATAAAGAAAAAGATTCTTATTTTGATTAACAGCTAAAAATGATCAGATAAATTATGACCATTGATTTAGTAAATAGCCTTTTTTTTGTTAATATTATTTTTATTGGTTTTATTGGATTCGTTCTCCTTTTAAAATTCTGGGAATGGCTTCCCGTAATTCTCCTGCCCCTGATATGGTACCTGCCGTCATGGACATCGCCGGGCGGACCGCTGGTGCATATTCGAATAATCAGGTGGTTCATGATTCTGATTATTCCTTTTCTGTATATCATTCAATTGGGAAGGAATATTAAATTCAGACAGCGTTTGGAGTTGACAATCATTGCCCGGCCTTTGCTTGCTCTTTCCTTCGTTGCAGTACTATCTGCCATGCTGAACGCCAGTGGGTTCATCAACATGTTGGGGTATTTAGCCCTTTTCTTACAATACCCTTTATTTTTTGTTATATTAATGAATATCGAGTTATCAGATACTGTCGTTGTCTGGTTTATCAAGCTTTTTCTTTTCCTTACTTTCATCCAGGTCCCTGAAATAATTTTCCGGTATCTCACCATGGGCATAGTTGGAGATACGGTTTCTCTAACTCTCGGCATTTATGGACATTACAATATAGGCATCTTTTCTCTCTATACCATAGCCCTGATTACTGCCCATTCCCTTACCGCAGGATTCAGCCCCTTATATATTATGGCCTGTCTGCTTCTTCTGCTTTGCTCCCTTATCGGTGAAATTAAAATTGTCGTTATCTCAGCGCCAGTTATTATTATCGTTATAGTTTTTCTCTTTTTGAATAAACAACTTTCTCAAGACCTTGATATAAGCAGATATGTGAATAAATTTATCATTGGCCTGCTGAGCATTGCTCTCCTTCTGCCCATTTATACCAGTTGGGGGAAGGTTCAATCAGGCCAGAGAAACAGCTTGGGCCGGTTCTTTGATAACATTTATGGTGTCATTTCAGGGACCAAACAATTTACAAGGAAACAGATTTACGACATTAACAGAATCGGCGTATTTGTAGAAGTTTGGGACGTATTGAAAAATAACTCGATAAGGCTGCTGTTCGGGTATGGCCCTGGAAGTACTTTTGCCGGTAACTTTTTTGGTACCCCCGGCCGTTTTTTTGCCGGAGTGATGAAACTGAAAGCAGCAGGGGGAAAAATGCTGCCTCAGATTCCCGCTACCTTGGGTGATGTTGGTTTCATCGGTTTACTTGTTTACTTCTGGATTTATGCCCTGCTTTTTAAATGTCTGGTATCGAGTTATTTACATGCCAAGGACAGATTTTACGAGATATTAATCCTCGGCTCATTCGGGATCTGGGTATTTTATGTAATATTGGGGCCTATTTATAACATAGTCTGGCGATCCGAAATGGCCTCATACCTTTTTTATTTCTTTATGGCTGTCGCCTGCAGGCAAAAAGCCCGTAGTGACGACGCCCAAGGATAAGCTGGAGTTTTTCATGAAAATATTATTTGCCAACACCAGGCATTTTCCAGGTGGAGGAGACAGTACCTACACCTTTAATCTTGCCCGCCTGCTCACAAAAATGGGTCATGAAGCAGCATTTTTTGCCATGCAGGATCCGAGGAATATTCCAGATGCTAACAGTGACCTTTTTGTCAGCTACATCGATTTCAAAGAACTGAACAGGAAAAAAAGCCTCTACAATGGCCTGAATACCTTAAGTCGGGCCATTTACTCTCGTGAAGCCAGAAAAAATTTTAGCCAAATCCTTGATCGCACAAAGCCGGATATCGTGCATCTGCATGGTATTCATGCCCATATCACACCTTCAATCATTTTCGAGGCGAAAAAGCGCAACCTGCCGGTTATATGGACCCTTCACGACTATAAAATGGTTTGTCCGAATACACATTTCCGCATAGATGCGACCAATGAGATATGTGAAGCCTGCGGGAAAGGGGCTTTTTGGCATGCCATATTAAAGAGGTGCAAAAAAAATTCTCTCCTGGCCAGCAGTATGGCTGCTGTGGAAGCCTACATCCATATCCTCATGGGTGTATGGAATAGAGTCGATTTCTTCCTTTCACCCAGTGCTTTTCTCAAAGATAAACTGGTGGAACACGGATTGCCAGCATCAAAAATAGTACATTTGCCTCTGTTTTTGCCAAAGGAGCTATTTTATTATGAGAACTGTGATGAGGGATATCTATTGTTTATGGGCAGACTCGATCCGATAAAAGGAATTTACCCCCTGCTTAAGGCCTGTCACCTTGCGTCAGAGGCCCGTCTCATCCTGGCAGGGCGGGTTGAAGAACCGATCTCCTCCCAATTACCGGAGCTGCTGCCACCGAACGCTCACTATGTGGGGATGAAACAGGGGGATGAACTTCGCCATCTTCTGGTAAGATCCAGGGCAGTCATTCTTCCTTCTCTATGGTACGAAAATCAGCCTTTTAGCCTCACTGAAGCCTTTGCAGCCGGCAAAGCAGTTATTGCCACTAACCTGGGAGGAATGATCGAGTTAGTTACGCGCAGCCAGGGCGGGCTTTTAGTTCCACCTGCTGATATCGAAGCCTTAGCCAAAGCCATCCAATGGATGAGCTCACATCCAAAGGAGGCTCATCAAATGGGAACAGAAGCTCGAAAATATGCCAGCCGTGTCCATTCAGCAGAGGTACACTATCAGGAATTAATGGAAATATACGAGCTTGCCATCAAGGAAAATAAGGGTAATACGTCTTCCATGAAGATCAGAGCCACCAGGGACATTGACGCGACAATGTCCTGCAATGACACACCTATGAACCTGTAAGGAGAAGAACTATGCCGAGGTCAGCATTGCCGCAAAATTACGCAGTGCAGGATGGAATTTTATTCGAGGATTTTGAAAGTCTCGCTCCTTGGCCGAAAATATCCGGCAATGGAAATATAGAGGCCAACACTTCTCAGTTTCGCACTGGAACACAGTCAATGAAAATGAGTGTAACTACTCCCGGTTCTTTTCTTCTCACCAGAAAAACTTTTCCACCCCTCCTTGATCTTAGCAGCGTCAATAAACTTATGCATTTTTGGTTTTATCTCCATACCAACCCTACAACGACTATCCATCATATTTCGGCCACATTTTACAATTACTTTGAAGGCGTTCCCAGCAGGTATTTTTCTCTGAACTGGTGGCCTGAAAAAATACGATCCGGGTGGAATCATGCAGTAATACATCGGGATGACTGGGCGCTGACCGGAAATCCTGCGCCTGACTGGAACTCAATTTACGTGTTCGAATTCAAAGTAATTGCCGCCGCTGGCCAGACCGCAAGCGTTTCTTTCGACGAAGTCCGCCATTCGATGGAGCAACTTCCCCGCTGTGTTATCGCCTTTGATGACGCCTGCGAAACAGTCTACACCGAAGGGTATGCTTACATGCATCCAAGGGGGGTGCGAGGCACCATATACGTTGCTCCAGCTTTAATTGGTACGGCAGGGTACTGCACTTTAGCCCATCTGGAGGAAATGTATTCAAATGGCTGGGCTCTTGCCAATCACTCGTATACTCATCCAGGATTTCCATATTATCTGACCGGCTTGACCCGGAGTCAAATTGAAAGCGAGCTCAGCCGGTGTTCCCAGTGGCTCAATGATCATGGATTTACCCGGGCTGCGCATCACCTGGCCTATCCTGGCGGGTATTTTAATGATGATGTTTTTGCTGCTCTTGATTCTACCGGCATGTATACGGGACGGTCAACCTTGCGTTTTCTCCAGACCGTACCTGTTGACAACTACAAGATTCTGGGGAGCCAGACCCTTGATAATACGCTGTCTCTAGCCGCAGCAAAATCGTTATGGATCGATGCTGCTCTTAAGCGCCAAAGTTCGGCATTTTTACATGGACACATCCTCGATGCTGTTGCTGGACCGAATACCTGGGCCATTGCCGATTTCAGGGCTTTGATCGATTATATTACAGCCTGCGGCATCAAGTGTGTGACCATCGACGAGTGGTACAATGGGCTGACCAATCCGCGGTATAGATCACTGTCGTTAAACAAAGGATAACAACAGCAGTAAGAAAAAGGAGGACTCTATGTCTTCAGTGAATTCATGGATAATAAAAATGAATGCAGGAGCATCAGAAGATGTGGTCAAAAGGGCTGATGCTGCGGTATGGGAGGGATAAATCTATGGGTGTTACAAGTCGTGTATCTATCGATGAAGTCAACATTAGCGATACTACACCGTTACCGGCCAATCTGGTTACGACACTATCTTCAGAATACGACACTATCGATATCAGCAAAATGTCAAAAGGCGGGGTAGTGGTTGCTCACGATGCCATCGCAGCTACGGCTACCAGTTCTGAGATCGATTGCCGGGGATTTAATACGATCTCGGTTGAATGTACAGTATCGAACATCTCTTCTGGTAACTGGGTCATCGAGATTTTAGGTGTCGCCATGTCCGGCGGGACATTTGGAAATTGCTATGCTCCAAAGGATGACGGCACGTTTGTTCAACAAAAAACCCCAACACTCACTGCGAACGGTAATACGACCTACTACTTTCGCGGCATCCCCAATTACGTGAAAATAAAGGCTATAAGAACGACTGACGGGACGCTCACCTGCAAGGTGACTCCCATGAACCTGTAGGAGAGGCTTTTAGAATACCCTGCCTACCCTTTGCGGTTATCCTGCCTCAAGAGGTGATAGAAAGAAATGGAATGTGCTGTTATTACCACCTACCGATGTAATGCTCGTTGCCAGATGTGTGATACCTGGCAATCACCCACTGTGAAGAGTGAAGAGTTTGACCCGGCTATTTTAGAAAAAATCCCCTGCGGGATGGTCCGTCTCAACATTACCGGCGGTGAGCCAATGTTGAGAGATGATATCCTCGACATTGCAGCCATCCTTGATAAAAAAACCGGACGATTAGAGATCAGCACCAATGGCTATTTCACAGATCGTCTCGTCAGAGTATGTGAGCGGTTTCCCAATATTACTATCCGTGTAAGCGTTGAGGGTCTGCCAAAACTGAATGATGAATTGCGGGGAATAAAAAACGGCTTTGACCATGCCCTGCGGACCATCCTGAAACTCAAAGCCATGGGTATACGGGATATCGGCTTTGGCATCGTGATCTCTGACCGCAATGTCTCGGACCTTCTGGAGTTGTATACCCTATGCTCCGGCATGGGGATAGAGTTCGGCAATGCTACCATGCACAACTCCTTCTATTTTCATAAGTTCGATAATAAGATCGAAGATGTGGACAAAGCAGCGGCACAAATGCGGCGCTTTATCCATGCACTTCTGACCAGCAAAAGGAGCAGCCTGCGTATGCGGGTTAAGGACTGGGCCCGCGCTTATCTGAATCTGGGGACTATGAGGTACATGGAAGGTAAAGCCAGGTCCCTGTCGTGCGGGGCAGCAACGGATACCTTTTTTGTTGATCCCTGGGGCATGATTATCGCCTGCAACGGATCGGCCGAGCCGTGGGTCATGGGTGATTTGAAGACACAATCATTTGATGAGATCTGGCACAGCACCCAGGCAGAAAGAGTCCGGCAGAAGGTGAAAGAGTGCAGGCGTAATTGCTGGATGACAGGCACCGCAGTGCCAGCCATGCGAAAGAATATCTGGGTGCCGCTTCTGTGGATGCTTAAGAGCAAGGCTCACCTTGCTCTTGGTAAAGAGGTACTGTTCGAATGATAGAATTGATTCTTGAATGATGAATGATGAATGATGAAGGTGACATATCAATGATGAAAATCGCTTATATGGGGATCAAAGGCTTACCCTCAAAGGGTGGAGCCGAGCGGGTGGTCGAGCCTATTGTGCAGGAACTTGCCAACCGGCAGAAAGTGACCGTCTACTGTAATTTCCGCTATACTCCTCCTGATATACAAATACCGGGAGTAAAGCTGGTACGTATCCCGACCCTGCCGGGGAAATACCTTCAGCCTGTTTCCCTTTTTGTACTCTCCGCTCTGCATGCTTTATCAAAGGGGGACTATGACCTTATTCACCTCCATAATGTCGAGGCGTGCTTTATACTGCCCCTTTTGCGGCTCAGATACCGGGTGATAGCCACATCACATGGCAGCCCCATCCGGGCCGCAAGAAGCAAATGGGGGCATCTGGCCCGCACCCTGATGGGGTTAACCGAGTATCCCTACCTTTTGCTATCAAATTGCGCCACCAGCGTTTCCCAGTGTGATGCTGAGTATTTTAAACGCCGGTGCAAGCGAAAGGTCCTCTGCCTGCCTAACGGAGTAAAAGAGTATCCGGTAAGCCAAAAGGCGGCCGCAGCCGCCCTGGTACATATCGGCGTGAGGGAAGGAAAGTATATTCTTTTTGCCGCCGGCCGTATTGATCCGACCAAAGGGTGTCATCTGGTTTTGGAGGCATTCTACCAGATCATGCCCGAAGACATGAAGCTCGTTATTATAGGTGACCTTTCACAGGTGCCACAGTATAGCCAAAGACTGCAAGATATGGCCGATGACCGGACACTGTTTATTCCTCATATCTCGGAAAAAGAGAAACTCTTTGGCATTGTCCAGAATTGCCGCCTGTTTGTTTTTCCTTCACTGGTCGAGGCAATGTCCATGATGCTCCTTGAAGTGGCGGTCATGGGAGTCCCTCTTATCTGCAGTGATATTCCTGAAAATAAAGACGTCCTTGACAAGCACGGCGTTTATTTTCAGTCAGGAAATGCTCAGGATCTTGCCAAAAAGATGCAATGGGCTTTAGAACACCCGGGACTCATGGCCCGTTATGCTGCCGATGCTCAAGGGTGGATAAAGAATACCTATTCATGGGACAGAATGGTAAAAGAATATGAGGTACTCTACAGAAATATAGCACCTCAGAAAAGGAATGCGAAGGGGCGGTGGTAAACCGCACCCCAATCATTAAATTCAAAAATGAGGAAAAGTATCATGGTTTCCAGACATAAAGTGGGCATGGCCATTCTAGACATTATTCTCATCTTTATGGGTTTTCATAGTGCTTTCTGGTATGTTTTTGCCTCCGGTTTCTATGGCAGGTCGCAGCGGCTACCTCTTTACTATACACCTTCCATCGTTCTGATTACGATTATCTTCCTTATGGTATTCCAACTGCAAGGCTTGTATAAATACCAGTCCATCACAAATCCCATTCATCAGCTCCAGTCACTGTTAAAATGCTATCTCAGGTGTCTGGCAGCCTTCGTTCTGATCATCTTTTTCCTTAAGACTGAATATATTGCTGACAGCCGGTTGACTATCGGTCTGGGGTTTCTGGTCAGCTTCATCCTGGTGGCCGTGGCCAGGGTCCTGATTGTTCCAAAGGTGTTCTATTATCTGGCTGAGAGAGGCAAGATAAAAAAAAGGACACTGATCCTGGGTGCAGGCCAGCACGGAAGCAGTGTCTGCGCCTATCTTGAACATAATCCTGGAAGCTATTTTGATGTTATCGGATTTTGCGATGACTTCAAAAAACCCGGTACAACGGTTTGTGGCAAGAAAGTCTTCGGAAACAGCCATGATCTGGAAGACATTGTTTCAGAACATCACATTGAAGAAATCATTCTCGCCATCAGCAATATCGAAAAAGGAGTATTGCTGGACCTGGTGGACAGATGCAAAAAGGCTGGTCTGGTGATTCACATCGTTTCAGACCTTTTCTCCACGGTAACCGAGAAAATGGAGGCCGAGGAGTTTGGCGGATTAATGACCTACCGGATCGTCCCCAGGGAGGCAGGTATGGTTCATCTTGCCATGAAGCGGGCAATTGACCTTGTGGGATCATCGGTTCTTCTGACTCTTCTTTCCCCCTTCTTTTTGATTATCGCCTGGGCCATTAAGCATGATTCAGAAGGCCCGGTTTTCTATACCAGTAAAGTAGTCGGCAGAGAGGGGAAGCCTTTTGTAGCTTATAAATTTCGCAGCATGATAAGCAACTGCTCCGGTAGCCAGGCTGAAAGCCAAAAATATGAAGAGGGGAAAAAGCGTCATCTCCAATTTATGGAGGATTTCATTCAAGGTCGTGTCAATGGGGAGTGCTTTGTCAAGGATGAGTCCCGTATCACAAAGACAGGCCGCTTCCTGCGCAAACATTCGCTGGATGAATTACCACAACTGATGAACGTTTTCTTAGGCCAGATGAGTCTGGTTGGCCCGCGTTTTTGCTCAACCGAAGAATACCGGTTTTATAAGCCATGGCATAAACGGCGCTTCCAGGTCAAGCCGGGCATAACCGGACTGTGGCAGGTGAGGGGCAGAAGTGAAGTCAGTTATGATGATATGGTTATCCTGGACCTTTACTACATTCAAAATTACTCCCTTTTGTTTGATCTTGAAATTTTACTCAGAACCATTTCAGTGGTGCTCTCCGGCAAGGGAAGCAGAATAGCAGAAAAGGAGAACAGAAGAGCAGAAAAAGAGAGTCCGGAAAGGATATCAAGAAGAGTAAGGAATGAGGAAGAATACCAAAATACGGATAATTGCTTGCTTGGAGGAGTTGACATCAGATGAAAGTACCTTTTGTAGACCTGAAAATTCAATATCAAACTATTAAACCTGAAATCGATGCAGCCATTCAGGATGTGCTGAATAATGCTGCCTTCATTATGGGGCCGAAGGTAAAAGAATTCGAAGATGGGTTTGCCCGGCTGCATGATGCGGCCTACTGCATTGCAACCAGCTCAGGGACAGACTCATTGCACTTGGCGCTCTGGGCCTTGGGAGTAGGGCATAAAGATAAAATCATCCTGCCGGTAAATACCTTTATCGCAACAGCCGAGGCCGTAACCTTGTGCGGTGCAGAGCCGGTATTCGTGGATTGTGATGAGCACTACAATATGGATGCTGCACGGCTCGATGAGACCCTGTCTACGATGAGCAGGGAGGATCTGAGCAAGCTGAAAGGAATCATACCGGTGCACCTGTATGGCCAGCCCGCGGATATGGACAAAATCACCGCCCTGGCCAAAGAATACGGCCTGATCATAATCGAAGATTGTGCCCAGGCGCATTGTGCTCAGTTCGATGGAAAACCCGTCGGCACTTTGGGCCTTACCGGCTGCTTTTCCTTTTACCCTGGCAAGAACCTGGGGGCTTATGGTGAGGCAGGTGCAGTAATTACCAACGACACCGGGATATACCAGAAGATGATGCTTATCCATGATCATGGGGCCAGAATCAGGTACCATCATGAGGTGCCTGGACATAATTACCGGATGGAGGGTATTCAGGGAGCTGTCCTTTCGGTCAAGCTGAAAATGATTACCTCCTGGACCAAAAAGCGTCAGGAAAATGCAGCTCTTTACAGCGAATTGTTACAGGATGTACCGCAGGTGACTACTCCAAAGGTAAAGCCGGACAGAACGCACTCGTTTCATCTTTATGTGATCAGAACGAAAAGGCGTGATGCCCTGATGAAATACCTGGAGGATCAGGGGATCAATACAGGACTGCACTATCCCGTTCCTCTGCATCTTCAAAAAGCCTATGCCAGCCTTGGGTACCAAAGGGGTGATTTCCCCGCAGCCGAACGGATGGCGGGCGAGATCCTGTCCCTGCCCATGTACCCGGAATTAACCGAGGAGCAGATTCGCTTTGTAGTAGATCAGATTAAAAATTTTTTTTAGGAAAAAGAGTAAAGGTAACCGTATGTGTAATGTAGCTGTTTTAGGATTGGGGTGGTGGGGATCCAAGTTATTCCGCAATGTGCTCCACCACCCTGCTGTTGCAGGGGTGACTGGCGTTGATCCCCGGCCCGCTTGCAGGGAAGAGATGGCCAAAACTTTGCAGGTTCCGGTGCTCGCCGCCCCTGAAGAAGTGATCAGTGATTCTTCGATTAAGGCGGTAGTCATTGCCACGCCGCCAGCCACCCATTACGATCTGGCCAGGGCCGCTCTGGAAGCAGGCAAGGACGTACTGGTAACCAAGCCCCCGACCAGAACCATTGATGAACTGGAACGCCTCAACGAGCTGGCCGAGCGTAACCGATGCATCTTTATGATGGATTCAACCTTTGTCTACAGCCAGCCGCTCGGCAAAATCAGGGAACTGCTCGATAGCGGCCTCTTTTCGGATATTCTGTTTATGCAATCCCTGCGCTATGGCAATGACCTGCGTATGCATCATGTTAGCCGCCTGAAAGAAACCATGCTGGACAACGGCACAAGCGTGGTACTCGATTTATTGTTCCATGACATGGCCATTCTCAACTACCTTTTGCCGGGAAAAAGTTTCAAGCCAAAGGCAGGCCACAAGGTCAACATGCTCTCTGATACCCTTTGCGATACGGCCTTTATCCGGCTTGAAACCGACTCTTTTCCCATTCATATCGGATTGAGCTGGACACTTCCAGAGCGCAGAAGAGAATTGCTTATCTGCGACAGGCAAAAGCAGTTAATTTTCGATGATCTGGCAACGGGCGGTAAGATAAAGCTCTTTTGGATTGAAGAAAAACACGAAGAAGAGATTACCCACGGTAATGATGAACCCCTCTTCCGGGTAATAAGCCACTTTGTGCACTGCATCCAAACCCGAACAACTCCCTTCACGGACGGCGCGTATATGCTCGGGGTAATGAAGAGCTTTCAGGCAGTGCTGGAGCTTTTTTCATGAGTATCTCACCGAATCCACTTCCTTTTATTCATCATTTGGCCATAGTCGAAAGCAAAAAAATCGGCTGTGGCACACGCATTTGGGCATGGACCCATGTCCAGGAGGATGTTGCAGTCGGCGACTATTGTAATATCGCAGAACACTGCTTTTTGGAAAACGGCGTCCGTATAGGCAACCGTGTTGTGATCAAGAATGGTATTTCGCTCTGGGAGGGAATTACGGTTGCTGATCAGGCCTTCTTAGGGCCGCATGTCGTTTTTACCAACGAACGCTTTCCCCGCTCCGGATTCCCCAAGCCCTATGAGGCTATCAGGATCGAGCAGGGAGCCAGCATTGGAGCTGGAGCAGTCATTGTTCCCGGTATGCGGATAGGCAGCTTTGCAACGGTAGGGGCAGGGTCCGTGGTGACCCGTCATGTGCCGGACCATGCCCTCGTTTTTGGAAATCCTGCAAGAGTGCAGGGCTGGATGTGCATATGCGGTCTGCGGCTGAAGGCCGGCAGCCCGATGGACCCGACAGTGTGCGAATGCGGAAAGAAGTATACAACATCCAGAGGGCAATGCCAGTTAATAACCAGTTGATTTCATTAATAGGAGAACAACAGATAATGATTATCACCAGAACACCGTTCAGGATAACCCTTGGTGGGGGCGGGACGGATTTACCGTCTTATTACATGCAACACGGCGGATTCGTCTTTAGTGCGGCTATCAATAAGTATATGTTCATTAACTTAAACCGTCCGGTAGTAGATGACCTGGTCAGGGTAAAATATGCAAAATCGGAAACGGTAAACCATATAGATGAACTGCAGCACGAGATTGCCAAAGGCGCATTGAACATACTGGGGATCGAAAAGGCCATTGAGATTATTTCATCAGCGGATGTCCCCGACGGGACGGGTCTGGGCTCATCGAGCTGCTACACGGTCGGCCTTTTGCATGCTATTCACGCTTTGAAGCGAGACTATATCAGCCTTTCCGATCTGGCCGAAGAGGCCTGCTATCTGGAGATGGAGCTTTTGCAGAAGCCGATCGGAAAGCAGGACCAGTATATTGCCACTTTCGGAGGATTGACCGCCTTTGAGATAGCCAAAGACGGAAGGGTCAAGGTGATGAAGGCTAAAGTTACTCCAAATACCGTGGATGATCTGAAAAGAAACGTGATGATGTTCTACACCGGAGTATCGAGGAAGAGCATGGATATCCTGGGGGAACAAAATAAAGGGGCGCAGGATAATAAAAAAACTGTCATGGACAGCCTCCACTACATTAAAGAAAGCGGATATCAGATTAAGGAGCTGATCGAGGACGGTAATTTAACCGATTTCGGATTGATGCTGGATAAGCACTGGGAATATAAGAAAAAAATGTCTTCCAAGATATCCAACCCGACATTCGATCTCATCTACCGGGTGGCAAAGGAGCATGGAGCACTCGGTGGAAAAATCACCGGTGCCGGAGGAGGGGGCTTTTTCCTGTTCTATATAGAAAAAGATCATGAGCGGTTGAGAAATGCAATGCAGGCCATGGGGCTCAGGGAGATGCGGTTTAATTTCGAATTCGAGGGATCAAAGGTTATCGTTAATCTGGTGAACAGCGAAAGTGAAAACCATGATTATCATGTGTGGAGCATACCGCAGACCCAAAAGAGAATGTCCGTGATCCATGCAATGCATTCGGCCTGATCATGGTATTTAGGATAACGGCATGAAACTGGAAGGAAAGAAACTGGAAGGAAAGAAAGCTGTTGTCACCGGCGGCAGCCGGGGAATCGGCAAAGCCATAGCTAGGGCATTTCTGGAAGAGGGTGCCTCGGTAGCAATTACCGGCCGCAATCAGGATGAACTGGAAAAGACTGCTGAAGAATTGTCGTCATTTGGTCCTGTCCGAAGCTTTAAGGCAGATATATCCCGCGAGCAAGACGCACGGCACATGATCAGCGAAGTTTTAGCTGCCTTTGGCGGAGTAGATATACTGGTGAATAATGCGGGTATCCAGGGGCCAATCGGCAGATTCTGGGAGGTTGACTTCGAGGATTGGGTTGAAAATATCAAGGTCAACTGTATCGGCACTGCACGGTGCGTAAGACAGGTTCTGCCGATCATGATATCCCGGAAAAAAGGGAAAATCATTAACCTGTCAGGCGGTGGCGCCACCTCTCCCCGGCCATACTTCTCAGCCTATGGTACCGGCAAGGCAGCCATTGTCCGCTTCACGGAAACCCTGGCCGAGGAGGTCAGGGATTATTCTATCGACGTTAACGCCATTGCTCCTGGAGCCGTAAATACCAGGATGCTCGAAGAAGTACTGGAAGCAGGGGGAGCAAAAGCGGGAGAGAAGGAATTACAGGAGGCCAGGCAAAGGAGCGAGACGGGGGGGGTTTCTCCCTTTGCGGCAGCAGCTCTGGCGGTTTTCCTGGCTTCGCCTGAATCCGACGGCCTCACCGGCCGTCTTGTCAGCGCGGTCTGGGATGACTGGCGGCAGTTTGGACCGGACCGGATCAGAGAAATAATGTCGGGAAATCTCTACACATTAAGAAGAGTGAGTTAACATCGGCAGTGCAAATACCGAAAAGGAAGGATCGGAATAGGATGCGAGTTGCAATCATAGGAGCTGGCCTGATAGGAAATAAGAGAGCTGCGGCTATCACCAAGTCGAAAAAGGGCAGCGTGGTGGCCGTGGCCGATGTAAACCTTGAAAGATCGCAAGGGCTGGCCACAAGGTTTGGCGGGGATGCTTATCAAAGCTGGGAAGAGATAACAGGGCGACAGGACATCGATGTGGTGGTCATTGCCACCGTAAACAAGTTTCTGGCTCCCATCGCTGTGTCCTTCCTGGAAAGGGGGAAACATGTCTTATGCGAAAAACCCCTGGGAAGGAATACCATCGAGGCCGGGTTAATCGTAGAGGCAGCAAGAAAAAATGCAGTAAAGTTGAAGACCGGCTTCAACCACCGCCACCATCCGGCAATAGCCAGAGGCAGACAGATTGTGGCTGAGGGGAGGATTGGGGAGGTGTGCTTCCTGCGGTGCAGATACGGACACGGAGGAAGACCGGGGTATGACCGTGAGTGGCGTGCGGATAAGGATCTGTGCGGCGGGGGTGAACTTTTGGATCAGGGGGTACATGTCGTGGACCTTTTCCGGTGGTTTACGGGAGATTTCCATGAGGTCTTTGGCTCTCTGCCTACCTACGTCTGGAACATGCAGGTAGAGGATAATGCCTTTGCCCTGTTTAAGACACACAAAGGACAGATAGCTTCCCTGCATACCAGTTGGACTCAATGGAAAAACATATTTTCCTTTGAGGTATTTGGACGCGATGGCTACGTAATCATAGAAGGTCTGGGCGGCAGCTATGGCCGTGAGACGCTTAAAGCGGGCCGAAGAAAACCGGAGGGTGGAGCACCTGAAGAGCAGGTTATCGAATTTCCCCCTGAAGATATCTCCTGGGAAGAGGAGTGGAAAGAGTTCCTGCGGGCCATCGAAGAAAACCGTGAGCCAGAGGGGAGCGGCTGGGATGGATATCAGGCCAACCGGATGCTGGATGCGGTGTATGAGTCAGCCCGGCTTGCAAGGCCGGTGAATCTATAAGATTCTCTTTTTTTGAAAGCCAGGCCCTTCAAAGGTTTAAGAAGTAATGATTTCCACCCGATTGAATAGCCTTTTTGCACCCGACCTGGTTATTGAGCTCGCCCTTGTGCTCCTTTTAGTATTCACCCCGCTGCCCAAGGGGACCTTTAGCGGATGGCCGGTGCTGGTGGTGCATGCCCTCAGCTTTGTCATGCTGATAAACTGGATTATCAAGATGAGAGGACAAAGATCACGGCCTGTACATAAAACACCAATTGATTTCCCTCTCATCTTCTTTTTCATTTTCGCTCTGCTCTCCTGTATCTTTTCATTGGATCACACAAAGAGCATATCCGGGGTTTTGAAGGTCCTGGATTGTATTATTATATTCTACGTAGCTCAAGACACTCTCAATACCAGGAGAAAAATCAAAATCATCCTCTATGCGGCCATTCTTACCGGCAGCTTTCTTTCGCTACTCGGGCTTATTCAACTCCTTGACGGTATCGATCACTCCTTTTGGGTCTTACCAGTCGAATTATCAGCCACGTTCGAAAATTCAAATTATTTTGCCGGATATATGGCTCTTATTATTCCCTTGACCATCGGCATATTATTTGACGAGTTGGAACCTGGACAGAGAATCATGGTCTTTTACCTTCTCATTATGATGATACTGGCTTTTATTTTATCCCTGTCACGTGGGGGATGGATAAGTTTAACGGTCGCTTTGGGAGCGATGAGTTTCCTGTTTTTCGGCAAGTCTGGTGTTAATAAAGAATTAGTGAATAGAAAGCTCCTGATTTTACTACCTTTCCTTTTAGCCGTTATCTTCATGCTTGCTATATGCCTGGGATTTACCAGTATCCTGGGCAAGATGGACAGCAGGAACTTTCATGGAAGGATAGAACTATGGAAACAATCTGTCGGAATTATCAGGGATTACCCCTTTTTCGGCGCTGGGGTTGACGTATTTACCTCCTTTCATTCTGCTATTCCGGCAGGGTATAAGAGTATCGATCGTGATTACATGAGAAGTATTAAAAAGTGGATGCTTTCAAAATATAATGGATATGATGGATTGGAATTATGCAATCAATATCTTCAAACGGCTGCGGAAATGGGAATACCGGGTTTTTTCTGCCTTCTGTGGCTGATAGTTGAAGGTATTTCCGGAAGTGTAAAGGTGTATAACCGGAAAAAAAGCAGGTTCGAGCAAATGGTGTCTTTAAGCATTATCGGAGGCGAGATGGCGACGATAGTTCATATGCTCTCTTCCAACCTGTTGAACTTTTTGTCTATCAGTGTGTTACTATCGGTATTGATAGGAATTATCTTTGCTGAACACAGCTTGACAGCCAATGCCCATCCTGCATCTTTAGAGAATTAACCCATCGCAGTTCTTTAACCACCTCGAATAACAAGCAAAAGTTTTTCACCAGGCAACAACATCATAAGGAAATAATTAAAATGAATCAAAAAACGGTCTTAGTTACTGGCTGTGCCGGTTTTATCGGCAGCAATCTGTGTAAGCGGCTCTGTGATGAGGGATACCGGGTAGTGGGCATAGATAACCTTTCTTACGGCACCCTGGAAAATATCGATAGGCGCGTGATCTTCCATAAAATGGATATCAGGGATCAGAAAATTTATCCTTTGTTCGAGGGCGTCGATACGGTATTTCACCTGGCTGCCAAAAATTGCCTGATCGACTGTCTGAGTAATCCTCTCGAGACAAGTGAGATCAATGTATATGGAACTGTGAATGTTCTTGAAGGAGCAAGAAAAGCCAGGGTGCGAAAATTTATTTATGCCGACACCTCGGCTGAGTATGAAGGGATTTTGGATTTCCCCTCCAGGACAGACAGGGTATGTCCGCTTGGTATCTATGCGGTGAGCAAAAGGGGAGCATCACTATTCTGTGAAAGTTACCGGCGTTTGCTGGGAGTTACGGGTATTACTGTGCGCTATTTCAATGTTTACGGCCCTGCCCAGGATTGGCGTCGAGTGGTGCCGCCGGTGATGAGTGCTTTTATCATGCGTATGCTCAAGGGGGAGAGGCCGGTCATTTATGGCAGTGGAGAGAAAAGGAGAGATTTTATTTACGTGGATGATGTCAACCAGTTTCACCTTTTGGCTATGAATGACGAAAGGCTGGATGGTGGAACCTTCAATGTAGGCAGCGGTGTAAGTTATTCCGTTAACGAAATTTTTCAGGTCATCGAGGATATTTTACAAACCGGCCTGACTCCCATCCATAAAGAAGACCTGCCCGGCGAGGCAGAAATAACCCTAGCGGACATTTCCAGAGAGAAGCAATTGGGCTGGGAACCAAAGGTGGATCTCCAAGAGGGCCTCAGGAAGTCAATCGAGTATATCAAAGAGCGTGTGCTTCAGGCGGCGTTACTATGAGAGGAATAATTCTTTCTGCGGGCAGGGGAACACGGCTTGGCCACTATACGCAGAACATGCCTAAGGTGATGATGGAAATAGGAGGAAAGCCTGTACTGGAGCATGGAATACTGCTCTTTAAAAAACATGGTATCGAAAATCTGTGTATCAACCTCCACCACTGCCCCGAAGTGATACAGAATTATTTCGCAGACGGCCACAAGTGGGGGGTAAACATTCAGTATAACCTTGAAAAAGAGCTCCTTGGTACGGCCGGCGCGGTAAAGGCATTTGAAGAGCTTATGGACGAGGGAGAAAAGATCATGGTGCTTTATGGAGACAATCTGACCGACTGTGATTTGACTGCTCTAAGACGGTTTCACGAGAGAAAAAAGGCTCTTTTGACTATGGCCTTCATCGAAGAGGATGAAGTATCAAAGAGCGGTATTCTTGCCTTTGATCATAATTGCCGGGTAGTGCGAATGGTAGAAAAACCCAAGCCGGAAGAAATCTTCAGCCACTATGTCAATGCAGGGATCCTGCTTTTGGAACACGAAGTGCTTGATCTGATTCCGAAGGGTGAATTTTACGATTTCGGCTATCACCTTCTCCCAAGGATGATCAGGGAGGAAAGGGGAATCTATGCTTACCCGATGAATGGTTATCTGATCTCCCTTGATACCCCGGAATATTACCAAAAGGCTCAGGAATATTTTCGGTTTAAGGGGAAAAATTTGGAATGATGAAATGGTGGAATGATGGAATACCCTGGCAGTATGGGTAAAGAGGTAATTTCAGATATGGAAGGAATGAATAAGGCGATATTTCTGGACCGCGATGGAGTAATCAATGAGATTATCTACCACCACGATATCGGGGTGATTGACAGTCCATTTACTCCCGGGCAGTTTCACCTGAGAGATGGAGTGGGACAGGCCATTAAAGAAATCAATGGGACCGGTTTCTTAGCTATCGTAGCCACAAACCAGCCAGGTATAGCCAAAGGGCATTTTGATGAGAATGTCCTGAATTCTATTACGGAAAAAATGAAAACCGATCTGGCTCTTGAGGGGGCCTGCCTTGACGATATTTACATGTGCCTTCATCATCCCACAGGGAATGATCAGGGGAATCCTCAATACATTATGGACTGCGCCTGCCGCAAGCCCAAACCGGGCTTACTGCTTGAAGCAGCCCAAAAGCATCGGCTGAACCTCAATGCCTCCTACATGATTGGTGACAGCATTACGGATATTCAAGCAGGGGCTTGTGCAGGATGCACTACTTTTTTGATCGGCCAGCTTAAGTGCGATTTATGCCGGATCATGGAAAAGAGTGGAGTGAAGCCCGATTTTATCGTTTCCAGCCTGCCGGAGGCGGTACGAATCATCAAGGGACGGGAAAATCTGGAAATAAGCTACGAGAATCTATCCCAAAGGCTCTCTTTAAGAGACATATCTTTCGAGAAGGAAGAGTGTGTTCATGATAGCCAGTCGGATGGTAAGGAATATTTATAGAAAGGGAGAATAAGAAGAAACCCTTTAAGGGGAAGAGGACCCTGACTGGGGCAGGTGATAACTCTTAAAAAGAGGGCGAAGTCCCTCAAGGAGAAGGAGAAAGAACAGTAATATGTCATATACAGCCAATTATCTATTAGAGATGCAGAGTATTATAGGGCTTTTGAAAGAGTCAGAAATCGAGAAAATGGTAGATGTACTAGCCAGGATCAGGGAAGAGAACGGGAGGCTTTTCTTCCTTGGTGTCGGAGGAGGAGCGGGAAACGCCACCCATGCAGTGAATGATTTTCGTAAAATTGCAGGCTTTGAAGCTTATACTCCTTTGGATAATGCCTCTGAACTGACTGCCCGGATTAATGATGATGGATGGGAAACAGCGTTGGTAAACTGGTTAAAAGGGAGCAGGATAAAGGCCCAGGACGGATTGTTTATCTTTTCCGTCGGCGGGGGGAATCTTGAGAAAAAGATTAGTGCCAACCTTGTGTACGCAATGCAGTATGCTCATGAGGTTGGTGCCCGGATTCTGGGCGTGGTAGGCCGTGATGGTGGATTTACGGCCCGGATAGCAGATGCCTGCGTGATTATCCCCACCATCAATCCGCAAACGGTCACTCCGCATACCGAATCCTTCCAGGGAGTGATCTGGCACTTGATAGTATCCCATCCTAAGATGAAGGCCTTAGAGATGAAATGGGAATCAGTGAAATAAAGGTAATATAGACAAATAGATAAACTCAGCTATCCGGCTAGCGAGATAAAGAGACAGGGATAGATAAAAATCACACTTACGGAGAACAGGGAATGAAAATTTTTATTGACTCAGCAAACCTTAAGGATATTGAAGAAGCATTAGAAAGAGGTTTTCCCAGTGGAATAACGACCAATCCATCGATCCTCGCCAAAGAGGAAAAATGTGATTTCAGGGAACATATCCATAAAATCATCCATCTGGTGAGGACCCATGGTTATCATGATATTCCCCTCAGTGTGGAGGTCTTCTCTACCGAGCCTGAAGAGATGATCAGACAGGCGGAGGAGTTTGTGGAGGAATTCCATTATGAGGGGTTGAATATCAAGATCCCCATTGGCTGGAATGAATTATCCGTGATCAAAAAATTGAAGGATAAGGCGATCAAGGTAAACTGCACCTGCTGCATGTCTTATAACCAGGCTGTCATGGCTGCAGAGGCGGGCTCCGATTTTGTCAGTTTATTCAGCGGACGGATCAGGGATATTGGCTATAATTCCTCAGAAGTCATCAGTGCCGTGAAACAGACCATTAAAGACCGCAATTGCCCATCAAAGATCATCATCGGCAGCATCCGCCACATCGCTGACATTAACGAGGCCATGCAGGCCGGTGCAGATATTGTGACCGTACCACCGAAATTTTTCACCCAGATGTGTTCCCACCCCAAAACTACTGAGGCAGTTAACCAATTTATTACTGACTTCAGAGAGTGGCTGAAGTAGAAGATGAGCCTAAAAAGAGAGAGCTGATTTTGTACGAAGTTTTTAAAGGCGAAGAAAGTGGCTGAAGAGGAAAAATTCTTTCTGGCCTGCTTACGCCACTTTCTAAAAGGGAAAGCAGACACATCAGAAGGGATTCTCAGTTACCTTGGGAAGGGGATTGACTGGCCTCTCGTTCTCTCCTGGTCCCAATGGCATGGAGTCACTCCCGTAATCTATCATATCCTGAAGGAAATAGATTGGACCGGTGTGCCGGAGATGATCAGAAAGGGGCTGGAGCGGAGCTTTCGGATAAATATGGCCAGGAATCTCTTTCTCTCGGCAGAAATAGACAGGGTATTTGCGGCACTGGGAGAACGGGGAATAATAAGTATTCCCATCAAGGGGATCTTTCTCTCAGAAGAAGTCTATCCGGACATATCCTTTCGGATGATAACCGATATCGATATTTTAATCCGTAAAGACGATCTTCGGAGGGCAGAAGAAATACTGACACAGATGGGATATGAGAGGGATCAGCCTCTCAAGGATGCCTTTTTTCCAGACAATTGCTATACCCTGCACATGGAGAAAGGAGAAAAGAACGGTCAGAAGCTTTGCGTTGAACTGCATTGGGGCCTGGCGAACAGGCGAGACTATACACTTCCTGTAGAAAGCTGGTGGGAGAGGGAAATCTTTCGGGTTGCTCAGAACAGGCACTTAAAGGGTGGAATGCATTGCCTGACCATGGGACCGGAGATAACCCTGCTCTATCTGACTATCAACGCTCATATGTCCCGCTACGCATTCCTTAAACAGCTAGTGGATATCGGGCAGGTGATCAGATACTACGAAAACGACATTCATTGGGAACGTGTGACACGTATAGCCTCTGAATTGGGCCTGCTCGATAATTTCATTTTTGCCTTGAGTCTGGTTCACAGCATGTTCGATGTACCGATTGCCAAAGAGCTGGCTTATCAATCAGCATCGTGGAAACACCGGGTATTCCAATCTCTCTTTACCGAACAGAGGCTGGTGCGGGGGAAAATGGGTCAGGATCTGCGCCAGCTTCTGTTGTTATTTTTGTTAAACGAGAAAGCAATCGTCAAGTCGGCCTGCAAAGTGATATTCTCCTCCCGGGAAACCATCGCTTACCGATATGGACTATCTCCTCAATCTTACCGCACCAATCTTTATGTTCTCCTTAATCCTTTATTTGCCCTGTATCGCCTGCTTCGAGGATGTGTAGTGGATTGCTGGGCAGGAAAAGGAATTGGGGAAGGATAAAACGATTGTTGCCTGGCAGCCCGACAGCAGCTTTTTCATTAATTTGTTTAACATGAGGACATAAACTATGGCATTATGTTCGTATTTATAGTATAATTTGGATGATTAACGATATTACTGTATTTTTTTATTGAATCTAAATTCATATTAAAGTATAATTTGAAGAAATATGGAGATTGTTCATCAGGAGATTTTTCCATGACCGGAAAATACGTATCCAGAAATGAAAATACAGCATCAAGGGTAATTGACGGACAGGCAATTATCATGACTCTGGGAGACAACACCCTGCATACCCTCAATGACGTAGGATCACGAATATGGAATCTTTGCGGCGACCAAAAGGCTATTGAAGAGATCATTACGGTGATCCACGAGGAATACGCTGCCAGTTACGAGGAAATCAAAGCAGATTGTGAGTCCTTCATAGAGGAAATGTGCACGAAGGGAATTCTGACTCTGCAGGATGAAAAGGCTGTAGGGGAAGGATCGGGTGTAGGTAGATGAATATCGTAGCTTATAGCCTGGAGAATAAGATTCCCATTGCTGTCCAGGTTAATGTAACCAGACAATGTAATCTTCATTGTATTCACTGCTGTGTAGGAAAGAGAGAAAAATCAAAAAGGAGTGGAAAAGAGACTGTTGCCGTTCCAGCACCTGGCTCTGAACTGACTCTACAGGAAATTCATCAGCTTCTTGAGCAACTGGCTCGGTCAGGATGCCTCCTCCTGACCCTGTCTGGAGGTGAAGTATTACTTCGAGAAGATCTCTATGAAATTATCGACTCTGCTCGCAGATTGGACTTTGCCGTTAAGGTTTTCACCAATGGGACACTTTTGGGGAAAAAAGAGGCTGAAACGTTTCGTAAGTTTCATCTCCAGGAAGTGCATATCAGTTTATATGCAGCCGAGGCTCGAATACATGACATGATCAGTGGTGTTTCCGGTTCATGGCAAAAGACCATGGAAGGAATCCGGTTTCTTAAGCAAGAGGGTGTTCCAGTCAAGATAAAATGCGCTATCATGAAACAGAATCTTGGAGAGTATCGAAAAGTATATGACCTAGCCGTGAGCCTTGGAACCGATTATGCCTTTGATCCCATTATCACAGTTCGGGATGATGGGAATCGCGATCCGCTGAAGCACCGAATAGATCAGGAAGATTTACACACGGTTTTGCATGATCCGATTTTCCGGAATAAGGGGTCTGAAACAGGTGAGAAAAATGCATGCCTCCTCAGTGATATAATCGAAGAGATCCCCTGCAGTGCCGGTCATTATATCTGCTTCGTTTCTCCGGAAGGAGATGTCACCCCGTGCGTTCAATTGCCTGTTGTCTGCGGAAATGTACGAGAGCAAGACTTTTATTGGGTATGGCAACATTCACCGCAAATGCAGAAAATCCGTCAGTACCAGATAAAAGATATTCATGGTTGCAGTGACTGTCGTCACTTATCCTGGTGTGCCCGGTGCCCTGGTTTAGCCTATCTTGAGGATGGCGATCTTTTGGGTCCTTCCAGTGCTGCCTGCTGGATGACTGAGGCAAGAGGAGAGAATGAGTGACACTATCAGACATCGTAAACGGACCAAGCATTTATCATCAAGAGTTTTAGTACATCTTTCCAATAACCCAAACAGCTAAGGAGGAAAAAAATATGGAAAGAAAGAAAATATTAATCGAGAAAGCACCAGCCCCAAAAAGCTATGAACCACCAAGAATCATTTCTGAAGAAGTATTTGAGACACTCGCTCTTGCATGCTGCAAAAGCAATACCTGCTTACGATATAGTCTGCCAAAGGGACTGCATGGTGTAAGCTAACATCTCAAAGTTGTATCTTTAAAACTCATATCCCTCTTTTAAACGTAAGGTGCCGGAAATTTTCCATCAGCACATCGATGGGCACCGGGTAAGTCGTGTAATATAAAGCAGAGTAGTCATATTTCGTATTGCTAAGGTAAGCATTGTGCCCCACTCCGAGAGTGATTAAAAGGAATGCCTGGATAATGATGTCCCCTCAGAGGGCAGGACTATGAGTTGTATAATCGGCTCCCATACGGCTCTCGCAAGAATTAAGTGCACGCAGAGACATCCTTATGACGTCTTGCCAACTGCCAATCTTCATAGGTAGGTAGGTTACGGATTTTACTGCAAATTCCCTGGACAGTATTCAGTAGACAGTCAAGGGCGGACTATTCACCCTATAAGCGGGCAAAAAGGTTACCTCCAGGGAGTATGGCTACTCTCACTTGCTTGAGCCAGCTTGATAGGCCATGCTGATACTCATAGATAGAATAAAACCTTGGTCCTCTCTCATCCATCTTCTGTACCCTATTATTTGGTAATCCTAAAAAACCGGTTTACAGCATATTTAAAATTTTTTCTAAACCCTGCCTTTGAGCCATAGTGAGGAAGAAGAAAATGAAAAATATGTCATTTAAAATCCTTACATCAGTGTTGTTTGGATTATTATTCAGCCTATCCTTACCCATAGGATATGTGACCAATGCCTACTCCCAGCAGGCCTATGTAATAGAAGATATTTCATATGACCCTGTAACTCAAATTTATACTTATACCTACACCCTCAAGAATCTTGGGAAAAAAAAGGTGTGGTGGTGGGGCATATGGTACTCTGAAGACCCCAAAGCCATCCTCGATGACTCCACTATTGATGCGAATGGCTTCGCACCTACTGACCTGACTGATTGCAGCACCGGATGGAAATCAACAGCACCGCCAAGACGTATGGGCTATTATCTGTATAACGGTCCTAATGGAGAACCGGGCTTTTATTCCACCTATACCAGTGACTTTCAATCAGCGAATGAACCGATCACTCCCGATGCTCTTAACTTGACCAAGATTGGAGGTCAGTGGGGATGGAATGGTGAGGGTGCCAATATCCTGACTGCTTACGGCGTCCAAAACGGAGATGACGGTTATTACGTAATAAGATCCAAAAAATATTTTCCGGAAAACAAGAAATTCTTTTATAATACGAACGACTATTGGAACTCATCTTTCGATGCCAAAACTGGCCAGCTTGTCATCAAGGGATTTGAATTCGTCTCTACCACCCAACGCTCTTACAGCATCCGTACATCCCTGGCTCAAGGATATAATCTTATATCACAGCCAGTTGCAGAGTTACTTACCCCGGATCTTTCCATTATTTCCTACCAGGCATCTTCTCTTTTAAGCACCATACCAGGATGCCAGAAGATTATCGGATTCGATCCACTGTCACAAACGACAGAAAGTTATCTTTTCTGGAATGGCACCCCGTACGGAGATGACTTTCCGATTATTCCCGGTGAGGCCTACTATGCTGAGGTATCTGAAGCTACTTCCTTTAACTTCGATGGCCTGATAGCTCAGGCACCAAGTACCCTGAACTTAAGCCAGGGTTACAATTTCGTTTCCTTCATCTACGGACCCAAGATGCCTGATGATGCCAGAACAGGTTATACCTCAGCTACCCTTCTGACAGCGCTTCCAGGGTGTAAATCCGTTATCCGGTTTAATTCCCTTTCACAAAAAACCGAGTCCTACCGCTCCTGGGCCGGATATGCACTGGGAACAGAGTTCGATATTCGTGTCGGAGAAGGATATATGGTTGAGGTCTTAAACGATGTTACCTGGACACCTGAGAAACTTTCCCTGTCAACAGTGCGTTCCAGATTGGGTGATGAATATCCCTCCTATAGCCTGACCTCTTCTAATCTCTCCACACCGGTTATCTCGGATATCAGGGAATCATATCAGACTGCCGGATCTGTAACCATATCCTGGCTGACCGATATCGATTGCCAGGGGGAAGTCCACTATAGCACGGACATGGGTCTTGCGGATTATGCTGTCGTAAAGGACAGCCGCACAGGGAAAATCCACCGAGTGGAACTGAATGGTTTACAACCGGGAAGACTCTGTTACTATGAAGTTCAGTCAGGGGCAACCAGAGACGACAATAACGGGTACTTCTATCGGTATACTCCTTTGCAGCCATCCTCACCGCTTGATAATCTTTTCATCGGTGGGCGTGTTCTCAGGGCAGACGAAAGCCCGGTGTCCGGGGGACTGGTGTTTATAACTACGAGCCACGATGGAGTTAACTCCTATCCTCTGTCTACCGTGACTGACAAAAACGGGATCTGGGTTTTAAACCTTGCCGATCTTAAAGACTCGGTAGGCGGAGATTCATTGCAAAAGAGTCTGAATGATCCGATCTCCATTGAAGTTAATGGTGGAGGGGGGTGGCAAAGTGAAGAGATGATAATCTCCGACCTGACTGAAGAGGAGGGCTATATCCTGATCCTGAACGCTTCTGCACTCCCGCCGGTTACTCCCCTGGTTGTTGCTACCCCCGTTTTGTCGCCAGCATTTGAAGCTTTCAGAATCTCAATACGCGTTACCATCACCTGTAATACCGAAGGAGCTGTCATCCGCTACACTACGAATGGAAATGATCCAACCGAACAATCAACTGCCTACACCGGTCCCCTGGTCGTGACAACTGATACCACGGTCAAGGCCAAGGGTTTTAAGAGTGGCTATACCCCAAGTGATACCGCATCCGGAACCTATTCAAAGGTAAAAGAATCAGTAGCCACACCAATCATTTCTCCGGTATCAGGAGCCTTTGCCGATTCAATACGGGTAGAGATTTCCTGCAGTACTCAAGGGGCTACTATCCACTATACCAAAGATGGGAGTGAACCGACAGCAAACTCCCTGGTCTACACCACTCCCCTGATCTTAAACAGAACCACGACTATCAAGGCGAAAGGGTTTAAGAATGGCTATTCCCCAAGCGATACTGCAAGCGAGACCTTTACCAGGATGGGCAAAGTTGATACCCCGGTCCTTTCTCCCATATCTTACACCTTTTCCGATACCATCAACGTTTCCATCCGGTGTGCCACCCAAGGAACCGTCATTCACTACACTATGGATGGAAGTGAACCAACCGAAAATTCACCCGTCTATACTGCTCCCCTGATGGTAGCGAAGAGCACCACGATCAAGGCCAAGGCTTATAAGAACGGCTTTACCCCAAGCGATACCACAAACGGAACCTATACCGCCAAAGTTTCCACACCTACCCTCTCACCGGCACCCCGCACTTTCTCTGATCCGATAGCTGTTACCATAAGCTGCGCCTCCCCAGACGCCGTTATCTGCTATACAACGGATGGAAGTGAACCAACCGAAAATTCACCCGTCTATGCTGCTTCCCTGACCCTTACCGAGACCGCTACAGTCAAGGCGAAAGGTTTCAAGAGCGGCTTCACCCCGAGTGAGACCGCAAGCGGGACCTATACGAGGATAAAAGCAAAAGTATCCACTCCTATCCTCTTCCCGGCACCTGGACCTTTTGCTCACTCAATCATCGTTTCGATAAGCTGTAATACGCAAGGGGCCGATATCCACTATACGATGGATGGAAGCGAACCAACCACAACCTCACCAATCTATACCGCTCCTTTGTCTCTGACCGATAAGACCACGATCAAGGCCAAAGGATTTAAGAGTGATTGGGACCCAAGCGATACAACCAGCGGGACCTATACAAAAATCATGGAGAAAGTCGCTACACCTGTTCTTTCTCCCTCCTCTGGCACCTTTGCCAACTCAATGACCGTTACCATAAGCTGTGCTACCAAAGGAGCCGATATCCGCTATACCACAGATGGAAGCGAACCTGATGAACAATCTTCCGCCTATACATCTCCCCTGATCATGACAAAGACCAGCACACTTAAGGTAAAAGGATTCAAGAGCGGCTTTACCCCAAGTGATACTACGCGTGGGAAATATATCAAGGAAGCATCCAGGCAACCAATCTCCACCACGAATCCCTTACCATGGACTGTACCATCTCTGCCTTCTTATCAACCTTGGTCTAATAGTTCTACTCCAACCTGGCAGACATATCAATCCTCATCATCATGGTCTTCCTTTGACTGGACGGGCTATCAATCCGCAGCTAATCCCTATCTTGGGAATTATCAAATATTTACTTCAGGTTTCTAGGACATTTTAAGACTTTTTGACCTAGTAGGTGTGTTTACGTTCTTCTCTTCTTCCCTAAAGACTCCTCTCCTGCTCAAGGAGAGGGGTCAGGAAGAGGAGGAGGAAAAGGAAAAATGAAACGGTACGAAAATGTGAAGAGAGACGATAGTAGGTGGTAATAGTATGAAAAATTTTCAAATTGAGATCGGTGGCATTCCGGTTTTAATCAAATCCGATGAGTCAAGGTTTATGCAGCTTATCGCTGAAAAGTATCAAGCGTTTGCCTCGCCTTGCGCCCAGATACCGGAAAAGGATTCTTTGACGATTTCCCCTCCAGCTCAAGCTGCTTTTATCCAACTGTACATGGACATCCGATCAAAGGAAAAGGAAGAGGGAAAATGGGATACACTAATCGAAGAAAAATTATGGATAGATGTTTCTTATCATAACAACCGATTTTTAATCCGCAGGCCGGATCTGGAGGCAGAAGTTAATCTAAACAACATGACTGCCCGCGTTACCAACAGGGCTGCAATCTATAGTTTTGATTCCTTTTTACGGATTCTCTATTCTTTGATTCTTGTTCAAGAAGGGGGTTTTCTTCTGCATGCAGCATCAGTAGTGAGAGATGGACAAGGTTATGTGTTTATGGGAAAATCAGGGGCGGGGAAATCTACTCTTGCCGCTCACTGCCCGGAGCAATCGGTTTTAAGTGATGAGATTTCCCTGGTCAGGAAGGTCGAGTCAAAGTATATTCTCTACAGTACTCCCTTTTGGGGGGAACAGGAAATTAAGGGTGGAAATTTTTGTTTTCCCCTCAAGGGAATTTACCAACTGAAACAAAGCCCCCGACTGCATTCCAGAAAACTGACGGCACGGGATGCTCTCAGCAGGCTGATGGGAAATATCTTATATTTTAGCCGGGAACAATTCCTGACCAGGCAATTATTCCAAAATTGCTATGACTTCATTCAACATATGACAATTTATGAGCTTGAATTTCAAAAAAATACTTCTTTTTGGGACGTCATCGATGAGAGATAAAAAAAACTTGATCCCTCAGTGGCCCTTCAGATTCAAAAAAGAGCACAAAAAATACAGAATGCACCAAAATCCTCTGTGCCCTATCTTATAGATAAGCTCCAGCCTCTGGTTATCTCTTCCCTCTTCTATAAAGGTATAAATCATTCCAACTGTCTTATAAAACCTTAATAGTTTTCGATTTCGTCTTTGCCAAGGACCAGGCTGCAACCTTTGAAAAATTTCCGGATGGCCTTCAATATCCATTACTATGCCTACGATCTCTTCCGGATAACATACCTTGGGAAAGTAATCGTTGTCTCCCTTTTCCCAAAAGGAAAGCTGGCCTTTAAGGAAAAATCTGGCTACGATTCGGTGAATGATTAAGACATGCTGTTGTGCTGCCTCTGAGGGTGAAAATCTGTGATCAGAGGATGCAAATTTGCAAGAAGAAAAAGGCTTTTTTTTCTTGAAAATGACGATTCTGCCGATCTGGAGGTCACAGCCGGCATCAAAATCTGTCCAGACTTTGGCTAGCAGGGATTGTCCATCGGGAAATACTCCATCCATGCTATTTCCCTTGATATTGACTTTCCAGGTATCAATATTCGCCATTATGAAATGCAATTCTGTTTAAGAAGATAATTCTTCTTTAAGAAGATATTTTCATTTTACATGGTAATTTTCTTTTACGAGGTGTAAAAGAAAAAGCCCGCACAATAAGGTATGCGGGCTATAAGAGAGAATAATCTCGGCGGCGACCTACTCTCCCACATTGAGATAATGCAGTACCATCGGCGCAGAAGAGCTTAACTGCCGTGTTCGGAAT